>JBCNNR010000019.1:0-78962 GCA_039594295.1 Bdellovibrio sp.
TTTAAGGCCTGAGCACGAATCAGGCGTATTTGAATTAAACGTTCGGAATGACCGCTTTGGAGTGAGGATGTTCCCACTTTATAGCCCATTGTTCCGGCGGCAATCATGGCTCCAGTAACAATGAGCAGTGTAAAGAGGAGAATCCGAACCCGTATCGTCATTTCGACCTAGGACATTGGAACAAATTGAATTTCAATGTTTTCGAAATGAGTTTTCATTTCTTGAACAAGACCCGCGAGTTGGCTGCTTTCATTATTTTTCGAGAGTTTTTCCATTTGAGCAGCGATTTCGCTTAATTGCATAAAACCATAGCTGGAGGCCGCCCCTTTGATTTTGTGGGTCAAAGCCGCAATAGCTGGCAGATCATTTTTTGCAATGAGTTCTTCCAGAGTGAGAATGTCCTTCTTGCGATTCTCAGTAAACTGAGGAATCAAATCTTGAAGATCAGCGTCGATTTCTACTTTGATTTTTGCCATAGATGCGTCGGTTATCCTTTTTAGTAGGTTTCATTACAATAAAATTTAGTTTACGAAAGCCTTTATTGCACAGATTTAATATCAAGGGTAAATTCCTCAGGGCGAGCCGCGTAGGGGGCTGATTTTATGAAGAAAATACTCATTTTTTTAGCACTGTTTTCGGCCCTTTCTTGCACTTCAAAGCATGAGTTGGGGTCATCGGAAAACCCTATTCATTTTGCTCTAGTTCCCGGGCAAGATGCAGTCGTTTTGTTGGAAAACGGTAAAATTTTAGAGCAGTGGCTGCAGGCGCAAACCGGCTTGGTTGTTAAGATTCAGGTTCCGGCAAATTTCGTTGCTGTTGTCGAGGGCTTAGGTTCTCAGCGTGTGGATTTCGCAATTATAAATACATTTGGTTATATTCTGGCTCATGACAAGTACCAGGCGAATGCGGTTTTGATCGGCGAGAACAATGGACGGTCAGAGTATTGGGGGCAAATAATTGCTAAAGATCCCAAAATCAAATCGCTTAAAGACTTAAACGGAAAAAAATTCGCTTATGTTGATCCGGCCTCCACCTCTGGATATGTGCTGCCCGCAGCACTTTTAAAAGAGGCCGAAGTGAAACCTAAAGACATTGTATTTGCGGGTAAGCACGACAGTGTGGTGACGATGGTGTATCAGGGACAAGTCGACGCGGGAGCGACCTATCATACTCCACCAGAAGATGGAAAGCCCCAGGACGCGCGTCGTTTGGTGCTGACGCAATTTCCAGATGTCTTTGAGAAAGTGCGAATCATCGCAATGACGGGATCGATTCCCAGTGATCCGGTGGTTTTTCGTGCGGGATTTCCAGCGGAACAGCAAAGGAAATTGGTGGAGGCTTTGAAAAGCTTTTCCAATGCTCCGAATGGCAAACAGACTTTGCGCAATCTTTATCACATCACAAATTTTAAAGATTGTACGGATCAGACTTTTGATCCTGTTCGCAAGATCCTGCTTAATCTGGGTAAGAACGTGCAGGATCTTGTGAAATAGCTGGCTTACACTTCGGCGCTGCCGAAGTAGTTCCCTACACTAAAACATAAATGGAACGCTGACGCTGATCATGCTGACTTTGTTTTCGAAATCATCAAGGCTGGGAATGGAACCCCAATTACCGGTGCCTTTTGAGTATTTCAAATCCATGTACTCATAATTAATGGCGACAAAAAAGATCTTGATTCCCAATCCCACTTTTGGTCCCTTGGCTTCGTCAAACTTCACGTCGAAAAGACCGCTGGATTCTGGATCCAAAGTTCCACCAAAAACATAGCCGGCCCAAAAGCGCAAACCCACCAGAGGTGTTTGCACCCCAATGATGGCGCCATAAGTGCTGGAGGTGGCATCGGCGTCATACCCCGTGTTGTCATGTTTAAATTTCGGCTTCGAGTAAGAGCCATCAAGTCCTGCAAACAGCATATGATCCACAAAGTGCATTCCCAGTTTTAAATCCAATCCCATGCCTTTTGTGGTGGCATCGGAGCTATCGATATCAACAGTTCCTTTACCGTCTTCGTAAAAAACTGCGGGTTCAAAGTAAAAGCCAGTTGCAAAAGATCGTGCGGAGAACAGCAGAAGCGCGGCCGTTAACCCCAGTTTCAAAAACTTCATGTGGACCTCCATTTTTATTTTTCCTAGGTTACTGCGAGTTCGTGCTGACGTCGCACTGTGTTTTATCACTCGACCAGCTTCGATCTGTCTCAAACCGGGGTGGGAGTGTTGGCCATTTATTGACTTTGGTAGGTGAAACCTGATTATCATGACCTATGGAAAATCAATATTTGTCAGGATTCGGAAATCATTTTTCTTCGGAAGCTCGTCCCGGTGCTTTGCCTGTGGATCAAAACTCTCCACAAAAAGTAGCGATGGGGCTTTATGCGGAACAACTCAGTGGTTCCGCATTCACAGCTCCCAGAAATCACAATCTTTACTCCTGGCTTTATCGCATTCGTCCTTCGGTAATGCACAAATCTTTTGTGCCGTTGAAAGATCTGACTGCGAAAACTTTCATGAAACCACAACACATCAATCCTAATCAAATGCGTTGGAATCCATTGGCTGCCTCTGGCGATCAGGATTTCATCGAAGGTGTTCGCACAGTTTGCGGAGCCGGTGGTGCCGAAGATCATCGTGGTATCGATGTACATTTGTATTCTTTTAACAAACCCATGGGTCAGCGTTACTTTATGAACGCCGATGGCGACTTTTTGTTCGTGCCTCAGGCGGGCTCTATTCAGTTGAAAACGGAAGTGGGCGTGATCGAAGCAGAACCCGGAGAAATCGCGGTCGTTCCACGGGGAATGAAATTCCAAGTGAATCCTTTAAGTTCTGGCAAGTGCACGGGTTATATCGGTGAGAACTTTGGCAGTCCTTTCCAGCTTCCTGAGTTGGGTCCTATCGGTGCAAATGGTTTGGCACATCGTCGTCATTTCCTGACGCCGAAAGCAGCCTTTGAAGATTTGGAAGGCCAATTTGAATTGGTTGGCAAATTCGCCGGTCAATTGTGGGCAGCGGAAATGACTCATTCCCCTCTGGATGTGGTGGCTTGGCACGGAAACTATGTTTCCTATAAGTACGATCTTAGGAAATTCAATGTTATCAATACGGTCAGCTATGATCATCCAGATCCTTCGATTTTCACGGTGCTTACTTCACCAAGTGAAACTCCGGGAACGGCCAATGTCGACTTTGCGATTTTCCCGCCTCGTTGGATGGTTGCTGAAAACACATTCCGTCCTCCGTATTTCCATCGCAATTGCATGAGCGAATACATGGGCTTGATTTACGGAGAGTACGACGCAAAAACTGCGGGTGGCTTCGTTCCAGGTGGCGGCAGTCTTCATAATTTCTATTCGGCACATGGTCCTGACGTTGATGCGTTTGAGAAAGCTAGCAATGCGGACCTTAAACCGATTCGTCTGACAGCCACAATGGCGTTTATGTTTGAGTCGCGCTCACCATATCGCGTGACGGATTTTGCGATGGGGAAAGACTTTTTGCAGGCAGATTATCAATCTTGCTGGCAGGGTTTTAAGAAGCATTTCAAATAGTCTTAGATTAAATATGAAAATGAAAAAGGGCTCTATCCAGAGCCCTTTTTTATTTTTCCAAATTGGAAAGCAATGTTTCGATACGGCTGGCAAGTTCCTGCGTTTCAGGATTTTGGCGCATTTCTTCGAATTGAGTAAAAGGGATGCGATCGTTGTTAGACAGTCCGATGCTGGCAAAATAGTTATCAGGATTATCAAAATGAAGAATGAAACCTTCGGCGTCTCTTTCAACAGTCACTGATTGATGAAGATCCGTAATGCTTTGTTCAAGCATATCAACGGCGTCCTCCGTCAATTCCAAGTTGATGTTGCGGTGAACGCCTTCACCTGCGGTTGAGGTCGGTGCCATCGGTGTTCCACTGGGTGTCGCGGCCGTGTTCGTATCAGGTGTTTCAGGTGGGGGTGGGACATCGCCACCCGGGGTTTCGGTTCCAGAAGGAGGAGTGCCTTCCTCTGGGGTGACTTGAGCCACTTCAACGGGAGCCGCAGTATGATTGGGAGAGGTAAATTTGAAAACTCCCCAGCCCACTAAAATACCCAATGCGAATGCGATGATAAGATCCTTGTTCATGGGCCCGATATTAGGCACCTCGCGGAAAAAGGCAATAGGCATTGTTTTATTTGCACGATTCTTAATGATAACCCCACGAGTGACAAAGCGGTTTTTGTAAGGATGGGCCGGGGCTTTACTATGATCAGGTGTTTATTTATGGTTAGAACTGAGGTGAGCGATGAAAGTTATTGAAATCACAAGACCCGGGGGGCCCGAAGTTTTAGTTGTGGCCCAGCGCCCAGTTCCCAAACCTGCGGCAAATGAAGTTCTTATAAAGGTTAAAGCTGCGGGAATAAATCGTCCGGACTGTGCCCAGCGGCAGGGAACTTATCCACCTCCACCCGGGGCTTCTGATCTTTTGGGTTTGGAAGTATCCGGTGAAGTCGTTGAAATCGGCAGCGGCGTTAAACGTTGGCACAAAGGTGATCCCGTCTGCGCTTTGGTGTCCGGTGGCGGCTATGCAGAATATGTGGTGGCGCCCGAGGGCCAATGTCTACCGATTCCTTATGATTTGGATTTTACTCATGCCGCTGCTTTGCCAGAGACCTTCTTTACTGTTTGGACCAATGTTTTTGAAAGTGGCCAGCTCAAAAAAGGCGAAACGATTTTGGTTCATGGTGGCTCTGGCGGTATTGGCACAACGGCAATTCAATTGGCACACCAAATGGGGGCAAAGGTTATTACAACTGTCGGAAAAGAGTCTGCGGTTAAGCCTTGCCAAGAGTTAGGCGCTGACAGAGTCATTCAATATAAAAAAGAGGACTTCGTTACTGTCGTCAAGGAAGCAACCGACGGCAAAGGTGTCGACGTGATTTTGGATATGGTTGGCGGAGAGTATTTTGCTCGCAATATCGAATGCCTGGCGCCGATGGGGCGCTTGGTGCAAATTGCGACTTTGCAGGGGACCACAGCCACTTTTGATTTGCGCAAAATGATGGCCAAGCGACTGGTGATCACGGGTTCGACTTTACGCCCTCGTTCGGTGGAAGAAAAAGCGCGAATTGCAAAAAGTTTGGAAGACCATGTTTGGCCGTTATTAAATAAAGGCCGTCTGAAACCTGTGATCTTTAAACAGTTCAAATTGGAGCAAGCTCGTGAAGCTCATGAACTGATGGAATCCAGTGCTCATACCGGAAAGATAGTATTAAACGTCACTTAACATTCGGAGGTCTTAATGGTCTTCTCACCCGCCGGCGGTCTTTCAGTTCTGCTCTTTATGGCGGTGGTTATTGGCGTTTGTATTATGTTTATTGGCGCAGTTGGCGTTGCCAGTGAGCGATTGGAGTTTTCTGTAAACCGTGAAGTTATCAAAGTCACGGTCCTTACCTTGCTGTGGTTGGCGATTGGTACGTTTCTAACTTACACTAAAATTTTTCAGTTTCGTCCCTATCCAGTGGCCTTAGCCTATTTTATGACGGTGTTGGTGGTTTCTATTGGTGTGGCCCTTTCAAAGTATGGCAACCGCCTGGCCCTGGGACTTTCGTTGTCAGCCCTGATTTTGTTTCATGGATATCGTCTGCCATTAGAGGTGATTTTGCATCAATGGGCGCAGCAGGGAACGATGCCATTTACCATGACTTGGACTGGATATAATTTTGATGTCGTCGCGGGAATATTGGCCTTGGCAATTGCTCCGTTTGCGAATTCTCAAAAGTGGTTGGCGTGGACGTTCAATATTTTAGGAAGCATTTTGGCAATCAATGCCATTTATGTGGGAGTGATGTCGTCGCCCTTGCCATTTGCCTGGGAGATCGAACCTCGCCTGCTGCTCTTGTATCACATTCCCTATTTTCTGGTGATGCCCGTTTGTGTTGGCGGTGCCGTCGGTGGTCATGTGATTTTGACAAAGGCCTTGTTGTATAAAGTGTAAATTCAGAAAATTAAAGCGGGAGGGCCTGTGATGGAACCGCAAAAGCCACAAGGAACGGATATTATTTCTCCTGCGGGAGCTTTGAATTTCTCTGAATTTATCGCCTCTCTGGAGCAAACCCTGGTCGATTATTGCCGGGTGGATATTCTGGAAGGTCGGATGATATTCGTCGCAGAAGATGGTGAGGTTTATTCTGACACGTTAGAACTGAAAGATAAAATCGCCGAAAAATTTGACGATGGGGGCATTCGTCAGGCTATTTTGGATAATCAATTGGATCGTCTTAGCTTTAAGGACTTTGTTTCGCAGTTGATGAGTTGTGGAGTGGTGAGCTACACAATTCATCTCTCGGGAAGGAAGGTTATCTATTTTGGAAAAAATGGAGACTGCTGTTATGAGAACCTTAAATTAAAACCAGGTGGCGCTCGACGTCCAGCACTGGGGACTTCAACGGTTCAATAGTCACTGCTAAATCTTTAAATTTTTTGCGTGCAAGCAAAAGCTCTTCATCGATCTTTTCTTTGCGCGCTTTTAAAAGGAAGTACTTTCCTTTTTTTGCATAATAGCTGCGGCTGACATCCAAAATAACATCAACAGGTTTAAACCCACGAGCTGTCACGATATCGACAGTTCCCAGGTCTTTCGGGATTTCGCCATGAACGTGAAGGTTCGGGGCAATTTTTTTGCAGCTATTTAAAAAGTTCTGCTTAAGGATGCTTTTTTCGTAAAGGTGAAACTGAACTTCGGGAAACTGAATGGCGTAAATCACGCCGGGCAATCCACCGCCAGATCCAAAATCTGCCGCCATTTTTATATTTTTAGGAAAGTATTTAAGAGGTAAAAGGCAGTCGATGACGTGGTTGTCGAGCAATTCGTCGAAAGTCATTTTGCGGCTGATAAGGTTGAGTTCTTCGTTGGAACTCCAAAGAAGATCAATGTAGCTCTTTAGCTGATCAACAGCTTCTTTGCGGAAACCTAAATCTAAAATAGTGGGGATGCGCTGCTCAAATGACATGGGCCCACTTATACCTTAAAGGCCGTTTTTTGGTAGTTCCTTTTGCACGAATAGAAAGAAATCCCGGTCGTTATACTTGCGTAGGAAAAAATACAACTGTTTGGGATCTTTCATCTTTTTGTGGATCTCGCGAACGGAAATCGGGGTGATGCACTCCAAAGTCAGGCGTTTTTGTTGATCGCAGTATTCAGGTACGACTTCATCGCCAGTAAAAGGCATGATCGTCATTGTGATATGGGCTTTTCCTGTGGGGGCAATTTTACCGGTAATAAACTCGTTAGCCGTCAGTTCATTGGCTTGGTCGTGGGGCATTTTAATCCAACAAGGCTTATCACATTTTTGAATTTCATCAGCGGTGACCGTGAGTCCATTTTCGATAATGTGAACCGGGATTTGCAGCTTTTTAAAGTACTCCTCCACAAAGTGAGTCATCAGCAGCTGGGTATCCCCAGTTTCCGGCAAAACACCCCAAATGATGTAGTGATTGGATTGGAGATCAGGAAAAATACGAAGAACAGTGTGGCTGGCAATATTGCGCTGGTCGGCGCTGATGACGGTCGGGCGAATCAGCGGCTCGGAACGGAGGCTGACTCCTTTGCGCACCAAATAGATCATGCAAAAGGTAATGACCGCAAAAACAAGGCCGAGAATGACAAATATCTTCTTCATACTTAAGCGCAGACTAGGTTCTCACGGCCCTTGAAGTCAAGACGTGACGGGCCTTCCAGAAAGAAGTAAACCCAGATGATCAAAGGAGCATTCATGGCGTCAATTACACTTAAAGGCAACCCTGTTCATACCTCTGGCCAAGTCCCTGCAAAAGGTACTGTGGCTAAAGATTTCAAATTGGTTCGTAATGACCTTTCCGAAGTCACTCTGAAAGACTTCGCAGGTAAAAAGAAAGTTTTGAATATCTTCCCAAGCATCGACACTTCAACATGTGCAACGTCAGTTCGTCACTTCAATCAGGACGCGGCTAAATTGGCTAACACAGTTGTTTTGAATATCTCTATGGACCTGCCATTTGCACAGGCTCGCTTTTGTGGTGCTGAAGGCATCAAAAATTGTGAAACACTGTCTGCATTCCGCAGTCATTTTGGTCCGGAATGGGGTTTGGATATCACGGATTCCCCTCTGAAAGGTCTTCTTTCACGAGTTGTGATCACTTTGTCTGAAGATAACAAGGTTCTTTACTCTGAGCAGGTTTCTGAAATTGCTCACGAGCCAAATTACGACGCGGCATTGTCGTCTCTTCAATAGTATTTTTTATAAAAACGGCGGCTCCGGTGCAGATTGGGGCCGTCTGTGATAGACCTTCGGGTCTATGAAATTCCAAACGTCTTCGGTTCGTCAGAACTCCTTTCAAGAAATGAATCTATCTCCCGTGCTTTTTACCGCACTCGAGAAAATGTCCATCAAAAAACCAACTCCGATTCAATCCCAGGCGATTCCTGTGGTGATGAACGGTTCTGATTTGATTGGGATCGCGCAAACAGGAAGTGGCAAGACTTTGGCGTATGCTTTGTCGGTCTTGACGGGGCTTGCGAATAAACCAAATGCACGAGCACTGATACTGGCACCCAGTCGCGAGATGGCGCAACAGATCTACAAGGTGTTCCTGGATCTGTGCAAAGAAATGCCGGTTTCCGTTTGCCTGGCGATCGGTGGAACCACTGGTTCTAAGCAAGCCAACCAGCTTAAGAAAAATCCTAAAATCATTATCGCGACACCGGGTCGTATGAATGATCACTTACAGACAAACAAACTTCTTTTGAAAGATGTCGAGTATGTAGTGATCGATGAAGCAGATCGCATGCTTGATATGGGATTTGCTCCGCAGCTTAAGAATATTCAGGCGACTTTACGTGGGAATCGCCAGACATTGATGTTCTCCGCAAGCTTTGGTCATAATGTCGATTTGATTGCACAACTTTTCTTGCATCCTAAAGCCGTGATGATTCGCTCTGAACAGGCGGAAGCTCCGGTGGAAAGTTTGAAACAGAAAGTTTTGTTCCTGGATCGCACGATGAAAAATGATCGTCTGCTGGACGAGTTGAATGCAACTCGCGGGGGCGTGATTGTATTTACTGGCAGTCAGGAAAGCTGTGAAAATGTGGGGGAGTATCTGAAGTCTTATGGTTTCGATACGGATTTAATTCATGGCGGTCTTTCCCAAGGGCAGCGCAATCGTGTGGTACGTGCATTCCGCGAGGGTGAAATTCGTATTCTGGTCGCGACAGATCTTTTGGCTCGTGGCCTGGATGTTCCTCACGTGGATCATGTTGTGAATTTTGATTTGCCATTCCAGGCGGAAGATTTCTTACATAGGATCGGTCGCACTGCGCGCGCAGGACGAAATGGCGAGGCTATTACCTTTGTGACGCCTTCGGATCACCGCATGTACAATAAGGTGAAGGGCTATTTACAAGGAGCCAGGGAAGAAATGCTGGATCCTTCATTTAAGTTCATTGATCGCACTAAGAAATTTGCAAAGAACACAGACGCAAAATCTGCTCCGAAAAGAATGGGTGGCAAAGGCGCGCCGCCACCAAAAAAGGGCAGCGGAAAATCTTCTGTAAATCCATTTAAAAAGCGTAGATAATCGTTTCCATGTATCAACTGCGCCCGTATCAACAAGAAGCGGTCCAAGCGACCCTTCAGCATTTTCGCAAGGAGAAATCACCCGCGGTGATTGTTCTGCCAACGGGTGCGGGTAAAAGCTTGGTGATTGCCGAGCTGGCCAGACTGGCACGCGGTCGTGTGCTGGTCATGGCTCATGTCAAAGAACTTGTTGAACAAAATCACGCCAAATACATTTCTTTCGGTCTGGAAGCAGGGATTTTTTCTGCCGGGCTGGATCGCAAAGATTCTTCTCAGAAAGTCATCTTTGGCAGCATTCAGTCCATCGCTCGAGCCGAGGAAGATTTCTTCCAAAACTTTTCGTTGGTTGTCATCGATGAGTGTCATCGTGTTTCCATGGAAGGCGAAACGCAGTACTTTCAAGTTGTTTCTAAGTTGCAAAAATTGAATCCGGAAATTTGTGTTCTGGGGTTAACGGCGACTCCTTATCGTATGGGACTTGGTTGGATCTATCAGTACCATGTAACTAAAAAGCTGCAGCAGACCACGGAAGATCGTTTCTTTAAAAAATGCATCTATGAACTATCCATTGGATACATGATTAAGAATCAGTATCTGACGCCGCCCTTGAAAATTGATTCTCCGGTGGCTTGTTATGATTTTTCCAGTTTGAAAATTCATGGAACCAGCTATGTAACGGCACAAATCGAGGCGTTGTTGAAAGATCAAAAGCGCATCACGCCTTTGATTATAAAAAATATTGTGGATATGTCTGTGGATCGTCACGGAGTGATGATCTTTACCAGCTCTGTAAATCATGCCATCGAAATTATGAAAAGCTTGCCGCCGTATGTTTCGGCCTTGGTGGTGGGCGATACGGAAACAGAAGAGCGTGACGAGATCATCGAAGCCTTCAAAGAACGTAAACTTAAATATCTGGTTAACGTCTCGGTTTTGACGACGGGATTTGATGCACCTCATGTGGATGTGATAGCGGTTTTAAGACCGACAGAGTCAGTCAGTTTATATCAACAGATTATTGGACGCGGTTTGCGCTTAAGCCCAGGGAAATCAGACTGTCTGATTTTGGATTACACGGGTCAGGATCATGATCTTTTTGCTCCAGAAATTGATGACGATAAACCGACCACCGGCTCCGTGATGGTGGAAGTTCCCTGTCCTGAGTGTGGGACAATGAACAATTTCTGGGGAATTAAAAATCGAGAAGGCGAAGTGGAAGAACACTTCGGTCGTCGTTGCAAGGGGGCTTTCCAAGATCCTGCTAGCGGCGAAATCGAAGCCTGTGGATTTCGTTTCCGCTTCAAACGTTGCCCTGATTGCGGGCATGAAAATGATATTGCCGCTCGCAGTTGTGAAGGTTGTCAGGCGATTTTAGTCGATAACGATAAAAAATTGAAAGAAGCCATGGCCCTGAAAGATGCCCATGTTCTAAGGGTTGATTCCGTTACGTATACTAAGGGCTATGATAAAAAGGGCAATGAGCGTCTCGAGGTGAAGTACTATGACGTCGATGCCAAGGCGTTAACAGAATACTTCTATTTAAATACCGCCTCTGACAGCCGGGCCTTTTATTTCAATTTTACTCGCATGCATCAGCGTTTGCCGGGTATGAAGTTATTCATTAAATCGGTGGATGAAGCCATCAATATGAAGGCCCAGTTCCGCCTGCCGATGTTTGTTATTGCCCGTAAGCAGAAGAGTTTCTGGGCGATTCGCGAGAAGATTTTCGAGTAAAAAATACCCCTTTTTATCTGTCTAAACTTTTGACGAACGGGGAACTTTGTCAAAACTGAGCTTGAAGTGGGGCTGTTTCCTTGCGTAAACACCCCGAGCGGGGGTATTTCTCTGCGGTCCTTCAATTTATCCTTATAGGAGATTTTATGAAAATGATGATCGCAGCACTTATGCTTGTATCGACTTCTGCTATGGCCGATTACGGTTCTGGTTACGATAAAGTTTATGAAACTACTTTGTCTCAATGTGCTTCTGAGACAGTAATCTATCACAATGCAGATCAAACATATGAATCTTGTGCTCAAGGTTTGGTATGTCAGCCGAAATTTCGCATGAACAACATGGGTACTCGCCAAACTAACTGGGCCGTTTGCGAAGCTCCGGTTGAAACAAACAACTAGTAACTTATAACCAGTACTGTTAGCCTTTATGAGATGACCCAAGCTCAAAAGGCCTTTGGGGACCTCCTAAGACGAGGTCCTTCTTTTTTTTCTGAACTCCAGCAACTGAATACTCAGTTTCTGTCTGAAATCTATGTGCTTGCAGCGTTTTCTCAATCCGCTCTTCCTTTTATTACCGAAGCACACTGGCTTTATCGTAAACAGCATGGTTCCACTCCGATTCTTCCTATTTTTTTGGAATCGCTGTTTCGCAAGGAACTCCGACGTCTCAATTTCTTCCGTTCGTATCTGGAAGAGATTGAATTAAAAAGCTTCAAAAAGTTGGAGACCGATCTGCATCTTTTGGAAGTTGCGGTGATCAATTTTATTCGGGCGCGTTCCAGCCTTGAGCAGAGAGAGTTTTCTCAATATGCCCTGACTGAAATGTCAGCTTTGTTCGCCGAAGAAGAGAGTTGGCAGCCGACGGGAATTTCGCTTTATCGCACTTTTGACCGTTTAGATGAAATCTTTGAACTGAATTATGACGCCGATGTCGGAATGAAGATTGAAACCATCGACGGTGGTGAGCGCCTTTATGAAGGTGCCGGGGTTGGTGTGCAATCTGGTTACTCAACCGTTTTGACCGCACTCAATCATCTGGGGTTGAAGGATTCAGCCCGATTTGTGGACCTTGGCTCTGGTTATGGACGCGTGGGGTTGGTCGTCGGTCTTTTAAGGCCTGATATTGATTTTATTGGATATGAGTACGTTCCTCATCGCGTGCATATTTCAACAAAGACAGCAGAGCGATTTCAGATTCAAGAACATGTTAAATTTCAAATTCAAGATTTGTCTTTAGCTGATTTTGCGATTCCCGAGGCGGAAGTTTACTATCTATACGATCCCTTTAGCGAAGAAACTTACGCTCATGTTCTGAATCAGTTGATTGAAATCAGCCGCAGAAAACCGTTGATTATTGTCACCAAAGGAAATGCTCGCAAGTGGTTATTGGAAGTGGCCGCACGTGAAAATTGGTCACAACCTATTCAATACGACAGCGGAAACCTGTGTGTTTTTCACACGAGGTCCGCTTAGCTCCGTTTGACTAATGTCGCAAATTTAGCTCACCATGGTTGCCCATTTTGATATGAGAGCCGGTGGTGATTTTTACGAACTCTAGAATTTTGGAAATCGGATTTGAGTGGCCTTCCCAGTACTCTGCTTTTTCGACATCGATTCTGAGTAATTGAACATTCGGATCGTTTGGTCCTTGTGGAAACCATACTTCGTAACCTTTTGACCAAAGTTCTCGGACTTTCTCAGGATGATCATCGACGAGTTCAGCATTACCTGTGACAGAAATAAATTTGCTGCCTCCAGAATAGATAACGTTCACCCGATTTTCGCTGTGAATATCTGAAGCTTTTTGGGAGTTGCGGGAAATGATGAACCATAGACTGCCATCCGCATCCACTTCCTGAGTCATCAAAGGAGCGCTATGCAAACTATTGCCACCAGAGACTGTGACAAGCATCGCGGTCTTTATATCCTGGATCAGATCACCAAGTTTCTTGATCTCCGGACTGGCATGTTTCGTATTTTCTTCCATGTAGCCTCCCTTAATTAATTCATTTCAAATTATCGCGCAGAAGTGTTTTGGCCCCAAGGTGACTTTCTACACAGAACTGTCAGCTATCTGTTCCCAGACAAAGATCGCTTGTGATTTTGCATGTGAATTCAAATTATTTTCCCTTCCAAAATAGAGCCGCCTAGTCTGAGGTCCTTCACTGAGGGGAAACAACATGGAAGTCGTTCGTTTTGCGAATCGAATCGTGGTCACGTTGCTTCTGTTGCCAGCGCTCGCGTGGGCACAGTTGCAAACGAGTGCGAAGCCAAGGCCGGCTGAACCACTCGACTATGAAACGGTCATTTCAAATATTTCGATTGGAGACATGCGTTCAGCGATGAAACAAAGCTGGCGTCACGGCCTGAATCCTAAACTTTATTGGACAGACGCATTGGAGTCCAACTACTCAAGGGGAGCGAATGTTCGTTCGGCGGCGAACCAGGCTTTCTTGAGAATGTTGAATCATTTGTATGCGGGAAGTGTGAATCCACAGTTCGTGGGTTATGACGTCAAATTTGTCAAAAAGGACTTTTTAACGCCCAAACAGTTGCGAGCCATTGTGATTGCGACGGGCAACGACGCAAAAAGTCTGGTTGATGAAGTCGCTCCCCAAAATGCGCCTTATCAATCCGTGCGCGAAGGATACATGAAGATTTATCCATCGTGTGCAGACGGCACATGGAAGGACATCACGCCCGTGAATGTTACTTTAAGACTGTATTCTAAAAATCCGGTGCTTCTGCAAATCAAAGGTCGTCTTGCGACCCTTGGGTATAAAATATCAAATATGGATGATGTCTTTGATGGCGACGTGCTGAATGCCATCACGGATATTCAATGGGGTCTGCGTATTAAACCTGATGGGGAGATTTCGCCAAAAGGTAAAGTATGGCAGTTTCTCAGCGTGCCTTGTCAGGAGCGCGTGCGCCAGCTGCAAGTGGATATGGAAAAGATGCGCTGGTTCCCGCAATATTTTGAAGATCGTTATATCTTTGTGAATTTGGCGATGTCCTATTTCATTTTGATGGACTCTTCAAATCCAGACTATTTGCGTGTGATGAGTTTTAGAACGGTAAATGGTCGCCCGACCAGGAAGTCTCCTACCATGCGAGATATGATCGTTAAGGTCATTCTGAATCCATTCTGGACAGTGCCGCCGACAATTTTCAGTGAGGATAAAGTCAACGATCTGAAAGTTTTAAGCAAAGCCCAGATACGCGAATACTTTGATTCACATCATTACGAAGTATGGACCGGTGACTGGAAACGTCGAATTGATCCAACCACGATTGATTGGATGGGGCTTAGCGAAGGCCGAGTGAATTACGACATCAGCATTCGTCAGCTCCCACACCTGGGCAATGCTTTGGGAGTCGTGAAGTTCGACCTAACCAATGGATTCTTGATTTATCTGCATGACACCAATCAACGGGAACTTTTCGATGTGCCAATGCGCCAATTGAGCAGCGGTTGCATGCGTCTGGAAAAGCCTTTTGATCTGGCGGAGTACTTACTAGAAGACACGGCCTGGGACCGCAAAACCATTGAATCGATGGTGGCTCGTCCCGGTGAGGTGTTAAGCAAGTCCACCGAGATTCCGGTTCCGAAAGCGAAGCAAACACCAGTGTACACTGCCTATCTAACTTCCATGATGAGCTCTGATGGCGTCGTTCGTTTCGTCGACGACATTTACGGTCAAAACACGGCGATTAAGACGTATTTGGCGCCGCTCTTTATGGGTGGAAACGAAAGCAGTCAGCACTGGGACACTAATTAAAATCAAACTGAAGGATGAAAAGAGGTTTCAAATGCATTACGGTAAGATGTTACTTTTAATTCTAGCGAGTGCACAAATGGCAAGTGCTACTCCGATGAACTATACGGCGGCACCAGGAAAACCTGGAGTTGAAGCGAAACCAGATAAAGGCAACGGCCAATTGCCTAAACCACCGGCTCCGCCGACTCAACCAACTCAACCACCGTCAGATCCTCAATACTCTGGTGTTGGCAAAATTGATTCTGTAACCAGACAGGCTGGCGGTGACGTTTACAGACTTGAATTGGTTAAAGCAATTCCATTGGTGCGTGTAGAGTTAAAATCAAAACTGGGTCGATCAAAAATTTATTCGGCTAGTTTGGTAACAGATAAAAGCGACCGCGTTCCTTTGCGTCTGTTGACCGGCATTAATATCGACGATGGCATGCAGGCGATCAGCTCTGAAATTTTAAATGTTCAGGCAAACATTGTAGCGGTTGAATTGTTGGCAGAAGCCATGGGCGGCGAGTCCTCTATCGACATCACAGCCTATTCGACCAAAGAAGCACCTCGTTTGGCTTTGGCGAACCGCGTTCCCGAGTTCTCTTGTAAGCGCAGTATTGATTCCCTGTTAAAAGATAAATTGGATCCGGTGCAGTTGTGGGTTGGCCGTGCGGAAAGTGCTGCTCCAGGTTCAGTTCAGGAAAAATTCGCGGGCAATCAATTGAAGGAGCAAGTCAGAGACTTCGTTTCTACAATTAAAACCGGTGGATCTTACACAACTTTGAATTATCTGATCACCTTGATCAACTTCTTTGCGGATCAATACAATGCAGTTCGTGTGGGTGGCGTTGCTGAGCCGGCTTATCGTGATTTGCTTCAAGCCGGAAATGACATTATGATGATCGCCATCCAAAATGAGCTTCCATGCCGTAAATTCCCAAGCGATGTCTTGATTAAGATCGCCACTGATTTCTCTAAAAAATTGCAGTCTATGCCGGCAGATGCTCGCGCGCGCGGCTTATATGAAAAGCTGACAACACGCGTGCGTGACTATGCACCTGATCAATATCGTAAAGAAATTGGTGCTGCAAACTTGTCTTTCCGTGACGCCGACAATGAAGGCATCAAGCACTATCGCGCCTATATTTCGGCAAAGGACGGTGAGTTTTTGAAAGAAACCAGCAAAAGTATGAGTGCTTATGCATTCATGGTTGCGGAAAATGCCTTGAAGGTCGAAGTGAAAATGATGGACGTTGAACAACGTTATCAACTGATCGTCGAATTCCAAGGTAAATACAATTCAAACGGCGAGTATCCACAAGCTGTCGCGGCTAGATACTTAAATATCTTGGCAGAACAGACTATGGGCTATCGTCTGTTTCGCTAAACTCGAGACCAGACCATGATTGAAGCTGCGGTTGCCAAACAACCGCAGCTTTTTTATTTTATGTATATGTCGCAAACGAAAGTCATTCCTGATCATACTGCTGTTCGAGTCGCTCTTTGGCGGGCTCTTCATGTTGAACTCGATTCCGCGCCTCCGGTTTTTGATGATTCCGTGGGATTAAAGTTGATTGCCCCAGAAGATGGTTGGAGAAATCGCGGTGACATGCATCCGATGGGAACTCGGGGTTATCGCGCGTCGATTGTAGGGCGTGCACGCTTATTCGAAGACATTGTCCAAGAAAAAATCAAAAGCGGCGTCGATCAATATGTCATCTTGGGCGCGGGAGTTGATACATTCGCTCAACGTCGTCCTGATTTAGCAAAAAAGGTTAAAGTGTTTGAAATTGATCAACCGGATACTCAAGCGTGGAAGCGTAAGAGACTGGACGAGACCGGTTTTGGTATTGCCGAGAACTTGATTTTGGTTCCAGTTAATTTTGAGTCAGGTGAATCGTGGCGACAGCAACTTTCTCAACATGGATTTAATGATCACAAGCCGGCGATTGTCGCCTCAACCGGTGTGTCGATGTATCTGACTCGTGAAACTAATAAAGCGACTATGACTGAAATTTCAAAGATGTCCCCCGGAACGACATTCGCAATGACCTTTATGTTACCACTGGAAATGTTGCCAGCCGAGGAACGTCCAGGCCACGAAAGAGTCTATGCCGCGGCGAAGGCGGCAGGGACGCCTTTTATTAGTTTTTTTAAACCGCCAGAAGCTGTGGGTCTGGCGTTAGAAGCAGGATTTAAAACGGCGAAACATGTTTCCCGTGAAGAAGTTATTGAAAAGTATTTTAAAGGTCGCGCTGACGGACTTGAACCCTCTCCGGGCGAAGAGTTTTTGATCGCAACAGTATAATGGATTAGGTCTTAACGGATAAGTATTCTTGCCAAAGAACTTCGATGAGATCTTTGGCAGGCATTTTCCTGATCTTGGAGAATTCTTCTCCGGCCCATAATGACAGAAAATCTGATTTTCCTAATTGCGCAGATTTATTTCGGATATCGCGAGTGAAGTTGTTTTGTGCCGGGAAAGGGAGAATGCTGTCCTTGTGGTTTTCCATTTCCCGCATAAAACGATTTTCAATTCCCCTTGCGATACGCCCCGAAAAGGCCCGAGTTAACTGAGTGGCCTCCGGTTTTGAGTTAGTAAGTGCATCTCGGTAGGATTGCGAAGTTCCTGCTTCATCACATAAAAGAAATGCGGTCCCCAGCTGTGCCGCCTGCGCTCCGGCGGCAAGGGCTGCGTGAATACCTTGGCCATCCATAATTCCACCGGCGGCAATCACTGGCACATGGAGATTTTGAGCAAGGGATTTTGTAAGTTCCAGCATCCCAATTTGGGGATCGGGAGTTTCGGTTGAAAAGATTCCGCGATGTCCACCAGCTTCCACACCTTGGGCGATGACCGCATCAACTCCCAACTCCTCAAGTAAAAGAGCCTCATCAAGAGTCGTTGCCGTTCCCATCGTGATGATTTTTTGAGATTTGCAGGCTTTGATATGATCTTTGGAGATCAGACCAAACGTGAAGCTGAATCCTGCGGGGGCGGCTTGAAGAACGACCTCGAACTGCTTACTGAAATCATGAGAAAATGGCGCAGTCAGAGAGGGAACTGAGGTGAGACCTAATTCCTTTCTGTAGGGTGCAAGAGCTGTAATTGCGGCATTCATTTGCGTGGAGGTCAGTACCGGATCCGCTTGTGGCGCAAATAAATTCACGGCAAAGGGTCTGGTCGTCAGTTCTTTGGTTTTACGAATTGTCTCTTTAATCTGTTCAGGAGTTTCATAGGCACAGCCCAGTGATCCAAGAATTCCTGCATTGGAAGCCGCTGCCACCAATTGGGGAGTTGAAGGTCCCCCTGCCATCGGAGCTAAGATGAAAGGCTTTTCAATACCGAGACTCTTAATAAGATTCATAGAGAAATTCTGATCCCGATTGTCGGCAATGTCATTTATTTAAAATAATGTTATCCCCGTGTTATTGGGCATTGAATTTTTTTTAAATGATCGGGAGACTTATTGAAGGGCATTCAGCAGAATGCGCGATATCGGTCGGAGTCCTTATGAAAAATGTATTCTTAAGCTTATTGTTATTTTCGCCAGTGTCAGTTTTTGCCGCAAATTTAAATATTGAATGCTCAGCCCAAGTTTATGAGTCATTTGATGACGGCGGCTCACGACAGAATAAAATTCCCATGACGATTGAAATTGAAAATGCCGCGCATATCGTATTATCAGCGGATTTGGAAAATCATGCCTTTATTTTGAATGGACCCAAAGAAGGACCATTTCGTATCAGCATCGTCGATGCTCCGAATTACACCAAAGGATCAGTATCAACGGCGGATTTCTCCAAAGATGGACGCCTGCAACTTTCCACCGTGAATGGGCCTCTGGTTTACAAATTGGAATGCTTTAAGAAATAGTTGGTTCCAAGCTCCAATGCTTTTAGTGACCGTGGCTTCTTTCAAACTGGCGGAATTTTTTAGTCAAGATTCTGAGCAGATTTTGCTTATCGGCTTCAGAGGCGAAAGAGGTGCTGATAGAATTGAAAGCCATCTTTTTTAGCTCGGCATAAGTCACGTCAGTCTGTTCAATCGCAATTTGGCACTCATGATTAATGTCGATATCAAAAATGCCTTCGTCATCCGTACTCAGGCTGACTGGCAATCCCAGGCGTAGGTAGTTCAAAAATGGATGTTCTGAAGTTTTCTCTACGTCCGTCAGACGCAAGTTGCTTGAGATATTGATTTCAATCGGTTCATGAATTTTTGCAGCATATTCCAAAGCCACCGGATCTTTCGCCAAATTCACACCGTGCCCCAGGCGTTCAGCTCCGATAATCATCGCATCGCGAGGGTTGCGAATGTCACCGATCTCTCCTGAGTGCATGGTGCGACGAAGTGTGGTTTCACCGGTCATGCTTTTATGTAAAAGAGTCCCGTATAAGATCTGGCCCTTTTCCAGAGCGGGGTTGGTACCTTCGTTATCCAAGAAATCGATACCGACCAGATGCAGATTGCCTGGGCGATTTAGGAAATCATGAAGGGATGTATCCAAGGTATCCAGGTCGCGTGTGCGATTGAATGATTGATTCACGCGAATCATCAGACCGCTGTCTTGTTCAACCACCTGCAGGGCCTTGAACAAGTCCTCGCTGGCATTGCCAGTGAATTCTGCATAAATCACACCTTCACGAACGGCTCTGCGAGCGAAATCCATCAGAACTTCGTCATATTGTTTCCAGTCAGGAAATGCATAACCTAGGAATGAAAATACCGCATTGAATCTTGCAAAGGGCTGCTTTCCCGGAGGCAAAAACAGGTAATTAGAGAATGTCAGCTGATCTGGAGCAGATAAGGAACCGTAGGTGGCATCATCCGGAATTTGCGCAAGCCAAGAACGCTCGTCTGGAAAAAGCATGGAGTTGCCGCCAGTGCTATCGATATACTTAAGAAGTTCGGCCGCTGCAATTTTTGCGTCGACTTCTTTGAGTAATTTCGCAGCAAGAGCGCGATCCAACGTCCCACCCGGATGGATGTGCAGCATCGCACCCTTTGGCATTTTCTCGCAAAATTGTTTTGCGGTTTTCTTTGCACGAATGCGATCCAAGTTGATGATAGATTCCAGTTTGGCTTTTTCTTTAGCGATCTGAATGCGACGAGCTTGGATATTTTTAAGGTCCTCTAGATCCTGAGGCGTGAAGGCGTAATCTGCCGGAAGTTGCAGAATGTTTTCCCAGGTTTCACGAGAGATCGCGCGTTGAGAAGCAGGGATATCGGTTTTTTGTACTTGTTCCAGCAACAGAGCGCGGGCTTGTTCATAGCGTTCCCATTGCGCAGAAAGCTTGTCCTGAAGAGTCGGAGCCGCAACCGCAGACACCGTAGAAATGAATAAGAATAACGCCAAGATAGCCTGAAATCTCATAAACACCCCTGAGTTGCCTAGGGCTATCACGGCAGTGAATGGGGTTTCAAGGTAAAAGGATGCAATCTTGGGGGATTAGATCGAATTTAGCTTCTGATAAAGTTTAAGGCCAATCCATGCGTCGGTTGCGGCGTAAAGAATCTGTTTGTGGGTCAGTTCAGAAGCTTCCCAGTTGGTGGTTTTTGGTCCCTTGGTGATGGTTCCACCCAGAACTTCTTCGGACATGCTTTTTAAGCCAAAATTTTGCAGATTTTTGGACTTTGCCAATGTTTGCAGTTCAACGAATCCTTGATGCGCAAACTGGAAGCGTTTGTTCAAATTCTTAATGTCGTCTCTGATCGCGACGCCCGCTTTGATGATATTGGGATTTTCAAAAAGGTCTTTGATAAAATCAAAATTTCGAATGTGTTTTAGTCGAATGACGTAAGCATCTGTCTCGGTAGCCAGCTGTAACAAGGCGACAGGATGAACCTCACCCTTTTTAAATGCCGGACGAGTTTCAGTATCAAAACCAAGCGCAGCGGCAGACTCCACGGCACCTTGGATGGCTTGCAGCTCGTGATCCGCGTTGATTAAATGAATCTTTCCAGTGAAGGATAAAATTTTAAAAGCAGGTTGTTCCATATTCTAACTCTTAATCAAAGCTTTCATGTTTTCTAAGGGACGACCTACGGTCGCACGACCTTGTCCCTGAAGAACGGGGCGTTCCATCAGGTGTGGTTTTTCAGAAAGTCGCAAAGCTACTTCTGCGGCAGAATTCACATCAAAGGGAGAGCTCACAAAGTCAGGATCTTTAACTCGAACCAGGGCCGACATCGGGATATTCAATTGTTTGATCAGAGCTTGAAGTTCATCCACGGTTAGTGGATTTTTGATATATTCGATGGCCTGAAAATCTATCGATTCGGTTTCCAGCCAGGCCAAGGCTTCACGACATTTACTGCATTGAGGATTGTGATAAAACTTCCAGGTGGATTTCATTCCTTAGAACTAAATCAGATCTGCTGAAAAGTCATAGGGAATTGGGGGATTCTTTGTAATCTGGGAAAAAAGCCTCCCGGTTGTGGGAGGCTTTTGCGTATTTAGACAGCTTTCAAGTAGTAGCCAGTGTCTTTTGTCGTCATCGTGTTTGATTTTTTCATCTTCATATAGCGATTGAAATCTTTGTTGTACGCTTTTTTGAAGTTTGTTTCGTGCTTGTTGAACATTTTGTCCAACCAAGTGTAGTAGCAAGTGTACATGTGGTTAGATAGGAAATTGCAGTACCAAGCGAATGGCATGTTTGCAGAGAAGTTGAACTTTTTAGAGAAAGTCATGATCTCTTTATTGAACATGCCCCACCATTTTGTAGCTTCTGATTTGTGTACGAAATTGCCTACCCAATAAGTACGGTTACCTTGTTTGAAGCCAACTTCCCAACCGTTGCCCACAGCTTTGAAATAAGATTTGAAAGTGTATGGGCCGTATTGGTAAGTTTTCGTTTTCATCGTTGTCTTAGTGTTCATCATTGTTGCCTTCCTTTTTTGATTGGCGTTGAAGCAGCATTTATCTTGCGCACAATTTCTTTGCCACTGAACAAGTTTTTCAATTTCGCAGGACCCACAGGAAAAAACTGGTCAGTGGTCTCAATGTTTCCAAATGACGACTCCATAGCAATTGTTGGGTTGCTCTCGGAAGTTAACGATTTTTTAGGTGCCAGGTCCTGTTTACGTGTGCAGTGCAGTACGGAATCGTTCAATAGATTTGCCTCCGGTTTGAGTCTCGTTATGATCACTTGCGGAGGCTTTGATGAGTAAGTTGATCTTAAGAATTTCTGTTTCCGTCGGTGGATATATTGAATCGTCTGACAGCAAAGTTGATTTTTCCAAATCAAGAAGTCCAGAAGGTGCTGCCTGGCTCGGCAAGAAAATAGAGCACGTCGGAGCTCATTTGTTAGGTCGAAAGGCGTTCACGCAACTCTCGTCTTTTTGGCCCACGGCTTCTGGTGTGGTTGCTAAGCACATGAATGAAATTCCTAAAATTGCTTTTTCAAGAAATGGATTCGATCCTTCGCAAGTTACACAGGCTAAAGGTTGGGCTGATGCGAAAGTACTTACAGGAAACCTTGCAGAGGCAGTTGCGAACCTCAAAAAGCAATCAGATAAAGATCTGCTCGCTCATGGTGGAGTGGAGTTCGCACAGAGTTTAGTGGGGACGGGATTAGTCGACGAGTTCTGGCTTGCGACACACCCAGTGGCGGTGGGTAAGGGTTTCGGTTTATTTGAAAAGCTCCAAAAGCCTTTGTATCTTAAATTGGCCGATTCAAAAGTTTTCGCTACGGGTGCTATGATGAACATCTATCGACCAGAATAGGGGCGTACAATGTGTAAAACGATAAAGCAAAAGGTTCATTTTAAAGCCCCTCCAGAAGTGATTTACAGTTTGCTTACAGATTCCAAAAAATATGCGACCTTAACTGGAAAAAAAGCCACGATTGGAAAGTCGGCCGGTGCTCCATTTTCGGTTTACGGCGGCCAGGCGACTGGAATAATTGTGGAGCTTGTTCGCAACAAAAGAATTGTCCAGGCCTGGCAGGGACATAGTTTTCCTGAAGGCATCTTCTCGATGGCGACATTCAACCTGAAGCCAACCAATAACGGCACAGAACTTATTTTGGTTCATCGAGGTGTTCCAAAGGAAATGATTCCGTCCATCGAAGCTGGTTGGCGCAAGTACAACTGGGATCTAATAAAAAAATATCTTGAAAAGCAGGCGAGCTAAGCTTGTGTTGCGTTTGATACTATTTTCCTAATCCCAATTGATTCATATAGGTTTGATTATCCCAAAAAAGATATTCCTCGTCGAATTGTCCACTCTTTGTCCAATGTGCAATTGTGGCCATGGGTAGTTTAAATGATTTGCCAGTAGGTTGAATGACTTTTCCATCGGGAGTGGTCATGGGTTTAGTGAAAGTCCCCTCCATGATTCCGTAAACTGCAGTCCATTCGCCTTGTCCAATTTTGATTGGATGCTCTTTGATACGAGTGTCGGGAGCATAGGTAAACATATATTTTAAATCAGCAATGTGTTTGTCGATGCCATTCGTAACATGCCCGTCTGGCCAATGAACTTTTACGTCTTGAGTGTGTGTGCGCTTGAGTTCATCCCACTTTTGGTTGGAAAAAACATTGAAGTCAAGATCGTCGAACTTCGCCAGGTGTTCTTTGACTTGCTTTTCAAGCGTCTCGAAGTCCGCCAGTGTTTTTGATTTCGCATGTGCCGTTGTGATGGATAAGCACATCATAGTTACCAGAACTGTTTTCAATAGATAAATGGTTCTCATTTTGTCCCCGTTGTTTTTTGTTTTTGCCAGTGTCAGATACTTTAAGGAATGTGATTTGATACTCCAAATTGAATTGATTGTTTCTGTATAGAAACACGGCAATCCCCAATTCTGCAAAAAGGCCGTCACGTTAGTTCGTTATTCGAGGCCAATGGAGATCATAAATTTTTCAAATGTGTAAAAATATTCAACGATCTCATAAACACTTTGTTAGCTTTATGGGCATCGTATCCTTCTGCGAACAAATTTTAGTGGGAGGAAAACTGGCATAAATATCGCACTTGGGGTTTTTCAAAAGCGATGAAACGATATCAAATTAGGAGCATAATGATGAAGTCCTTAGGACTATTTTTTACAACGGCAATGGTATTATTAGCTGGCAATTCAGCTCAAGCAAAGATGAACTGTACGGCTTACATCCAAAACAAACTGACTGGATTTGTTTCCGTTCAAGAGCAAAAAGAATTTCAAAAATATTATTCAATCTTAAAGGACGGTTTGAATGATCGAGGCTTTGCGGTCGTTTCAAGTCCAGCTGTTGCAGATGTAACAGCACTTCTGTCGGTCTCCTATGGTGGGGAAGGGGGATACTCCTGGATCTTCGCAGACATTCTTATGACTGATACAAAAACCAAAGAAACTTTCACCGCCGAAGGAGCTGTCAACCATTATATGTGGACTCGTGAGTCCTCAGCGGTGAAAAAAGCAGTTAAGAAAATTCCGGTTTGTTTGAAGTAGCTCAGAGTAAAAGTGTGCTGGAACCGCGTTGGTGCGGTTTCAGATATCTACTAAATTTTTAAGGGTTTCTTGTAGTGTCAGTCAGGTTCAGAAATGGCGGACAGGGAGAGATTCGAACTCTCGGTAGGCTTTTGACCTACACACGCGTTCCAGGCGTGCGCCTTCAGCCACTCGGCCACCTGTCCATCGGGAACGATCTGAAGAGGAGCCAACATATCAATTGCCCCCTGGGAAATCAAGGATGCGGTTTAGGAATATCTGGGTGATATTCGGCTCTTGATTTGATGCGTTAACATTGGGTTCGGGCTGCAAACTCGGACCGAGGTCTAGTTACAAAAACTCTCCGGATTGCCGAATAATATTCATCACTTCGGAGGGATTCTGATGAACAAAATGATGACGATTGCGGCGGTGGCGGCGATGGGTTTGATCTCGGCTTGTACGAGCAACTCAACCAAGACAGTAGATCCTCAAAGTTATCGAAATCCTGCAAGCACCGGCGAGTTGATCACGGGAAGCCAAAAGGTTTTGGCCGATATCAACAATCCCCAAGTTTTCAATCCACAAACTTGCGTGAAGTTCGTGAACAACGTAACCGACTATCTTTACTATCTGCCGGCAGATCACTTTATTCCTAAAACATCCACTGAACAGGAGAGTTTGAAAAAATTTGGTCCTGAAGTGTTGGATACGATTTTCCAAATTCGCGTCGCACTTCATGAAAAAATTCAGCAGTTTGATTCTCGCGGAGAGCTTGGCAAAGACTGCGCAACCAAAGCACGTGAAGGCTTTCAATACGCACGATTTGCTGAAGAGTATTTGTTAGATTGGCTGTACGCGCAGAATGTTTATACCTTTAAAGCGGAACCAATCCTAACGAACAAAAAGCCCAGCACTTGGACAAACCCAAAATTTGAAGGTTTCGAATTGCAAGCGGGTGATGTGATGATCATTCGCGGTAAGTCTTATATTTCTGCGATGATTGCACGTATCGCAGACGAAGAAGGAAACTTTTCTCATCTGGCGGTCGTGGGTGAAGATAAAACGGGTAAAAAACATGTGATTGAATCCCTGATCCAAAATGGAGTGATTGTCACTCCGTTGGAAAAATGGCGTCAATCCCCGGATGCCCGTGTGGCATTGTTCCGTCATCCTGATCAAGCACTGGCGAAAAAAGCTTCGCGCTATATTTATGATTACGCTCAAGGTGCGATAGATAAAGGTCAAGGCATCAAATATGACTTCGCGATGGATGATGACGACTATACGACGATGTTTTGTTCTGAAGTCGTCAAAATGGCCTATGATAAGGCCTCAAACGGCCAAGTGATGATTCCAAAATTTCGCAGCACCGTTAGCAAATTTAAAGACAATGCTTATCCAAGGTCTATGGGGGTCACGAAGACATCTTTGTTTGCGCCCTATGATATGGAAGTGGATCCCCGTTTTGATTTCGTAGCAGAATTCCGTCATATGCCACTGTTGCGCCAAGTGCGCATGCAAGACGCCGTCATACAAAGTGTGTATGGTTGGATGATTACCAAGGGTTATAATTTCCACTGGGAGCCGCAACATGCCGGTAAGGCTTACCTGGCAAAAATGGTTCGTCAATTCGGTATCGCTAAAAGTGTTTTACCGAAATATATGCCAGTGGAAACCATTAAAACGAATGTTCAGTTCGAAGTGGTGGCAAGCGCCTTGGAAAAAAATATTTATGCAAAAGAATCTGAGTTCTATAAAAAGAACGGCTATCTGCCATCTTTCCAGGATCTTTTGATTATCAATGAAGCGTATCGTTTAAAGGATTGCCGCGACCACGAAGCTTTCCACATTCCGGGTCTGGATAAATCAGAATTTCATTGGTTCTTTTATAATGAAAGTAACAAGTGTTATTAAAGAAACAAAGCATCGAGTTGCTTAAAGTACCAGTCCTGCAAAGGTTTGCGCAGGCCCAGGGATTTAAGCATCTCTTCTTTGCTTTGCACGTGACCAAAGCGCACTGAAAGATCCTTATCCGCGCAGTATTTAATCCATTCATCTGTGGCTTCTGGATGAAATTGCGTGGCTACGATATTCTTGCCCATGCGGAATCCCTGGTTTTTACAAAACTCATTTGTCGCAAAAAGCTCCGCCCCTTGGGGTAGATCGAAAGTACACAGATGGGATTCAAACACTTGCAGAGTTTCCCCATTCGACATTTTCACCGGAACAAAACCAGATTCCCAGCCCGCCGTATGGATAAAGACTTTCTCTCCCAGAACTTCGGCAAGCAATTGAGCTCCCAGGCACAACCCAAAAACCTTTTGATTGTTTTCAACCAATTTTTTAATGAATGCCTTCTCGGCGCGTAGCCAAGGAAATTTGTCTTCCTCAAAAGCATTCGCCGTGCCACCGCAGATAACGAATCCCATATAGGATTTAAAATCTGGAGCGGGAGCGCCATCCGCTGGATGCCAATATTCCACTTGAATATTGTTTTTAGCGGCCCACTCCAGGGTGGAACCCGGAGGGACAGTTTCTTGATGTTGAATAACGAGAAGCTTTTGCATGTTTAAAAATGCTATCTAATCATTTTCCTATTGTCCATCAGGCAGAGTCTTGTCACTATTTAGGGCATGAAAACATTTTTGCGATCTTTGAAGGCTTTGGTATTTTTGGGAGTGATCTTCAATAGCGGTTTTGCTTTAGCAGACGGCATGGGGAAATTGGGACTATTTTATAACAGTTCCAATTCCGAGGATTCTGGCGCCACGAGCAAATCCAGTCGCATGGTTTACGATATGGGGCTTTACTATAAGTTTCAGGGGTCGGGTTGGGTTCTGGGGGCTCTTTATCAAAACGACTCAACCACCACTGATTCCAGCTCAACACCGCGAACTTCCTATGGGCCCAGCGCGGGCTATATGACTCGCAAAGAAAGTGGCGGTTATATTATCCTTACTTATTTCATCTCGTCCACGTATGGTGATTACAACGAAGGCAACGGATATCAAGTCGATTTGGGTTACAAAGTGCCGACAAAAATTCCTTTGGCTTTTCAGATCAGTTCGAAGGAGTACACTTATTCAAAGTGGAATCATAAAGACACGAAGTTGGATCCTTATTTCGTAGCGATCATGGATTTTTAATGGAAAAACATATCGGCAGCTGCCATTGCGGCGAAGTTAAATACGAAGCAAGCGGTGATTTCAGTTCTGTGATTAGTTGCAATTGCTCGATGTGCCGCAGAAAAGGCACGTTGCTGGCATTTGTACCATTTGAAAACTTCAAAATGATTTCTGGAGCGGAAGAACTGGTAGACTATCAGTTCGGCAAAAAAAATATACATCATACGTTTTGCGGAGAATGTGGAGTGACGCCATTTGCACATGGCATTTCTCCCAAAGGTGAGAAAATGGTGGCTATCAATGTTCGCTGTCTGGAAGACGTCGATCTGGAAACTTTAAAAATCACCAAGGTGGACGGTAAGTCTTTCCCGATCTAATTGTGGCTTCGAATGACTTCTATCAATTTTCAGAGTCTCCTCTTGAATTAGATAGGTAGATTGATTGAAATGGTCTTTCGAGGTTTATCATGTGGACTCAATTCAAATTCGCTGTTTTGATTTTTACATTCGCCGTGCCGGCATTATCGCAAGTTAAAATGTTTAAAAGCGTCGTTCGTCCCAGTAAAGGAATAGCCGTGACCTATCCAGCTAAGCACATCAGTGTTTCGATCGGAAAAAACTTTAACGAAGTTTATCAGTTTGTGTCCACACCAGAAAATATGCCCCGTTGGGCTGCGGGCCTTAGTCAAACTCAGCTGGTAAAATCAGGTGATGACTGGATTGCTGATTCGCCAATGGGCAAGGTGAAAGTCCACTTTGCAGAAAAGAATAAATTCGGTATTGTGGATCATGATGTGACGTTGCCGTCGGGGGAAGTTAATTACAATCCATTGCGAGTTGTAAAAAACGGCGAAGGCAGCGAAGTGATTTTCACTTTGTATCGTCGTCCAAAGATGTCAGAGACGGATTTCGAAAAAGACGCGAACGCAGTCACAAAGGATCTGCAGAGACTTAAACAGATTCTGGAAAAGTAGGAATTATCGTGGTTAATGTTTTTACGGCCTGGCTTAGAAAAATGGGATCAAAGACTCCAAGTGGGCTCGTGAAACATATGTTCAGCTTGTGGCCTCCTTATCTTGGGGCTGGCATTAAGATCCAAGAGATCTCTTCTGACTATCGCTATGTCAAAGTGTGCTTGAAGCAAGCCTGGTACAATCGTAATTACGTCGGCACGCAGTTCGGTGGATCTCTTTATGCAATGACAGATCCATTTTATATGTTGATGCTGATCAATAATCTGGGCCAGGACTATTACGTGTGGGACAAGGGTGCGACTATTGATTTTGTGGCTCCCGGAAAAACCAAAGTGACGGCAGAATTTCGAATTAATGAGGAAATTATCCAAAAAGTTTTGAAAGAAACTGAGTCGGGTGAGAAGTATATATTTGATCTGCCGGTGGAAGTTCTCGATGCTGACGGAAAGCTTGTGGCCTCCGTCCTTAAAAAACTTTACGTTCGCAAAAAGAAAAAAGATCGCCCTTAGAAGGAAATTTTAAAGCTAATATCAATGTTATTGGGCAGAAATCCGGCGCGATGGCTGACTGTCTCGCTCGCATCGATTTCTTTTGCAGAGTACGTGTCGTAGGCACCTTTTAACATGCTCGCCACAACGCTAGAAGCGACACCGATCCAATAAGCTTGTTTTTTTGTGATGTTCAACCCCTTATAGGCCAAAGCCGCACTGGAAACCGCGACCAAGCTGCCCGCGACAGAGTTTATGATTTTGTCGTTGTGTTCGACCGTATCGTCTTTGGCCAACAGTCCCTGCATCAAAGTACCAGCACCTACTTCCAAAAGAATATCACTGGCATCATCTGTTTTAATATTTGCAGGTTTCGATGTGTCTGTTGAGAACTGAACAACCTGCAAGTCTGCAAGGGCTTCGTGTTGATCTAAAGTCGCGATGAATTGAATCGTCTCTGGAGTGGCATTGAAATCATTTTTGTTATCACATTGAAAGTTTAAGACAGTAAAGTTGCCAGATTTTTCTTTGGTCAATGTTTTTGCGTAACGGTCGTTACGCACACTTGGAACGCAGGCTTTTACAAAGAGCTTCCATACCGCGACGGCCGCAGTAGGAATTTTATCATTGGTCACGCGAAGTTCGCCCGAATTCAACTGTAAGGCGCGATCAAGTTTTGCACTTTGGGAATTGTATTCCTGATCCTTCGGCATATAGATTTTTGCCGCAGCAAATGACATGCTTGAAAGCAGACTGAGAGTGCAAACCAATACGATTTTTATGGATCTTACAAGCATCCCGATTCCCCTTGCCGCTGGTTCTGTCTGGGATAGCGAAAGATGTGCCACGACTCAGATTTATATAGTGAAATTGGCGCCGTAAACGGTGAAATTTGGTAAAAAAGGTGACCAAATTTTGGTCACTCTTAGAATGGCAGATCCTTGTTGGGGAATGTATAACCGACGGCAATTCCACCACCAATAAAAGAGGCAGAATCCACTTTGGTAGGTGTTTTCGTGACGTCAGAGATGATATCACTCCACATGCCCTCAGGAACTGAAGCACTTCGGCTAAAAAGTTGGATGCTCCAACGTTCCTTAATAAACATCATGAAGCCCAGCTCAATACCGACAGTGACACCGAGATTGTCTTCGCGATAATCCTGTCCCTGCCATTCTGTGGAGACAGTGTCGTATCCCACGGTAGGAAAAATATTAAAATATAAATTAAAACGATTGTTGCCGTAGTTAAAGCTGGGACCCCAGCCCACATCCGTGTGAAAGCGTTTGAATTGCACACCTCTCAATGACGAGATGTCGTTGAATTCTTCTCGGGCATAGGAAAAGCTCAAACTGGGTGTCAGGCGGAAATGATAGCGCCATTCTTTACGTTTTGACGGAGGAAGGAAGTTTTTTAAGCTGATGGCGGTTAGATATTGCGTTGTTTTTTCGACAAATCCATCTGAACTGACTTCATCCGCAGTTACATTCTGATTGTCGATGGTTAAACTGGTTTGTCCTGACGCCGGAATAATAAAAATGGAATTTGGCAGCAAACTTATAAGCTCGGAATTTCGATCAGCCCAGCCAACTTCGTATATTGAAGGCGTCAGTGATTTATCGAACGAAAAATCCATGGGCTTAGTGTCTTCAGGATTTAAAATGTCCTGCAACTGTCCTTTGACTAAAACCTTTTGTGGATCAGAAGAGATATCAACAGTTCCCAAATATATTTTCGAAGCTTTCAGGCGATAAGCTGAATCGTAAAGATCAGCTTTATTTCCCTGCCCATCATTATCCAATCCAAAGTCATTAAAGGTCGGCAGGGATTGATTATAAGAAAGAACCGTCATTGATGTTTCTTTCGTGGCAAGATCTGCACTGATCAACCGACCCACTTCATCGGCAATGTTTGGATGAGTCGCCAGGAGAGGTGCTACCGCCGCGACAGCAGGGGGTTTATAGTTGCCAATCTGAGCGTCCGGAAAATTAACATAGACATCTTCGGGGTAATTCCAAGCGGCCCCAGTCAGAAGATCAGTGGCCCAGCCCACTGGCGCCCAACTAAGAAATCCCAGATTTCCGGCGAAGCTACGCCCCCAACGATAGTGACCGTCGAGATTTTCTTGTGTTTTAGATTTGTCGTTAGAAGCTGTGAGCAGCAGAGAACTTTTACGGGGAACTTCGGTCAGCAGAGGAGCTTGTCCCAGGAGCTGATCATCTTGATAGATCTTCGCTCCTGGAGAATTGGTGTGGATGTGAACAACCTGGCGGCGACCGCCGCTGGTTGCGCAGGCTGAGAGAATCAAGGTGAGAAATAAGACTGCGCAGGTTTTTAATGTCATTTCGCTCTTTTATTTTTTCTTCCACTTCGCTTTTTTAGGGTTCGCAAACAGATCCTCGCTGTCTAATAAGGCTTGCAGGCTCTTATCGATATCGGAAGTTTCTGGTTGAGAGGCGATGATTTTATAATCCGCTTTGTTTACTTTAATAACTTCAACCGGCTTGGTCAATAAAGCCTCGATGGCAGCAAGTTGCTCTTTTTCTTCAGTGGCACAGAACGAAACGGCGATACCTTTGTTAAAACCACGCCCTGTACGACCGATACGGTGAACATAGTTTTCTGGTTTTTCAGGCAAGTCATAGTTAATAACATGTGTAACGTCAGGGATGTCGATACCACGAGCGCTGACATCGGTCGCAATCATGATTTTACATTCGCCTTTGCGGAAAGCAGCCATCACGTCGGCACGATCTGCTTGGTCTTTTTCCCCGTGAAGAGTCAATGAGGCGATATTCACGCGCTCAAGGGCTTTGGCCACACGTTCTGCGCGCACGCGCGTACGAACGAAAACGATGAATTTACCGTCTGGATTTTGATTGATGTACTCTGCCAGAAAGAAGCGTTTGTCATCCATCTCCACGAACATCACAAAGTGTTTCACATTTTTTGAAACAGGATCATCGGGAGAGATTTCGATACGGATGGCGCTGCTGCGAACCTGAGAGTACGCAAGCTTTTTGATTTCCGGATTGATCGTTGCCGAAAAGAACAACGTCTGATGGCGGCGGTTCAATTTGCGTTTGATATCTTCGATATCGTCGATGAAACCCAAATCCAACATTTGGTCGGCTTCATCCAAAACCAGGTGATCGATGAAATTCAAGTTAATGAAGCCTTGAGAGATCAGGTCAAACATGCGACCCGGTGTCGCGATCAAAACATCGATACCGTCTTGAAGTTTTTTAATCTGCGCATCTTGCTCGATACCGCCAAACAAAGCGAAAGGTTTTACTTTCGTATGTTTGGAAAGTTTATTGAATACTTCACCAATCTGCTGAGCCAGTTCACGAGTTGGAACCAATATCAAACATTTGATACCGATAGCACGCTTGCTGCTTTTTTCGGAGTGAATCATGTTGATCAGTGGAATTGCAAAGGCCGCCGTTTTACCCGTGCCGGTTTGAGCAATTGCCAGAACGTCTTCGCCTTTAAGGATGGATGGGATGGCCTTAAACTGAATATCAGTTGTGCGGAAATAGCCGTTGTCTTCAAGATTGCGAAGAAGGTCTTCAGAGAGGTGGAATTTTTCGAATTTCATGGACAGACCTCTATCATGGAGAGGTCTGTCGTGTCCAACTTGCTGAATTATTTACTATTTTTTGTGAAACAAAGCCTTAATTTTAGGCGCATAGGGAGGCGCGAAAAAGGACAAATAGATCATCAAAGCGCCCAGGATCAAAGCTAGCGGCACGCCACTTGGAGCCAGGAAGGCATGGATCAGGAAAATGTTCAAAACCACCGGTGCCAGGATCACCAGGCAAAGTGGGACAAACCAACCAATCATAATCAAAAACCCACAGACAGTCTCAGTGATTTTAAGCAGCGGCATAAAGTAAACCGAAGCCACGATCCCTTGGAAATAGGTCAGAAGTGCTGGCGGCATTCCTTCCATTGGCGGAGGAGGCATAACTCCTAGCTGCTGCAAAAGACCCGCAACACCCGAAGCAAAAAAGATCAAACCGAAAAGAACACGCGCGATCATTGGTAGTTTAGCTTTCATGATGAATACCCCTTTTTTAATATTGGAGCCTATCTTCAATTTAGTATCAACCACGAAGTATGTCGGATACTCTTTTGTTTATGAATATACAAAGAATCCAATATCTCGTTTCGATGGCGCTTATCCCATTACTTGCCGTGGTCTGTTTTGTATTTAATCTTTCTTCTGCGCTGGCTTTAGTCCTTGGACTTATCACCGCCGTAACCGTGGGAAATCCCTACATAGCAAAAACGCGAAAGCTGACGTCGAATCTATTGAGTATCGCTGTCATAGGCTTGGGTGCAGGCATGGATTTGAATGTTGTTGGCAGAGTCGGGGCACAAGGAGTGGGTTACACGGTTCTTGGTATCTCGTTAACTTTGGTCATTGGTTATGTCTTAGGAAAGATATTGAAAACCGAACGCGACACCTCGATTTTGATTTCAGCTGGAACAGCGATTTGTGGTGGGAGTGCGATCGCAGCAGTTTCTTCTTCAATCAAAGCCAAGCCCCATGAAATTTCGGTTTCCTTGGGGGTGGTGTTCATGCTGAATGCGTTGGCGCTGATCGTATTTCCCTTCGTCGGTCATCACTTCAATTTGACGGAAGGACAATTCGGTCTGTGGAGTGCGCTGGCGATTCATGACACAAGTTCAGTCGTGGGAGCGTCGATGCAATATGGTGCGCACGCATTGGAAGTGGGGACGACTGTGAAGTTGGCCCGCGCATTATGGATCGTTCCAGTCACTTTGTTTTTTGGCTATTTGGTATCACGCAAACAAGAAGCTACGGCGGGTAAAACAAAATTTCCGTGGTTTATTCTTGGGTTTTTACTAGCGGCAGCTCTAGTTACTTGGATTCCTCAGCTTCAAGAGCCAGGAAAAGTCGTGAACGATCTTGCCAAAAAACTTTTAGTGGTCACGTTGTTCCTGATCGGCGCAAATCTGACTCGCGACACTTTACGCAGTGTCGGCGTGCGACCTTTGATCCAAGGTGTTTTACTATGGATCATTGTCGGCGGTCTGACATTGGCGGCAATTTTGGCGGGCTGGATCGGGCTGGCGTAATTCTCTAAGCAAAGGATACACCATGGCATTTAAATCAGCAGTAACTTTAAGAGATGGCACTCAGATGCCTCAATTGGGTTTCGGTGTTTGGCAAGTTTCTGATGACGGCGCAGAAGCAGCTGTCAGCGAGGCTTTTAAAGTCGGTTATCGTTCCATCGACACCGCTGCGATCTATCGCAACGAAACAGGAGTGGGTCGCGCCATTAAAAACAGTGGCCTTGCACGCAACGACATGTACATCACGACAAAACTTTGGAACGAAGACCAAGGCTATGACAAAGCGATGAAAGCGATTGATGCCAGTCTGAAAAAACTGGGTCTTGAACAAGTTGATTTGTATTTGATGCACTGGCCTTCTCCTCATCGTGGTTTGTATCTTGAGACGTGGAAAGCCATGGTTGAGATCAAAAAACAAGGCAAAGCGAAATCCATCGGTGTTTCGAACTTTATGCCAGAGCATCTGACGCGAATTATAGATGCAACTGGCGAAGTTCCTGTTTTGAATCAAATTGAATTGCATCCAAAATTCCAACAAAAAACTTTGCGCGAATTTCATCAAAAACACGGTATCTTCACAGAGTGTTGGAGTCCCTTGGGACAAGGCACTCTGTTGGACGACGTTCAATTGAAAGAAATCGCGGCGAAACATGGTAAATCCACGGCCCAAGTTATTCTGCGCTGGCATTTACAGAACAATTTTATCGTAATTCCAAAATCGGTGACGCCTTCTCGGATCAAAGAGAACTTCGCGGTATCAGATTTTACGTTGAGCACAGAAGATATGGCTAAGATTGAAAAAATGGATAGCAAAGACGGTCGCATCGGACCCAATCCGATGACGGCAGAATTCTAAATTTATTCCCGGAAATAATCATAACGGTCTTCTTGTGAAAGATCGGCGTAAAGAGCGGCCCTGCGCCGCTCTTGCAGTTTGTACTCGATAAAATTCCAATACACGATTTGGTAAACCATAAATATCACGACGCCTGCGGCGATCATTAAAATCAGTTCCTGGTGATCCTGCCAAATGAAAACGGCAGAAAACAATAGCAATGGATGCACGATAAAAAGTAAGGCATGCAACCACATTTCTGTACCAGAACAGAATTTGCGATGGACCCATTCATCTTTAGTGATAAAGACGCAGGAAAATATCACCATGGCATAGTAAATAGTTTCTGTGACGGCCGTTTTAGGAGCGAGCCCTACAAATAACAGACAGGCAAGCACGGTGCCTGTATCCATGGGGTGCCCCATTCTTTCCCAACGGGGCAGGCCGCGTGCATGGTGAAAGAAAATTTCATCCACCAGAATCAACACACCCTGAAGAACGGTCAGGACCAGAAAGGCCGTCATAACTTCTCCATCAAGCCTCCGCACACGGTCAAACCAGGACCGAATGCGTAACTTACAATCTGTGTTCCTGAAGGGACGTTATCATCGTCTATTATCGATTCCCACAGGTGCGGCAATGTTGCCGAAGACATATTCCCGCGTCGACGCAATAAGCGACGGCTGGCTTCGACTTGCGAGTCTTTTAGTTCCAGATAGTGCGCGACCTGGTCGATAATTTTTGGACCACCTGGGTGAACTGCAAACAGCGCATTTTTTTGTAACTTGGGAAGATCATATCCGCGTTGGCTTAACCAACGTTCCGTGAATTCCCGGATTTTGGTTCCCACCATTGAGGGAACGTCTTTTGAGAGAGTCATTTTCATTCCCCAATCAGACACCATCCACTCCATAGCATCCGCGGTGTCAGGAATAATTTCTTCATACAGGGAATGAATTTTAAATCCTTTATCCGGGCGATCGTGACTCATGCGATATGCGATGCAGCCATCGGCAAAAAGGCTTTGTATGACCATCTGCTCAAGTGTCGCTTCCTCCGGATTTAAATGCAGACTGCACAGTTCTGTGTGAACCAGATCAACGGAACGCTTTTCTCCCAGGATGGATTCATTCGCCAGAAACCCCGCGGCCATTCGCAACGCGGGAAAAGCTCCGTAACATCCCATGTGATAGGAGTGTGTGACGGTTACGGGTTTGGTTGCTTTCAAGGCGACCAATTGGGCTGCGCTGGGTGAAACATAGCCAGTGCAGCTGACGTGAATCATGTCGTCGGGATAAGGGCGCGAATCATAAATTTTATTAAAAAGTTCCTGAACAGTTTTGTGATAGAACTCGTGACGATAGTGCATGCTGACGCCACGATTGCTGACGGGAATAGGATAGATTGTATTCACTGCCCAATTGGATTCGCCCACATCGGGTACGAAAAAATAGCGTTGCTGTATCTGTTGAGACGAGCAACCGACCCGATGGAGCATTTTCAGATATTCTTCTTTGGTGTGCGACTGGCCTTTTTGTGCAAGTTCGTGGGCTTGCGAAAGCCATTCAAGACTGGCATCTTGGTCAACTTGGTACGGCGGCTGAATGGAGTGAAATTTTCCTAGATACATGCCCCCATGCTAAGGGGGCTCGTTAACCTCTAGTAGATCCAGTGTGAACATACACCAGAGAGACTAACTTTTTTTAAGCATCGAGAGTTTCATCGGTGTGATACTTTTTCATGCCTATAAGCATGAGAAGGCCAGGTATCGCAATGAGTGCGCAGAAATAAAAGAAATTAGCCCATCCAAAATGTTTTACCAGATCGCCGGTAAACCCGGAGAAAAATGTTCGTCCGAGTGTCGCAACACTCGAAAGAATTGCATATTGGGTCGCTGTGTATTTCTTGTTGCTGAGTGCGGCCATGAAAGCAACAAAAGCTGATGTAGCCATGCCGGTGCTGATATCCTCAAAAACAATGACGGCGGCAAAAGGGACCAGGGCGTTGCCAGTATAAGTCAATATGGCGAAAGCCGCCGTGGATACGGCTTGCAGAATACCAAATACCCAAAGGCTGCGATAAATTCCGATATAATAAATGGCGATACCGCCAAAAAACAAACCTACCAGCGAGGAAGCGGTTCCGAAGACCTTTGCAACCAATCCGATATCAGCATTGCTGAAACCCATTTGTACATAATACGGTTGCAACAAGGCCCCTGCCAAAGCATCTCCCAGCTTGAACAACAACACGAATAAAAGGATATAAGTGGCACCTGGTCTTTTCAAAAAGTCAGCAAAAGGCTCAAACGCTGCTTGATACAAAGAAGTCGGAGGTGGCGAATCAAGTTTTGGCTCGGGAGCAAAGAAGGTCGTTAATAATCCAACTCCCATGACCGCTGCCATGAGATAATACAATTGCCCCCATGAGATGGCCCAAGATTCATTACCAACCAAGCTGATTCCCAGACCTCCCGAGACGAGCATCGCAATTCTGTAACCATAGATATTTAACGATGATCCCAATCCCAATTCTTGATTGGACAAAATTTCGCGGCGATAAGCATCAATTGCGATGTCTTGAGTCGCACTAAAGAAAGCGATCAATACCGCCATGACGGCCATCAGGCTGAGACTGTTGAGAGGATTTAAGGTTCCCAAGAAAAGCAAGGATGCCATCAGCGCAATTTGTGTTGCCATCATCCAACTGCGACGACGACCTACTTTAAACAGCGTGTAGCGATCCAAAAGGGGTGACCACAAGAATTTCAGTGAGTACGACAATCCCACCCAGCTGAAATATCCGATCGTGCTGATATCAACCTGTTCACGAGCAAGCCAGGTTTTAAGTGTCCCTCCGGTTAAAGCCAGCGGCAAACCGCTGGCGAATCCCAGAAATAGAACGATGAGCATGTGTTTGCTAAAGAGGTCTTTTAAAATATTTTTCTTAGCTGCCATTACTGTGATGTCTTTCTTCTTTTACTTTGCCAGGTTTTTAAGTCTTTTGCGCATCGTCCACAACAGGTGACTGATGTAAGGGCGGCGACTTTCTCCGGTTGTGACCATCAAAAGTTTTGTGATCTTTAAATTCACGGAGTCGGTGTAAAGCAAGATCAGCATTTCATAAATAAAATTGGTATTTAAAGTGACATGGTTGTCGGTACCCACTCCCAACTGCACGCCTTTTTTCTCCCACCACGAAAATGGATGGTCTTTATAGTCTTCGAATTTCCCAGTCAGTTTGTTGTTCGAAGAAGGCAGCGAAACCAGGGTGACACCTTTTTGAATCATGCGATTCAAAACGTCATGTTGGTAGTGCTCAACTTCACGGGCTGTATGGAATTTCGCTTTCACTAAAAGAATTTTTTCAGCCTCGTTCAGGCGTTCACCTTTAAGAAGCTTTTCCAAAACGTGTTTATTGTCGGCCCAATCCAGTTCCGTCAGTTCGCGATACAATGGATCTTTCTCGGTAAAGCCTTTGCCCTCGTCGTTGCGCTTTACAAAATCCTGATACAGGCGATGGAAATATTTGTTGGGATTAATGCCCAAGCTGATTCCATGTTCTAAAGTATCGATGTGCCAGATATTCATGGCATTATCGACAGCCTGAATGCCTTTTTTTAAGGTGTGCCAGGTTTCGCCGTGATGCGAACGGATTTTAAAGCCGCGATATTGCAATTTCCTGAAGCCCATCTTCATTTCGTTGAAATGTTCTTTGCGGTACAGCTCGCGTTCGTCGCCCACAGTGTCAGCGTCGGTCATCACTTTTTGCAAGAAAGGATACTTATCCAACATCTGCACCAGCTCATCGATCTGAGCCATAAAGTGTTCTTTACGTGTCTTGAAGTTTTCCGCATCAAAGTGGTTGGCTTCCTTACGGAAAGACGGGGAGAGAATAAATTTGAAATCCCCGTGCTCGTCCTGAAATTTTTTAAAACCGTCGTATAATCCTAAAACCACGTCTTCCGGTGTAACATCATCGATACCCGGAATCTGTTCTGAAGAACTTGAAGTCGAACGTGATAAAGAAAACTTTAAGCGCACCGATCCGACGTTGAAGTTGTAATACAGATCGCGCGCCATGTGATAAGCGGCTTCAGCGTGTACTTCCCGATTTAAGAATATCAATTTCGGAAGATATAGAATTTTTAGATAGCGAGCGAATCCTTCGTTTTCTTGCAGACGAATTAATTTATCAACATCATCTACACTGCGAATAGGCAGAGCCTGAGGCCCGTAAACTTCAGAAATTTTTTGTTCGTAAATGGCTTTATCCGGGCCCTCTAAAAGTTTTTTTAAGCGAGGATAAATAAAATCAGCCGAGATCGCGCCGGTCAGATGAATATGTTCTTCATGATATTTCAACGGGAAGTTTTTAAAGAACTCAAATAACGCTGCTGAAATGGGATGCTTTAGTAATGTTGTGATCGTGATCTCATTGATCTGAAAGCGGTTCAGTAAATTGCGGAAGTCCGCAACCAACTTGAATGCTTCAGGATGTCTGTTGTTGAGATCAGACGAAAGCAATAAATCCAACGTGTCGGATAATGAAATCCCATTGGTTTCACTGATGATTGTAGTTAGAGCTGCGACCAGCTGATTGTGAATGTCCTTATTCACGCAAGCCCCCTTTGTAAAAGGTTAGCTGGGAATAAGGACGATGTACACGACTATCCCGTTTTTAGGATCAGGTAGGGTGCCCAGTCAGGCGGAACGTGATCGGCGCTGATTTCCAACTGTAAAGTTGGCAGCCAATTTGGTGCGCGTGGTTCAGTCAACAGAGGCATATTCGCAGTTCTTGGAGTGCGATTTGCTTTTCTTTGGTTGCAGTCCCGACAGGCTGAAACAACGTTGGTCCAATTTTTAGGTCCGTTATGAGAGGCAGGTACGACGTGATCAAGAGTGAGCTGTTTGGCGTTGAGTTTTTCGCCACAGTATTGGCAGGTGTAATTATCGCGGATATAAACATTTTCTCGGCAGAAGCGGACGGCGTGGCTTCCCCTCGGTTTCACGTACGTTTTGAGACGAAGTACGCTGGGGAGCTGAAACCTTCGCTGAAAGGACCGGGCGAAAGTCTGGTGATACTCGAGTATCTCCACTTTATCTTGAAACCACAATATCAAGGCCTTTTGCCAACTTACAACCCGCATGGGTTCGTAGCTTGAGTTAAGCAGTAAGGACCTCAGTGAGGCCATGTGCTGCATGTATCCCCCGTTCTGGTGCGTTCCTATACTCAAGTATATCTAATATTGAGCCGGAAATTCAAGCTCTACGCCAATTGTGTCGCAGATGAGGGCTTTTATATTGCCAAAAGGCTAGGAAAAGTGGGATACGGACGTATCAAATAAGGAGACTCATTATGAGAAGAGTATTGGCGTTTAACTACGTTCTTAAGGGACCAGATGGTCAAATCCTTGATAAATCTGAAAAGGGTCAACCTTTGCCATACCTTGAAGGTGCGGGACAAATCCTTCCTAAACTTGAAGAAGAGATCAAAGACATGAAAGAAGGCGACAAGAAAAACGTAAAGCTTGCCGCTAAAGATGGATACGGTGAAGTGCGTGACAACATGTTCATGGAAGTTCCAAAAGAAGAACTTGCTCACCTTCCTCAACTTGAAATCGGTGCGCACCTTCGTTTGGAGTTGGGCAATGGTCAACACATCGTACGCGTTAGCAAAATGACTGACACGCACGTAACATTGGATGGCAACCACCCACTAGCAGGTCAAAATCTAGAATTCGATATCGAAATGGCTTTGATCAGACCAGCGACGCCAGAAGAAGAACAACACGGTCATCCGCATGGTATTCACGGGGATTCTGGTCACCACCACTAGTACAGTTGGTGAAAACGGCCCGATCGACTGCGTTGTCGGGCCGCTCGCTTGCTCTCCGGCGTACTTGGAGTACGCCTACGTGGCAGCGAGGACCCTCCGCCTTGCGCTCGGACCGTTTTGACCAACTGCCTTCTGCGACGTCTTGTTGGGGAGGGAAAAGTTGGTCATTTTTTTTTGAATTTGAACATCTATTTTCGAATTTTGAGTTGTTGATTTTCGAAAAATTTCGGAGAAATTTTTTATGCCTTCGTTTGATATTGTTTCTGAGTTGAATCTTCAAGAAGTGGATAATGGGATTAATCAAGCTCGTAAAGAGGTTGAGGGTCGTTATGACTTTAAGGGGAGTAAGGCTGAGATTGGTTGGGACAAAGATAAAAAAGAAATTAGTTTGTCTGCCGAAGATGAGTACAAAATCGAACAAATGGGCAGTATCCTTCAGACAAAATTGCACCGTCGTGGAGTCGATATCAAAGCGACGAAGTTTGATAAGATTGAACCTGTTGGTGGGCGAATGCTCCGCCAGAAGGTCACTTTGCAACAGGGTATTGACCGCGAAGTTGCTAAAGAAATTATAAAAGCTATTAAAGACGCTAAGTTAAAAGTTCAGCCGCAAATCGCAGATGATAAAGTAAAAGTTTCCGGAAAAAGTATCGATGAATTACAAGAGTGTATTGCTCTGATTCGTTCTGGTAATTATGCGGTTCCATTGCAGTTTAATAATATGAGATCGTAAAATTGGGCTTGCACACAAATTGGGCTATGCTAGCCTTAATCTAGTTTACCCAAGTTCCCCGTGTGAGTATCGATTTTAGTTGTTCGAAGGCTTTCTCGGGTTTTTAAAACGACCATAGGAGGTCTTTGTGGCTAAGAAGTTATACGTAGGCAATTTGCCTTATTCTGTAGACGATGAAACTCTACACAATCATTTCGCACAATTCGGTGCAGTTGATTCAGCAAAAGTTATCATGGATCGCGAAACAGGTCGCTCTAAAGGCTTCGGCTTTGTTGAGATGACTGACGATTCAGCTGCTGATGCAGCAATCGAAAAAGGCAATGGCATCGAAATGAACGGCCGTGCTTTGAATGTTTCTGAGGCTCGTCCTCAAGCTCCTCGTGAGGGTGGTCCTCGTCGTGGTGGCTTTAACAACAACCGTGGTGGCGGTAATGGCGGCGGTCGTCGCGAGTACGGCAATCGCTAGTTTTGCAAAAGAAAAATCAGGAAGCCTCAAGGGAAACCTTGGGGCTTTTTTTATGCCAACTTATCACAAGTGAATGGCATTGCGGACTCCATAATTTGTTCTGGTCTTGAACAAAAGTCGGTGAAGGTGTCTGATAGTTCTCTATGAGAACATTCATCGTTACGTTTCTTCTTTTATTCTCTTCTCTTTCATTCGCACAAAAAAAGTTAATCGTCCTGGGGGATTCCATCACCGAGGGCTATGGCGTTTCTAAAGAAGCGGCTTACCCTGCCTTGCTTGAAAAGAAATTGCATGAAGCAGGCAAGAAAGAATGGACCATCATCAACGCAGGTGTCAGTGGTTCAACCACAGCATCCGGAGTTTCCCGTATGAAGTGGTTGTTTAAATCAAAACCCGACATCGTGTTTTTAGCCTTGGGTGCAAACGATGGTTTGCGCGGACTCAAAGTCGAAGAAAGTCAGAAGAATCTCGCCTCGGCGATCGAGTATGCACAGAAAGAAAAAGTCGAAGTGATTTTAGGTGGATTGTATATGCCGCCCAATTACGGCGCTGACTACACTTCCAAGTTTAAGAAAATGTACGAGGACTTGGCCAAAAAATATAAGCTGACGTTTATTCCATTTATTTTGGATAAGGTCGCGGGAAATCCTAAATACAATCTTGCTGATGGAATTCATCCGAATGAAGAAGGTCACAAGATTATTGCAGAGACGATCTTCACTGCATTGAAAGGCAAGTTATGAGCTTAACCCTGAACGACATTCGAAAAAGTTTTCATCAAGGCGATGCAGAAGTCGCAGTTCTTAAAGGGTTAAACGTTACGATTGAACCCGGACAGATTGTTTCCATCGTGGGACAATCAGGAAGTGGTAAATCGACTTTGCTTTCTATCCTGGCGGGCTTGGAACGAGCAGACCGTGGGGAAATCCTTGTGGATAAAGTGAATTTGTCTCCAATGACTGAGCAAGAACTCACGTTGTTTCGCGCACAGAATATTTCCATCGTATTTCAACAATACCATTTGATTGCCCATTTGACAGCGTTGGAAAACGTTGCGCTGGCGTTGGAGATTTTAAAAATGGAAAATCCCAAGCAACGTGCCGAGGAAGCCTTGCGCGAACTGGGTTTGGGACATCGTCTGGATCACTTCCCAAGTCAGCTGAGCGGGGGAGAATGCCAACGTGTCGCCATCGCCAGAGCCTTGGTGGTGAAGCCACGCATTTTATTGGCCGATGAGCCAAGCGGAAATTTAGATACTCACACGGGCGATAAAGTCATGGATGTGTTTTTCGAAGTCGTACGCAAACACAACATCACCACTATCCTGGTGACTCACAGTGAAACCCTGGCTCGCCGCTGTCAGCGCATTCTTCGTTTGGAAGAAGGCGTCTTAAAGGATCAGTAACATGATTTTTCGTCTGGCTTTAAGAGAACTGATTCGCAGCTGGCGTTTCGGTTTATTCTTTATCTTTAATTTAAGTTTGGGCTTAACTGGGTTTGTCTCCTTGCAAGCATTCAATGTGACCTTGCAGGATGAACTGCAAAGAAATGCTAAAAACATTCTTTCAGCAGATCTGGCTGTCTCCGCCAGACGGGAACTAACGGAAGCAGAGCAGGCGGCGATGCAGTCGGTTTTGCCTGCCGGTACTCAGAGCGGTCGTATCTATGAGTTCTTTGCGATGATGAGCTCGTCCAAAGGTTCGCGCCTGGTGATGGTGAAAGCTGTGGATAATAGCTATCCATTTTATGGTGCCCTGGAGATGCATAGTGGGAGAAAGATTGGACCTGGCAGCGAAAAGGAAATCTTAGGCAGTCATAAAGTTTGGATTTATCCGGAATTGAAACAACAGATGAATCTGCAAGCCGGCGATCGTATGCAGATTGGGAAATTGGATCTGGAGATTTCAGATATTGTTGATCGGGACGAAACTCAGACGTTTCGCATGGCCTCGCTGGCGCCACGGGTTTACATTGATTTAAAACTTTTGCCGGAATCAGGTTTGATTCAATTCGGCAGTACCTTTACTCAGGCCTATCAATTCAAATTTCCAACGGGGACTGATGAAAATAAAATTAAAGAAGATATTTTCATAAAGCTTACAGACCCTGCGGTCTCAGTGGATACGCCGACCTCTGCGGGCGAGGATTCAGGCCGGCAACTGGGTTATCTTTCGGATTACTTGGGTCTAGTCGCCATTATCGCTCTGTTCATGTCAGCTTTGGGGGCGGCCTACATCTATCGCATGTTCCTGTACAGTCGTATGAAAGAGATCGCGATTTTACGAACGCTGGGTTTGCAAAGTATTGAAGCGGTCGGTGTCTATGTGATTCAAGCGTCCCTTTTGGGATTGTTGGCTACTTTACCGACGGTGGCCTTCAGTGAAATCGTTTTGCCGATTCTCACCAAAGTATTAGGAAGTTTTACGCCATTTTCGTTGAAACCTTCGGTGACGATGGAGGCCTGGGGACTTTGTCTGTTGATGGCAGTTCTGGGAAGTTTTGTCGTAAGTCTTCCGTTTCTGATGAAGATTTATGATTTAAAGGCTGCAAAACTTTTCAGCGAAGAAAAGTTCGCGGTGAACGAAGGCAAGTTCCGTATTTGGCCGTTTATTCCGGCCGTCCTCGTCTTTTATGGACTTTCCGTGCACCAAGCTCATTCCTGGAAAATTGGTTCTGCTTTTGCGGGGTCTTTGGTTGCGACGATTGGGATTTTACTGGTGGCCGGATACTTTGCACTAAAATTCGCGGGAACTCTAAAAAACCTTCGCCTGTGGACGATGAAGTTCAGTTTCTTGGGATTGTCCCGTCGTGCCGGCGCCAGCTTAGCCGTCTTTGTGGCCTTGGGATTGGGAGCCCTGCTAATCAATATCCTGCCTCAGCTTAAGAACTCATTGCAGTCCGATCTGCAAGTGGATCAGAAAACCAGTCTGCCTTCTTTGTTCATGTTTGATATTCAAGATGAGCAGGTTGCTGGTATTCAAAAAGTTTTGGCTGACAATGAAATCAAAACTTTGTCATTGGCACCGATGGTTCGTGCTCGCGTGTTGAAAGTAAACGGCACCGATTATGAACGTAAAATCGAAGGCCAAGGTTTTAAAACTCGTGAAGAAGAACGTGAGGCTCGCTTTCGCAATCGCGGAATGAATCTGTCATACCGGGATCACTTGTCAGACAGTGAAGAAATCATCGCGGGTCGCCCGATGGCCGCGATGTTTGATCCGGAAAAACAAAAGATTGCAGAACTTTCTGTCGAGGAAAAATTTGCAGAACGCATGAACTTTAAACTCGGGGATAAGATCATTTTTGACGTTCAAGGTGTTGAAGTCGAAGGTGAGATCGTCAACTTCCGCAAAGTGAAGTGGACAACCTTTCAACCGAATTTCTTTGTCCTGGTTCAAAATGGCGTTTTGAATGATGCTCCAAAAACATTTATTTCGGCTTTGCCAGCAGTCAGCGCAGAAAAAAGAGCAGCTTTGCAAAACGAGCTCGCCCGAAAGTTTGCGAATGTTTCGGTGATCGATGTGGTGCGAACGGTGGATGAGGCACTTAAAACTGCTGATAAAATGAGTTGGTCGTTGGAGTTGATGGCGTACCTGGCTCTTTTCACTGGATATATCGTACTTTTCTCGATTGTGCGCAGCCAGATCAAGCTGCGTCGCTGGGAAATGAACATGCTAAAGATCTTAGGGGCCAGCCACCGTGAAGTCGCCGGCTTTATTTTGACGGAATTTGCATTCCTTGCCTTTGTAAGCTCCTTCCTGGGTTCTTTTTTAAGTGTCGGTGTCAGTTATGGCTTAAATCGGGTTATTTTTGAGGGGGGATTTCAGTTTTCTCTGACTCAACCACTGCTTTCAGTCGCGATAATTACGGGCCTAAGCCTATTGATCTCTTTCCTTGCGAGCGCAGATATTGTAAAAGAAAGTGCTTTAAGTATCTTACGCGAGGAAAAGTAATTCATGATGTCGAATAACGAGGCTTTAAAAAAAGCTCAACAGATCCTGGAAGAAGGGGGAGTCATCGGACTTCCCACCGAGACTGTTTATGGCTTGGCCGCGCGTATCGACATTCCGTCCGCGATTGAAAAGATTTTTACAACCAAAGAGCGACCTTTCTTTGATCCCTTGATCGTGCACGTTTCATCCATTGAGATGGCAAAGAAGGTAACCGCCTATTGGGGGCCAGCCTCTCAGGCCTTGGCAGAGGTTTTCTGGCCCGGTCCTTTGACGCTGATTTTGCCCAAAGATAATTCCATTAATTCCATGATCACTTCCGGTTTGGAATCGGTGGGGATTCGTATGCCCAATCATCCCTTGGCATTGGCATTGATTCAGGAAGTAAATGTTCCTTTGGCGGCTCCGAGCGCTAACAAGTTTGGCAGAACGTCTCCGACCTCAGCAACGCATGTGCGTGTAGAGTTTAAAAACGAAAACGTTTTCGTGATGGACGGCGGAGATTGCCAGATTGGTATCGAATCCACAGTGTTGTTGGTTCGTCATCGCCCGGAAAAAGTTGAACTTTCGATTCTTCGCCGCGGGCATATTTTGAAATCTGATCTGGAAAGAGTGCTTCGGGAAAAAGGTTTTACGTTTGAATTTATCGAACAAGTTGATAAGCGCGAATCCCCAGGGCATATGAAACATCATTACATGCCGCCGATTCCTTTGATCGTCAGCACCGACGCCAAACGTTCGGTAGAGGATATTTTAAAGGAAGTGAATCAAAAACTTGCTTTGCTACCGGATGAAATCGAAAGCATCAAGATCATCAAACCGAAAGACGGTATTGCTAAGGCTGAGATCTTAAAACTTTCCCAGGATCCGTTGTTGGCGACCCGTGAATTTTACGGAAAGCTTCGTGACGCCGCTCAAAAGGGTGCAGATTGCATCGTGTTCTATAAGGAGCCTCACCAAGTCGGCGAGCGTTGGGAATCTTTATTCGATCGCTTAAATAAAGCCGCCTCGTTAATTCTTTAAAAACAAAAGGCGCTTTCGCAAGGTCTTTGGACTCATTGCCGTGGGATTTTAAGTCCCTTCCTTGGGCCAAAGGCCAGCAATAGCTAGCAAAGGTCATTCGGAAACGTTCCAGAGGTTAAAGATTTATTCGTTTAAAAGAGTTCTTTAACTATTTTGATGATTACCAAAGTAATTATCAGAATCTGCTTTATAAGCTTCAAAATCGGCCGATAGGAACAATGTGGGTTGTTCATCGGACCTCCTTCGGGTTATCCGGAAGTGAGTCCATCCAAAAGGTGACCTTGCGAAAGCAAAAGTCACCTTTTGCATTTTTCGGACTTGGTATTTTCCAAACAGAATCCTAAAGATCCTCTGTTCTTCTTCTGACAATGTTAAGACAAATAGTTCGTTAAGCTGTTCTTGGATTCAACGGAGGAGTTCAAGATGTTTACGGCACTTCAATCCTTTTATCAGCTACGCACCCACAAACTTCACAAGTTCAAATCTAAAGTTAATATCAATGTGGAAGTGGGACCGTTCATCTTAAAAACCGTCACCGACACAGAAGAACTGCGTGAAGCTTTAAGCCTGCGCTGGGAAGTCTTCCATTCGGAAATGTTGGGTAAGAAATCCGGTCGCTTGGATATTGATGCCTATGACTTTGACTGCGATCACTTGATTATCAAAGAAAAGCGTACTGGTAAAATCATCGGGACATACCGGATTCGCTGCTCTCTTCATACCAATAATTTTTATTCTGCTAATGAATTCAACATCGACACTTTGTTGCAGCAACCGGGTATCAAAATTGAATTGGGTCGCGCTTGTATCGAGAAGGAATTTCGCAGAGGTGCTGTGATCTCGATGCTTTGGCGTGGGATCGCGGAATATATGAATGCGACGGACGCCAAGATCCTGTTCGGTTGCGCAACGGTGATGACAGAAGATCCACAAGAAGCGGCTTTGCTTCAGACCTACTTTGAAAATGAAGGCCGTGTCGCTGATGTTTTCAAAGTGTTACCAACGTCAGATTATTCAATGCCAGAAATTAGAAAGGCTAAAGCTCAGTATCAAGACTCCCTTACGGAGACTCAAAGGGAGACGGCTGAAGCTTTGATGCCACCGTTGTGTCGCGCTTACCTGAAAATCGGCGCATTCATCGGTGGTGAGCCTGCCTGGGATCGTGATTTCCGTTGTGTGGATTTCTTGACGATCCTTCAGCGCGAAGACTTAAACAGCACTCTGTGGAAACGTTTTAAGATGGGATCTTAACCAACTTAAGTTTGGTTAGTATCCGAGGATCCCTGCGATATGAAACGTGACTTGACGGTTTTGCTGTTTAGCATCTTATAATAGAGAACGTGGAATCTTTTACCTCGACACTTCGTGGTCTTATCAAAGCCGTATTCTTTTTGTTTTTTTTGATCACTTATGTGATCTCGGCGCTATTTATTGCGGCGACCACTCGGGATCGCAATAAACGTCGGCGTAAATTCTCTGCCAATGCCAGCCGTTATTGCGGTTTGATCGCTCGCAAAGCCTTGGGAATCAAGTTGAACGTAATCAACAAACCCGCAGCTAAACATGCGGGAAGCTTGTTGGTCGCAAATCACATGGGCTTCGTGGATATTCTGTTGTTGGCGGGTATCGAACCCATGTCATTTATTACTTCGAACGAAATGCGTGAAACTCCATTGCTGGGACCTATCACTGAACTTGCAGGTTGTTTCTATGTTGAGCGTCGCAGTCGCACCAAAATTCTGAGTGAGATGAAGCGCCTGGCGGAATCTTTAAAGGATGGTCTGAATATCGTTCTTTATCCCGAGGCAACCTCCACCAACGGTGAAAGAGTCTTGCCATTCAAACGCACGTTGATGATGGCGGCCTCAGAAGCGGGTGTTCCTGTACAACCGGTCGTGATTAACTTTAGAAGTATCAATGGCGAACCCTTCAATACAAAATGGCGCGATGCTGTTTGTTGGTATGGCGATGCGACCTTCGTGGAATACTTCTGGAAGACACTTCGTTTGAAATCCGTGGAAGCAGAGATCGAATACCTGGAAATCCTGCATGCAAAGCCCGAAGACGAGCGCGGAGCCCTGTCTGACAAGGCCCACGCCATGATTTCGGCTAAGTTCGTTCCGGTACAGCAAGTGGGCCCTTCTGTGGGAGACGCATTGCCTACGGACCTTGAGACAGACCCTACTTGACCTTTTTAAAATGATATGTAAATAATGTGTAAATGAAGAAGATTATCCATGTGGATATGGACTGCTTTTATGCAGCCGTCGAGGTGAAATACAATCCGGAGCTCAAGGGCAAACCTTTGGGTATCGGTGGGCCTCCGAATACGCGCAGTGTGCTTTGTACGGCTAGCTACGAGGCTCGAAAGTTCGGAGTGCGCTCGGCAATGCCATCTTCTCAAGCCGTCCGCCTGTGCCCGCAACTCATTTTGATTCCACCGCACTTTGATCTTTATAAAGAGGAAAGTCGCAAGGTGAGGGAAATCTTCGAGCGCTTCACCAAAAAAATTGAACCTTTGTCATTGGATGAAGCTTATCTGGATGTGACTGATTGTAAGGAATTCGGCGGCAGCGCCACTTTGATCGCCCAGGAAATTCGTCGCTTGATTTACACAGAACTCAATCTGACCGCTTCCGCGGGAATTGCTCCCAATAAATTCTTAGCCAAAATTGCCAGCGACTGGAAAAAGCCCAACGGACAATTTGTGGTTCGCCCGCAGGACGTGGATGCTTTTGTGAAAGAGCTGCCAGTGGAAAAGATTTTTGGTGTTGGTAAAGTCACCGCTCAAAAAATGCACGAGGTTGGTTTACACACTTTAGGTGACGTTCAGAAGCATTCGGTGCCTGAGCTTCATCGTTGGTTTGGCTCACGCGCTCAAGATCTTTACGATTATGCACGCGGGGTTGATCACCGCGAAGTCATCACCGAGTGGGAGCGCAAATCCCTGACTGTCGAGGAAACGTATAATAAGGATTTAATGACCTTTGAGGAATGCAAAGCGCGTATTCCCGGATTGTATGAAGACTTCATGGAGCGTTTGGAGCGTGGTCAGTACCAAGACCGCGTGAAGGGCATGGTCGTAAAGCTAAAGTTTTTTGATTTTAAATCCACCACTCACGAAGAAGTGGTGCATTCACTGCCGACTCAGGAAGATTTTGAACGTTTATTGGAAAAAGCCTGGCATCGTCGGGGAGTCGCAGTCCGCTTGATAGGTTTGGGCGCACGTTTGGGCACAGAAAAAAAGAAGGATGAGTCTATTAACTCATCCCAACTTAAATTCGCTATTTAATATTAATGCGATTGTCGTTGTCTTTATGTGCGGGCTCTTATCAGCTAGTTTTTCTTTTATGTGTCTGCTGATGAAATTTATCATATTTATCGCGATGTACTTTTGAGAGCTCTTCGCCTTTATTAAATTTTATAATCATCCACAGTGCTCCTATAATCGCAACCATGGTGATGATGACTACTGAGAGGCTGATCATATAACCTCCTCTATTCATGAACTCATTATGGCACAAAAAAATACGAAGATACTCGCTTAGGGACTTAGGTACGGACACACTTTTGGTAGCAATCCTGCGTCATCAGTGACGCAGGATTGCTACCAAAAGTGTGTCCGTACCTGACTAGAATACTTTTTTCCACTCGTCTTCTTTGAAGCCTACTAGCGCCACGTCATCGCTCAATACGAACGGGCGTTTCACCAGTTTGCCGTTTTCAGACAAGAGTTTAATCGCTTCTGCTTCCGTCATCGACGGAAGTTTCTCAGATAGCTTCATTTCTTTATAAACCAAACCCGATGTGTTGAAGAGATTTTTAAGACTGCCGCCGCGTTCTTTCAAAGCGGCTAACATCTTTTTAAGCTCTGTTTGTGACGGAGCTTTCTCTGCGATCGGAAGTTTTTGGTATTTCACTTTTTTGCCATCTAAAAACTTCAGCGCTTTTACACAGGTCGAGCATTTCGCGTATTCGTAAACTTTAAGCATTTGATTTCACCAACCAGCCGCACATTTTATAAAGGATACGAGCACCCACGTTGCCATCCCACTCAACTTCATGAGGTTCCAAGCCACCTGTGGACACTTCATTCAAGTCAAACGCGATGATCTTGCGACCGGAGTTGTGGATCTCGCGGAACAAGAAGAAGATTTGGTCAACACTCATGCCGCCCGGAACTGGAGTTCCTGTGTGCGGGCAGAATGCTGGGTCCAAGCCGTCGATATCAAATGAAATGTAAACGTTTTGCGGAAGTTCTTTCAGGATATCTTGGCAGATCTTCTCCCAAGTTTCGCCTTTCAACATGCGACGCTTCAGTTCCAAATCATAAAACGTTTTGATGTCTGGACGAGATTCGCTGAAGTCGTATTCTTCTTCACAGAAATCACGGATTCCAACCTGAACCAATTTTTTTGGTTTCTTGGCGTCTGTCATCACGTTGTACATGATTGAAGCGTGAGATTGTTTGAAGCCTTGATAAGCCACACGAAGGTCGGCATGCGCATCGATATGCAAAACGCCAAAGTCACCTTTGAATTTATCGCTGACAGCACGGATCGCTCCCAGCGGAGTGGAGTGGTCGCCACCGACCATGCCCAAAAGTTTGCCCTTTTTCAAAACGTCAGAGCACTGATCGTAAACCCATTGTGACATTTTTTCGCATGCAGCATTCACTTCCGCCGCCAATTTATCCATTTTGGCTGTGTCATCGCTCATGCTGGTGCGCATGCTGATCAATTCTTGGGCAACAGCTTTGTATTTGTCGTTTTGTTTCAGCAAGTCTTCGGACAATTCGCGCATGTGGTAACCCACTTCGTAGGCTTTGCCGACTTCGATATCAAAGAGATCAATTTGCTCGCTGGCATCACGGATGATCTGAGGGCCACGCGATGCTCCCTCGCCGTAAGATGTTGTTACTTCCCAGGGAACTGGGACAAGAACGACTTTGGATTCCTCTTCGGTCATTGGGATTCCGAAGATTCCGAACTCGGCAGAAATGGTTGTCGTTGGATCAAATTTGGCTGTTGGTTTAGCTGATGTCGTTTCTGTCTTTTCAGACATTGTTTATCTCCTTGAAAATGCGCTAGAATTTATAGCATTTAAGCGTCGTGTCAATCGAGCAATAACTTGATTATTTTTGGCGCATAACCCATTTTAAGCCCACTTTGGGAACTATACAATTTCCCAGCGAAATTCTTTGGAGGAAACACAATGAATATGAAGGCTCTTTTGCTACTCATTTTGAGTTCAGCTTTGACCGCTCCCGCTTTCGCAACTGCACCCAATGCAAATGCACCACAAGGCGGAAATTTCGTTTACAATCTTGGCGGCGAGCCAACGACTGTTCACCCGATCACCAGTACTGACCTATATGCACAATACGTTCAAGATTACGTGTGTGGTGGTTTGTTGACTCGTGATTCAGAAACTTTCGAGTGGAAATCTCGTTTGGCTGAGAAATGGGAAGTTTCCAAAGATAATAAAGTATTCACTTTCCACCTTCGCAAGAACGCGGTTTTCCACGATGGCAAACCAGTGACTGCTGATGACGTTAAATTCTCTTTCGACGCTATTTTCAATCCAGTTTACGAAGCGGCTCACTTGCGCCCGTACTTCGAAGGCTTGTCTAAAGTTGAAGTCGTAGATCCACAAACAGTTAAGTTTTACGCAAAAGATTCTTATTTCAAGAATTTCGACTCTGCTGCGACAATGACTGTTATTCCAAAACACATTTACAGCGATGCTGCTAAATCTAAAAAAATGAACCGTGAGTTGATCTGTGCGGGTCCTTACAAATTGGTGAAATTCGACCGTGGTCAAATGATCCAATTGAAAAAATTCGACCAATGGTACGGAAACACAGATCCTTCATACAAAGGTTTCTACAACTTCGACACGATCACTATGCGTTTCTTCAAAGACGAAAACGTTGCGTTGGTAAGAGCTGAAAAAGGTGAGTTGGATTACAACGAACTTCGTGTTGAGCCGTTCATGAAGAAAACAAATGGTCCAGCTTGGGGCAAAACAATCTTCAAGCACAAAGTGATCAACGATGCTCCAAAACCATACGGTTTCATCGGTTGGAATCAACGTAAAGAAATGTTCCAAGATAAAAACGTTCGTTTCGCATTGGCTCACTTGTTGAACCGCGAAGAAATGAACAAAAAATTCCGTTATGGCATGTCTGATCTTGCGAACGGTGCTGTTTACATCAAATCTGAATACAACCCAGGCAACAAAGCCGTTGAATACAATCCTAAGAAAGCTCAAGAGCTTTTGACTAAAGCGGGTTGGGCTGATGCTGATAAAAACGGTGTTTTGGAAAAAACAGTTAACGGCAAAAAAGTTGAATTCAAGTTCTCCCTTATTTACGCAAATAAGGACATGGAGAAATATTGGACGATGTACCGCGAAGATTTGAAAAAAGCGGGTATCGACATGGAATTGAAATATCTTGAATGGAACTCATTCTTGAAACTTGTTGATGAAGGCACTTTTGATGCTGTGACAATGGGTTGGGGCGGCGGTTCCGTTGATCCAGATCCTAAACAAATCTGGCATTCATCTGGCGCAGTTCCAGGTGGTTCAAACTTCATCGCGTTCAAAAATGCTGAAGTTGACAAGCTTATCGACGAAGCTCGTGTTGAGCCAAATAAAGCTAAACGTGTTGTTATGCTGAAAAAAGTATACGCAAAGATCGCTGAAGAAGCTCCGTACGCGTTCCTTTTCAACGATAAGTATGAATTTTATGCAAATTCAGCGCGTATGGGCATGCCTGCAGAGACATTCAAATACGAAGTTGGTAAAGACTACTGGTGGGTTAAACCTTAATCGTTACTTCTCGGGAGTAGGACCTTGTTCGTATACCTGATCCGTCGACTTTTACTTATGATCCCGACATTTTTCGGGATCACTGTCGTTACCTTTGTGCTTATCAATTTGGCTCCGGGGAGCCCTATTGAACAAAAGCTTCAAGCCATCCGTTTTGGTTCGGCTGGTGGCGGCAGCGGCGCTTCTCATGCTAACAGCCGTGGCGACACGTCTGTTAACGAAGAAGTCATCGAGGCTTTGAAGAAACAATATGGTTTCGATAAGCCTCTTCATGTTCGTTACCTTATCTGGTTGAAGAATATCTCTCGCCTGGATTTCGGCGAAAGCTTCACTTATCAAGAACCAGTTATCGAAGTAATCAAAAGCAAACTTCCAGTTTCTATGATCTTTGGTTTGTTCACTTTGGTTCTTACTTATATTGTCTGTATTCCGTTGGGAGTTCGTAAGGCCATCAAGGCGGGGCAAGGCTTCGACAAAGTGTCGACGTTGCTTCTGAACTTTACCTACGCAATTCCGCCTTTAATTCTTGGTATCGCATTGATTTACTTTGCGGCTCGTTCAAATTGGTTCCCGTTGGGTGGTTTGCAGTCTGACGACTATGAATCCATGTCAACTTGGAACAAGTTCTTGGATCGCGCTCAGCACATGGTTCTTCCTTTGATCTGTTACACGATCGGTGGATTTACAGAGCTTTCTATTCTTATGAGAAACTCTATGCTGGACGTTATTAAGTCAGACTTCGTTCGTACCGCTCGTGCGAAAGGTCTTTCTGAAAAAGTTGTCGTTTATAAACATGCTCTTAGAAATGCATTGATCCCAATCGCGACTGGTTTGGGTGGTTTCTTGGGTGTGTTCTTGGCTGGTTCTTTGATTATTGAGCAGATGTTCAACCTTGATGGTATGGGCTTGCTTGGTTACCAATCAGTTTTGGCTCGTGACTACAATGTGATCATGGGTATTACTTTTATTTCAGCGATGCTGATGATGGTGGGTCGTATTCTGAGCGACGTCATCTACGTACTTGTTGACCCAAGGATTGATTTCAAATGATGGATCCAATTCAGAAGTATTTTATTAAAAATGAGCTTACACTTAAACGTTATAAACGCTTTAAGCGCGATCGAGTTGCAGTTTATTCGATTGTGATTTTGATGGCGATGTTCTTCTTCAGTTTCACTGCGGAGCTTTGGGCGAACAGCCATCCACACATACTTCACTACAATGGAAAAACGTATTTCCCGTTGTTCAAAGAATACCATCCGTCAGAATTTGGTCGTGATGATATCTATGTGATGGATTACCGTTCTTTGGATTTGAAAGAGGGCGACTGGGAAGTATGGCCTTTGATTCAGTGGAATCCGACGGAAAGCAATAAATCTGTGGAAACTTATCCATCTCCTCCGACCAAGTACAACTGGTTGGGGACAGATGAATCTGGTCGTGACGTGATGACCCGTCTTCTTTACGGTTTCCGTTACACGATGATTTTCGCTATCGGCGCCTGGATCTTTACTTACCTTATCGGTATCACCATGGGTTCGATCATGGGTTACGTGGGCGGTCGCGTGGATCTTGTGGGTCAGCGTATCGTCGAGGTTGTTGAGTCTGTTCCATACTTGTTCGTATTGATTACGATCATTTCGATCTTCACTCCGAACATCGTTGTGTTGGCTGGTTTGACGGCCCTTTTGGGTTGGACAGGTATTTCGGCTTACATGCGTGCTCAGTTCCTTTCATTGCGTAAGCGTGAATATGTTGAAGCCGCAGCGGCGATTGGTGCGACCCATACTCGTATTATCTCCAGTCACATTCTTCCGAACGCTTTGACTCCGATCATTACGTTTGCTCCGTTCGCAATCTCTGCAAACGTGTATGCTCTATCGATCTTGGATTATTTGGGTCTGGGATTGGTTCCGCCAACTCCATCTTGGGGTGAGTTGATGGCGCAAGCTCAGAAATGGGCAACGATCGCTGGATGGCTGGTTTGGGGTCCGTTGATCGCAATGGTTATTACTCTGACTCTATTGAATAACATCGGTAAAGCAGTTCGCGACGCTTTCGACGCGAAAATGTAATTCCGTCCGCCCTAGCGCTAGCGCGAAGGCGGAAAGGTTTTTCTGCCGCCGAAGCGGGCTTGGGCTTCGGTGGTGCGATCGACTCTAAGGTGATTGGTAACATCAATCACGCCAAAGCAGTTTATGGAAATATCCTCGGCCAGATAGCGCATTTTTCTTTCTGGAACAAATCCCGTTAAAGTCACAATGCCGTCGTTGACGGCGACATCGATATCCCGGGCGTCGATTCCGCGGTGTTGTGCCAATACGTGGGAGATTTCTTCTCGCAAGGTCGTATCGCTGCGATGAATGGGGCGAGTTCGCTCAGGGCTGAAATCTCTTTCGGTCCAGTCTTCGTCATTCAGTTCTTTCATGCGCTTTTCTTCTTCATAATCGGAATGGGCTACGAAGTCGCGGGGCAGAGGGCGATTGGCGTCGTGTCCATAGCCGGTGTTGAAGTCGGGAGAAGCATAGCGAAGATGTTCGCGATTTTGTTCGTAATCGTAAAAATCATTTTCGCTGTTTTGAGATGAGGGATAAAAGGTTCCGTCTCGTGATCCCACTTCATAGAAAATGTCGCGATGATATTCGTGGTTATCGCGTGATTGTTGTTCAAAGCGATGGCGAGCTTCTGCGCGAGTTAAAAATTTTTCTTCGCGCCATCGGCTTTCATCGGGCGAATATTGAATTTCGCGACGTTCTCTTTGAATGGCTCTCATTTCGTTGTCGCGTCGACGTTGGGGGCGATAATTTGAGCTTTGCATCTTAAACTCCTCGTCTTGATGAGTTTAGGATGGCATGGAATCCGCGCGGCTCCTTGTGGGGAGTGAAGAATATTTCAGAAAACAGAGTCGGGTACATACCGATGGCCAGCTCGTGCTGGCCCAAGATTCAGGCTTAAGGGTGGCGAAGCATTTTGCAGAAAACTGCAGACGAAACATTTCCACTTTTGTCGGAGGTTGTTCCAATCACGAACAAATTATTTTTTGAATTGTCGCTGCGATAGGAATAGCGAATATCTGTTTCATCATAAATATGTGCTAATTGCACTTCGGTCGCTGTTTCTTTACCCAGACTCATCTTCGAGCCATTATCAGAAAAACGCTGTTTCATTTCTTCGGCAGTCATGTCCTGATAGGGATCTTCGGAATAAAAGAAATTAAATGAACCGCTGATGCTGATTTCACCATCAGCCTTTGCAAAAACAAAGCCGCCATGGTGCGCGTGATTGGGATCAAACTGAGAGCTGAGATGAAAACATTTTCCTGAATATCCGGTGAGCGCCTGATTGGCAAAACCCGCGACTCCTTGAGAGTATCCATCCACGATGTTATGCATTGGCTCAGAGCAAACGCCGCCGTTGCAAATGGTTGTTGGGTCAATGACGGGACCTGGTCTCGGATCTGCTTTTGCAGTTCCAGTGATAGCGCTTACGAAAATAACCAAAGAAGAAAAGATGTATCTCATCATAGAAGACGTGTCTCCAAAGTGTGCCTTCTAAGAGCTTTTCAATCCGCCCGAAGGCGGTCAAAAGGTACAGCAGGGTGTTTCACCGAATTGGTATATGGTCCTGTGAGAGAGCTAGCTGTAGGGATAGGTTTCCGATTGCAGCAGCGGCTGCTCCTTATGGAGAACGAAAGAGAACCTTATAAGTCTAGCAAACCAATCCTCAAAAGGTACGTCCTTACCTTAACCGGTAAGGACGTACCTTTTGAGGATGAAAAAAAAGCCGATTCATTTTGGTGAATCGGCTTTTTGATTTTTTTAAATCAGTTGAAACTATTCTGCTTCTTCCAGGTAAGTGTAACCAGAAAGACCTTCTTCGTAGTGCTTGATCAGAAGTTTTGCTTCTTGTTTTGTGATCGAGCCTTTTTGGATAGAATCTTCAGTCGCTTGACGAACATTATCGACCATTTCTGAGCGGCCGTACTGAACGTAAGATAAGACTTCAGTCACAGTGTCACCAGGAACGTAATGGTCGATTGTGTAACCCACGCCGTTCAAGGAGATATGGACAGCGTCTGTATCACCAAACAAGTTGTGCAGGTCGCCCAAGATCTCTTGGTAAGCGCCGGTCAAGAATACGCCCAAGTAGTACTGCTCGCCATCCGTGTACTTATGAAGGCGGATGGTGTCTTTGGGTTCGCCAGATTCAGTGTCGATGAACTTCTCGATCACACCGTCAGAGTCACAAGTTAAGTCGGCAAGAGTTGCTTCACGCGTCGGCTCTTCGCCCAAGCGGTGAATTGGCAATACCGGGAATAACTGGCCAACCGCCCAAGAATCTGGAAGAGATTGGAACAATGAGAAGTTCGAGTAGTAAGTGTCACACAACTCTTTGGAAAGAGCTGAAATGATGTCCTCAGTATCTGGCACGGTCTGAGCCAATTTCACCATCTTCGTCGCGATCGTGAAGTACATAGACTCGCACCATGCGCGTTGTTCAAGTGTCAGAACGCCGTAAGTGAAAAGTTGCAAAGTTTCGTTCTTGGATTGCTCAAGGTCATTGAAGCACTCGTTGATGTTATCTTTGTTCACCTTTTCATAGATGTACTGCATGTCTTGCATGATCGAAGGATCAGATTTGGTTGCAGGACGTGGAGGTTCGCTGCGGTGAAGGTCATTCATGCCCAATACATTGAAAACAAGGACGGAGTGATGGGCCACCAGGAAGCGACCAGACTCAGTCACGATATTTGGGTGAGGAATGTTTTTTTCGTCGCAAAGAGTTTGAACAGTTGAAACGATGTCGTTCGCGTATTCTTGCTCAGAGTAGTTTACGGAGCTGTCAGAGTGTCCAGAGCCGTCGTAGTCAATACCAAGACCGCCGCCGACATCAAGATACTTAAGGCCCGCGCCCATTTTGTAAAGCTCGGTATAGAAGCGTGCGCCTTCTTTAAGGGAAGATTTGATAGATTGGATCGCTGGAACTTGAGAGCCGATGTGGTAGTGCATCAGTTCCAAGCAATCAAGCATGCCTTCAGCTTTAAGATATTCAACGCCGTCCACGATTTCAGAAGCGGTTAGACCGAATTTAGAACGAGCGCCCGAAGAATCAACCCATTTACCCGCGCCTTGAGTGTTCAATTTTGCGCGGAAACCGATTTTTGGACGAGTGTTGAATTTCTTCGCCACGTCCACGATCATTTTTAGTTCTTCTTTACGATCGACAACGATGATGGTGTTGCGACCTAGCTTTTGCGAAAGGATCGCAGTCTCAATGTACTCAGCATCTTTGAAGCCGTTACAGATGATCAAAGCGTTTTCGGTGTTCATCAGTGCAAGAACCACAAGAAGTTCTGGCTTGGAACCGCACTCAAGACCCATGTTGAAGTCTTTGCCGTATTTTACAAGTTCTTGAACCAAGTGACGTTGTTGATTCACCTTGATCGGATAGACGCCGTTGTAGTTACCTTTGTAACCATGATCGGCGAAAGCTTTTTTAAAGCAGCCGTTCAAAAGTTCAACGCGAGATTTGATGATGTCTGGGAATCTGATCATGATAGGAACGCGGATACCGCGGTCCAAAAGATCTTGTGTCAATTCGTGAAGGTCAACAGAGGGGCCGTTGGCACCCATCGGAGTAATCGAAACAGTTCCCGTTGAATTAATTCTGAAATAACCGTTGCCCCAGTTGTTAATACCGTAAAGCGCCGCGCTTTTTTCAGGACTCCAATTTGACATCGTCGTTGACCCTCACTTGTCGAGCAAGGGCCAACCAATAGGCCCTATGCTTTGATTATAAGATTCAAAATCTTTCCAGCTTTGTAAATCACCTTATCAGGATCTTTGCCAGAAAGTGCAGAATTAACACTAGGCACGGCTTTCGCCGCAGTCAGTGCTTCCTCTTCGGAAGCAGCAACTCCAATTTCGATCGTGCCGCGCATTTTTCCATTCACCTGCACGCCGATTGTCACAGTGTCATCAGCGCAAAGGTTACTATCATAATTTGGCCATGGAGCCAAAGAGCAAAGTCCCTGGCCGCCCATTTTTTCCCACAATTCTTCAGCCAAATGCGGAGCGAACGGAGCCAGGATCTGCGCCAGTGGTTTTAGAACCAATTCAGAGCGGCAGTCCGCCTTGTAAAGGTCATTTACCAGGATCATCATTGCCGCGATTGCTGTGTTAAAGCTCATGGCTTCGATGTCTTCAGTGACTTTTTTGATCGTTTTATGAAGTAATTTCTCAATAGCCGGCGGCAAAGTCTCCTTTGTGGCAACGTAATTGCCATCGTCAGAAACAACCAGGCGGCCTACGCGATCCAAGAATCGCTTCACACCGTCGATACCAGTTGGAGACCAAGGTTTGTCGGCGTTCAAAGGACCCATGAAGCTGATAAACATACGGATCGAGTCAGCGCCGTGAGTTTTGGCGATATCCTCTGGAGAAATCACGTTTCCACGAGATTTTGACATCTTTTGACCATCTGGGCCCAAGATCATCCCTTGGTGAGCCAGCTTTTGGAAGGGTTCATCGTGAGTCACAAGACCGCAATCGAAAAGAACCTTCATCCAGAAACGGGAATACAGCAAGTGACCCACAGTGTGCTCAGGTCCACCCACATAAAGATCTACTGGCATCCAGTATTTCTCGGCCTCTGGAGCAAAGGCAGCGGTATCGTTGTTCGGGTCAATATAGCGCAAGAAGTACCAGGAAGAACCGGCGGCGCCTGGCATTGTGTCGGTTTCGCGACGACCGGTTTGGCCATTGGCACCTTGGTAGTTCACCCACTCGTGAATTTTCGCAAGCGGAGCTTCGCCAGTTTCCGACGGTTCATAGTCGGCGACTTCAGGCAACATCACTGGAAGTTCATTGTAAGGAACGCCCATTTGTTTGCCGCCCGCAAGATTAACGATCGGAAACGGCTCGCCCCAATAGCGTTGGCGAGAGAACAACCAGTCACGAAGTTTGTATTGAACTTCGCGAGTGCCCAGTTTGCTGTTTTCCAAGTGCGCGATCATTTTGTTGATCGCTTCGTTTTTTGTAAGACCATTTAGGAAATCGGAATTGACCAGTTTGCCGTCGCCTTCGAATGGCAAAGTCTCGCCACCTTCAAGAACGCGTTTTACCGGAAGATTGAACTTTGTTGCAAATTCGTGATCGCGAGCATCGTGACCAGGAACCGCCATGATCGCGCCAGTTCCATAGTCAGTCAGAACATAATCGGCAATCCAGATCTCGATTTTTTCGCCGTTGATAGGATTGATAGCATGCGCCCCGGTGAACACGCCGGTTTTATCAGTTGTCGCTTTACGCTCAACTTCAGATTTGCGAGATGTCGCAAGTACATAGTCTTCAACCGCAGAGTGCTGAGGTTGGGTTGTGATTCTTTTAACCAGAGGGTGTTCTGGAGCCATCACCATGAAAGTCACACCAAACAAAGTGTCGGGGCGAGTGGTGAAGACTTCGAATGACAAATCTGCTTCATCTTTGACTTTGAAAGTCACGCGCGCGCCTTCAGATTTCCCAATCCAGTTGCGTTGGCCTTCTTTAGTGCGTTCAGGCCAATCCAATTTATCCAAGTCATTCAAAAGACGTTCTGCATAGTCAGTGATTTTAAGCATCCACTGTTTCATCGGAACGCGAATCACTGGGTGACCACCGCGCTCAGATTTTCCATCGATCACTTCGTCATTGGCCAAAACTGTTTTAAGTTCCGGGCACCAATTCACAGGAACTTCTTTTTGGTAAGCAAGTCCACGCTCATATAGTTTTAAGAAAATAAATTGAGTCCACTTGTAGTATTTCGGCTCTGCAGTTGAAATCTCGCGACTCCAGTCAAAGCTAAAACCAAATGATTGAAGAGTTTTACGGAAGCTTTCGATCGCCTTTTCAGTCGTGATCGCAGGATGAATTCCGGTCTGAATTGCGTATTGTTCAGCGGGCAACCCAAACGCATCGTAACCCATCGGGTGAAGAACGTTGAAACCCTTTGCACGTTTATAGCGAGAAACAATGTCTCCTGGCGTATAAGAAGCCATGTGCCCAATGTGCAAACCTGATCCCGAAGGATAAGGAAACATATCCAACGCATAGTACTTCGGCTTAGAAGAAGTCGCCTCAGCCTTAAACGCCTGAGCATCCGCCCATTTCTTCTGCCACTTCTTTTCAATCTCAGTAAAATTCAAACTCATAAAACCCACTCCAAAGAAGCCAATTTAGATCCACCATAACTATCGAAAAACCCTCAACAATTCAACGAGAAACCACAATGACCGATACCTCACCAATCCCCTAAATCCTCGAAAAAACCTCAGGCATCTCAAACTGCATTTCTCTTCACCTATTTTTAGCCCGAACTGAACCCTATTGAGTCTAAGGAATAGGCGATTTCTCCTCCCGGTCTATGTGGAGTCTTTTGGTGGGGTGGGAGAGGCTAGTTGCGAGTTCCGCAGCGAGCCAAAAGTCAGTCTTCAAGAAGTCCTGAACTAAATCGAGCGAGGACTGTTCGAAGCAAATAGCCTCTCCCACCCCACCAAAAGGCGACCCCACAAAAGCCCAGTCGGGGAGGAAAAATCAACCCAGTACATAAGACTGAATTTTGGACTCAACTCGAGCCAGAACTAAACCGAAGAGAACGACAAAGTTATACTGGTGTGTAGATGAGTGGCTTTGAAACTGGTAACAATAAACATCCTAAAAGTCGTCGCATTTTGGTGATTGACGACGATCCAGACAGTTTAGAAATACTGTTGGAGCCTCTCCGTTGGGAGGGGTACGATGCGCGTGGAGTAACGACGGAAGGTGAAGCTCACAAGCTGATCGAGTCGTGGATTCCTCACGTGGTTATTTTGGATTGGATGGCACAATCAATGGCGGGTCTTCGTGTTCTGCGCACGATTCGCGAACGTTTGTCGCATGTTTCCTGTGTTTTCGTTTCTGAAAACTCCCACACTGAAGCAATCATTGAAGCCCTCGATTCAGGTGCCGACGATTACATCGTAAAACCTTTTGTTCCTCTTGAGTTATTGGCGCGCATTCGTTCGCAACTGCGTATTCGTGATCTGCATGAGCAGCTGTTGTTTGCGAATGAGAAACTTAAAGAGTTAGTGGATACGGATGATTTGACGAATCTGTACAATATGCGCTCTCTGTATCAACGCCTGGAGTTCGAGATGGAGCGTGCAAGACGCTTCGGTCGTGACGTCTGCGTGGTGATGATGGACATGGACTATTTTAAAACCGTGAATGACGGTCATGATCACTTGTTCGGAAGCTATGTGCTTTCGGAAGTGGGCAAGATCATTCGCGCTTGCACTCGCAATATCGATATCCCAGCCCGTTACGGTGGTGACGAATTCCTGGTGGTTTTGACAGAGACCAATCACGAAGGTGCGATGCATTTCTGTGAGCGTCTGCGTGAAAACATCGAAAAAACGACCTTCCGCACGGGAGAGGACTCGATCAAATTGACGGCTTCCCTGGGCTTTGCGATCACGGTTCCGGGTGAAAATATCGGTGCGAAAGAGTTGGTTCGTAGAGCCGACCATGCGCTCTACGATGCCAAACGTCGCGGTCGCAATCAGGTTAGCTATTACAAAGCTGATGAAGCCAAGGTTGTGGAAATCATTCCTCCGGCGTTGTCGCGCAAAAAGTCCGCGAGCTAATTCAAATTTCAGCAGAACTGATCGATACGTAATTAATAATTCATTGACTGTTTAAGAGGGATTGATGAAAACCCTCTTATGGTGACAGTTTCCTCCACTCAATCGGATAAAATTCGCAATAAGGCCGCCTGGATTTCGGCGATCGCCAGCTTTTTGATTTTTGCGATGAAGGTGGTGGCCTATCGCTTAACGGGTTCGGCGGCGGTCCTTTCAGATGCTTTGGAAAGTATCGTGAATGTGGTGGCATCGTTGGTGGCCCTTTATGTGATTTGGTTTTCGTCGCAACCCGCAGATCGCGAACATCCTTATGGACATGGTAAAGCCGAATATTTTTCGGCAGCCTTTGAGGGTGGTCTGATTTTTTTTGCCGCTATTTTGATTATTTATGAGGCGGTGAAAGCCCTGCTGTTCCCACACCCTCCACAAAAATTGGAAATTGGTATCGCGATCGTTTCGGGTGCTGCATTTTTGAATCTGCTTTTGGGACTATATTTAAAACGCGTGGGCCGAGCTCATCATTCAGATGCTTTGCAGGCCAGTGGGGCGCACGTTATCTCTGACGTGGTGACAACTGCCGGAGTTATCATTGGTTTGGGGTTGGTTTTACTTACCGACATTCAGTGGCTTGATCCGGTTATTGCCATTTTGATCGGTGTTCAGCTGGGATTTTCGGGATATAAAATTGTTCGCGAATCCATGGGCGGATTGCTGGATGAAATCAATGAAAACTCTCTGACAGATTTAAGTGCGGCTTTAGAAAAAAACCGCCGTCCAGGCATTATCGACATTCACCAATTGCGCATCATGCGTAATGGCCGCTTCCATCACGTGGATGCCCATTTAGTGGTGCCGGAGTACTGGGATGTTGCTAAAGTTCATAGTGAATCTCAGGATTTCGAGAATGCCGTTGTGGCTGATTATATCTTTGATGGCGAGCTGGCATTTCACGTGGACCCTTGTAAAAAATCCTACTGTTCTGAGTGTGACATGCCTGATTGCCCTATTCGTTTGCACCCATTCCAGGCACGTAAGCCCTTCACTGTGAAAAGCTTGACCGAAGGGCCCCCAGAGTCTAACTAGTGGGGCATGACAGACGCTTCAATTTCCACTCGCCGCAGAATCAATGTAACTACTGATCTTCCTCACCAAACGGACTATACGTTGGCGTTGAACGGGGAGTATTCGCACATCGCGTTTGATGAAATGCGTGTTTTGGCGAATAAAGGCAAATGGCGTTCTGATGTTTTCAAAAAAGACGAATCGGTACCGATGGATTTGGAAGTGGGCACTGGTAACGGAACTCACTTCGCGTATTATGCGCAGAAAAATCCAAATCGCATGTTGGTCGGTTTGGAATTGAAGTACAAGCCTTTGATTCAAACGATTCGTCGTGCTGACAAAGCAGGCTGCAAAAATGCGGCAGTGGCGCGTTTCCACGCATTTAATCTAACGGATATTTTTGTTCCTGGTGAGATTGATAATGTGTTTATTCATTTCCCGGATCCATGGACTTCTCCTAAGAAGCCTAAAAATCGTTTCGTGCAAAAATTGAATTTGGATATTTTGTTCGACCTGCAAAAGCCAGGTTCTATCATCGAATTTAAAACCGACTCTTTGGTTTATTTTGATTGGGCGATGGATGAGATTCGTCAAAGCAAATACAATATTTTGTATGAAACTCGCGACCTTCACAATTCCCCGATTAAGGCTGAAAACTTTGAAACAGCTTTCGAGAAAATCTTTTTGCGCGAAGGTATCTTGATCAACTTCGTGCGTTTACAAAAGCCTCACCAATAAGACGCATCCACCGTGATGTCGCCCATGACCTGAACCTGGCAGCTGATACGGCTGTCAGCCGGGACTTTTTTGGTTTCTCTCAGGAACTTTTCGGTCTCATTTTCGACCGTTAGATTCTCTGCACCCGAAACAATCTGAATACGACATTTTGCGCAAACACCATCTCCAGAACAGCTAGAAGCCACAGGGAGCCCGCCTTTTAGTAGGGCTTCCATGAGGTTCTCTCCCGTTTCCACGGCCAGGGGAGTTCTATTTTTCTTAAAAGAAATCACAGGCATGTCTCATTGTAGCTGACGCAGTCCAAAACAAGCAAAGAAGTAATGAAATGGGTCCTAATTGTGTTAGGCTTGAGGCGTCTATTTCTAAGAGGTATTTATGTCTGAAGATCAAAAAGTAGAAAACGTCATTATCATCGGTTCAGGACCTGCGGGTCTGACTTCTGCGGTTTACACCGGCCGTGCAAATTTGGAACCTCTGATGATTGAAGGTGAAGAAGCCGGTGGCCAGTTGATGATCACAACTGAAGTTGAAAATTACCCTGGTTTTGAGCACGGTGTAACAGGTCCGGACTTGATCGCTGTGATGAGAAAACAAGCGGAGCGTTTCGGCACTCGTTTTATCACTCGCAACGTTACGAAAGTTGATTTCTCGCAACGTCCATTCAAAGTTTGGGTTGGCGAGAAGCTTCACTTGGCGAAATCTATCATCATTTCCACAGGCGCAAGTGCAAAGTACTTGGGTCTGCCGTCGGAAAAAACTTATATGAACCGTGGTGTGTCGGCTTGTGCGACTTGCGACGGAGCTTTCTTCCGCAATCAGGAAATCATCGTCGTTGGTGGTGGTGATACCGCGATGGAAGAAGCTCAATTCCTAACTCGTTTTGCTTCTAAAGTTTACGTGGTTCACAGACGTGACCATTTCAGAGCTTCCAAAATCATGGCTGACAGAACGATGAAAAATCCTAAAATCCAAGTGATCTGGGATTCTGAAGTCACTGAAGTTTTGGGTGATGGTAAATCCATGACGGGTGCAAAAGTTCACAATATTAAAACTGGCGAAACTCAAACCATGAATGTGACTGGTTTGTTTATCGCTATCGGCCACAAACCGACGACAGACCTGTTCAAAGGTATGTTGGATATGAATGAAACAGGTTACTTGGTTACTCAACCAAACACGACCTATACAAACATTCCTGGTGTATTTGCAGCCGGAGACGTGCAAGATTCAGTATATCGCCAAGCGATCACAGCGGCGGGTACTGGATGTATGGCGGCAATCGATGCAGAACGCTGGTTGGAAGCTCAGGCTCACCACTAATTTTTTGAGGAATCTATGAAGGATAAACGCATTAATACCAAGGATTTGGTTAACAAGATTGAGAAGATCACGAAGGCTCGTATTGCGAGTCAGGATGTGGTTGATTTGGATCAATTTCGTGAAGCGAAAAAGAAGCTTGATCCAAAAGTGATCTTGGTGATCGAAGACGACGAAACAATGCGTTCGGCGATGAAAAGAATCCTTGAGAGTGAAGGTTATGTGACGAAGCTTGCTGCAGATGCCACAGAACTTTCAACGGTGTTGGATGATCATCCCGTGGATTTGATTCTTTTGGATGTGGGTTTACCTTGGGTGAACGGCTTCGAGCTTGCGCAACTTTTGAAAGAGCACAAAGACCTTAAGAAAATTCCATTGGTGTTTGTTTCTGGAAAAGCTTCTGAAGAAGATATGAAGCAAGCGTTTGAAATCGGTGCTGACGATTACATTAAGAAACCGTTCGATGTTGATAAGCTTAAGAAGACGGTTGAAACTCTTCTTAAAATGAATCCGTAATTTAAATTCTTTATATAAACGTTCGATAAAAAGCCTGCGAAGTTCGCGGGCTTTTTTTATTTGGAATCATCATGTAAACGTACTCAATTTACGAATACATTTTGAGGGTCCAGTTTGGCGGTAGCTCTCTACCGCTTCAATGTCCTACGGAATAACCTTGAAGTCTCAAGGAGAAAAATGATGAAAAATTTGTTTGGTGGTTTATTGGTGGCCGCTATGGCGGTGGGTTGTGCTCATAACGAAATCACGACTATGGAAAACGTTCCTTCTAACAAGCCGGGTGTTATTTATCTTAAACCGGGTGAGCGTACACCGGCAGGCGAGCCACGCGTCGAGTGGAAGAATGGTTCAATGTCTGTCGCAGTTTCTGGTAAAACGCCAGAAGGAAGTTCAACTCAAGAGGTTATAGTTAATCAAGAAATGACTTGGACAGAGACTGAGTATTTTCAAGACTACCGCTCTGAATATCAGGAAGTACGTGTTCCTGGAACGTGTTCTGATTTTGAATGTTCTGCTGGCGCAGGAAAAAGTGATCTATGGGACGCCTTCTATTCTGCACCGAGTGACAGAAAAGCTGCTGCTTTAGATGCGGCTATCTCCGGTATCGGTGAAGTCTCCGCAAAAAATCTGGTAGCGAAAGGCTATTTTAAATCAAAGCCAAGATCTTGGGCAGATTTTACTCGCGAAATTACTACGGCCGCTGATCGTAACGTCATTAAGCGTAGTGTTGCGACAATGGTTTTGGAAAATAACCGCTATGAGAATATCACCAAGCTTGGTTATGCTGGCAACACTTGTAAGGAAATAAAAAGATCTTGTGATCTCTATATCTCCCAACTGGTTCAGGTTCCTTTCCAGAATTCCCGTGAAATCAGCAGAAGCCGTATCTTAGATAAAAAAGCATTTAACGTAACTGTTAATATTTCGGGATCATTGTTGCTACCAAGTGAACAAGATATTGTGTCCCTTAAAATCGACGAATTCGGAAAAGTTGCAAGTCTGGATTCCAATGGCTACAATAATTATGCGTTAGCGGCACAAGCAGTGAATGGCAACAATGTCGTGATCTCTGTAAAAGCTATCAATCGCATACTTCGCCCACTATCCAATAACATGATTCTTAAAGAGTCTTATGTGTTTGTTGCTGAGAAGCCAACTTTGATCCTGGATATTGATACGCAATATATCCCAGGCAAGGAAGATCCGAATGCCCAGTTGATCGTTGATTACACTGTTCAGGCTTGTGAATATGGTTGGACGGGCACTTGTGGTTTTTCTGAATGGAAAAATCTAAAGCAGGGGAGTGCAATTATCACAGCGGCACGCACGTCAATCACTGTAGATGTGCCACGCAAACATAAAACTCAAATCAAGTATCGCATCACTCGTAAAAACAGTCTTTATTTCGACGGTAAAGGTTTGAATGTGCGCGAGACTGATGAAATTAAAACTGCCAAATAGTTTTAATTATAATTTGAAAGTAAAAAGCCCGGTTGATCCGGGCTTTTTTTATGAGAGAGTATGAAGTGACAGGATCTCTATGTGCTTTAATTTGCGACTGTCATCCCCGTGATGCATTTTGTGTAAAGACTTGTTCCGGCAAATGGAACCGATCCGACACGTGTCAGTGTTTTTGAAGTCGCATCAAACGTGAATCGCTCAATCCCATTTGCTAATGTTGTGGATCCATTTGCCACGAAGATAGAGCCGGTCGTTGAGTCATAAGTCATCGCCGAGATACCACGTAGGACCGAAGCGTTTTCATAGGCTTTTGTAGCCCCACTAATTGCACCGGTGGTTTCATTCACATCATAGGCATAGATATAATCTTGGGCAGCCGTACTGCTGGAGTACGATACTAACAAGTACCCTGCATTAGCTGTGGTTGTTGAGGGAATATAGGCCATTGCTGTTGGATATGTTGTCGTCGCAGGAGCGGCGACGGCCGATGAGCAATCAGCAGCAGCGGACCAACCATTGACGTTATTGACGAAAACAACACGGTTATTCGGCGTCGCTGCTGCATGGGCAAAAATATACTTCGAATTAGAAACAGCGACAGCAGCGGTGATCAACGTATTGTTGGTTGCACCACATGAGCCACCGGTTGGCGCATTGATAAATGGATTTGCACCGACTGTGACACGTCCTTTACTGGAGCTGATTTTTTCCGCGGCAACGCTTTTTGAAATCAGCAAACCACCATCGGGCGTGCGAAACATGCTACGTACAATGTGCGCAGCAGTATTTGTGAGTGTCGTGCTGTCATTAAAGTAAGTGGAGAATTGGCTGCTGCCCTTCTTTTTAACCAAATCGATTCGACGAGCATTGCTTGTTGAGTTTTCAACTAGTACCAAGAGATTTGAATCATCAGAATTCAAGACGGCTTGCGGTCTGTCGGTGGAATTTACGGTGTTATAGTCCATGATGATTTCATCAACCACACCCGTAGATAAATTAAGTTTGCTCACTGTGCGTGAAGGAGTTTCCGCTGTTAGACCATTTCCCACGTAGCAGGTTCCAGAGGTGATATAAAGATGTGTTCCTGAGCTGGCAGAGTCTTCTACCTTCGGCTCACAAGCACCCAGACCAATGGCAGAAATTACGATCAATGTAATTGGGAATAAATTCTTCATGAACTCTCCTTAAACGTGCGTCACATTGAGATCGGAGAGTTGTTAAGAAATCTTTAATTAAGATTCTTAAATAAATTGGATCTTTAACCTGCAGCCTTTTTATTTGCGGTTTGAGCTTTTAAATAAGACCTAAGTAGGGTGTCGAGTTTCGCCGTCATCCCCTCATCTTGTTCGATGAACATAAGTCGACGAGGATCTGTCATGTCGCCTACGATTTTCGCTCTGAAAAGAAGGCGTCCGCGAGCTGTGTCCTTTTCATAAGGATTTACGATGATCAAATCAAAAGGAATGTTGAGGAAGTCTCTAGGGATTTCTTTTTCCAACTGTGTCCCGCTGATCGAGATGTCACGGGAGAAAGTACGAAATGATTTTGTTTTCGAAACCAGAATGATTTCGATTTTAAATTCATGACGGGTATCCTTACGACGATCTGAATCTTCGTTGCGAGAACCCGTGTCTTCATAGACTTTGACTTTTTCTGGAGCCGCCACTTTATTGATTTTAGAAATATCCAGATCATCACCATTGAAATCATGATGATAGTAGCCATAGTCGATCGGGTTTGAATTCTTAACGGGTTTACCATCGCGGACTTTGGTAAAAAGGCCTGACATAGTGACCATTGTACCCGTATTGGTTTTCTCGACCTGTTCGGCCTCAATAACCACAGTGCTGTCTTCACCGGAGAAGATATTTTCGGTATTATCTGATTTTCCACCTGGTTGTGGTGGTTTGGTCATGACGAAATAATTTTGACCAGACTTAAGGAAATCTTTAACACAGGTCCAATCGGGCCAACCCGGTGTCCAGATAAAGTATTTCAAATGATCATTCTTTTTCAAAGACAAAAGAAACACCTGTGCCTGCACCACAGACATTGGCTTGGATTGTTCCTTCTTTTCGGCTTCATAAAAAAGCCAAATTTTCCCCTGAGTCTTCATTACTAAATTTATCGGATAACGGGAAACACACTTAAGGTCACAGGACCTACTAAAGTGAACTCAACGAACACTTCAAAAAAATCTTGTTCCGCGATCTCATTATGAGACTTTGAGACTCACAAATATTAGAAAATCTGTTTTAGAATATAGGGTAAATCCGAATAATTTTTTAGGAAGGCCTTGGGCTCATACTTGCTTAAAATGTCGGGTGCGGTATAGCCAAACTCAATGGCCAAAGAGGCAACTCCGGCGCGTTGTGCAGAAACCATATCGGGGATGCCATCACCAATCATCAATGTGTTCTGGGCATGATGACCAGCAAGTTTCATCATCGTATTGAGTGGCAATGGACTTGGTTTGCGTTCCTCCAAGGTATCGGCGCCAAAGATTCTGACCCAAGGGAAGCGATGGAGCCCCAAGTGTTCAATGATCATTTTTGCAGGGATTTCGTTTTTATTGGTGATGATGGCAATGGGCCCTGCATAGCTACCCAGAAAGTTTTCTACTTCGGGAAAGATCTGTGTTTTGTTAAGCATTTCCTCTTCATAGATTTTTAAAAATTCTGCTTCCAGATTGATGATCTCGGCGGGATTCAGATTGTCATTCATGAAAAGGTCGGCAAGCAGCTTTTTAAGACCTTCACCAATATGAGCGATGACTTCCTTGTCACTCAGAGTGGGCTTGCCATGATTTTTCAGAGTGCGATTTACTGCCACGATGATATCGGGTGCAGAGTCAATTAAAGTGCCATCAAGATCAAAGACTAAAAGAGGATTCATGCAACCTATTTAGCCCTTATTTAAGTTATCGTACAATCTCAAAGTCAACGCGGCGATCAGCAGCGGCCTTGATTTTAGTTCCAGGAATGATGGTATTGGTCGCTCCGACGCCGATAGATTCAATTTTTTCTGGAGGTACACCTTGGGAAATCAAATAGCGACGAACATTGTCAGCTCTTAATTGGGAGAGGCGCATATTGCGCGAGTCATCACCCGAGGCATCCGTGACTCCCGTCAGGCGAATGACATTAAAAGAATTCAGAGAGCCGTTAATTTCTTTAGCGATGGTATCAAGCGCACTTTTGGTTGAGGGCGTCAGTTCAGCACTTGCGTATTCGAAGCGGATATTTTTTGAGAGAGTTTCATATCGAACGCTTTGTCTAAGATCGTTTCCAGCCCGGTTTAGCGCAGATTCGGGAGGTTGTGCCGGAGTGGCTTTCACGGGACGAAGCAGGTACTCGTCATCGCGTTTTGATTTAGAGGAGCAAGAAGCAGTGGCTCCTGCCAGAGCCAGGGTGATCAGAAAGTGAATTGCCAATTGGGCTCTTTGCTGAGCGACGCCAGAAATCATATGATCCTCCATGATCAAGTGAATGCTGTCAGATTCAGGCTAAGCTTGCCTCTGGGCTCTAGCAAATTAACTTCCTGTTAACTTCTGGACGAAGTCGTGCGATGATCTCCGTATGCGTGAATCAGTGCTTTCAAACAAAGAAGAATATCTTGGGGCTCTTTTTAATAAAGAGAGCGAGACAAAAAAGTTATCTCGTCAGGCAGCTGAAGAGCTAGGTCTAGCGAGAATTAGCATTTCACCAGCGGAAGCACATCTTGCTCACGTCTTGGTTAAAATGCATGGTTGTCGTAAGTTTGTCGAAGTGGGAACGCTGACAGGGCTATCGGCTCAATATTTTTTCGAAGCTTTACCTGAGGGTGGTGAGCTGTGGACTTTGGAAAAAGATCCAGAACATGCCCGCCGTTCTGCGGAGATTTTCGCAAAGCTGGATCAATCCAAAAAGAAAATACATCTGGTCGTGGGTGATGCGCGCGAAGAGTTAGTGAAGCTGGAGGCGCATGGACCTTTCGATGGTATTTTCATTGATGGTAATAAAGCGGCCTATATGGATTACTTACTTTGGGCTGAAAAAAATCTGCGTAAAGGCGGATTGATTCTAGCGGACAATATTTTCCTTAGCGGAGCCGTGTGGGGCGAGACCACGACGCAAAAATTTTCTGACAAGCAAATACGTATCATGCGAGAATTTAATGAGCGCCTGGCAAATGTGGATTTGTTTGATGCGGCTATCGCACCGACTTTTGAAGGTCTTTTCGTCGCAATAAAAAAATAAGGTTACGAGTTTTTAGCCCTTATAGGCTTCGATTTTCATTTCAATAGAATAGTCTTTGGAGGCTTCTTTCAAAGGAGCCAACATCCAATACCATTCTCTTAATTTTTTATAATCAGAAAAATTCACCGGATAGTGACCGGTGTACATCAGCTCACCAGCTTTATCGCGATAGATGACTTCGCGATCTGAATAGATCAGCTTGGTTCCAGTGCAGCCCTTAAGATTTTTTAAATGGGTTTCTGCGAACTGAGTGCAGATGGAATCCTTTTCGGAAAGCTCCAGGGGGCGTTTGATTTTCTTTTCAACCGCATCCAAGGGGAGTAGTGCCAATTGCGACATTAAGTTCGCGGAGACAATCAGGTCCGCCTCGAAGTGAAAGATTTTTTCCCCGGCAAGTTTCTTTGCTAAAGTTTCCAGATCTTCCATGGTGTTAAGCTCCTGTAGCTTGTCCAAGGCATTGGTCAAATCCATAGTGATCAGTTTTAGACGGGAATATCTTTTCGCCTGCAGATGATGTTTAAGGGGATGGATGACATCGACTAAAGTGACTTGCTCAAAGGTATCCATCAAAAGGTGCAATGGGATTTCGTGCAAATGTGCACTTCCCAAAACCACCACGCTTTTTCGTTGTGGCAAAGAGTTTGCGGTTTCCAGAAAAACTTCCTGGCAGTTTTTCAGATGAGGAATCCAATTCTTTTTTTGACGATGATAACGGTGGCGAAGCGAGATGGATGAATAGAGAAATCCATACTTGCGGGCCAAGGGTGTCGTCGGTGTTAAAAGAAATTCGAAAGATTCCAAAAGCATGGAATCAACCTACCTGAATTATTATCCTAAAGGAAGAATATTAATGGCGCGGATGTTGGTGATGTTGCCCACTTTTTCCACCTGCCCTTGGACTTCTAAAAGAGAGCGTCCATAAATCACTTCGCGATCTTTTTGGTAAACGTCGGGATGAATTACAATATTCATAAAGCCAAACTCGTCCTCCAGAGTGATAAAACACATGCCTTTGGCCGTCGGAGGACGCTGTGTGATGGATACCAGTCCTGCCACACGGACTTTCTTTTTATGACTGATTCGCTCCAGATCCGAGGATGTCGCATAAGGAACATAGCGCTGGGCAATCAAGGCGGTGTTTTTGGTTTTTAAATAAGAACGCAAAACCGAAAGTGGATGTGAATCCACGGAAAATCCTTTGGTGTCGTACTCGCGACGCATGCGATCCCAATTAGATTCAAACGGCAGATTTTCTGACGAGTCTTCCTCGTCAAAAGACCCTTGAGTAAGGGCTTCCTTCGGCTGGCCCCAAAGAAAGCTGTTTTGATCCAGACTCAGCCCTTCGATTAACCAAATAAGTTCTCTGGCACTGGTTTGGAAGCATTCCATGGCGCCCGTTGCCGCAAGCGTGATTAAAATACTGCGTGGCAGTTGCGTGCGCTGAATGAAATCTTTGATGTCGCGATAAGGCCCGTGAAGTTTTCTTTGCTCTTCAATTCGGCGAGCCAGCTCTTCCGGTAAACCATAGATAGAGCGCAAACCCACGCGCAGGGTGTGAGTCCCGTTTTCATTTTTCTCCTCGAGCGTGTAGTCATAGTCAGAATTTTGAATGCACAACGGGGAGACCTTAACTCCGTTCCGTTGAGCTTCAGCGATGATTGTGCGGGGAGCATAAAAGCCCATGGGCTGACTGTTTAAAAGTCCGCATGCAAAAACATCAGGATGACGACATTTTAAATAGCAACTGGCATAGGTTAAAACCGCAAAGCTCGCAGCATGACTTTCGGGGAAACCATAATTCGCAAAACCTTCGATGGTGGCGTAAATTTGCTCGGCATATTCCTGGCTGATGCCGTGATTTTTAAATCCGGTCAGGATGCGATCGCGAATGGCATCCATGGTGCTGCGTTTTCTCCAGGCCGAGGACATGATTCGGCGTAACTCATCAGCTTCACCGGGACTGAAGTTTGCTGCGACGATGACAATCTTCATCACTTGCTCTTGAAAGATCGGAACACCGTGGGTGCGTCTTAAAATCGGTTCTAAATCCTTGTGTGCATAAATAACCGGTTCCAATCCCTGGCGACGACGCAAATAAGGATGCACCATGCCCCCTTGCAAAGGACCGGGACGTACCAACGCCACTTCAACAACCAAATCATAAAAATTCCGTGGCAACATGCGGGGGAGTGTTTGCATCTGCGCGCGTGATTCAATTTGGAAAACTCCGACAGTGTCGGCCTTGCAGATCATATCGTAGGTGGGAGGATCGTTCTGCGGAACGGTGGCGAGATTAAAACTGATGCCTTTATGTTTTTTTAAAAGATCAAAACACTTCCTTAAGCACGTCAGCATACCTAAGCTTAGCACATCGATTTTCATGAGCTTTAAAACGGCGACATCATCTTTGTTCCACTGAATCACGTAGCGACCGTTCATCGTCGCTTTCTCCACCGGGACCATTTCCGTAATGGGATCTTGAGTGATTAAAAATCCCCCGGTATGAATCCCCAAGTGACGGGGAAAGCCATGAACTTGTCCTGCCATCTTTAAAAACAGCATCCACACTTCCTGGCTTTCCACACCAAAACGCTTGTGAATTGTCGGGTCCTCAACCAGGCGGCGCATGCCATCGCGGCCCATGAACTTTACCATGGCATTGATGTTTTCTAAGGAAATTCCAAAAACTTTGGCGGTTTCGCGAATCGCCATGCGCGAACGATACCGAATAACGGTGCACACCATGGCGGCATGGCGCTCGTTGTACTTTTCATAAATATACTGAATCACTTCTTCGCGGCGACTGTGCTCAAAGTCGATGTCGATATCAGGTGGTTCGCGGCGCTCGCGGGAGATAAAACGCTCAAATAAAACATCAATGTCATTCGGATTAACGGATGTGAGTCCAATGCAAAAGCAAACAATCGAATTCGCAGCAGAGCCACGTCCTTGATACAGAATCCCTTTACGATCGGCAAACTCACAAATTTCACGTAATGTAAGAAAGTAGTCTTCGTACTCCAATTCTTTGATCATTTCGAGTTCATGTTCGATGGTTTGCAGGATCTTTTTCGACGGTCCATCGGGGAATCTCCATTTCAAACCTTCTTCAACCAAGAAGCGCAAATATTCTGTCGGCGTCTTACCTTGCGGTAAATTTGAACGAGGATAGCGATAGCGAATCTCATCCAGCGTGAAAGTCACACGTGCGGCGATTTCCACAGTTTTTTCCACAAGGTCGACTCGATCGGCCCATCTGGCGCAGATTTGCGGGAGTGATCTGAGTGATCGTTCAGCATTTTGGATCAATTTATCCCGCGCTTCTTCTAAGGTCGTGTGATGAAGAGTGCAGGTCAGAACGTCAAACAGAGGTTTGCGATCTCGCGAATGCATGAACGGACGTTGTGTGACGAAAAGTTGAGCGCCACATTTTTGTTCAAGTTCAATTGCTTGTTTGTAAAATTCTTGGGATTCCCAGGTCAGATCTCGCCACACGGGAATATAAAGTCGATCACCAAAAATCTTTTCTAAACTGTCATAACGTTTTTCATCAATCGGAGGCAAAGCTAGGCACAGCAGGTCTTGATTGTACTTTTCGATCTGCTCCAGGCGCAGGGATGAAAATCCTTTGGCAGCCTGTCTTTTGCCCAAAGTTAAAAGCTCACACAGATGGGTGTAACCATTTTTATTCATGGGAATCAGGGTGACCGTGCTTTCATCAGTCAGAGTCAATTCGGAACCTATCAGATAACGGAAGCCCTCTTTGGCTTTAGAAGCAGCGGTAAAGATCGAGGGGGTGTTTGCCGTTAAAAATCCACGCGCCACGCCGTAAAGACCATTGAGATCACACATCGCAATACCATCGTAATTATTATGGATGGCGGCTTCGACCATTTCCTCGGGAGAGGAGGCTCCGCGCAGAAATGAAAAATTACTGCGCCCTAAAAGTTCCACGAATCCTTTGGCGGTGGGCTGGTCTACACCCCCGCTTCGCGGGAGTAGTTGCGCTTGTGATTTACGAACATCGAGGGATTTTTGCATGGAACCAATCGGGCTAATCGAAATAGCCGTGCAGATAATACTGCGAACTGACCTTATCCTGGAAAATCCAAATCAACTGTCCCTGTTGTGATAAAGCGAAAAAATAATCGCGGTGTTTGAGTTCCTGCGAAGAAATCTGCCACCACGAAGATTCAATTCTTTCGCTGGGCATAGAGGAAACAAAACGCAGTCGTTGCACTTCTCCTGCACTCAGAGCCTGGGGGTGCTCCAAGAGCAGGGAAGGGCGCGGACTTTCTTTTAAACCTTTAGCGTAAACATTCTTAACTTGCAGGGCATTGTCTTGTCTTTCGACCAAGTCTTCCGATTTAAAATCCTCGGGCCACTCGGTGACCAGTTGAAAACTTTTTTCCGGAAAGTGACTGGCTTCGACTTGCAGGAATCCCATTTCACAATTGGACTGTTTGGCAAAGCTAATTAGGCGGCGCCAGCGATCTTCGGAGTTGTCGCGGGGCTCGAAAAAATCCAGTTGTTGAATTTTTTCTGGTACATCGTAAACCGCCACTTCAAATTCGCGGATGGGATTGGTTAATTCTGTCTTCTCCATTTTTTTATAAAGAAGATCTTCGAACAATTCCTGATCGCGACTGGCGCTGATCGGTTCAATCAATAAAAGATAGCGTTTGTCAGAATATTCGCAGTGCAGGATCACTTCCATTTTGTGTGCATATCTGGAAAGACCGTTCAGACGGGCAAATAAAGTGTCGAGAACTGGTTTCACACGATTGAACAGTAATGGCACCGAACCTAAGGGATCATCCAGGTAGCCATACCCCACAAGAGGATCGCGAGGCACAAGAGGTGAAATGACCTGAGCGTCTTGAGAGTGCAAACGATTCCAAAGTAAAACACCGAAATCTCCCCACCGCTCACGCAGTGAAACCAGACGGAAATTATAAACTTCTTCAAGAGTGCACACGCCGAGAGTGCGTGCGAATGAAATCACATGTTCAATCAGGCGTTTTTGGGACCAAGGGTGCAAGCCCTCCAGATCCTTTAGCGCATCAAGGCCGAGACCTGAAAACTCACGATGTTCAGCAGTACGAGGAGCCACAGTGAAAGGCTTCCATTTCGCAAGCATCTGCGCGACAGGAGCGGTGTCTGCAATTGCGGCACTCGCATCAGCACTGAATTTACGACCAATCTCGACGGCTTTTTGTAGAACTCCATGTTCTCCTCCCAGGAGATGTGATGTCGATTCGATATCGACGAAAATATAATGCGGAAAGCGAAACTGAACGCGCGGGCTTAAAATCAGAAAGGCCTCAGCTGAGGAGCTTTCTTGCTGTGTTTTTAAATTGATGCACAAAGTTCGCATAAACCATACTCCCTGCGACAGTAAACGGTGTTGGGCGGTGAAGAGCTCGTTGAATCGTGATGAAGTCTCTTTGGAACTGAATGATCAGACTGAAGAGCGGGTTCACGAACTTACTCACCTTGTGACAGACAAAAATCAAAGCCACCTTATGAAAGCGGCATAATTTTTTGAGTTTCTGTAACTGGTGATTCTTGAAAAACATTTCTTTCAATTCACAGCCAATCACTTCAAACAAAGAACTCGTCACCAGCTCTTGTAAAATCCAGAAAAGTTGCTCGGCCTCTTTGGGTTCTTTCACGACGAGCAACTTTTTTAAGTTGATCTTGCGGTTCATCAAGTGCGCGGGTAGCAGTTGCGTGCCGCCGTTTACCCAGGCGACCCACTTGTTATCTTCGTGAGCATTTTGGGTCATGCTCACCCATAAAGAGGTGGCACCTGTTCCGGGGCTTCCTTGAAAGAGGCTTAGGTCGCCTTTAGGAATTCCCTTCCATAAAAGGAAGTCATCCAAAGTGCTCACTCCGGTGGGAACCCCCGGAGGTGGTTGCAGTTGATCTGCGGAAACAAACTGAATGTCAGACAAAGCGGGAAGGGCGACGGCACTCATTGAAAGCCTCCATTTACATATTAGTTACTATGTAAATAATGTGTAAGTCAAAGGGGTAAATAACGAACTGGACCAGGTACGGACACACTTTTGGTAGCAGCAACGCATCACTGG
>JBCNNR010000002.1:0-222489 GCA_039594295.1 Bdellovibrio sp.
TTGTCTCCCACGATTTATTATAAGCCGACAGTTCACTTTGATGCCGCAAAATGCACGCAAGAGCAGTTGAAAGATATGCTCAATCCCGACGGAAAAGTGCTAACCACCATTTGCTCCGCTGATTTTGACCGATGTTTGATCGAGGGATCCTGTTTTGTTGATAAAGCAGGCAGTGTCAGATCATTCAATTATCATTCGCGCATTAAAGACATCCCACGTTTTGTGGAAGTGGATCTGCGCAAATGCCCTTTTGGCTATGGTGTCAACTCCACTTGTTTAGATCCTTACTATACAGTCGCAGCGGACCTTACGATTTACAAAACGGGTGATGTGATTTTTGTTCCCAGACTTGTTGGTGCACCGATGCCTGATGGCAGTACCCACGATGGGTTCATGGTTATTCGTGATCGTGGGGCCCGTATTGTCGGGCAGGGGCGTTTCGATTTCTTTACAGGTTTTTATAATCATGCATCCAAGGACAACATTATTGCTCGTTTAGGTTTTGGTGATTCATACGCGCGCTTTGATTATCGCATGGCTACAGATGAGGAAGCTCAGGCCGCCCGCGAGCGTCGGGGTTATCCGGGCTTGAAAAATGTTGTTGTCATTCGAGCTCTCGAGACTATTTCCACTCTCTCGCACACTCAGGCCCCGATGGCCGAGACCGAGTGACCTCAAATTTCTTCAGTTTTGCGTAACATAAGCATGTGAGTTTTCTAAGCTTTACCAACCTTGGTCTAGTGCTCCCTGGACCTTTGTCGAAAAAAAGTTCTTACTCAATAATCAATAAAATCAGGTACTTTGCGGGGTACCCTAAAATTTCCTGGACCTAGGTCTAAAGTTTCCTAGACCTTCGTCGATAAGTTATTCGTAACACGTTAGGGCTTCCGCGGACCTCTCCAAAAAAGATCTCCCGGACAAAGTCTCCTGCAAACATGGTCAGTCACCCATGCTGCGGGAGACCTGCTCCAACCAAAAATATTGTATTTAAAAATTTAAAGTTTTTTGAACGAAACAAACAATCGATCATAGTACGTTGTCGGGTTCAAAGGTGTTCTGCAGGTAAGTGGTGCGACCACAGTGCAATCTTTAATCCTCAAAAAAACAGCGTCTTATGATCCAAACATATCCCGAGGAGGAATGTAATGGGCTTAAGAATTGCGACAAATACAGCGTCTATCGCTGCTCAGCGTGTATTGTCCACGCAACAAAAAAGAACTGAGCACTCTGCTCAAGCTCTGGCTTCAGGTTCCCGTATCGTGCATGCATCTGACGACGCCGCTGGTCTGGCGATCTCAGAAAACTTCAAAGGACAATTAAAAGGTATCGCGTCGGCAAGAAATAATGCCAACAATGCGATTTCCTTCGCGCAAGTCGGTGAGGGTGGTCTGAACGAGATCTCCAATATCCTGATTCGTCTGCGTGAGCTAGGGGTTCAAGCCGCTTCCGATACTATCGGTGAAACAGAGCGCGGATTCCTAAATAAAGAGACCCAACAACTTCTCCAAGAGGCCGATCGTATTGCCAAAACCACAACGTTTGGTAATCGTAAACTTCTCGATGGATCTGGCGGTGAGCTGGAATTCCAAGTCGGTCCCAATGCCGGAGATGATAATATGATTAAAGTAACCTTCGATGCCGATGCTTCCGCAAGCAATCTAGGTATCGACGGAATCGACATGGATAGCAAAAGTGGAGCAAGATCTTCCTTGGAAAGTGTCGACAAAGCTCTGGTAAAAGTCAGTGAAATGCGCGCCGGCTTTGGTGCGACCCAATCACGACTGGAATCCACAGTGAGTAACTTAGATATTTCCTACGAGAATTTGTCAGCTGCGAACTCTCGTATCCGTGACACAGATATCGCGAAAGAAACGTCAGAAATGGCCTCAGCCAACATTCTGCAAAACACAGCGGTATCGGTTCTGGCGCAAGCCAACCAATTGCCAAACGTAGCAATGAAACTAGTAGGCTAATAGGTAAGTAGAACCTCGTTATATAAAAACAAAGTTCCTTCAAGTTGCGAGGGGGACTCCGGGATAAATCTCCCTCTGGAGTAGTCGCCCACAAAAACTACTTCAATTACAGCCCACCCACGGGGCCCTAACGGGTCTCGTGGGATTTTTCGTTGGTGGGCTTCGTGTGGGCTGGTCATTGCCATGCACGACGGGCGAATGAAAAGTACCCGCCTGCTGCGTTGTCGGAACCTCGCTTGCTCTCCGGCGTACCTGGAGTACGCCTACGTGGCAGCGAGAACCCTCCGCCTTGCATTCGGGCACTTTTGATTCGCCTGTGCTAGATTCCAACATCTCCTGGCTTGCGCTCCGCGCTCGCTCTTTTTTTCGTTCTGGTGGAGGGCATTAGTTTGGCTTTTAGGAGTAGGTTCCAGATTTGTTGGCTGAAGGCGATGGACAGGGCTAATAGGATATAGAAGCTGGCGGTGCCGAAAACGGTTCTGTAGATGACGTTTGCTTCGGTGGAGTTATTTTGGGCGATCCAGGCGTAGATGATGGATTTACCGATGAAATATACGAACCAGCAGGCGGTAATGAATTTGAAGAAGAAAGTTTTGTCTGGTGTTTTTTCAGTCGTTACTCGGCCTTGTTGTTCTGCGAACTCTTCGACGATTGATTTATCTTTGAATAGCGAGATTCCAAAATACATCGCTGTTATGAGGCTGATGATGGCGGATTCAAATTTAAAAAAGACCTGATTCTCTAAATAAAGATCAAATGCCCCAAAGACAAAAACCAACGCAAAAGAAAATAGCATAAAGATCGAGATCGGTCGTTTATTCAATTTCAAAACGATCAATTCAATAACAGCAAATATCAGTGTAGAAATAATAGCGATCTTGAAATCAAAAAAGTGGTTCATCACCTGATAAACAATGACCACACCAAAGTTTTCTAAGATCCATTTCAACGTCTTCATTCTCTTCTTCTATGGGAGACGGGCATACCATTCAAGGGTTAATGTACCTAGTTTCTGGGGTATCGGTCATCATTCTCAGTGTTCCCACAGTTCTATGAGTTGTTCTTGGGTGAGGCCTCTTAATCTTGTTTTTGAATAGGGGCGGCCGTTTGCTTCGCATTCGTTGAGTTGGATGTAGTCTTTTACTATTTGGTAGGGTTTGAATCCTTTTATGACTCGCGTGAATGGACGGTACTTCCAGAGCTTTGGTTTTTTGGGGACTTTTCCTTCTTTGTCTTTGCGGACTGAGAGGGTATCGGTCATGTTTTGAGCGAATTGGCCTGGCACCACTCTTAGGAAGCTTTGTAGCTTGGATCTTTTGGTTCCTCGGATCAGCAAGTGGACGTGATCGTTTTGGATTGAGAACTGTTCGACCTTTACGAAGAATTTCAGGGAATATCTTTTGATTAAGACACTCATCAGTCTAAATGCGTGAGGGCCGCGAAGGCCGCCTTTTAGGGACGATTTATTTACCTTAAGTACTAAATGGATTGGATCTTTTGTGGAGAGGGGGCGCGCGCATCTTCCTTCAGCAGATTTTCTTAGTGTGCCGCCGTGGCAGTGGCGATGTTTCCAGTTTGTTTTTAATGAATTGAAGAATTGTTGTTTCATGCAGCCTTTCGGTGGGAGTAGGCGTATGACCGATACCCCGGAGTTCTGCATATGGAAGATGCAATTTTCATCCTTATTTGAGGGGCAATACCTTTGTTTATATATAATAGTAATCCGACTCTCGGAATCTGTTGGGGGAGTCGCGTTCGTTAGCCTATTCACAGTCGCTATGACCGGTACCCCTAAGCTTCACACACACACACACACACACACACACACACACACACACACACGCGCGTTTCCCCAGAGTGCAAGCCTAAGTCAGGCACCACTCGTGGAGTTCCGTCCGAAGTCCTTCACGAGCACACATCTATATGTTTTGGGATCACTTAGCGATGCTTTGGTCTGTCAGACCTTTGCATGATCCAGAATTTTCCTGGACCAAGGTATTGAAAAAACCCGTAACAAGGGCCGGATTTCAAGCCAAAGGTCTAGTTAAAGCTGGATGATGGTCTAGTTTTGCAGGACGCGACTAAAGCCTTCCAAGACCTCGCCGAAAGGTATGTCAGAAGCAACGACGAAATCTAAGTCGAAAGAACTCGAGAGCTTCGAAGGGAGTGACTGCCCGACGAAAGTTCGCTTGCAGAGTGATTAGACCAAGGTTGAGTCCCAACGTGTTAAACCGGTCAGCCTAAGTAGGTATAGGGCGGCCAAAAATTATGGGGGTCCCAAATGGGAATGAGAATTTCAACTAATATCGCAGCGGTAAATGCACAAAGAACTCTTCAGGGTTCTCAACGTGTTATCGGTAAATCCATGGAGCAATTGGCTTCTGGTTCCCGCATCAATAAAGCTGCGGACGACGCTGCCGGCTTGGCAATCTCTGAGAGCATGAAATCGCAAATCAGATCTTATAGCCAAGCACAACGAAATGCGAATGATGGTATCTCAATGGTGCAAACTGCTGAGGGTGGTTTGTCTGAAGTTTCCAACATCTTGACTCGTATGCGTGAGTTGGGTGTACAAGCTTCTTCTGATACTATCGGTGATACTGAGCGTGGCTTCTTGAACAAAGAGGTTCAACAATTGAAGGCTGAGTCTCAACGTATCACTCAATCTACTAAATTTGGTACTACTAAACTACTTGATGGTTCTGGCGACAAGTATGACTTCCAAGTGGGTATCGGCAATGATGACTTTGCGGACCGTATCTCCTTCAATGCAGGTGAAACAGACGCAACAACAGCTTCACTAGGTATCGACGGATTCGATTTCAGCTCTAAAGCTGGTGCTCAAGAAGCTCTTGAGAAAATCGATAAAGCGCAAACTCAAGTGAATGGTTATCGCGCTAACTTGGGTGCCCTACAAAATCGTCTGACTTCAACTGTCGACAACTTGGGTGTTCAACATGAAAATATCTCTGCTGCGAACTCTCGTATCCGTGATACAGATATCGCTTCAGCAACTGCTGACCAAGCAAGAAACCAAGTGTTGCTACAAGCTAACACGAGTGTTCTAGCTCAGGCGAATCAAATGCCAGGTGCAGCTTTGAAATTGATCGGTTAATTTTGAAAGTTTGAATCTGGGAGAGCGCCTCCGTGCTCTCCCGGTACCAACCTACCCAGGGAAAGTTTTATGATGGTTTTCCCTGGGGTACTTGAAGAGGGGACTTAGGGACAGCCGAAAGTCCAGCTGTTTAAGTTTGAGCCGAAAATGCCGATAAGATCCTCATGAATATCAAAGGATTGATTCCCAACATTCAGCCAAGCGATGTGAAGTCGATAGACCGCACAGGCCGGGCGATTCAATCCGACAGTGCCCACGATCGAGACGCCAACGGGCAAGAATCCTATCAACAGCAACAACAAGAACAGAAACCGCCGATGACCGACGAGCAACTTGAAGCTTCGATGGAACATCTGCGTAAACTTCCCGCATTCAAAGAACACCGTTGGACGGTGGAACTTGAAGATATTGGTGGGCAGAATTTCGTCCTTGTGAAAGACAATCTCGGTACCTTGATTCGTCGAATCCCCGAGGCAGAATTGTGGACTTTGCCTTCAGATGATTCTCCTCGAGGCCAACTTCTTAAAAGATCCGCTTAGACCTTTCCGTGATGTTCTACGAATTTTAAATCCGAATAGCATTTGATTCCCAGCTTCTGGTCCAGCTCCAGAGGGGGATGTCAAAATTTATCCCGCGTATATTGCAACAGAGCCTCAAATCCACTGCCACTAGGCCTTTCGACGGACATTTAATTGACTCACGTTCATTGTATGAATTTGAGACGATTGTTTCATGGCAGGAATACGAATTACAGGCATGGCCTCTGGGCTACCACCAAATATCGTCGATCAGCTGATGGATGCTGAGCGTATTCCTGTGAAGCAGATGGAAACAAAGAAAACCGAGAAGGATGAGAAGCTGAAGCTTGTCAAAGATCTCGAGAGCAAGGTTTTGGATATTAACAAAAACCTTTCCGATCTGACAAATGTGCGCGGTTTTGCGGATAAGAAATTTGCTTCAAGTGATACGTCAATTGTGGACGGTCAACTTGATCCGAATACCGCGATTCCAGGTGAGTACTCATTGGAAGTTGTGTCGCTTGCAGAAAAGCCGGCAGCTATTTCCAACGGATTCCCTGATAAGAACGAAACGCAAGTTGGTACGGGTTATATAAAGTTTGAAACGACGGAAGGCACTAAGGAAGTTTACATCACAGGGAAGGATTCGACTCTGGAGGGTGTGGCGAAACAGATTAACAGTGCTGACGTGGGTTTAAAGGCGCAGGTTCTTGAAGACCGTAAGGATAAAGAGAACCCGTTTAAACTTTTGATTTCTGGGATGGCGACTGGTGATGATCACCAGGTGACGTTTCCAAAAATCTATCTCTTGGATGGCGATCAGGACATGTATTTTGATCAGTCTCGCGCCTCTAAGAACGCGAAAGTGAAAGTAGACGGTTTTGAAGTCGAGCTTCCTGATAACAAAGCAAAGGATTTGATTCCAGGCGTGGTGCTGGATCTGAAATCCGCCGCTCCAGGTAAGACGATTCACATGACGGTGAAAGAAAACTTAGAAGCTATTGGTGGCAAAGTAAAAGGCTTCGTTGATGCCTATAATGCGGCTTTAGGTTTCATCCAAAAGCAGCATCAGCTTCAGGGTGGTGAAAAGGGTGGAAATCCCAAGCTTGGACCGTTGGGTGGTGATGGACTTTTAAGAACAATCGAAAGTTCATTGCGAAGTGCGATCTTGAATCCGGTGCAAGGGGTGGAATCACCTGTTCGCCAGATCAACGAGCTGGGCATCACGTTTAATCGAAACGGTATGCTGGAGTTGAACCAGGATAAGTTCAACAAAGTATTGAACTCAAATCCTGTAGGTGTCGCAGCGTTTTTCCGTGGTGATGGCTTTAAGACAGGTTTTGCAAATGTGATTAAGCAGACCGTTCAAAGTTTAACGAACGGTGAATACGGTGGGCTTGCCAACCGTAAAAGAGGTCTCGAGTCGCAGATCAAACAAATTGATCAGCGTATCGACAACAAAGAGCGACAGCTGGAGAAAAAGGAAGATGGACTTCGTCAGAAGTTCGCCAACCTGGAGCAAAAGATGTCGGAGATGCAGGCACAGCAGGCGAAGTTCGCGGCGATGGCCCGTCAGGGTGGATAGGTTAATTAGTTAAGTGAACGTTCAACGGTCAGGAACCAAAAGAGGAAACGATGAATAAGAACGCGTATCAGAAATATAAACAGACTTCGGTACAAAGTGCCAGCAAGGAAAAAATCCTTTTGATGCTTTATGAAGGTGCGATCAAGTTTACCAAACTTGCCATCAAAGCCATCGAAGAAAAAAAGATCGCTGATCGAGGTCAAAACATCGGTCGCGCGTTCGATATCATCATGGAATTGAATAATACCCTTGATCATAAAGTGGGTGGCGAGATCGCATCTCAGCTGGAACAACTTTATATGTTCATGATGGAACAGTATACCAAAGCTAACATCAGCGGAGACGCAGCACCACTTCATGCCAACTTGAAGTTGTTGAATACTTTGTATGATGGTTGGGTGCAAGCAGTGGAAAAAATCAAAAAAGAATCAGACGACGGAAAGAAAGCGGGTTAATACCATGGAGGGTAACGTGACCAGAATCATCAGCCTGTTGAACGAAAAAAATCATTACCTCGAAAAGTTCTATTCATTGAACGAGGTTGAACTTGCGAACTTCGCGCAAGGTTTGTTCGACAATTTGCAGAGCTTTTATCAAACGCGTGAGAAAATTCTGGATGTTCTTAAATATGTAGACTCGCAAATCGACAGAGCTCAAAACGAGATGGGCGCTGACACTGTTATGGCGCAAGCGGATCGCATGCAGATCAAAGAAGCCTTAACAATTAAGGATGAATACGTGGCTCGTATCATCGAACAGGATATCCAGGTGTTGGCTTGCATCGAGATGGCAAAAAATTCCATCATCCGCGAGTTGCAGGATGTTCGTCGCAACAAGAAAGCCATTGGGGGATATAAATCCAAGATTTTCACCCAGCGTTTGGATGAAGAAGCCTAGACTAGGCAATTTTTTCCCGACAAAAAGCTGACGGCAAGGACGGTCTGGGAGTCAAACTCCTGAGCTGAACTTGCCTCAACTTCAAATAACCGCATCTTAAGCTTTGGCATCTGTGTTGCTCTTCTGTTTCGACGGAGGAGATCCATGCAGATGTTGGAAAATCAGTTCGTTCAAAAGTCCAGTGAAAATATTGAAGTGAATACTTCAATTGAGAACTTTCAAGAAAGTTCTGGAAGAGTCTATTTCGATTCCGTGCAAGCACTTGCGGACTTTGAATCAGAAACCACAAATAACAAATCCCAAACTAATACTGACCCACGCGTTTCTAAGTATTTGCAAAATGCAAACGTACTTAGCAAGCATGGTGAATTCAACCTGGCACTGAATCTTTTGCGCCAGGCTTGTAATATCGATTCCAAAAATCCAGCAACATTGAGCATGTTGTCTCGTTGCCTTGAAAAAGCCGGCAAGCATGACGAAGCTCTGGTGGCGTTAAATGCATGGAACAAAGTGGACTATGGCTTTGAAAGCCTGGCTTGGTTGGCCCACGCTCTTTATCGAATGGGCCGCGACGAACAAGCTTTGGAAAAATACTTTGAAGCGCTGTCAGTATTGACTGAAGAAGACGATCAGCTTTTCGAAGTTTATAAAAACATGGGTAATATCTATGTCCGTCAGGGTGACTTCGATGGCGCCGAGGAATATTACAACAAAGCTTATACTATTAATACGACGTCTGACGTTTTGTTGGTGAACTTCGGTACTTTGGAAGTTCAACGTGGTGACTTTGATAAATCTTTGTACTGCTTCCGTAAGGCAGTTGAAATCAATCCCCAAAATGACAAAGCGTGGGTGGGCTTGGCGATGGTTCATCATCAGTTCGGTGATACGGAACTTGCCTGGGCAAATATCGACGCCGCTTTGGACATCAATAAGAAAAATCGTACGGCAGTTCATCTGGCGGCAAACTGGGGTCTGCGTGATCGTCAGTTGCAAAAAGCTATCGGCGCTCTTGAAGAATACCTGGCGGAAGTTGAGCAGGACGAAGACATGTCTTTAGTTTTGATCAATCTTTTCTGTACAGCAGGTCAGATGGATCAGGCTTTGCTGGAAATCGAACGTGTTCTTTTGTGGAACCCGGATCACAGCGAAGTCAGAAATCTTAAAAAGAAAATCACACCCTCAGTAAAGGCAGCATAAAATGTCCATGATCACTTTCTCCGAAAACCATGAGTCGGCTCTAATTTCATTCGAAGCGGGGACACCGCTGGCGAATATCACTCAACCGCGTGAAGAGGCTTTGAAATGGGCTTATTCATTGGGTCCGATTCCATCGTCTCACGTTGTGGTGATTGGTTTGGGTTCGGGCTTTCATATTGAGGCTTTGGCGGATTTGGATCAGGACGTTCAAATCACCGTGGTGGATTCCCGTGATTCCTTGATTCCGGTATTCCGATCTCAATTTCCTGAGTTGGCAGAGCGCGTGCAAATCGTGATCGCTGATAATGTTCAGGATTTGATGAAAAACGATATTTACGCCGACGTCGTGGCGACTCGTGCTTATGTGGTTTCCTTTAGAGAATCCTGGGGCGAGCAAATGGACTTGTTCTCTCAGTTCTTTGGTCATTTAACGGGTCGTACGGTTGAAGCCGTTAAATATCATCTTGAAGATCTGCAAATGAACATGAAGTCTCTGTACTTCCAAAATACAAATCTCCTTTCAATCAAAGATATCTTACCGGTGGTTGAAGGTTCCCAGGTTGCGGAAGAAAAAAAGCAAATCTTCCGTATGTTGGGAGAATTGGTGAAATAGAATGAAGATACTGGTCGTCTCGCTTTTACGCTTGGGTGATATTATTCAGCAACAGCCTCTGTTAAAGGCCTTGCGAGAAAAAAATCCTCAGGCGCAAATTCATTTGTTAATCAATCGTCAGTTCTCTCAAGTGGAGGGATTGCTGACTGGTTTGGTTGATAAGTATCATTACTTTGACAGAGACTCTTTGCAAAGAGGCCTGGGCGAGGCGTCCTTTAATATCCTGTGGTCGCATCATCAATTGGATCAATTGGTGACGACGTTGAATCAAGAACGGTATCAACAGGTTCTGAATTTTACGCACAATAAATTGAGCGCCTATCTGTTAGGGGCGTTACAAGTTCCGATGAAAAAAGGTTTGCACCATTCGGAAGGCAAATTCCAAGGGTTGGAAAATCCTTGGCTGCGCTATTTCAATGACCGTTTTTCGGGAGTGCAGCCATCGTTGTTCCATTATGTAGAGCTTTTGGGGAAATCTTTTGATCTTCCCGTACAAAAGACTGCGGCAATACCGGCAACCAAATCCAAACAGATTCTATTTCAGTGTCTGACAAGTGATGCGAAAAAGAACTGGGGTTTGAATAACTTTAAAAAACTTAAAGAGACCATCGAATCTTCACTGGTAGACTATAAAGTGAAGGTTCTTTGTGCTCCGTTTGAAAAAGAATCTCTTAAAACGCATTTCTCGGATTCGGATCTGATCGCTTGCGATTTGATGGGGGCCCGGGAGATGTTGAGCCAGTCCTGCTTGTTAGTCACAGGCGACACCAGCATCAAGCATTTGGCTTCGCAATCGGGTGTACCCACTGTCGAAATTGTTTTGGGCAGCAGTGATTGGACAAAAACAGCAGCTTATTCTACAGCGACAGAAGTTGTTTTCGCTCAAGTCCCTTGCGCACCGTGCGTACATTCTCAAGGATGCTCACAAAAATCTCAAATTTGCGCGGAACAAATCACGGTTGATCAGGTTTTTGCAGCGGTTTGGGATAAATTAAGTAAAAAATCTGCCACTCCAACAGTTTCTGTCCGTGATTTCGAAAGAACAGCATGGTCTTTACAATTGGACGGTGGGTCTCAGTCGCATGTGTTAAGTTATGCCAATACGGCTTTGCAGTTTGCGGAATTTTATTCCAAAGGAAATCTTCGCCAGGTCTTGGTGGACGCGCGTCAGTTACAAGCTCAATACGAGACTTGGTTGCAAGCTTTGGAATCGTCTTTGCCTTCTCGTCGCGAGATTGCGGCAAAGGTTCAATTGAAAAGTCAGGATATCGGCGAATTTATCCTGGTTGCTCAAGACATTGTTAAATCAAAAAAAGATTCGGCGGGATATTTCCAGTCGATCATTGAAACTCTGATGACTCGCTTTTCCAGCACGTTGCAATTTCACGAGAAAATGCACACAGCTCTTGCGGAGGTTCGCGAACTTTTGCAGTCGCGAGGTCAGTTCATTCACTCTTTAGAAATAGTTCTCAAGGAAGGGGCCTATTATGCAGCAGGAATTGGACAATTATCTATCGATGGCTTTGAAGAGGCTGGAAGAAGCCTACAAAGAAATCGTGAAGACGCAGCCTTATAATCAGGAAGCAGAGACAATCAAACTTGTTGCTGAACTAGCGAAGGAACAAATTAAAGATGAAAATTCTTATTCAGCAGCTCGCTAGATTGGGTGATATCTATATGACTTGGCCGGCGGTGCGTGCGATTCGTCGTATGTATCCAGATGCCGAGATTCATTTCCTGACCCGCCCTCGTTTTGAAGGCGCCGTGGAAGGATTAACTGCGATTGATAAGCATCTGACTTTGCCAAGTGGTCAAATTCTTGAACCATTGGTAAATGAGAATGCCAATCTTGAAGAGTCCTTGAATCGCATGGAAGAGTTTGTCGAAACTGTCCGTGCGGAGAACTATGATCAGATCATCAATCTGACGTTCTCACCATTCTCGAGCTATTTGACTCACGCTTTGACGATGCCACACACGACAGTGTTGGGTTATACGCGTTTCAGAGACGGTTTTTTCTGTGCGGCGGATGAAGTCAGTGCTTACTTCTATGCCCAGGTGGGAATTAATAAGCCCAACCGCGTGCACATAGCTGACATTTTTGCTTCCATGATTGGAACAGAATATACGGAGCAAGATTGGGAAGCTCCCGTTTTGCCGGAGATTAACTTTGAATTGCCACAGACATATCTAACAGTGCATGTGGGCGCGAGTGAAAAGCAAAAAGCTCTAACGGCGGATGCGTGGGGGCGTGCCATCGACTATTTCGAGCGTCGTTATCAAGGCATGCCGATTGTTTTGATCGGAGCTCCGAGCGAAGCGGATATCGCCGCTGAAATTATCACCGCGGCTCCGAATGCCAAGATCATAAACCTGGTTGGACAAACTCGTATGCATGAGTTGTTCACTGTGCTGAAGCGTTCTGAATTGTTGATCGGTTGCGATAGTGCGCCGATTCACATGGCGTCTTTGACGGATACTCCGACACTGAACATCAGCGTCGGCAACGTCAATTTCTGGGAGACCGGCCCCAAAGCTACTTTGGGTCTAATTTACAGAATTGAAGAAGGTCAGCAAATCATTCCAGAGCGCATCGGTGAAATCATCGCTCAGCTTTTGGAAGGTCATGCGGATCCGGAATTGATTATGCGCACAGGTGGCCTGGCAAGTTATGCCAAGGTGGAATCTGCGGAGAAAGAATTTGCCTGGAACTTGGTGCAAGCCCTTTACCTGGGTGGCCAATTCCCGGTGGCAGAACGTATTGAAATCATTGAAGGCGCCATGAAATTGGATGAAATCAATGACTTCATGATCAGCCAGTTTCAATTGATTCATGAAAAGGGAGTAGCCGCGGTTGCTCCATTTATTGATGGCGGCGAAGATGTGATTAAATCAATTAGCCGAATTGTGCCAGAGTTGCGTCCTATGATTGACTGGTATCATGCGGAGAAGATCCGTGTGGCTCCAGGCACACAAGAAGAGATCGTAGCAGCAACTTTGAGTGTTCATGAGCGTTTTAAACGCCATCTTCGTGTTTATGTTCCTCGTGATGAAAAAATCACGACAGTGGAGGCAAAAGATGGAACGCTATAAAGTTACCGGCGAAGATCTTCGCAATTTTTATCAAGGTGAAACCAGTCTTGCCAAAGTTTTTGCCGACATCGAAAACGATTTGCGTGACACGAACGCGGTTGTTTGCAGATTTATCGTGAATGGCATGGAAATCAAAGAATCTGACGAAGCCCGCTTTGGTTCCGTTTCTTTAAATGATGTGGAAACACTCGAGTACATGACCGAAAACAGCAATGACCTGGTCCTTGATGTTTTGCGTGCGTGGATTGATTCTTTGCCGGAGCTGATGGGGAAAACTGAAAACCTATCCAAGCGCATGCGCGCGCAGGGTTTGAGCGGTTTATTGAAACCGATCCATGACCTGGTCTCTAACTGTGAATACCTGATCGACAGTGTGATGTCTTTAAAGGTTTTGGTTGGGGATCGTTACCTTGTGGCAAGTCCAGTAAATTGGGCCGTAGCTGAAGAGCAAAGCAAGAAGACGGTGACTGAAGCACTTGGTGCCATGGAAAATAAGGATTTTGTTCTTTTAGCGGATGTCCTGGAGTATGATTTAAACAATGTACTGCAAATGTGGCAAGAGCACTTACAGTACTTGGAGAAAGCGCTTAATGGGGACATCAACGGATCAAATTTCAAATCCGAACAAGATAGATCCAATCCTGTGGGTTGGAAACGTATCGCCAATTAGGCTGCCGCAATTCTTTCCGTTTCAAAAACGGGAAGTCGAGATCGTCTTACGGGCTTCTTTTCAGGAAGCCCGTTCGCTTTTGCAGAATCAAAAGTTTTCCTCGATCTTAGTCCAGGATGAAGGTGACAATGAAGCCTTTGAGCTTCTGGTTCAAGCCCGTCACTTACAACCCATGGCTCCGCGTTTTTTTATTTCAAACGAACTGACTGAAGAAAAAGTTCGCCAAGGTATCAATCAAGCCCAGGTCTATCGTTTCATTCGCTGGCCTTTGGCGGAGCGGGACATCTGGCAGCAACTTGAAGATGCTCTGGAAAAACACTCCACATATTTATCTCGATCCCTTCTATTGAAGGAATCTTCGTCGCAGAATAAAGAATTGGAAGCCTTAACCCATTCCTTAGAGGGTTTGGTTGACGAGCGCACCCAATACATCGAGATGTCGCATAAGGAAGAAAGCGACAAATTGAATCGTGAAAGAAACCTGGTGCGTTTGATCAAGGATCTGGCCAATCAAAATTCTTTCGAGGATGTTCTGGGAATTATTCGCAAAGAATTGCGCAAGTTCCATAAAATCGGGGATCCGATTCTGGTTTACCGCACGGACAATGCGAAGACTCATTTTATCAGTTTCCAATTGGGAACGATGACTCAATCAGAGTCCTCCACTTACTTTGACTTTCCAAAAAATGCACAAGTCCCATCGGCAGATTTGATTCGTCAGTTGGCAAATCACTTTGGTCGTCCCTTTGCGAAAACCTATGTGGTCCCTTTGGAGTTACGGCTGACCAACCATCTGATGGGTGGTAATGGGGAGGCGATCCTGTGTGTTGAAAATTCATTGAACGACAAAGAGATGCCGCCTTTCGTGGAATTCATGACAGATCGCATGCGCCCTCTGGGGATGACGCTGGATCGCGTTCTTTTGGACAGTCAATTGTCGGCGTTCTCTTATCGCTGGGAAAAAACTTTCGACGGAATGAGGGATCCCATTGCCATCATCGATGTGGATCACGACGTAATTCGCGCCAACAGAAAGTTTTCTGATAGATTTCCTGATAAACGCCAGGCCATCGAAGGTTCACCAGCAAGCCAGGCTTTGGCTGATGGTCAATCGCATGTGGGGCAAATTCAAATAGATAACCGCGTATACCAAGTGCACAGCTATCCAGTTCTTTTAGATAACGGCGGCCAGGCGACGAATGTGGTGAACCAGTATGTGGACATCACCCAGTCGCGCGAGCTTTATCTGCGTATGCTGCAAAATGAAAAGATGGGCGCCATCGGGATGCTGGCGGGAAATATCGCCCATGAGCTGAACAATCCGTTAACCGGGCTGCGCTCATTGACGCAGGTCTTGTTGCAAGAAGCAGATAAAAAAACCAACTTGTATTCGGATTTAGTCGAAATTGAAAAGGCGGCCGCACGGTCTCAGCGTATTATTAAAAATCTTTTGGATTTTTCGAAAGGTGAAGATCAACCGGCCGAGGATATTTCCATTGATGAAATCGTGGAAAGAACCTTGCCGATGTTAAAGTCGGCATTACGTACTCATCGCTTGGAAGTCACACTACAAACTGTGGATAAAACTGTGCACGTTGAGCCACACCTGATTCAGCAGGTGGTTTTTAATCTGGTTAATAATGCGTGTCAGGCGATGAAAGATCCAGGTCGCCTAAAAATCAATTCCTATCACTCAGGCAAGCAGGTGATATTGGAGATTGAGGACACGGGGCCAGGGGTCGCAGAAGACATTCAAAAACGTATTTTCGAACCGTTCTTCACGACAAAAAAAGAAGGACATGGAACCGGTCTTGGGTTAAGTATGTCTAAGTCGGTCATAGAGAAATTTGGGGGCAGTATCACGTTACATTCCGTGCAACCGCAGGGAGCTCGCTTCGTGATTACTTTGCCTTGTAAGTAAGGATTTTGTTTTGTGAAGGTACTGATCGTTGATGATGAAACCTTGGTTCGCCGCTCGCTGTCCCGCGCCTTTCGTGCGAAAGGACATGAAGTCATCGAAGCAGAAAATGGCAACGAGGGACTTGAGCAGTGGAAAAAGACTTCTCCTGATTTGGTTTTTCTGGATGTCCTGATGCCTGGGTTGACCGGCCCGGAAGTTTTAAAAGAGATCGGTACGAGTCGTTCTGGCAAGGTGATTTTGATGTCGGCCTTTGCCGGAGAACATAACATGGAGACGGCTTTGCAAATGGGAGCTGAAATGTTTATTCCGAAACCGTTTGAAGATATTTTTGCTGTTGTGAAAATGGCCGAGGATTTGTTGTCATGAGAATTATTGCGGGAAAATATCGTGGTCACCAATTGGTGTCGTTCTCGGCGGATCATATTCGTCCTACCACAGATCGCGTGAAAGAAACCCTGTTCAATAAACTTCAGTTCCAACTTGAGGGCGCCAATGTCGCAGATTTGTTTTGCGGCACAGGTAATTTGGGAATCGAAGCATTGTCGCGCGATGCCCGCTTTTGCACCTTTGTGGAAAAAAACCCGAAGTCTTTGACCATCACTCGCCAAAACTTTGAAAAACTCAAAGTTCCCTCGAGCAGTTACAAAGTCGTCAATATGGACGTCTTAGCATTTTTCAAATCGTATACAGGCGAACCTTTTGATATCATTTTTGCAGATCCTCCATTCACAGAAAAAATGGCTCATTTCGTCGTGGAAGCCGCAAGCACCAGTGCAGCGTTTGGTCCTCACACGATTATGGCCATTGAATCGCAGCGCAAAGAGCGCATGGAAGATCGTTATGGTTCACTGGTTCGATACAGCAAGAAAGAATTTGGCGACAAAATCCTGAGCATGTTCTGTCACGAAAGTGCTTTGGAGGAAGACGCGGCCGAAGATACGCAAGAAGAGGAATCCCACGATGAATAAGATCGCAGTTTATCCCGGCAGTTTTGATCCCATTACGATGGGTCACGTGGATATCATCAATCGCGTAGCACCCTTGTATTCTGAAGTGGTGATTCTGGTTGCCAAATCTTCGCAAAAGCAATCACTGTTCACGGCGGAAGAACGTAAGGTTCTAATTGAAAAATCACTGTCAAATTTAAAAAACGTGAAGGTCGATTTCTTCGAAGGCCTGACTGTTGATTATATGAAAAAAAACAAAGCCCAGGTCATTATTCGTGGTCTGCGTGCGGTGGTGGATTTCGAATACGAATTAACGATGGCGCAGATTAATAAAAAAATCGCGCCAGAGATTGAGACACTTTTGATGTTCGCCAGTCCCGAGTGCTATTACATTTCTTCGCGAGGTGTAAAAGAACTTGCGGTGAATGGTGGCGATCTGACGGGGTTTGTCCCTGACGTCGTTAAAGAGGCGATTACTAAAAAACTTAAAAAGTAGGACGTTTTTGTATGTTGCAACTTTCAAAGCGCGCCCAAAATCTGAAAACCTCACCAACCTTATTCCTGGTTGCTAAAGCCAAGGAATTGGCAGCCCAGGGACACGATGTGATTTCTCTGACGGTGGGTGAGCCAGATTGGCCGACTTTTGAAGTTCCCAGCAAGGCCGGTATCGAAGCCATCGAAAAAAATATTACCAAGTACACTCCGGCGAATGGCACGGTTGAATTGCGGCAAGCCATTGCCAAAAAAATTAAATTTGAAATTGGCCAGGCTTATTCCACCAAAGAAGTTACAGTTGCATCCGGTGCGAAGTTTATCATCTTTGCAGCTTTGCAAATGCTTTGTTCTCCAGGTGACGAAGTTATTATCGGTGCACCTTATTGGGTCAGCTATCCGATGATGGTGGAGCTTGCTGACGGTGTCCCTCATATCATCGAGTGCGGCGAGCGTGAGAACTATAAAATCACGGCAGAGCAATTGGAAAACGCAATCAATGCGAAAACCAAAGCCTTGTTGTTTTGTTCGCCAAGTAATCCTACAAGTTTGCTTTATACCGCAGATGAATTGAAAGCCTTGGCGGAAGTTCTAAGAAAACATCCTCAGGTCGCAATCATTTCCGATGATATGTACAACCGCCTGGTATTTGATGGGGGCAAAGTCGCACCCCACATTCTGCAAGTCGCACCGGATCTTAAAGATCGCACGGTGGCAGTGAATGGTGGATCCAAGGCTTATTCCATGACTGGATGGAGAATCGGGTGGGCCGCGGGTCCCGAGAAGCTCATCACAGCGATGGCGGACTATCAAAGTCAGGCAACGGGCTCGCCTTCCAGTATCTCGCAGCATGCAGCGATGAAAGCTATTGATCAGTGTGAACCTGACATCGAGCAAGTCGTAGTGAAACTAAAAGCGCGTAAAAACTCTGGTTTGTCAGAACTGCGTTCTGTTCCAGGATATAAAGTGGCAGAGCCCGACGGCGCATTTTACTTCTGGGTGGATATCAAGGCTCACATCGGTAAAACTCACGAGGATCAATTGATCCGTACGTCGAAAGACTTCTGCGATATTTTGTTGGAAAAATACTTTGTGGCCACAGTCCCAGGAGTGGAGTGTGGCTTGGATGGATTCATGCGTTTAAGCTTTGCTGTTTCCGAGGAAACCATGAAGCGTGCGGTGATTCGTATGAAGGAATTCGTCGGAAAACTGGTTTAGTCGATCCAAACCAGTTTTTTAGCCATGTCCTTCATGGTGTTTTCATGAACCAGATAAGAACCTTGGTCTTTCAAACAGATGATGCCCTTGCGATAGTCGCAAGATGTGCCCCACGAGTTGCGAACCATATAATAACAAGCATTGCCGATTTTCTTACGACCCACAATTGTTGAGGCGTGACCCGCGCCAAAAATTCCGCCGACGTCGGTGATTGCAGAGGCATCGTACTCCATGGAGATCAATTTACGACGATTCAACAACCAATCGATTTGATCGTTAATAGATTCGAACGGATGTGTTTTCTTACCCCAAGTTTTATAGTCCATATCGTTGCGCAGACGGATGGATTTTGAACGGCAAGAGCTGTCTAAGAAATAAAACACCACGTCTTCCAAGCTGACATCACGATTGGCCAACAAATACTTTTTCATAGTCGCCGGCGGAGTCGCTGGGAAAAAGCCTTCGACCAATTGATCAAACGACTTTTGGCAGAGGTCATTGCAAGTTCCTTTGCGAACGTCTTTCATGCGATTCATCAAGTAAGCCATGCCATTGTGAACAGTGGTTCTGGAAGTAATATGAACTTCCTTAGTTCCTTTGGATGGGATGTCGCTTTCTCTGCAAACGTGTCCCAGTTCATTCATTTTTTTTACGGCGATGCTGACCATGCCACCTTCAGGCGTCGTGGTTTTGTTCACAACACCGCGACCGATTTTTCCCAACAAAGTGACTTGGCTTGCATAATAAGAGGAGAGATGAAGAGCGGATACGGGAGTGCCCACAGCCTGGCTGACGATGTCGGCAGCAGTGTAACCATAGCACCAACCGATATCACCCTGATCGCTTGGAGTGGTCATGAAGGTTTTTACATCCGCAGGAAGGCTTTCACGCACATCCACGGTTGAACAATTATCAGCTGCAAATGCATGAACATGAAGTGCACAAATCGCAATTACTAAGAAGCCCCTGATTCCCATGTAAATTTTCCCCTGCTCTTTGAGTGCGTGACGTATCCCAAAGCTTCCTGGCTTTGTCTATTGAGGAATGGGCGAATCCGAGAATTAATCCGAACTTAATGTAGCATGAATTTTTTACATTGCGAGGTGTTCACTTGATGATATCGCCCGAGATCGCTAAGTTCGGATTTTTAAAGGAGAATTTCATGAAAACGATCGCACTAAGTTTAGTTCTTTTGGCTTCCACAGCGGCTTCTGCAGCGACGAAGTGTGTCGGGGTGACGGACCGCATGAACCTGAAAATTGAGCAAAAAGAAGATTCTGTGAGAGTTCTCTATTCAATGAATCCCCGTGATTTTAGCAAGTACAGCAAGCCAATTCCCGGTCTGACAATCACCTTCCAAGAAGGTGAAGCTTATGATGTTAAAGGCACAACAGTGGATGGCTTGGTTAACAACAAAGAAGTTCTGACCAAGCTTGTGGTGAATGCGATTTACAGCACCGCTTTCTTTGGTGGCGAAGAGGACATGGCTTACGTTGAAGCCGGTGATCTGATCAAAGCACTGCAATGCCAATAAATAGAAAACCCGCTCCAAGAAGCGGGTTTTTTGTTTTTGATCTTTTTAAAAATTTCTTAGAACAAGTTCTTGAAGAAGTTTTTCACTTTGTCAAAGAAGCCCAATTCAGATTTTGGAGCTTCGACAGAGCTTGGCGAGCGAGTCGCATCACATTTGTAAGAGATGTCGATTTTGCTGCCCGCTGGAACTGGAGTGTCAAACACGATGCTCATACCTTGCACGCGGTAGCTCAAAGAAGCCATCGCCGGAGTGATCTTCACAACCGGTGTGCCAATCGGCGTACATTCCAGGTTCACTGAACCCAAAGAGTCGACGATCTTATCCACGAACAGATTCAGGTTCGTACCGAAATCAGATTCGCAGATGCTACCGATACCACCACCAGTTAAATTTGACAGAGTCGCGTATTGAACACCGTAATGGCTCTTAGAACCAGCAGCGTCCTGGGTTTTCATACAATTGATATCACCTGGTTTTACGATGATCGAATTCACAGTGAAGCGTTTTTTCGCACCGAATGTCGACTTCACGTAGTCCACAAACACTTGCGGTTTGTCTTCGTTTTCAAGAGCGAAGTATTCATCTTTGTAGTACTGCTGAGAAATGTCGCCACCGATGCTGCGTTCATCTTCGTCAGAAATAATCACATATGCGATCGCAGCGTCCGCACGATAGCAACCGCTTACGCCAGAATAGTGATAGTCCCCGTTGTAAACATGGTGATAGGCCGCTTTGATCGCACGCTCGTCATTCGAGTTTGCATATCCTGCTCCGACATAGTTGATAGTTTGCGCAAAGATCGTGGAAAGATCCGCAGTCCCGCGTTTCAATACCAATCCCAGGCTTGTGGATGGAGAAGCGCTGTTTTTTTGCCAATAAACGGAAGCACCCCAAGCTGTTGTGCTGGCACCCGTCGGCAAGGCACGAGTCACGGTTACACACATCTGCCAATCAAGGTTTTTAGTTGTTTGCAAAGTGCTGACGAAGCTTGAAAGTTTCGCTGCCAACTTTTGGTTGTCTGCCAACATAGAATTGGAATCATCCAGCACCAACACGATGTCCAACTTGTTATTCGAAGCTTCAACCGTGCTGCTGTAAGTAACATCGCGAGTTGGCGTCGGAGTTGTTGTCGGCGTCGTAGTTGGTGTTGTTGTAGGAGTTGTCGTCGGTGTGGTGGTCGGCGTCGTTGTAGGCGTCGTGGTAGGAGTCGTCGTCGGCGTAGTCGTCGGCGTCGTTGTCGGAGTTGGTGACTCAGTCGGAGTGTTGGAGGTTTTCACAGATGGTGATTCGAACTGCACCGGGCTGCAAGCCGCAAGGCCCAACATTAGAATTGGCAACAATGTGGCCTTTTTATGTAGAGACAAAAACATACTTCCATTTCCCCTTTGGACCAGAATAGCACAGGAAGCGATCTCGTCTCAAAATTTACCAGGTCCAGTCTGGGTTTGAGACAAACCAGACCTTCGTCTCATTGTGGGAATCGTTCGCTGAATACTAGAATTAAAAGATATTGCCGGTACCGCTTTATCAGGAGGCTTGGTGAGCTTTTGGTTTTTAACTCAATTGTTGGTGAACGTTATTCTTTTGGCTGGTGTCGTGGGTGTATGGGTCCGTATGAATCGCCCGGCTAAGGATGATCCCCGTTTGAGCAAAGGCTTGCAGCTGCTGCAAAGTAAAATCGCCGTGTTAGAGGATCTTTCGGATCGCACAGAAACTCAAGTGAACCAATTAACGGCTTTGCTGGAACAAAAAGTGAAAGATATCCAGGCGAAAATTCAGGCTTCAGAAAAGCAAATCGCGAAAATTGATCAAAGCATGCAAAAAAGTATGGAAGTTGCAAAAATCTTCCAGGATCGTATCCCTCACGAAGAAATTGTGGAACGCCAGAATACTATTAAATATGTCAAAGCCGCTCGCTTGGCTCATCAAGGAATGAGTGCTGACGAGATCGCTTCTCAAGTGGATCTTTCGCGTGGTGAAATTGAATTCATCGCCAAAGTAAATAAAGACCAACTGATGTTCTGCGAAGAAAGCCTGCCAGAGTGGGCGAACGAAGAGACCGATGAAACGTCGCTTTCAGCTTCTCAGGATTTCAGTGACGTGGATAACATCAGCTTTATGCAGCCGTTGCAAAGAGCCGGATCTGATATCAGCACTGCTTTCGAAGTTCCTAAAACTGAAAACGATGCGATGAAAAAACTGGGTGATGCTTTTAAAGCCGCATGCCAGGAAGTCGAAGACGAAGAGATCGCCGCTGAAAAAGCACCAAGCATCTTCGACGTTACTCATAATATTGCGCAAAACTTCTTAGGGGAAAAGCCCATGTCGGCAACTCCGACTGCCGCGGTTATTGAAAAGAAAGCCGCTGCTCCTGCAAAACCCGCAGCCACTGCAAATAAGCAAGCTGCAACCGGTCCCAATATCCGTCCTGTTGAATTCCGCCGCATCGATCTTGTGAAAGATCTGGAATAAGCAGTGGCCAATTCGTCGTTCTTAAAATCCCTGACCAAAGGACAGATCCTTCACTCGATCGTTGAGGAAAAACAATCGGGTGCGGACGTTCTTTGCAATTTTAACGGGAATCTTTTAAGAATCGCGAATCATTCCGGCCAAGTGATGGAAAAAGGCCAAGTCGTCCGCGTACAGGTTAAGTGCGCCGATCCTCTCGAATTTCAAATTTTTGATCCCAACACAATAAAGTTTGAACGTGTAATTTGAAATCCAAGACCCTGACTTGTTTGCGAGTTTCGGGGCTCAGCGGAAAACTGTAATTACCGTTCAATATCACCACAGCTAGGGGAAAGATATGCGAGCGTTCCGGGGCCTTTTATTTTCCGTTGTCTTGATAGCGTGCCATGCGGCTTTTTCATCACCACTGCCTCAACTTAAAATCAATCATGATATCGTCGGGGGAGTGGAAGCCCAGCGCGGAGAATTTCCGTGGATCGTGTCTTTGCAGGATAAAGAGGGATGGGCCTACTGCGGTGGCAGCTTGATTGATAAAAAATGGGTTTTGACCGCAGCACATTGTGTAAAGAAAGTTCCCGATCTGGTCATCGTCGGTTTGTATCAAATGACGAATGAAACCGGAGCCGAAGTGCATGCCCCTGGCCGCATCATTGTTCATCCAGGGAAAAAATATTTCTCCAATGACTATGATTATGCGTTGATCGAGCTCAAGGAATCTTCCGCTATCACGCCGGTGGAAATCAACTCTCAGGAAATTCAAATTCCCACAGATCCCAAGGCACCGAAAGTCATGTCGACCGTGGCAGGGTGGGGCACTTTAAGATCCAATGGTGAAACTCCTGACATCTTAAATAAAGTGGATGTGCCGTTGTGGCCAAGCGAATCCTGCAACAAAATCTATTCTCCGTTTGGTTATGACGTTTCCGATCGCATGCTGTGTGCGGGCCTGGAAGCTGGTGGTAAGGATTCCTGTCAGGGTGACAGCGGTGGTCCTTTAATTATTAAGACAGAAGAAAAAGTATTGTTAGCAGGAATCGTGAGCTGGGGTATGGGCTGTGGAGAACCAAATTACCCGGGAGTGTATGCGAAAGTGAATGCGGTGACGGAGTGGATTAAGCAAACCATGGCAGGAGAGGAGCCTGCTCCTAAACCTTAGTCCAGTGTCCTAGACCAAAAGACAGAAAATACCCAAATTGGAACTAGCCTTTGAGCCCCCTTAAAAAACAATGAACAATGTCTAAGCACATTTATTTTTGAAGGATTCAAAAAGAGAGGACACGGACATGAAAGTTTTGAACTACCTATTAGTAGCAGGTCTAGTATTTACGGGTGCAATCTCCCAAGCGTCACAAAAAGTCGGCGCGAAAATCGTGGGCGGCGAAGAAGCGGCTCCGGGCGAATTCCCATACATCGTTTCTCTTCAAGGTTCTTACGGTGGCCACTTTTGTGGTGGTTCATTGATTAAGCCTAACTGGGTTTTGACAGCTGCTCACTGTGTAAAAGGTGGCTCTATCAAGGCGATCAAAATCGGTCTTTTGAGCCAAAAAGACACGACAAATGTTGAAACTTTCAAGCCAGTTAAAATCGTAGCGAACCCTGGTTACCCAGGTCCAGGCACTGACTGGGATTTTGCTTTGATCCAATTGGAAGGCAACTCGGCTTACACTCCAGTTGATTTGAATACTGCTGAAATCGCAATTCCAGAAGACGGCACACAAATCATGTCGACAACTGCGGGTTGGGGCGCGACGAAAGAAGGCAGCTACGGTCTTCCAGACAAATTGCAAAAAGTTGACGTACCATTGGTTACTCAAGCTGAGTGTAACAAGGCTTATGCTGGTAAAATCACTGACCGTATGATCTGTGCTGGTTTAACTACAGGTGGTAAAGATTCTTGCCAAGGTGACTCTGGTGGTCCGTTGGTATCTAAAGCAGATGACGGTCACACATACCTTATTGGTGTTGTGAGCTGGGGTAAAGGTTGTGCACGCGCGGGTTACCCAGGCGTTTATTCCAAAGTCAATGCGGCAATTGAGTGGATTAACACGACAATCGCAGAGTAATCTGAGCTTTAAACTCAATTTAAACGAAGCCCGTGGTAAAAAAGCCACGGGTTTTTTTATGCCAAATGGCGACAGCGGGCGGGACTTGCTTTTCCCTTAAAAAAGGGACATTTGTTATCCTATGCAAAACAAAGAATTCGATATTTTAATAGTCGGTGCCGGCATCATCGGGACGTCCGTGGGTGCAGAACTTTCTCGTCGCGGCGCTAAGGTTTGTGTCATTGATAAAGGAACTGTGGGGCGCGGTTGCTCTTACGGAAATGCAGGTTGGATGACTCCTTGCTTTTCAATGCCTTTGCCAATGCCAGGTATGTTCCTAAAATCAATGAAGTGGTTGGCAAATCCTAACAGCCCATTGCACATCAAACCGTCCTTGTCTTTGGATTTGGCTGCTTGGTTGTTCCACTTCATGAAAGCGATGAACGAGACTCAAGCTCGTCGCGCAGTTGAGGGCTTGGTTGTTCTTTCGCAAAAATCTTTGGAAGAATACAAAAAACTGGGCGAGAAATATCCAAAAACTCGTTTCGAACAAAAAGGTCTTTTGATGGTTTCCCGCACTAAAGAAGGTGTGGCGGCAGCTATTGAAGAACTTGAATACGTTAAAAACGTGGGTGTTACCGGTAAAGCAATGACGGGCGAAGAGATCATGAACTTCGAACCGGCCTTCCGTCCTCCAATGTTGGGTGGCGTGTACTTCGATCAGGAAGCCATGGCCGAGCCATTCCAAGTGGTTCAAGCGATGGCCGAAGAGATTCGTAAAAACGGTGGCGAGATCATCGAAAACTGCGAATTGATCGATTTGGAAATCTCTGGTGGTAAAGTAACTAAAGCGCTTACTTCCCAAGGCGAATTCAAATTTAAAGAAATCGTTGTGGCGACGGGTAGCTGGTCAAAAGATTTGGCGAAACTTTTGCGTCTAAGAATTCCAATCTTGGGTGGTAAGGGTTACGCGATGATCGTACCAAAACTTGAAAAACAACCGAAGTATCCCATCATGTACATCGAAAACAAAATTGCGATCACTCCGCGTGAAAACAGTTTGCGCATCGCAGGTACCTTGGAACTTGTGGATCAAGACTTCTCCATCACTGAACGTCGCGTGAACAACATCAAACGTGGCGCAGCTGAATTGTTGTACCTTCCGGAGCCTTTGGAAGTTCAGGAATTGTGGGCGGGTCTTCGTCCATGTACACCAGATGGTGTGCCTTTGATTGGTTACCACAACCAGATCTCCAACTTGATGTTGGCTGTAGGTCACCAAATGTTGGGTCTTCAATCCGGTGCTGGCACAGGTTTGTTGGTCGCAGATCTTATCGACAAAAAGAAACCGTTTGTGGATTTGGAAATCTTCGCACCGAACCGTTTCTAAGTTCGAAGTTCTATCTGAACTCTTTTCAGAAGCCCGGGTCTACCCGGGCTTTTTTATTAAAATGGGTAGAATTTACCAGTGCTCTCGGTGATTTACCATATAGAGAGAGCAACTTCAGGACATTCCATTTTTCTTGTGGAAACCGTTATGCTAGTGTCCCCGGCGATGAAAAAGGTCAGCAGACAAGCCAGCGATTTTTTGGAAATAGACTATCAGGCCCGCAAGAGCCGTAACTATCGATATTCCAAGCGCAGTTACGCCAAACTTTTGGGGATCTCCAGTGGCAGATTGACCGACATTTTGGCAGGCCGTTATCCTATTACTTCTAAAAAGGCCGCCAGTTGGGCCAAGCTGATGGTTATCCCCGAAGTCGAGATCAAAACATTTCTGCTGCTAACACAAAATGAACAACAAAATCGTGTCGACAAAAGAAGTAAAAGCAAGCTGACTTCCTCCAAACAACTCAATCATGATCAGTTCGCTGTGGTTTCTGATTGGGAATATTTTGCTTTTATGGCCTTGGTTGAAACTGCAGAGTTTCGTTCTGACAGGCAATGGATCTCCAGGAAAATGCGTATTTCCGAGGAGAGAGTTCAGGAAATAATCCAGCTTCTTCAACAGCAAGAATTCATCACTATCGATGCTGAGGGCACGATTAAAAATGCCCACAACTCGATGTCGACATTGTCAGATATTCCTTCTTCAGTTTTGCAGAAAGCAAATCGCGAGCGTATTTTATTGGGACTTGAGCGCATGCATTTAGCGGATGTCCTTATGCGCGATATCACTTCATTGTCGTTGCCGGTGGATAAAAAGCAAATTCCCAAGGCAAAAAAACTGGTTCGAAAATTCAAAGGGGAGATGCTGGAGCTTCTGCGCGGAAGCAACTCTTCGGAAGTTTATAATCTGAATATTCAATTTGTTCCTATGACTGATCCGGAGATCGTATGAAGCACGTTTTATTGATCCTTTGTTTGTCCATGGGCCTGTTCGCGCAAGCGCAGAACAAGGGTGGCTTTGATGTGGGCAATGGTGGCATCGTGGCAAAGTGCCAGGGCATGCCGGATCGCTGGAGATCATTGGATCTGTTAGAGGGAGAATTGCACGGCAGGAAACCGTGGTCCGCTCTTAAGGGATTAAATGGTGATCAGATTTTAGAAAAAGTCATTCAACGTGGGAAAAAATTCTGCCCGGATAAATTTGCGAACTATTCCAATTTCGTGAATGTTTTAAAAAAATCTTCTCATGTCTTGGATTGGCCTAAGAAGGGATTGATCACCCAGGATTACCATGCTCAATTGCCCAAGGGGCAATGTCTGACCAAACAAGCCGTGTACCAATGGCGTGATGGTGCCACCTATGGACCGGGACAAAGCAGATTCTATTTCGACCAGAATGTTTGGAAATCTCTTGAGGGTCTGGATCGAGCGGCGCTGATTCTGCATGAGCTGATGTATCGCCTGTATATTATTGACCAAAACAGGTACCAGGCGAACAGCGATGCGATCAGACCCGGTATCGCGTTTTTATTTTCTGAAGACTTTGGTGACCGTGTCGACGTGGCCTGTGATGTCTTTCCGCAAGACGAAATATTTTATTAAAAAAAAAGCCCGGGCGACCGGGCTTTTTCGCATCTAAAATTAAAGTCCCACGATACGGCGGGCTTCACCACGATCATAGTAATTGAATTTGTCTTCGATCATCTGTCCCAGATTTTCACGATCTGAAACAAAGCTGTGCAGGCGGCGCAAAGCTTTCAGTTTTTCTTCATTTCTCATGAACTCACCAATCACTGTGCCTAATTGGTTTGTCGTCATCACTGGAGTTTTGCCAGTGGACTGATAAGATTGCAGGAACTCCGTGATCACCGCTCTTTTGTTTTCGTCGAAGCTCGCATTGTGTAGGGCCTTCAGGAAGCTTTCAACCGACATGCCTTTGAAGCGTTTTGAAATCAGCTTTCCGATATTATAAACTTCAATTTCAGACCCTGCCGGCAGGAACACTTGCATGCGGATGTAACAACCGCCATCAAGTTCAGCAATTTGACCGTTGCTGATACGAATAGAGCAAGAGTAAGAACCGTATGTTGAAATGCTTAAAGCATTGCCGTCAACGCGAGAAGAAAGCGAACCCCAGCTCGCACTGTTTTTATAGACTTTGTACAGGCGAAGAACGCCTTGTCCTGCGGGAATATCCGAAGAGTAAACGACTTCGGTATCATCGTTGAAACCAAAAATATTCAAATTCAAAGTTTCGATATTGCTGGTAATAAAAGTGAGATCATCCGTGCTGGGATTGTATTGCGAAGGAATGCCAGACCATTTCACGCGCTTTTTTGGTGCGGTCGGTGTGTCGGTGTTATCTGTGCCGCCACTGCAAGCGGCAAGGAGCACGGAAAGAGTGATGGCAAAAGTCAGGCGCAAAATATTTTGCATAGAATCCCCCATGAAGTGATGAAGGCTCAGCATTGCACGGAGAAGTGAGGACGACAATAATGTTTTTGCGGATGCTCTCTTGCTTGAGTGCTTACAAGTGTTCAGAAATAAAAAAAGGCTGTTCGTGGGAACAGCCTTTGAATTTAAACTTTAGAATCTGATTACTTCTTTTTGCCTTTTGCTTCGACTTTTTTTGCAGCAGCTTTTTCTTCTTTAGCGGCAGCAGCGGCTTCTTTTTTCGCGCCAGCTTTTTTAGCCTTACGCTGTTGAATGATACGATCCAAAATATCGTAAGATTCTTTTTGCAGATCGTTTTCGAAAACGAAACGGTAGAAACCTTCGATCTCAGGGCTTTGGCGGAATTTTTTTAGTGATGTGGGTAAGCTTTCAGACTGTACGAAATCAATGGAGCTACCGTCTTTTGAGAGCTTAACTTTATCTGCCATCTTTAATTCCCCTAGTGTTTTTAAGAACTTGTACATTAAGCCAAAGCTTTGAGGCAAGCATAAAATGCCCCGCAGCGGTCTGTTTTATTTCTGTTTGGATTAACTAAACCATTGAATTTCTTTGGAAAATGCTGGAAATTTGGGTCTTCACAACAGGGAGGGTTTTCAGTGCTCATTTTAGATGGCAAAGAAGTATCAAATCAGGTTCGGTCCTCCCTTGTTCCCCGCATTGCAGCCTTTAAAAACAAAACTGGCCGCGCGCCACATTTAGCGGTGGTTATTGTGGGCGAAGACCCTGCCAGTCAGGTTTACGTTCGAAATAAGAAAGCCTCCTGCGAAAAAATCGGTATGACTTCGACGATTCATGCATTGCGCGAAGACATTACTCAGGAAGAGCTGACGGAAATGATCGAGACGCTGAATAATGACGACGAGGTGGATGGCATTCTGGTGCAATTTCCTTTGCCGAAACATTTAAGTTCTCACGAGGTTTTGCAGACTGTGTCTCCGCTGAAGGATGCTGACGGTTTGACTTACAAGTCCCTGGGCTATTTTTTTGCAGGGCAACCTGTGGTGAGCCCTTGCACTCCCAAGGGAGTGATGACCATCCTTAAGCATTACAATATCAATGTTGAGGGAATGAATGCTGTGGTCGTCGGTCGCAGCAATATCGTTGGCAAACCCATGGCGATGCTTTTGATGGAAGCCAATGCCACGGTCACGTTGTGTCACTCAAAAACCAAAAATCTCGCGCAATTTACCAAAAATGCTGATCTGGTCGTGGTAGCGGCAGGTAAGGCGCAGCTTTTGGGTAAAGACGATTTCAAAAAAGACGCCATCGTGGTCGACGTGGGTATGCACGGCTCCGGCCAGGGTGGAAAACTTTGTGGGGATGTCAGATTTTCTGAATTGGAAGGGTGGGCCAAGGCCGCAACGCCCGTTCCTGGCGGAGTTGGCCCCATGACTATCACGACTCTCTTGGAAAACACTTGTCTATTGGCCGAAAAAAGAACAAAAAACTAGTTCTTATTCCCCGAGGTTTTTATGTTCACAGGATTTTTGAAAAACGTATGGTACGTGGGTTTGCCCAGTTCGGAACTCGCAATCAATAAAGCAACCGCTCGTAAGATTATGAATGAGCCGGTGGTGTTTTATCGTGATTCAAAAGGTAAAGCCTCGGCAATGCGTGATATCTGTCCCCATCGTGGAATTCCCTTGAGCTATGGTCGTGTTGTGAATGACACGTTGGAATGCCCGTATCATGGTTGGAAATTCGATGGCAATGGTATGTGCACCGAGATTCCATCGCTGTGCCCTGGCCAGGATTTGAATCCCAATAAAATCAAAGTGCGCAGTTTTCCTGTTCATGAAGCCCAAGGTTTGATCTGGGTTTTCATTGGCGACAAAGATTTTGATATGAGCAAAGTTCCGGCACCTCCTGTGATGAAGGGGTTCGGAAACGATAAAAAGCCTAATTTAACTTACGTGGTGAATTTCCCGTGCCACGTCGATCACGCGGTGATCGGTTTGATGGACCCCGCTCACGGACCTTATGTTCATAAAAGCTGGTTCTGGCGTTCCGAAAAAACCATGTTGGAAAAGAAAAAACTTTTCGGTCCAGTTGATTATGGCTTCCAGATGATTCGTCACCAGCCTTCATCAAATTCCAAAGCTTATAAAATTTTGGGTGGAGTACCGACCACGGAAATTACTTTTACTCTGCCATGTGTGCGTGTTGAGCACGTTCAAGTGGGCGAGCGTAATTTCTATTCCTACACGGCCTTGACTCCGGTCGATGAGAAAAACACGCGTATCACGCAATTGGCCGTTTGGGACATTCCATGGCTTTCCATTCTTAAACCAGCGGTTCATCAATTCGGCAAAGTTTTCCTGGGCCAGGACATGGACGCTGTTACCAAGCAACAAGAGGGTCTGAAATACGACCCAAGTCTCATGCTGATCAAGGACGCTGACACCCAGGCCAAGTGGTATTATTCTTTGAAGACGGAATATCACGATGCCATGGAACAAAAGCGGGCTTTCGTGAACCCGGTTAAACAAACGGAACTTCGCTGGAGAAGCTAGGAATGCAGAAAATTTTTTGGAGCTCGGTTCTGGTGTTGGGCATTGTCTGCCAAGCACAAGCATTGAGTTTGAAGTACGTGGGCGAGACCTCGATCGTCACAGGCGCTAAATTTGACGAGACCACAATCGGTGGTCTTTCGGGAATCACTTACCACGATGGAATCTTAAATGCCGTCAGTGATGATAAAGGTCGCTGGGGCGAGCCTCGTTTTTATCAGTTTGATTTTAAAGTCGACGGTAAAACAATTTCTCTTATTCCCAAATCAGTGAAGTTCGTAAAAGGTCTTAAAAAAGAAGGTGCGCGTAAAGCTTTCTTGGATTTAGAAGGTCTGGTTTCTTTGCCAGATGGAGACTTCCTGATTTCCTCGGAAGGTAACAATGACCTTAAGCCGCGTTCGATGCCACGGGTGTTCCGTGTAGATGCCGAAGGCAAATGGAAGTACGACTTCACGATTCCGGATAAATATCTGCCAGAGCGTACTGGGCAGCAAAGCAAAGGCATTCAAAACAATGGAGCCTTTGAAGGTTTGACGGCCACTCGCGATGGGAAGTTTGTGTTTACTTCTCTGGAGGCACCGCTGACTCAAGATATCGATATGGAGACGGAAGCGAATGGTCCCATCGTTCGTATTTTGAAGTTTGAAGATCGCGGTGCTCAGCGTGGTTATTTCGCTCCAGCCGCCGAGTTCGCCTATAAGATCGATGCCTTTCATGACAATCAAGTGGGGCGTGAAATTTTCCGTGGGGTTTCCGAGATTCTGGCGCTTTCTGAAAACAAAGTGATCGTGCTGGAGCGCGGAGCTCGTCTTTACGGCAAGGGCTGGAAAACGACGGTGGGCTTGTATTTGGCGGATCTGTCCAAGGCGACAGACACGTTGGCTATGGTAAAGCTTGCAGATCACAAATACACACTTGCTGAAAAAGTAAAGCTGGTGGATTTTGAGACGGATCTGACTAAAGAGCGCGGTAAAAAAGACGTGCAAAACTTCGAGGCATTGGCGTTTGGTCCCAATTTGCCGGATGGACGTCGTACCTTGCTGGTGATGTCGGATAATAATTTTTCCAAGAACGAAGTGACCGAGCTTCTGGTTTTTGCAATTGAAGGTGAATAAGCAATGTCGATAACAGTTTGGAGACTTCGTACAGGCGCTGATAAACGCATTCGCAGTGGACATCCCTGGGTGTTCTCTAATGAGCTCTCTGTCAGTCCTAAGGGCTTACCACCAGGCACGCCTGTGGAGCTTCAAGATGCAAAAGGTCAGTTTCTGGCTCGAGGTTATGGTAATCCTCATTCATTGATTGCTTTTCGTGCTTTGACTTTTAATTCTCAGGATAAAGAACCTACAGGTTTCAATTTTTTGCATGATAAAATTTTGAACTCGTGGCGAGTGCGCAAGGCCGCAGGTTTTCGGGGCAGTTTCCGTTTGGCATTTGGTGAGTCTGATTATATTCCAGGTTTGGTTTTGGATTACTATGTGGTTGACCAAAACGGGAAACGCGCACAAGTTTTCGTTGCTCAGCTGGTGACGGCGGGTATGGATTTGGCTTTGCAAAACGCCGAGGCCTTCTTTAAAGGGCTCGCAGAGAAAGCCCAAGAGCAAGGTCTTTCTGATTTCGATTGGTCACAGACGGCTGTCGTCATTCGAAATGACGTCAGCGTGCGCAAGCTTGAAGGCTTGACTGGCAACGAAGCGAAGGTGATCAAAGATCTTCCTGATTTCAAATTGGATCATGTGGAAATTCTTTTGAATGCGGCGGCGGATGCTGGCGTCATCAAAATGAGCTGTGATCTTCGTGAAGGGCAAAAAACCGGGTTCTTCCTGGATCAGACGCACAATATTTATCTGGCGATTAATTTATTTAAAAACTGGGCGAAACAGCAAAAAACTAAAACCATCCGTGTTTTGGATTTGTGCTGTTATGTGGGCCACTGGTCGACTCAAATCACTCGCGCCTTGAAAGCCGAAGGCTTTGACGTCGAAGTATCCCTGGTCGACGTTTCTAAAACAGCTTTGGCATTTGCGAAAGAAAATGCCGAACGTGAGGGCGCAAAAGTTGTGGTTCACGAAATGGATGTATTGGAAGGTTTAACAAACTTGGCGACTCAACAATACGACATTGTAATCGCGGATCCTCCGGCTTTTATTAAAGCTAAAAAAGACATTCATGTGGGTAAAGCGGCTTATATCAAAATGAATACGCATGCCTTCCGTTTGGCGAAAAAGAATGGCTTTGTGGCTTCGTGTTCTTGTTCTGGGTTGCTGGAAGAAGAAGAGTTCCGCGATGCTATTCGTAAAGCTTCCCTTCGAAATTACTCCGAAGTGCGCAGCGTTTTGCGCGGAGGTCACGCGGCCGACCATCCAACTTTGATGCAATTTCCAGAGGGCTTCTATTTAAAAATGTACGTTCATTACATCGTATAATCGTTCTGAAAGCATTGCTGGACCAAGGGCTGTATAACAGCCCCCTATTTTGCCTAGCGAAGCTCAATTTTCCCAATCTTTCCTAAGGCTTGCACCCAAAGTCCCCGATAAGTTTGGGGATGAAACATTCCATTCGAAATCTCTTTGTTTTTACTATGTCCATGGCGACGTCACTGATTGGCTACGCTCAATCAGTGACTCCGCTTACGACAACAACGACAGTGATTCCGACCACGGCAGCCTCTCCGGTTGTGACAGCGGCCACGGCAACGACGACAACCACAACGAATTCCACACAGACGCTCATGGATGCTTTTTATGCCCAGTTGGCGGCGCAACAGCAAGCGGTGGCAAATCAAGCTGCAGCGGAAGCAAAGGCTCAAGCCACGTCGGCTCAGATTGCGGCGGGAATGCAGCTGGCTTTTAAATATTGCCCATTTCTTCAGGAAAGCAACGCGCAGAAAGCCCGCAAACGTATCTCTGATGTTGAGAAAAAAATTGCGGAACAAGCAGATGCACCTAACTCAAAAGATCCTTCTATAAAAGAACAAAATAAACAGAGCATCGGACAAGACATACAGAATGCCAGCTTGCCTGAGGCATGTGATATTTTTATTAAAAGCCAAAATGGTGAACCTGGCTCGGTGGGAACAACTTTGTTGGCGGGTATCCGGGAAGAAAAATCCTCCTTCGCAGACAAGCTTCCAGAGGACATCCAATTTTATTGCCCGAATTATAAATCCATGGACCCAGAGAAAAAAAATCTTTTTTGGCTGTGGGCGATGATGTCCATCTCTGCAACAGAGTCAGGCTGTGAATCCAAGGCCGTAAATCCAAAGGCTGTGAATGGCAAAGCAATTGGACTTTTCCAGTTGGGAAAAGATCAATGCCCAAATTCAAATCTTAAAGATGATGTCGAAAACGCTGCCTGCGCACTTAAAAAGTTTTCTGGAGAGATGAGCAATCGATCTACTTTGTTTGCGACCAGTGGTGGCAGCGTCCAGGGAGCAACGACTTGGGCTGCGATCTGCAAAGGCGATCAAAAAGCTTGCGGTAAGAATCCTGGGGCTGCTGATAAAACGATCGCTACGATCAGAAAGTTTTCGGCTTGTGGGGCGAGCCCCGACGGCGGCGCTGTCAGTGAGCCACAGCAATCTGCCGATTCCGCCGATTCAAGTCCTAAAGAAAAAAGGGCCCCTTCAGGTAAAAAGCAAAAAAAATCTAGAAAACCAATACAACCGCAGATTACTTAAGAGCTTGAGTGATCGCATCCATCAAAGTTTTCTTACGAATAGGTTTCGTCAGGAAACTTGTTTTGGGAATTTGTTGAGCTCGTTTCTTGGTTTCATCTAAAGCGTCGGCCGTGACTAAAAGAATAGGTCTTTGGGGAAGTCCTTTGTCCTTTTCATAGGCGCGCATTTTTTCTGCGGCTTCAAATCCATCCATCAAAGGCATGCGCACATCCAGAACGACAACTTCTGATGGCTTTTCGATATAGGCATCCAATGCTTCCTGGCCATTCTGGGCATAGGTAACATTCCATGGTTTGCCATCAAAGTAAGCCATATAGAGCTCTTGATTTCCAACATCATCGTCGGCGACCAACAAGTTCAAATTATCAGGTATAAGCTGCGGAGGGGCTTCAACTTTTGGTTTTCCAGTATCGCGTACTTCTGTGCGACGGGCGTTCTTGCCATAGAATCCAGTCGTCAGAAAGACATCCGTTAAAGACAGCGGCGAGGAATCCAAAACGGGATCAGTCAGCCCTGGGTATTTTGCGATGATTTCGTCTTTTTTGCCCAACAAAATAACGTGACCATGTTTGTGCAGCAGTTCTCTATCGGCAGGTGAAATGTGCCCCGCCGCTGCATCCAATAAAATCCATTTATTCAGAGGCAGAGACGATGATTTGGAGTTACGAATCTCACTGATATAATCCAGTTTGGAATAAATGATCGCCGGATGCATAGCCAAAGGCTCCGCCGCCAGCTGCAAATTCTTATCTTCAGAAATCAGAATGAATTCTTTAACCTGATCATCGGGAGATCTAAAAGTTTCCACCCAGTTATTGCTGTCCAGAACTTCCATATCCAAATCGACTCGGAACAAGGTGCCCTTTTTAGGCGTGGATTCGACATGAAGTCGTCCATTCAGCTTATTGACCAGTTCTTTGACGATCGCAAGTCCCAGGCCCACGCCACCTTCCGAAAAGGCATAGGAATTTTCCACCTGAAAGAACGCATCAAACACTTTGTGAAGCTTGTCGTCCTGAATACCGACGCCAGTGTCCTCAACCTCAAAACGCAAAGTCACCAGATTCGCTTGTTGTTGGTGAACCTTGGAGACACGTAAAATCACATGTCCTTGGTTGGTATACTTGCAGGCGTTGCGCAGAAGATTCAATAAAATCTGACGAAGGCGGCTGGGATCAAAGTTGACCGCTGCCGGCAGATCAAAGGAAAACTGCGAATACAGGTGCAATCCTTTTTTAGCGCAATCACGTCCCGAGATTTTTGAAATATCCGTCAGGAAATTAATAAGGTGCATGCGCTTAGGTTGGAATTGCAATTCGTTGGTATCTGCCTTGGCCAGATCCAGTAAGTCCTCGATCATAGACAGCAAGTGATTTCCCGAAGAGCGCATGCTGGAAAGATAGTCATGAATCTTTTTGTCAGTATCTTTTTCCTCGCACAGATCCACCATTCCCAAAATCAAATTTAAAGGTGTGCGAATTTCGTGAGAGATATTTCCCAAGAAGCGGCTTTTTGCGACCAGGGCCTCTTGAAGTTCCTGGTGGGCTTGTTCCAGGTCATGGGTCTTATCAATGACCATGCGGCTGACGCGGCGATTTTGTTGAACCAGAACCCAAAATAAATAAGAGATAATCAAGGTGATCAATAAGCTGGAGATACCAGTGACGGTGGAAGCATTTAACCCCTGAGCTTTTTGGAAGTTGAAATGGAAGTGCACCTTGAGAGTTGTCTGTTGCGGTTCTCCCAAACGCAGAGTTTGCAAGAGACTGTCATCGCGGCCGATTTGTTTGGAGACGTTGCCGGCGCGAATGGATTTTGTCGTATTGTCTGAAGTGATGATCCAAGAGTCTTGATTTTTGGTGTCTTCGATTTCCAAAGACTCACTGGGACGTAGATCGATTTTTTCGAAAAGCGACAGTAAAGGAGCTGTAAAGATAAAATAAATATTTTCACGGCTTCTTGATTGCAGCACGTAGGTGATTAGTGGAATGCCATTGCGCTCATGTAAAATCGCGCGGCTGTATTCCTTGTTTTTGATAATTTCGCCGATGCCTTTGATTACGGCTTCCGAAGTCATAGTTTTGCTTTTGATTTCGGGAACTGTAGAGTTCGGAGTGTTGATGCGCGAAACGAGCTTCAGTTTGGGCGGGGAGGACGAGCGCTTGCCCACAATTTGATAGATAGAAAACCGCTGAAAAACCGTATATCGCAAAGATTGGCCCAAGAAAGCCATATCACGGGTGTAATCGCTGGGACGACTGCCAATGTATTCTTCGTAAGATTGAATTCGCAGAATGCTATTGGATAGTAAGAGGTCCAAAGATTGAATAATTTCGCGCGAACGTTTGATCGATTCCGCACGCTGATCTGATTGTTCGCGATCTGACATTCGTTTGTGGATATAGAACGAAAGCGATAGACCACAAATCAGAGTTAAGACTGGAATCCACAGGAAGATCCGGCGGGTTTTTTTTAGCATGATTTTAAGACCGTTGCGCTTCATCAAACCAACTCTCACAAACCGAAATGTGAATAATGTTAATTGGGTTTGAAGGTTTCTTCAAACCAATTTAAATTCTCCATATAATCCTGTTGATAGTGTAATGCAAATGAAGGAGCAGCAAGTGGAAACAGATAATGACTTGGTGGGAGTCAGCAAGCAGCTCAGAACGCTGTCAGGCTTTGATTCACATGCATTTAATCATTTATTAGAAGATACGACAGCGAACACTGTCTTGCGAATATTAGCGCGATTTTGCGTGTCATTAAATGAATGTATTCCAGCCTTGGAGCGCGGTAGCAATTCAGGAGAGGCGGAAGTCGTTTGGAAGGCCGCGCATAAACTAGCAGGGTCCGCAGAGATGCTGGGTTTTAAAGAGTTTGGCAAAAGATCCAAAGATCTCAGCTGGCAACTGAAACAATCGGAACATATCGGAGATAATTTAGAGGACGTCAGACTGTACGTGACTCAGGCGCGCCAATTGGCCGCGAATCTGGCCAATGTCTTTCCTAATCAGCAGCACTATCTTTGATCGTTGCTTTGTATCCTGCGCTAAGAACTGTTTCGACTTTGACTGAGCTGTCGCTGATTTTTTTGCGCAAATGACTGACGTGTGCGTCGACGGTTCTTTCCGTTACATATTTTCCGACGCCCCAAACTTGATCGATCAACTGTTCACGGCTGAACACTTGGCCTGGGCGACTGCACAGGATTTTTAGAATCTTAAATTCAAAAGGGGTGAGTTCAATTTGTGCCGAACCCGCTTTTTGATTGCGAATTTCCACACACATGCGATTGGAATCAATATACAAATCACCCAGCTGAACTTGTTGGGTGTTTTGCTGGTATGATTTCACTGCACGCAGACGAGCTTCCACACGGGCGCGCAATTCACTCGAATTAGGTGGTTTGGAAATATAATCATCAGCGCCGATACCGAACGCCGCCACTTTACTGATGATGTCATCATCAGTACTCAGAATAATGATTGGGACTGGTTTGGCTTTGAAGGAATCTTTGAGGTCAGGCAGGATCTTCATCCCATTTCCGTCTGGAAGTGAGATATCCAATAGGACCATATCGAAACTATCGCGACCGGTTTGCACGATATTGAATGCCTCAGCAATAGATTCGGCTTGGGTAAGACTGTGGTCTTTCAGTACCGAAGTCAGATAAATAAAGAACTCAGAACTGTCTTCGACGCAGAGAATTTTTGCCATACAAAGGGGATTTAAGCAGTGTTTTGCGAAATCATCAAATCATTTTAGCACGAAACCAAACTGCGACACCGATCATTAGTGAAGTAATAGGAGGTAGCCATGGATACATCATTGGCGCTCGAGAACCAAATTACCGGCGCGGTTTTATCTAATATGATGTTAGATACAGAACCTTATCGCTTCTTAGTCGTAGAAGACGATATGGGTCAATGGCCCCTCTGGGAAAATATAATTCGCTCAGCTTTTCCGAATGCACATATTGATTGGGAGACCTCAGAAGCTGGAGCAGAAGCCCTTTTGCGACATTCGTTTCATATCGAGAATCCTTACGATTTAGTTATCTCAGATGTATTTCTTGACGGAGAAGATACAGGTATTGATTTATGGTCAAGATACGGTGAAGCGTCTGACCACTTTGTTTTCGTCAGCAGTATGAGTTTTTCAAACTTTGATGCATTGGTGCATTCAGCACGCAACACCACGGATCAGCTCCCATTTTATCTGCAAAAACCTCTTCAGGTGCAGAAATGTAAGGAAGTCATTCAAGCGCTTTTATAATGACAGAACAAAAACGAACAACCACAGGAGGATTCAGCATGAATAATGTAGAACTAAGAACTGAAAATATCGCCCTTCCCGAAAGAGAACAATTGCTTGTCTCATGTGGCCGCGTTTTGGACCGACTTGCAGCAAATGCACCATCAGACAGTCGCATTAATATGACCGTTGATTATGACGGCGAAGATTTCGTGATTGATGTGGAACTGGTCTCAGGAGAAATGCAATTCTCCGTCGTAGCCGACGCTAAAAGTCCATTTATGGCTTTGGAAAAAGCCAACAAAGAAGTATCAGATCGAATCAAGAAATGGTCCGCGACACGTTTAGTGGAGACGATGCCTGCATCGACTCAATAAACGTATTTGCGATACCGGATCATGAACAAGGAAGCGTCATGAAAAATAGAATTCTGGTTGTTGAAGATGATTTAGCCCTCAAGCCGATCTGGGAGCATATCCTGCGCCGGCAGTTCACAGACTATCATTTGGATTGGGCTGTGAGTTGCGAAGAAGCGCAGAAACTTGTCAGCTCTTCGATTGTTCATGATTCTCCCTATTCTCTTATCGTGACAGATTTATTCCTTTCGGGAGCGGGCACAGGGTTAGACCTGGTCCGCTACCTGGCACGTGCGGTGAAATCCAGTCCGATCATTTTAGTGTCGGTGGTTGATGAATTGGCAATACGCGCGAAATACGGCGATCTTTTGCTTAATATGCAGGTGCTGACGAAGCCTCTCAGTGTTCCGCAATGTGATCGCGCCTTGGAAAAAATATTTGGAGTTGATATTGCTCCGTCGAGGTAGGAGGCGAAATGCAACCGCCAACAACCCATCGCAAAATTGTTCTGATCACGGGATGCAGTTCAGGTTTGGGTAAAGCCATCGCCGAAAAACTGATTCGATCCGATCGTTATCGCGTCGTTGTGACGGCACGAAAAGCATCCTTTCCCAAGTTGTGGTCCATCTTTCCAGAAAATGAAAACACCCTGATGTTGCCTTTGGATGTCACCCAAAATGGGGAGATTTCCACGGTAGTGAATGAAGTGTGCCGCCATTGGGGACGCGTGGATGTGCTGATCAATAATGCCGGTGTGTGCTTTCGCTCGGTCGTGGAACACATGGATGTCAGTGCTGAAGATCTGCAAATGCGCACAAATTTTTTCGGACCAGTGAATTTGATGAAGGCGGTGTTGCCAATTATGCGCGAGCAACGGGCGGGGCATATTGTCAATATCTCGTCTGTCAGTGGCATGGTTTCAATGCCGACCATGGCTTCTTATAGCGCCTCCAAACATGCGTTGGAAGGCGTGAGTGAGGCTTTGTGGTATGAATGTCGACCCTATGGAATTAATGTTAGCATTGTGCAGCCGGGATTTATTAACTCGCGGTCATTTGAAAACGTGGTGCTTTCACCCAAAGCGCAGCTTAGTTATGAGCTGCACGGACCGCATTCTGAATACTATGATTCAATGGCGCCTTTTGTGGAAAAGCTGATGGGATATTCGTTTAGTAGTCCCGATGCAATTGCGCAAAGAGTTTTGCATTTGATCGAAAGAAAAAATCCGCCTTTGCGAATCAAGGTGACCTTGGATGCGATCTTATTTGGAATTCTACGACGACTGATACCCGGATCGTGGTTTCACAAGTTGATGTTTTATTTTCTGCCACGGTCAAAATATTGGGGGAAATAAAAATGGGCTCAAAAGGAGGGAACCTTTGAGCCCACGGAGGAAACCTATATTTAACAATTAAGCTTGGACCGAGGTCACTGCTTGTTGTGGTTGCGCCACTTGCTGTTGGGCAGCTGCGTGGATCTGCTGAAGCTGCTGTTGATTGACCACGTTCTGAGCATGTTGGGCTTGCTGGTGGTAGAAATTCAGTTTTGCCACGTACTCTTTCAGCGACATGTTCTCTTGTTTCAAGATCACAGATTGGCTCAAAGCCTGTTGCAAATGACTGAAATAATCTTGAGCTTCCAGGGCTTTTTTATCCAAAGCCATTTTCATCTCGACGATTTTAGTTTCCGCGACAGATGTCAGGTTTTTTAGAACTTCATTTTGCTGGTGGGCAGAGGCCTCAACTTCGCTGAATGAAGCAGAGATTTTTTCAATCTCTTCATTCAATGATTTTACAGTGTTGTCGCGCTCTTCAATTGTCGCCATCAAGTCCGCGTTCGCTTGCTCCAGATCCGCTTTGTCTTGTTTAAGCTTTTGGATCTCTGCCTGCATCTTTTCGTATTGTTGTTCCCACAGGTCTTGCTCGCGCGCCCATGCACTTTTCGCTTTGGCGAACTCCATCGCTGTTTCGTCTTTCAAAGCGCGGGTCAGATCCAAATCGCGTTGCAGAACTTTATTTCTTTCAAACATCGATTGGGAATATTTCTTTTCTTCGCTTTGAATTTGCAAAGCGCGAGCTTTCAAGCCTTGAATTTCAAGTTGTAACTGCAAACTCAATTCTAACGATTTTGCAAGGTCCGAAGACATCTTGGCATTCGTTGCGCGTTCTGCGCTGAGTTGATCAGCTAACAATTTTGTCTGCGCATCCAACGTTTCAGATCCGTAAGAAACGCTCTCGAGATTTTTAATTTTCTCGCGAAGCTCCTCTTGCGAACCTTTCAAGTCAGAGTTGAATTTCTTCATCTGCTCTTGCATTTGCTCGTACTTTGGCTGAGTTGGATGATTTTCATCCGCTTCGCCATTGGTGCTGAGCTCATTCAATTTATTACAAATTTCATCGAATAGTTTTTCATGCTCTGGAACGGAAGGATTTGTCATAGACTTTATTCTGGTCTATGGACTGAAGTCCGTCATTGAAAATTATTGACAAGACTAATGGCTCTCGATTTAGGTCCAGTGTGGAGGTTGTTCATGTTCGTTACGAAGTGTTCCCGATATGTCATTGCTCTGGTTTTCACTCTCAATTCCGTTGCATTTGCGCAATCACCGGATTCAATAGGGGTGACTGATGTCAAACAACCTCAACAGGCATCAGAATATATTTTCCGATCTTCTCCCAAAGAATCTTTAATCAGTGTGCAGCTATTAGGCGCCGTGAACAGACCCGGTATTTACTATGTTCCGCCTTCAACGGATTTGCTCAAACTGATTACTTTGGCGGGTGGCTCCAGTTCCACGGGTGATATGTCAGAAATTACCGTTAGAAAGTTGGAACCTAAATCCTGGGCCGAGATTAAATCGAAAGCCGTCAATGAATACCAAGGTGCATACGAAGTCGATGCTGAAAAAGTCATCAAGTACGGTGGTGCGAAGCAGTTGAAGTTGGCTCAAGATGACTTCGTTTATGTTCCTCAAAAATCATATATGGTCAGTAGCGATGCCACGCGCACGATCACGGTGGTTTCGTTGGTGTTGGGAATTGCTCTGACCGCTCTGTTGATTGACAAAAACTCCAATCATCACGGAATGCGCTTTCAATGATTCACGCAAAGGACGCCCGCATTTTATTTCTGATAAAATCCCTGGTGGCCTTGGTCTTTCTTTGTAAAGTCTCTTTGGGAGGAATTTTACCGATCCCCCGCGAAGTGCCTTATTTGATTTTTCAGCAGGGGATGCATCCTTATATCAACGTCCTTTTGACCTTTCTGTTCGGGGGACCGTTGCTTCTTTTATGGTTGCGAGTTCGCGCACGCCAACATCTGAGTGGATTTTATAAACTCTATGTCTTCTTTTTGATGATGGTGCTGGCGGTGCAAACCTTGTTGCAGGTTTACTATGTCAATCCCGATGAATCCGCGATCATGCAAATTGGCGCGATGCTGGTTTCACTTTTTATGGTGGGCATCTATGGTTTGATCATCCCCAGTTTATGGAATGTTCAGGATTTTCTAAGGTTTGTGCAGCGCTGGACGGGGGCTTTGGTTTTGCTTTCGCTGGTGGTTCTGGTTGTGTCTCCGGGTTCGACCTTTAAAGGTGGCCGTTTTATTGGAGTCTTTAAACATATTCCGCATATGGTGACCTGTGCGACGACAGCGTTCGTTTTTTCTCTGGGAACTTTTTTGCTGGAACATAAACTGAAACATAAGATTTGGAATTCGCTAATTTTATTCGTCAGCTTCGTCGCGATTATTATGACGGGAACCAGGTCGTCAGCGGCGGCGGCGATGTTCGCATTTTTATTAACGTTAATTTTGCATGAAACTCGTACGACTAAGGGGCGTATTTTTAAATTTGCCACGGTTTCTTTTTTAACCACCTTCACCTTATTTTTTGGTTTGCAAACATATGAACTCGCCCATGACATTGCGACCGGGCACTCCTCATTAGGAGGACGTCAGGCTCAAGATGGTATTGCATCCAGAATGGAAGAGGTGGAGCGAGGCAGTGAAATTTTCAAGGAACAGCCATGGTTGGGGCATGGCTTGATGTCCAAGTTCGCCTCTGGAAATGATGTGGATGTTTCGAACTATAATTCCTTTAAAGACCCCCACAATATTTTTGTTTCGGCCGGTGTCGTGGGTGGCTGGCCTCTTTTAATTCTTGCATCGGTAGCGCTGGGTTTCATGACGATAGGCGCGTTGAAAGCGCTCAAGTCCTTCAGTATTTCAAAGCGGCAAGTTTCGATTTACCTGCTTGCTCATATTCCTATTTTAGTGATTTACCACATACACTTATCCATCGGTGGAATGGCAGATCGCCTCTATTGGATGGTATTTGGATTTGTGGCGGCGGCGGTCTTTGAGGAGGTTCGAATCAGGTCTATAAATTCTACAATGGACACTATAAGTACCCAAAGCCGCCTCACTTTGTAATATATATCTTAACTGCCGCAGGAGTGCGGCTTGACTTGCAACTGGGGTCGGTATGAAAACTGCTCCATCTCCAGAGTGTGAAGTCTCTTTCCCAAAGGACAACAAATGAAATTAGGAATCGTAGCCGTATTCGCATCTATGTTGACCCTGACTGCTTGTAATAGCGGTTTTGAAGTTGTCAAAAACGATCTTAAATTATCCATGGAAGACAATCAGGCGGCAGCAAGTTTGGCAGCATGGGAAGATTCTGAAAATCATCCTGATAGACTTTTCGAAAAATGGCAGGCGGAGATTCAAGCGAAGTCTTTAACGGCGGCTGAAGTCTGCCAGGCGTTGTCAGATGCAAATGATGAAACTTTATCGTTGATGGCTCCAGAAATCGAGCGCACTGAAAATGCTGAAATGGTGAAGGCTTGTAAAGATCAGCTGTTGTCGCGAGTGCAAGCATTCTATCAAAGTGACCGCCACAATTTGGAAGCAAATCTAGATAATTTCTTTGATTCAAATTCGACAGTCCGAGCGACTCGTCCTCACTCACTCCATGCATTTCCGGATAACGTTCAATATCGTGATATGTCCAAAGGTTACTATGCGGTGAATGCGGACGTGGCTCCGGGTGAAATCATTTTGACGTTCGATGATGGGCCGTCAGAAAAATACACTAAGCTTATTTTGAAAACCCTTAAGCAAATGAATGCGAAAGCGATTTTTTTCCACTTGGGGAAAAACGTGAATGCAAATCCTGACTTGGTAAAAGCTGTTGCAGCAGATGGTCACTCCATCGGTGGTCACTCAATGTCTCACCGTTGCTTGGCGAACAAAACAATTTGCGCTAAAAACAACGGCGGCAAAGCGTTGACATACAGCCAGGCAGTTGCAGAAATCTCTGGCAGTATGAATGCCATCAGGAATGCGATCGGTTGGGTTCATCCTTTCTTTAGATTCCCTTATGGCGAATACGATAAATCTTTGACGGATTATTTGACCTCCCAAGGCATTGGTAATTTCTATTGGAGAATTGACTCCAATGACTGGAAGTCACAAACGCCTTCAAACTTGGTTAGCAGAACCATGGCTCAAGTAAAGTCAGCGGGTCGTGGCATTATTCTTTTCCATGATATTCATCAAAGAACGACAGAAGCTTTGCCAGAAATTTTGAATCGCCTTTACACCGGTGGTTACAAAATCGTTTTGTTGAAACCAACGAGCGTCATGACTGTCCCAGTCAAATCTGCGCCGTAATCAAATTTCAGCATCTTAATCCTCATTACATAATAGACACAGGCCATCCTTGTGAAAGGGTGGCAAAACTATTAGGTCGGGGGATTTGGTGTTATGCACGAGCCACATTTAGAGCCAGAGCTTAGCGTTGGCGAAATCATGAAATTGTATTTGTCGCACTGGCGGATGTTCGCGGTTTTTACCGCAGTGCTGTTCACGATCAGTGTGATTGTGTATGCGGTGAAGATTCCTTACGTGGCTTCAACCGCGATCATTTTCAACGATTCTCAGAACTCTGCGGTTCAGGCCTTTTCCAATCAGTATTTCGGTCTTAATAAATCGCTGCAAGAATCCAAAAAGGGCAGCAGTCTTCTTTCCAAGCACATCGAGTATTTAAAAACGCGGGAGTTTTTTGAGGCTGTTTTAGCGAAAATTCCAGAGCGTGGAGAATCGGGTCAGATCTCGATGGAAGAACGCAAGGGTTTTGAACTTTTCCGCGACAAATATTTGAAAGACATCGATGCGTCTCCTGAAAATAAAATCGCGGTTTTACAAAAGTTGGATCGTTGGACGAAGGCGCAGCTGGATTCAGATTTTGAAATCAAAATCATGGCAAGCACGCCGGACCGTGCGCTGTCGTTATTTCTAGTGAACACTGTGGTGGCCACGGCGGATGGATTGTTGCGTAAGCGTGAGCTTGAGGAAATCAATCGCGTTGAAACTTTTATGAGCGAGCAAAAAAAAGACGCTGACGAAAAATTAGTAACGATCGGAAAAGAGCTCGCGGATCTGCAGAATCGTGACAAGAGTCTTTTGCCTCTGGGATCAAAGGATAAGATCGGCGATTATGTCAGCGAGCTTTTAGTTCGTTCAAACGAGTTGAAACTTAAAATCAGTCAAAATTCGAAAATGATTTCTTATCTGAATAAAGGTCGCACACCGGGCGCGGATAATTCGATGTACGGTGTGGGTGGCCAGATAGAAAGTCTAAAAAATCAGAATGACATTTTGAAAGACCAGCTCAGTCAGGTTCAGGCCTCTATTGATAATTTGAAAGCGGAATCTCGTGAATTGCCGTTCCAGGCACAGATGGCTGAAGATCTTAAAAAGAAGTCAGAGCTGGAGTTTGCTCGTTATAAGGAATTAACAACAGCGTTGGGGAAATTGGAGGCGCAGAAGCTTTCGATTGGTCGACGTTTTGAAATTCTGGAAGCCGCACGTTGGGAAACGACCGTTCCGCAAATTGGTTTGTTGGCTTTGGCTTTGTTGAGCGTTCTGATCAGTCAATTCGTGGGATCGCTTATCATTTACTTTAGATATTTATGGAATCCCAATGTTATTACGGCCGAGGCAACGCGAAATCTGGTGGTCTTTGACGGACATTCATTGGATCCGCGTGTGATCATCGAAAATTCAAAAATTAAACTGAATCTTAAGCAACCCGACAAGGATGAGACGGTGAGTGTTATATGAATGCAGTACAAAAATTAATGGCTTTGCCGGCGGCAGTGGTCCTGCTGTCGTCATGTAGCAATGGCGTAGGTCAACAAATTCAAAATACGATTCAAGTAAATAAAAATGCGAGCTCCCTGGCGGAATGGGAAGCTTCGCCTGCGAATCCAGAAAGCTTATTTCAACAATGGCGCAAAAATACTCAAGATATAGCCGCGCAGGAAAAACTCAGTGGACAGATTTGCAATAAGTTAAAGGATTTGGACGGCTTGTCTTTGACGATTTTTGAGAATGAAATTCGCAACGAAGCCAATCAACCTTTGGTGATGCCTTGTCGTAAAGATCTGTTAGCTCAACTGGAACGACATTATGCTGCGGAACGAGCAACACTGAAAATCAAAGTGAATGCTTTAACTGAAGATCCGTCCGGAAACACTTTTCAATTCCCTGAAAATATTCAGTACCGCGATGTCTCGAAAGGTTACTATGCTCGCGCGGGTGACGTGGCTCCCAAAGAAATTATTCTGACCTTTGATGATGGTCCTAACCCACTTTACACACCCTCTGTGCTGCGCTCCCTGAAAGAGGTCAATGCGAAGGCGCACTTTTTTCAATTAGGCAAAAATATTCGCCAAAATTCCGATGTCACAAAATTAGTGGCCGCCGATGGGCACGCCATGGGAACTCACTCTGTGACACATTCCTGTTTGGCCAATACACCGAATTGCGAACGCATAATGTACAAGGTTTTGTCGTTCACTGAGGCCGTCGCCGAGATCAAGGGAGGGCATCAGGCCGCTTTTGATACCCTGGGGTATGTGGAGCCCTTTTTCCGTTTTCCCTACGGCGAGGTCGATCCTGAGTTGCGCAACTTTCTAAACGAAAATTCTGTCGCCGAATTCAACTGGAATATCGATAGTGAAGATTGGAAGGCCCAAACCAACGAGGAACTTCTGAAAAACACTCTGGATACCGTCGATAAAAAAGGCAAAGGCATCCTCCTTATGCACGACATCCATAGAAGAACTGCCGAGATTCTGCCGCAATTACTGGCCGAGCTTTACAACCGAGGTTTCAGTGTTGTATTACTCCAACCAACGGACGCCACCGCTCGCTATAACAGTAAGCTAGTTAAGAAGCCCTTGCCCTAGGGCCTACTATTGATTTTTAGCTGCGTTGCTGCGTCGTCGACGTACTTGCAGTACGCCTTCCTTCTTGCGCCTTGTAAAAATCAATATTAGGCGCCTCGAAGGTGGTTTTGGTTTTGGGTTGGATGCAGATTGAAAACGGATAAAGATAGACCGTCTACTTGGCGGAAATATTCTGAGGGGATGTGTAATGGGTGTCATGGGCACTGTTGTACTATGCCTGTTGAAATTAAGTTGTCTGATCTTATTCGTTTAGGCGTCACTGACGACGATGAAGCTGCTGCCGGAGTTAAAAAACTCTCTAAACGCCTTATCAAAGAAAAAATCATCCTCTCCTATAGAAGCGGCACCGAATTCTTTATGTTAAGCTCGCGTCCCAACGGCGATTGTCTGTACTTGCACCCTATAACTCGTCTGTGCACAGTCTACGAAAAGCGCCCTGACACCTGCCGAGAATTCCCCAAAATAGGTCCCCGCCCAGGCTATTGCCCCGTAGGCCCAAAAACCAAATAACCCATCTCAAAACGAGCGACTTTTCCCTCTAACAATCACTCGTTCATAGACGGGGGGCTCGGGCACGACTGGGGCCTGCCCTCACGCAGTCGACCTCCGTCGGCGCATGGATGCGCGAACCCGTCCGCCGTAGCTTTAGCGGAGGAGGGCGGGCGACGGTGAGCCAGGATGGCGTGTCGACGGAGCTGAGGGTAGGACACAGGCGGGACCGAGACGCCCGGCTATGACCCGAGAGCCTTTTCAGAGTGAAAACGTCGAAAGTTTAGACAGCGGCGGGCTGAAGGGCGGCACCGTCTCAAATTGACCAACTTTATAGCGAATATACGAGGTGCCCAAGTGGCATAAGGCCTGCTCTTAGAACGGTAAGACAGGAGGCCTCTTATGAGCCTTAAAGACAATAAACTAGAAATTGCAATCATAGCCGTAGCAATCGTTTTGATTGCCGGACTGGGCAATCTGTTTAAAGCTCCTGTTCAACGAGCTCTTCATAACACGGAACTCAGTTTTGAGATGATTCGTCCTAAATCGATTTTGGCATCCCTTTTTGATTTGGGCGGACGCGAGATTTTCCGTAGTTACGTGAATCCATTTGGAAATAAAAAGCCAACTGCAGAATCTCAATCAACTCCGAACACAGAAGACAAAACGAAGGCAGCAGCAGCGGCAGCTAAGACAGCTCAGAAAAAAGCAGAAGAAAAGAAAACAGAAGACAAAAAGCCTCAAACTGATATTCGTGTGGTTGATGGCAATCCGACTTTCAAAGCCGGTGCAGATGATATTTCTACAGGCAATGGTCAGGGCGGAACAGTTGCAGCGGGTGCTGCTGCCGAAGCTGACGGTAAGAAAGCAGCGAAGGATAACAAGGACAGCATGACCGCAGCTCAATGGCGCAATCTGGTGTTGGGACAACCGACTAAAGAAAACGTCAATAAAATGGTTGTGGCTTACATGGATAAGGAACTGACTGATGCTGAGTTCTATGGCATCGTGAAAGAGCTTTTGCAAAACAGCAACGCGGATACTCAAGCCTTGGGTTTGTCGGCAGCGAGTTCTTTCTATAGCTCGACTGCATTTAACACAGTGGCATCGGGTTATAAAAGCTATACCGCTGAAAATCAAACGAAGGCGATGGCTTACTTGTTAGGTTTCGCAAACGCAGGTCGTTTGGGAGCTTTGGCTTCTTCACTTAAAAGTTCTGATCCTGAAGTGGTTACTTTGGCAGCGGAAGTTGTCGTAAAAGGGTACAACTCTGCAAAGCAGGGCACGGTTTCCAGTCAGGGCAATCGCTCTCGTGGTGACGCCTTTGAAAACTCACTTAAGAACTACACTCAATTTGTTGAGATCTTTAAAGAACTTCATGGTAGCAGTGACGCTGAAATTGCATCAGCGGCGGACTCTGCTCTGGGTCAAATTCAATCCGGCGTTGCAACTCTTTAAGAGCTGGACAGTCTAAGGCATTTGCGATGACAATAGTTCCATGAAACTGGGTCATCGCTTTTTTATTTTATTCATCATCATTTTCTGTGCGCAGGCGCAAGCAATGACCAAGCTTCCTCGCAATCTGACTCCTTCTGATCAAATTCGTACCTTGGAAATTTTGGGTTACGGTTCTGCCGCCAAGATTCTGGGTGATCCCTATCCACTGGGTGGTTATTCCGGCGTTGAAGTGGGTGTGGCGACACAATTTATTCCCGTGGGGGATTTGGCGACTTTGGGTTCTGGCACCGAAGACAAGGGCGAGCTTTCCTATTACACGCTAAGTTTGGGTAAAGGTCTTTACTATAACGTTGATACGTTCGTGTATTTCTCGCCCTCTATTCAGGCGGAAGAAATGCAAAACTTTGGTGGTCAAATTCGCTGGGGTTTTTATGAAGCTTCGTTTTTTCCGATTTCTTTTTCAGCGCTGTTGTATGCGGGCGGTGCGAATCTACAAAACCTCATCAACGTCACTCAAACGGGCTGGGATTTGATCGGCACGGTTAACATGGAAAACGTGGCTTTGTATTTCGGCTGGGGACGTATTCGTGCGCAGGGCACATTCATCGGTGGTGGCGGTGGGATCACCGCTTCAGGAAATACTGAAACTCAAGACATCACCCAAGATCACACGTTCTTTGGTGTGAATATTGAAATCTCCAAAGCCTTTGTGGCATTGGAAGTCGATCGTTACACCGATTCAGTTTACAGCGGAAAATTAGGATTTAGATTCTAATTGAGCTTTTTCAATCAGTTTCGTCGTGGACTTGCCATCGATGAACTGCAATGACATCACCTGACCACCATAGCCAGCCACGAAAGTTCCACCGACGATTTGGTCGATCTTCCAGTCGCCACCTTTTACTAAGATGTCGGGTTTTACTTTTTTGATCAGATTTTCTGGAGTGTCTTCGGTAAAGATCACAGAGAAGCCCACGCAACCTAAAGCAGCCAGGATTTCTGCACGGTCGTTTTCAACTTGCACGGGGCGAGTTGGGCCTTTCAGGCGTTTCACGCTGGCGTCGGAGTTTACTCCCACAACCAAAACGTCACCTAAAGAACGGGCCTCTTGCAGGTAGCGAACGTGTCCCACATGCAGAAGATCGAAACAGCCATTTGTGAAAACGATTTTTTTGCCTTCAGAACGAAGCGGAGCCAAGGCTTCAGCGATATCATCAAACTTACGAACTTGGCCCATATGGAATCCTATGCTTTTTTAAGTAGACGAGCGCCAGTGATTTGACCAGCGTAGTCTTTATTCATCAGAGCGGATAAAATCGGGAATACAATGAATCCCGTTGCGATCACCAAAGCACTGCGAGCAGCGACTTTCAAATAGAAGAATCCAGAAGTCAGATCCGCTGGAGTTCCTACGCGTTGATCAAAAGCCCACTCACCTGGAGTCGCGCCCATAAAGATGCGATTCAAAGAAAGATAAATGAAAGATACACACGCAAAGATCGAAGCCACCGCGAAGTACACCAAGTAGTTTTCATCCGGCTGAGTTAAGTTTGCCACTAAATCAATTCTTGCGATAGATACCAATAAAATCAGGCACAGAAGGCTGGCGGCAATGACCAGCATTCCATCCAGAAGACCGGCAGAGAAACTGAAAACTGTGTTTTTGTATTCTTCTTTAACTTGCGCCGTGATTTTAGTTTTTGATTTGGACTCATCAAATTCCAGACGACGATTTTTTTGAAGTGTTTTTAGGATTTCATCAACTGCCGCCGTTGAACTGGATGGAGAAGCATCTCCGCCCACTTCTGTCAGGTAACCTGGAGCAGAAGGAACCGGGGAAGTTGTCGGGCTGGACTTTTTGCGAGGAAGTGGTGGACGAAGAGGGTCCACGGAATTTTCTTCGATCAATTCCAAACCTTGGTTTTTCAAGATAGCTGGAGACGGAGAAGCCGAAAAAGAATCAGCTTCTGTTTCAAATTTAGCGGCCGCGGCTTTCTTTTTGTGGAAACCTAAACCATCCGTGAGGGGCTTAAATTCAAACTCTTCGAAAGGATCCATTCCTTCTCCTTTAAACCATCAGATCAAAGTCATACTTTAGGACTGATACCAGGGCCATGCAAGCCGTTTCGACTCGCAAAACCTGGGGTCCCAGGGTGACTGGATGAAGGCCTAGGTCCTGGAATTTTTGAACTTCGGAATGGGAAAAGCCGCCTTCGCTGCCCACGATAATCCAAATGTTCGTGATGCCAGCAGGGTGAGAGGCTTTTACTTTGTTGACGTATTCTTTAATGCTAAGCGTTGATGAGCCTTCATATGCAAATAGACCCACGGAAGAGTCATTTTGGTTAATGATGCCCGCAAGCTTATCAAAGGATACAGCTGACGGAACTTTCATCAAATCGCCGCGACCGGATTGTTGGGTTGCTGATTTTACGATTTTATCCCAGCGCTCCGTTTTGTTGTCAGAGATTTTTTCGCCGGAACGAACAAAGCTGAATTCAGAGAAAAACGGTTGGATGCTTTTCACGCCCATTTCCACGGCTTTTTCCATCACCGCATCCATAACTGGGAAGCGCGAAATGGAAAGAGCCAAATGTACATGGGGAGTTTTCAAAGCCGGAATATCACGCTCTTCGATCACTTGAGCGGTCGCGGATTTTTTTGAAACTTGAGTGACTTCGACAAAATAAGCTTTGCTGTCTTCAGTAAGAACTTCGAATTTCGAGCCCACGTCCTGACGGCATACATCGAAGATGTGATGAAACACATCTCCCGAGAAATTAACCTGATCTCCGAAAAGATCTTTTTTGTCGATCCAATAGCGTCTCATCAGCAAATACCTTACGCGTTTTCTATGGACTTAGCCCAATAACCAACCCATTCGTCTTTTTCCAGACGACGAACAACTTCAAGATTTGTTCCCTCAAAGAATTTTTCAAAGAAGTGGTTGTCACGCTCTTCCAAAATACCTGTTAGCAAAATATGGCCGCCTGGTTTAAGCACGCGCAAAAGATCTTTTTTGATATTGATCAAAACGCCATCGATGATGTTGGCGACAACGACATCGTAAGGCCCGCGGATTTCATCCAACTGAGTTTCAGGAATATCGATTTGCGGAAGCTTGTTCAATTTCACATTATCACGAGCCACACGGCGAGCTTCCGGATCGATTTCGATACCGGCCACCAAGCCGAAGCCGCTCATTTGCGCAAGCATCGCCAGGATCGCAGTCCCAGTGCCTACATCCAGCAAAGCCCAGTCAGCCAAATCGGCTTTGTGTTTTTCTGCGAGCTTGTGAATAAAGAACGCCATCATTTGCGTGGTTGCGTGGGTGCCTGTTCCAAACGCCATGCCTGGGTCGATATAGATCGGGTGTTTGCATTCAGGCGGGGGAGTCAACCAAGAAGGAACAACCCAGAAATCACCAATCAAACGGAAAGGCACGAAGCCTTTTTTCCATTCTTCCAGCCAGTCTTTGTTTTCTTCTTCAAAGATCTGCCATCTGATCATGGCGCTGAAACCCGTTAGGCCATTGAAAAAATCTTGATCAGGATTTTGTGGAAAGAAAACATCCAACTCGTGGGTTGCAACGTTCACCAAAGTGGGATCGTAAGTAAGATCGGGTTGTGTGAAGACCAAAGCTTCGGTGACGCCGGAGGCGCCACAACCGAAACTGTGTGTTGTAATAACGTCTTCAAGATCTGCGGGAACCTGGCTTAGGCGAACACGGAAATATTTATTGTCACTCATGCCCTGAGTTGTTACCAGAATCCGCCACTTTTTCAAGCTTTTCCCCTGTGTTAACCGGGGCTTGAGCAAGGGCCTTTTCTGGTGCAGTCAGGGTCATCGGAGCCTGTAATTCCTTCGCAGCTGGAGCCTCGGTTGGGGCTGCTGCGGAGGTTATTGTCGGTGCCGGCGCCACTGGGGCTACGACGGCGACCGCCACTGTGGTTGTCGTAGCTGACGGAACGGGAGGGGCTTCAGCTACTTTTTTTCTTTTAGGCTTCGAATTATCGATAAAGGAACCGCGGGTTTCAATGCGATCCCCGGTCATAATTCCCACTTGCTCCAGCATCGGAAGCTCATCTCTGGAAAGCAGAGTGAATTCACGAGCGACGGCAACTTTGTCGTAAATAGCAATGATCTTTAATTGCCCGACCGGTACCAGGATTTCACCAACGGCGTTTGCTCCGGAGGCATCGCGCACGTTGATTTTGCGAACGGCGGTGACCACCATATTTTTCTTAAGGCCCGAGCTTGCATCGGCGGCGATGTAAAAGTCCTTATAAGGCTCTTCATCATTGGCCAAGGTGATGTTGCGACGGACATCGACAATCGTCATTGAAGCACTGGCTGCGTGAGCCGGTGTTGTGTGAAGCAGGCTTGCGAATAATAAAGCTAGCAACATAATTGAACCCTTCCATGGTTTCTGCATGGCTTATCGGGTGTCTTATTTTGAAACTTAAATGACGAGTTAAGAGCTAGACCATCCGCCAGAGGCGAAGGATCTATTGCGATACGATGGCGCCCTGAATTGACGAATAGACTTTGTATTTGCCGGTATCTGTCGTTTGCTCGATCTCAGACAGATAGTTACCCACGGAGCTTTGAATTTTATAACCAGAAGACGTCGAACCGTCTTGAGTGGAGCCGGATACCAGACCAGTGGCTTTGGATGGGGCCTTGGCACTGATGACGGCATTAAGATCTTCCAAGGAAGCTTCCAATGAACAACCCGAAGCCATCACCATCAGTGCCAGCAACATAAGCTTTTTCATTTTGTACCTCCTTCAAATGCGAAGTGCCTTGAATACTTATCGGAGTTTTTTTGAGAACCATTAAGCAATCTCGTTCTGAGACGAATCCCTCTAGATGGCTTCTAACTAATGATGTTCCCTAGGCTATTTTGTCGCTGCGTTCTCGAGCGTTTGCAGTCTTAACTCAAGCGCACGAAGTCGTTGTTCTTGCGACTGCTCGTTGTTTTTCAATCGGGAATTTTCTTCTTTCAGGGATGCGATTTCGCGATTTTGCTTTTCAATTTGAGAATGAATTGCCTGGGAGTCCGTTGTCCACTTTGTATGGAGCTCTTTAATCGCCTCAATAATCGGTCCGATCAGCATCGAATATGCGACAGATTTGACACCGGTTTTTTCGTCGGATGTGACGGCTTGAGGGAAAACCTTTTCAACCTCTTGAGCGATGACTCCTAGTTCCTGGCGGCTTCCCAGTTTTAACTCAGGATGAACCTTGTGATTCCATTGATAGGTGACACCACGAAGGTTATCTATTTTCGCCAGTGCATCGGGAATAGTGTAGATATCTTTTTTCAGACGGCGGTCTGACAAGTTATTATAGGCCGAAGTACCGGCAATGGAACCATTGACATGCAAAGTATAGGACGGAAGAGGGACGCCAATCCCGATGCGTCCGTTGTCGTTCAAATACATCACGTCACGGTAAAGAGAACCTTGAGTCGCATCGTGAATGCGGAACCAAATCCCACCGCCATAAGTTTTCCCCGCCGAGTTGTCGGCGATAATGGCGTCGTTCAGCTCCTGCCCTAAACGCAAATGAGTATATACTGTTCCGTTGTTGATAACGGTGTTGCCGCGAACCTCCAGCATTTCAGTCGGAGTTGTCGTACCGATGCCGACAAACCCTGCGGAAGTAATGCGCATTCTTTCTGCCTCGGTTTGACTGCCGGTCGGAACGGTCACGAATGTCAAGTGACCACCACCTGCAGTGGCTGTGAAGTTTTCCGCAGCATAGGCGCGAATGCCTGCAGAATTTGCGTTGGTATAGGTGCCTGTTGCATCGGTGCCATTAAAGTTGATTTGCCCCAAGGCATTTCCAATGAGCGTTTGGGACGACGCTAATCCCAGAGCACCATTTGAAGTACTCATGGTGATGCCCGGTCCGAGGCCGGTGGAGCCGTCAATACGATGCAATTTAATGCTGGAGTTCGCCCAAACATCTCCCGAGATGGTCAGAGGATAGGATGGGTTGTTAGTACCGATACCAACGTAGCCATTAAAATAATTTTTTGCAGCGGCATCCATTTGATAAATTCCGTATCTGTTAGTGACAGTCGCACCGGCACCACGGCTGCCCAGATAAATGTCGTACATGTTGGTGATGGTTCCCGTCGCCGTGTAGGGATTTACCAAAAGTCCAATCGCAGTGTTGGTTACAGGAGTGTTAGCAGGAACCACATTCTCGTGACCATAGGTGATAGTGACGCCTCTCATGCTGTTGACCGTACCGTTGTCAGTACTACCAGCATAACGGTTACGGGCAGCGTTGACCCAGACTGCATCATTGCTTGAATTTACGGTGATACCAGCGGGAACATTGAATGAAAGCCCAGCAGAAACCGCTTGTGATGCCAAGGTGGAGTTCGCAGAAGGTGTGACCCGCATCCAGCTGCCGAAAGCACCAAATGTTCCTGAGGTCGCCGTGTTGTTATAAAGGGAATTAGAATAAGTATTAGTTTCAATCGAATTGAAATCAGTCGGAAAAGTTGATTTATCCCCGAACAGGGCGCCTCCGAAAACGGTTAAAGGCGCCGTTGGTAAAGTTGTTCCGATGCCGATTTTTGAAGAAGTAGTGTACAGCGGAGAGTTCGCCATTGTCGTGGCGGCGCTATAGTACGGAATATATCCCGCGGTTCCGGATCCAAGCAGAGTTCCTGAGGGAAGATCCGTCGACGCCAGGGCACGAAATGTTGGATTCGCTGAGCCTGTCGTTGGTCCCGCAAAAACCAATCCCGCAGATTGTGCTGCGAAGTTTGTTCCAGTGATTGCGATAGTGGTGCAGGCAAAAGTGTCTGGTACGGATTGCCATACCAGTGTTTGTGAACTGGTACAGTTATTTGGAATCTGCGCCAAACCAGCGGCTGATTTCAGATCGGTGAAATTGAAATAGGACGCTGACCAGTTGGTCGTGTTCCAGCGAAGCACTTGAGCATTTCCAGATCCGGAAGAAATCGAAATTGCTGGAGTAGTTCCACCAGTAGCCACAGACAATGGTGAGGCAGCCGTGACATTCGTCACCGTACCCGCATTCGGCGTGATCCATTTAAGGCCTGCTGATTGGGAGCTATCGGAAGAAAGTACTTGTCCATCACTTCCCGCCGGCAGACGGATGTTATTTGTTCCGTCGCGAGTCAGGAGATCGCCTTTTGAAGTTAATGGACTTAATGCATTGAATCCTGCAGTGGCCGAGGATTGACCGGTACCCCCTTTGGCTATGGGGACCACAGCTGAAAGGGCAGAGGGATTTAAGTTGGTAAGTGCAGACCCATCCACGGCAGGAAGCTTCGAAGATCCATCTAATTGCACGATTTGACTTGGGCCTGTTCCAACATCCGCACTTAATGTCACGGTACCAGAGCTTCCACCGCCCATGAGACCTGTTCCTGCGGTCACACCTGTTAAGGTACCACCACCGCCAGCGGCTGGTCCTAAAAGATCCCAAGTGGATCCGTTGTCGCGATAGATTTCTTTTGTATCCGTTGAAATATATAGATTGCCAGCAGTACTCGCGGTACCTTTCGAGGCATTCAAACCAGATTTAATTCCTGGTGTGCCACCTTGATTGCGAACAGCATCGAGAATGCCATAACCACTAAGTGAAGTCGGTGTACCGGTCGTGATTTTTGAATAGTCCAAGGAAGGAATATCGGCTGCAGAAAGAGTCGTAATGCCGCTGGTGACTCGGCCATAGGCATCTGTTGTGACCTTATAGTAAGTTCCCGCTGTGCCCGTGGTATCCAAAGAAAGAACGGGTGCGGTCGTTCCGTTAGATACCGTGATGTGCCCAGCAGTTCCCGTCACAGAAGTGACAGTGCCATTATTTCCTGCTGCCAATGTGGCAGGAGCCCATTTGCTGCCGTCAAATTTTAAAACCTGTCCAAGGGTTGGAGCGGAGGAGTCCACGGCAACACCTTTGATTTTATCAACAGTTATTGCGGTCGACGATCCACTGACATCACCAGCTAGAGTGAGTGATGAAATACTTGTGCAGGCAAGAACCGATCCATTCCAAGAAAGAAAGCTGTTCGCAGCACAAGTTGGAATACTTGTTTTTAAAACAAAATCACTCACTGACTTACCACTTAATGATTGCGCAGTCTCGGCACCCGAGGCATAGGCCGCATAAGGAACAGAGCGGATTTCCGTATCAGGTGTGATTAATTGCCATCCTGTGCCGTCATGAAATTGCACGCGTAACAGACGCGAGTGATTGATTGAAGGTGTGTACGAGCTTGCGATATTATTATTGGCATCGCCGCAATTCAGGGGTTGGGAGTTATCAAACACACTTAATAATGTTGTCGTTGGAGACGGAGGGAAGAGTTTGCTTCCTGTCCCGATAGGTACGTCAAAGATACCACCCGAGTTCGTCATATTGACGCCTGATTTTTGCTCTCGATAGACAACGCAATTACCTGTCGGATTGGTGATTTCAAAAAGAAAGCTGACACTGCTGGCCTCGAACGCCGTTCCATCAGGTTTGACAATGCGTCCCTGATAGGAAAGCGAATTCGGCACAGCCATGGCCAAATCTGAAAGCAATAAAATTAGTACCAAAGACGTTCCGTGTTTCTTCATAAATGCTCTATCGGTAAACTTAGTGACACAATGTATGATCTGGATCAGTTTTGCAGATCCATTTTTTGATTTCTGAGTGTTCCTTTTGTAGTTGCAAGACTTCTTGTTTCAATTTCTGATTTTCACTCTCGATTGAAGCTATTTTTCTGTCTTGATCAGAAAGGCGCTCATGAACTACCCGTGAATCATTGAACCATTTCTGATAAAGATCTTTGATCGCATTCACAACCGCCCAGTGAATCGGATCCACGTTCAGTTCAAGATAGCCATCCTCGCGTTTGGTGACGGCTTCAGGAATGATTTTTTGAACCTCCTGGGCAATGAACCCGGTTTTTTGGAAGTCCGATGGCAATTTCAGAGGATTGTCTTTTTTGTAGGAATAGCGAACCGTGTGAAGTTGTAAAACTTCATTCAAGCCGTATTCATAATCACCATGAATATCTTTAAGTCGGGCATCTGAAGCATTTGTCCATGCGGTTCCCGTCGACAGACCCGCATTTCCCATCACGTGTAAATTATAAGTCGGTGTCACCGTGCCGATACCCACTTTTCCGTCAGCCAGGATTGTCATTTTAGTGGAAGTCGGTGTGCCCACGGAGAAATACATGGACCCGGTAGCCGATGTGCCAGCATTGATACGAGCTTTTTCGGTGTTGTCACTGTTGAACCAAACGAGATCTCCCGAGTCGTAAGTGGTAGCGGAGGAGGCCTTCATAATAAGGTTGGATCCGTTGTTGGCAATGATAGCGCCGTTGACATCCAAAGTTGAAGTTGGCGCGGAAGTACCAATTCCCACATACCCGTTGGGCATAATGCGCATTCCTTCAATAGTTGTTGAACCATTATTTACGATCAGACGTAAGCTCGCAGGAGTGGACGAAGACGTCCAATCTCCCTCGGCGGAGGACTGAATAGACGCTGCTGATCCTATGGTTGAGGCGCTGGACCATCCGCGAAAATGCATGCCGCCAATAAGATCACCATTCAGAAGAGCCGAAGGTGTGGTTTGCGTGCCGCGGCCTCGAGTCATCAGGAAGCCGGGTGTGGTGGTGGCGCTATAAGTATGAATATTGATATCGTCAAAGGTATCTGTTTTGTTATCTGCGACAACGTCAATGGCTGAGGCAGGTGTTATCGAATTGATGCCAATATATCCACTGCCTTTGACAGTGAGGATCGGATTTGCACGGCGGGCTGTTCCGACGTTGTAAGCACCTGATGAAGCTTGAAACACGGTGCCTGTCGTTGTGTCCGTGGCAACCGTTAGTCCTTGCTCGCCGGCAGAAGCAAATGAACCAGCCCAACCGATAGCATCCGGTTGATACCAATTCAAAGAGTTATAAGTCATGCCGACGGCAAGATCCCCATAGTTGGTGGCAGTGGTACTGAGACGGCCTGTGACCGAAGTGGTGCCAATGGCAATTTGATTGGTAGATGTCACTCGTAAAGCGGGAGTTGTGGCACCGTTGGCTGCTATATCAATCGGAGCCGTCGTGTTCGTTGTCAGGAGCAAACCATTTGAAGCAGTGGAGTTCGCTGCCACAATAAATCGATCCTGATAAGCGGCAACAGAGTAATCAGAAGGATAGGCCGCCAGCATCCCGCTCACATCATTGGCCACGACTTGAAAGCGAGCCCCCGCGCTGGTGTTGCCAGACGCGATCAGATTTTCAATGCGACCTTCGGTGATTGAGTTCTGACTTTTATAAACGTGAAAATTAAATGTCGGTGTAACTCCAATGCCAACTAATCCCGCAGGAGTCACTGTGAGTGCGGAACTGCCGCCAGCCTTCAAAGAAAAGTTATTCGCATCATTTGTTCCGACTGTCGCTCCAGTACCAAAACTGTTGCCGCCATTCACGAATACACCGGTTGCTCCTGTGAGTGGTAAATCCGTTGAAGCCAGTGCGCGAAATGTTGGAACCGCCGATCCAGTTGTTGGGCCTGCGAATACTAAGCCAGCAGATTGCGAGCCGAAATTAGTTCCGGTGATGGAAATCGTCGTACACGCAAAAGTATCTGAAGCCGACTGCCAAACCAAAGTTTGCGTCGCCGTGCAGGAGTTCGGAATTTGCTGAGTCCCCGCGGCCGATTTTAAATCTGCAAAGTTAAAATAGGATGCAGCCCACGCACTCGCGTTCCAACGCAGCACTTGTGCTGTTCCAGTACCTGACGAAATGGAGATCGCAGGTGTGGTGGTTCCGGTGGAAACCGCGAGTGGTGAACTTGCAGTGACACTTGTGACGGTGCCAGCATTAGGTGTGATCCATTTAAGACCACTTGTTTGTGTGCTATCAGCGGAAAGAACCTGACCATCAGTTCCGACAGCCAGGCGAATATTGTTGGTGGCATCGCGAGTGTGAATGTCACCTTTGGCAGTCAAAGGGCTCAGCGCATTGAAGCTCGCGAGCGCCGTCGTCTGACCGGTACCACCTTTTGTCAAAGGCACCACAGCAGAAAGAGCTGAGGGATTTAAGTTGGTCAGGGCAGATCCATCGACGGCTGGAAGTTTCGCCGAGGAATCCAATTGCACAACTTGGTTGGCACTGGTGCCGACATTTACGTTCAAAGTCACGGCACCGGTTGTGCCACCTCCGGTCAGTCCGGTGCCGGCCGTTACACCAGTGATCGTGCCGCCTGTTCCTGTGGCGGAGCCAATCAAATCCCAACTCGTGCCATTGTCGCGATAGATTTCCTTGGTGTCGGTGGATATATAGATATTCCCGGCAGTTCCTGCGGCACCTTTCGAGGCATTGGTTCCCGATTTTAAGCCCGGTGTTCCTCCGTTGTTTTTTACAGCATCCGTAATTCCATATCCAACAAGTGTTGTTGGCATACTTGCCAATTTGGAAAAGGGGATCGTTCCAGAAATTTGTGAGGCGGTGATTGAAATATCATAGCAATCAAATTTATTTGCAGGTGTGACAAACACCAATGATTGCCCCGCCGTGCAACTGGTTGGGAACATCGTCGCATTGATTTTATTTGCCAGTTGAGTGGAAAGGCTCGCGATATCAGATATGGCAAGTGTCGCGGGAACCCAGGAGCTTACCCCGTCATAACGAAGGACTTGGGCCAGGGTCGGTGCTGTTGCATCCACGGCTGTGCCCTGAATTTTCAAAGCGTTGCCAAAGCGCGTGTCATTACCTGCGGCGACCGTTCCTGCCGTTGTTCCCACGTTGATACCAATGGTTGGAATAGCAGGAGTTCCACCTTTGGTCAGCGGAGACGTGACATTTATATCACTAACTGTACCAGTTCCACCCGAATCATTCTGACAGGCGAAATTAGTTCCATCGAAGGTTAAATACTGTCCGGTTAAACATGGCTGCAAAGAAGATTTTAAAACAAAATCTCCGGCAACATTATTACCCAGGCGACTTGAAGAATAAGAGAAAGTCGAAAAAGGGACCGAGCGAATCGTGCTATAGGGTGTGATTGCATTCCAGCCAACTCCATCGTGAAATTGTACTTTTAAAAGGCGGACTTCAGTTTCCGCAGGCATATAGGTCCCACCACCTTCACAGGGAAGGGACACAGAGTTTTTAAAGGCATCCCGAATATCTGCAGAGGGGCCCGTTGGAAAAAGGCGCGTACCCGATCCGATGGGGACGTCAAATACACCGCCAGAACCCTGCATGTTGACGTTGTCTTTTTGCTCGTTATAAAGCACGCAATTTCCAGCGGCATTGGTGATCGTAAAGGCAAAGCTGACGTTATTATACTCGAGTGCCGTACCGTCAGGTTTGACGATTCGCCCCTGGTATACGAAGGAATCAGGGGATGCTAAAGCATTGATGCTCGTAAGGAGCAACATTATGAGAAACAAATACGAACAAGATCTCATGAGAAGTTGTTCGGAATACCTGAGGATTTTCAAAAGGTATTGAGACGCTAAAACGAGTGATTATATCAATATGTTAACAAATACGGACTAGCTTGAAACGTTATCAAAATTTTTTAACCGCGTATTGACGACGAGTGCGGAAGCAATAATGAGGGCGCCTGCAATTTGCAACCACGTGAGGGATTCTTTAAATATCAACACACCAAGCACAGCGGCCGTGATCGGTTCGATCATCATCAGCAAAGCCACCTCAGAACTTTTTAACTTTTGCAAAGCGGCCAATTCCATCGTCAAAGGTATGATAGTGCTGATAATCGCAATTCCAAAAATACAAGAAGCTTGTGTCGCTGAAAGATGCGGGATGTTTTCAAAGTGCGGATGATGAAAAAGCGCCAACGCCAAAGCACCAAAAGTGATTACATACAGACTGGAAGTGAGCGGACGGACATTCTTTTGTACTCGCCCAGAAACCAAAACATAAATGGCGTAACTAATACCAGATAACAAACCAGCCAGCACAGCCCAGGCATTACGAACTTCGATATGCCCCCACAATAGCATGATTAAACCGCTTGAGGCTCCCACCAAACACAAAGCCTCGTTGCGCGAGATTTTATCGTGAGTAAAAAAGTGCGAGAACACGTTAACCCAGAATGGATAAGTATAAAGCAACAACGCCGCCAGCGTGACGCTGAGTCCATCAATCGCGGTGAAATAAAGAGTGGAGAACAAGCCGTAACCGAAAATACCCAACAAGGCTGCGATAAAAATTTGCTTCTTAGGAAGACGAATCCATTGGGGGCGGAACAGGAGCAGGAAAATCCAAATCAGCATCGCTGCCAAGGTGAATCGATAGGTCAGGAATTCTCCCACAGTAAGCCCGGATTGAAAGGCGGTCTTACCAAAGATCCCTAAAAAGCCAAAACCCACGCTGCCAATGGAAATCTCGATAGTTCCGCGTACACGTGGGTTTAGTTTCATAGATTATTTTCTTTTTGGACCTTTAGGAGCGATTAGTTTACCACCAGCATATTTCTTTTTGCCGGCACTCATTTTTTTCTCGCGAGCTTGCTCTTTTTCAGCAGCTGTTTTTTTCTGCGCAGGGGCGCGACCCTTGTAAGAATTCTTTTTAACTTTTAAATCCTCTGGATCATCTGCCAAGAACACACGGTTTGCCGCAACGTCATTGATGAACAACAACTCGCCAGCTTTCATGGCACCCATACGCAGGCGACCGATCGCCACACGTTGAAGTCTCATAACGTCGAAACCAATTTTAGCAAACATCTGACGGATCTGACGGTTTTTACCCTCAGTGATCACGATTTTGTACCATTCGTACTTTTCAGATTTGTTGTCGCCGGATTTTTTGATTTTTTCAATATGGCGAGCCGAAACTTTACCACCCACGATGGACACGCCATCTTTCAATTTTTGTAAATGGCGAGGTTCAGGTTTTCCATCCAATTTAACCAAGTAGGTTTTTGTGACTTCTTCTTTTGGATGTGCAACTTTATTGGCGTAATCACCATCATTCGTCAAAAGGATCATACCTTCAGAGTCCCAGTCCAGACGACCCACAGGGAAGACACGTGCCGGAACATCGCCAAGATACTCAGCGATAGTTGGACGACCTTCTGGATCATCCATCGTTGTCAAAACGCCCGCTGGCTTATTGAAGATCAAGTAAAGTTTTTGAGAAAGTGGTTTACGAAGGACTTTGCCATCAACCAGAATTTTATCGTGCTGAGGGTCTACTTTCACGCCAAGCTCGTACACGCGCTTGCCGTTGACGGTGACCATGCCTTCTTCGATCATTTTGTCGGCGTGGCGGCGGGAAGCCAAACCACTGTCGGCAATTAGTTTATTAAGTCTAACTCTTTGAGAGGTGCTATCTTCAGACATTCTTCATCGGCCTCAGGTAATTGTTGAGTGATCAATATATCACTGCTGAGGGCGGATGAGGAGTTATTCTTGCGATTGGCCTCCATTAGGGCGTGACGGAGGTCTCTGGCAAGCAAAGTGAGTAATTTATCCCCTAAAAATACGTTTTCAAGGGCCGTATCGGCTTTGCCAAGGGCGATGGAAGACCATTTTATGGCTTCAGAATCACCTTGTTGAACCAAATTACATGTTCTTTCCAATTGGCTGATCAGATCCTGATAGTAAGGGTCTGTTCTGCGGTCGATGAAGAATTGCTCCAGGCGCTTGATTGGGAAGAGGATGCGAGTTTGATCTTGCAAAGACTCATTTTTAACTTCCAACAGCTTTTGGAAAACATATCCGCGCATCAAAACGCCGGAAACTTTGTCTTTAATCACACGGAATTGGGCCGTGATATAGGGAGCCACCTCGATTTTATGATCGTGATGAGAGCTCAATTCCAATTCAGGATTGTAGTAAAGGACCAAATCTTTACGAAGTGGCTCCAAAGCGCCGTTGCGGATCGTGAACTTGCGATCAAAAGTGCGAACTTCCAAAGATTTGTCGGCGCGAAGGATGATCGCCACCACACGTTTGTTTTGATCTGGGAGGATACGGAACTTGTCGCCGTCCTCACATTGAGACTTAACGTATGAACTCACCGCGTCAATTAGGTCGGAGAAGTGTTCAATCTCAATGATTTGCATGTTCTGCGGGAAACGGATCGGGGAAAGGTCGAATTTTTGCTGATAGAAGCTATTGAAGTTTTCTAACAAAAACTGAACTTCGTGACCCAATTGCTGCTTATTGGACGCCCAGTGCGGATAATCCATGCAGTAATTGAAGAACATTTCGATCAATTCCGGCGTCAACGAGTCATCCGCATGAGGAAAACCTCTAAGGAAGTTATAGAATGACAGACGCGTGGGCGTATTCTGGGGATTTAGATCTGAAACGAACTTCAGCAACTGACCGACTTTTAACATGGCCCTAACGTATGAACATTTGAATTTTCTGTCCAGAAAAAATATGATGTTTCTAAGAGCGTCACATCAGTACCCATAGGAGGGTCGGATCATGCATAAAGAATTAAATCCTGAACTATTTGGCGAGAAAAAGATCAGCAAGAGCTCCGGCCTGGAAACTGCGTCCTCCATGGGTTCCACAAGTGCAAACTACTTGAATACAGACCGTCAGATTTTCGAACTAAAGGCCCAAAATCAGGCTTTGGCCGATCAAATGAACAAGATTGTGGGCACTGTGAATGAGCTGATCAAAAGCTCCAATATCAAGTTCGATCGCAACCAACAGCTTTTGACTCGTTTAGAGCAGAGCCATAATGGTTTGGCGACAGAAGCGGGCCAAAAAATCACACAACTTTCACAACGCGTGAATGAACGTAAAAGCCTGGATCTAAAAGTCCAAGAAATGGTCGATCGCCACAACAACATCATCAAAAGTTTTGAAGTGCGTATGAACCACTTGCAAAAACTTTTGGCGGAAAAAGAAGCACAAATGATTTCCTGCCAAACCGCTCTGAACGAAGCGAAAATGGAAATCTCTCGCTTGAAGCGTCTGTAGTATGAAACAAGGACTCAATCGCCACATTCCATGGTGGACTTGGGTTGTTGCAATTCTTATTCAAATCGTGGCTCGGTTCACCGGGCCATTTGTTTTTATTCAACCCGGATTTTATCTCGTTTATCTTCCTTACCTTATTGGTTCGGTTTTGATTCTTTGGTGGGGGCCGCGAGTTGTTCTGGCGGTGGCGATTGCCAGTCTTTTGGGTTCGCTCAGTGGGACCCATCTTTCTCCTTGGGGAATTATCTTATTTGCTGGCAGTGAAAGTTTGAAAGTCTATCTGGGCTGGCTGTTTTGGAAGTATTTAAAAATCGAGAAAATGAATTTGAAAGAAGCCGGAAAGCTTTTCTATTTCTGGATGATGGCTTTCGTAATTCCTAATTTCATCGGCAGTTATATTTTGATGGCCGTTTTGACCTTGGATGGAATTTTTGTCCAAGAGGATTTTCTGCGAGATTACTTACAGATGGCTTTGGCGGATACCTTTATGTCGTTGGTGATCAGCCTGCCGATTTTTATTTTCCTGAGTCATAAGATGACGGAAAAGGGTTTAACCCAGTGGCGAAAATCTCCTTTTGAATAACATTGTGTTGCCAAGAATTGCGCACGGTCTGTCCAACTAATCTCACTGATTAACAACAGGAGCCGTTGTTAAGGCCAAAGCAAACCATTTAAAATTTAGTGACGATGAAAACACTGGTTTGGATTTTTCTTATCAGCGCATCTTTGGTCGTCACTCTGATTTTAAATGTGATCTATGCCTCCGACGAGGGGGCAACTCATTTATTGCTGCGCTACCAACCGCGTCCGCCATTTCTGGAGCTGGAAAGTGGCAAATTATCTGGGTCGTGTGGTGGACCGGCGGTTCGGGCTCTTGAGGAAGCAAAAATTCCATTCACTTTAGTTGCCAATCCTCCCTTTCGGCAGCTGGCGTTGATGCAAACTGCAGAATATTATGACTGTTCTGTTGGTTGGCTTAAAATTCCGGAAAGAATAGGCCTTTATAAATACTCAGATCCCGTGTGTGACGATGGTGTGTGGTTGGTCGTGGGACACAAGGGCAGTGTGGATAGGTCCATTAATAAAGCGGAAACCCTCTTGAAGGATCGCAATCTGACGCTGATCAATCGCAAAAATTATTCTTTTGGTGAATGGGTGGATTCGCTCGCCAAACAATATAATACCAAGATCATCTACATTGAGAATGCCGAGATCACTCCACAAATGTTTGAGATGATTCGTATGGGGCGGGCAGATTATACTTTCGTTTCTCCCTGGGAGTTTGAATATTTGTTAAAGCGATTTAAGTGGGCACCCACAGACTTTGTAGTGTTTCAACCCGTGGATAACATCACCACCAGTCCTCGGCATATTATCTGTAGCAAAAAAGTGCCCGATGAAGTGATACGAAAAATCAATCAGGCCATTCAGAAACTCTCTTCCAGTGTTCCCAAAACAGAAAACAAATAGGTTCCTGACACATTCATGACGAATGAAATCTTGTCTTTGGCTCAGTCGCCTGTTGATATTTAAGAACAAAAAAATCTTTTTATGTCATGGAGGGCATTATGGGATTTCTTCGTCGCGACTTTTTAAAGTTGGGGCTGACGCAAGCTTTTGTTTCTGCCGTGGGCTTTCCCGCGTTTGCAGCTACGGAACAGGACGACCGTGGTGTCGATGGGTTGCCATTTCAAACCGCACAAAGATTAACGCCTTCGATTTTACAAGGGGCAACGGATGCGACTCGTACGCAGTTTTCCATTTTGCATCTTGGAGAGCAGAAATTTAACGTCGTGGTTCGCAACTCTTCTGCGCGCGTCTGGCAACCAGAAAAGCTTGAAATTCTTCAGCAGCCTTTCAGTCAGTTTCAAATCACCAAAGTTTATTTTTCAGGTTTGAACCTTGGCGAGACATTTTATCTGGACCTGTTGGGATCCCAAGACGAAGTGATTGAACGCCGTGAGTTCGGAATGCTGGATTTATCAAAATCCACCCTTCGCTATGCACTGTGCTCTTGTATGGATGAGAGTCGCCATGAACCTAGAATCTGGCAAAATCTGGTTGGGCAAAAGCCTGACATGATTTTCTTTATCGGGGATTCCACTTATTGTGATAAAGGCGAGAGCCAGTTTCCAGACGGAGATCCGCGCAGATTGTGGGATCGCTATGTTCAGGCACGCAGAACTTTGGAAATCTATTATTCCCAGCGCTTGATCCCGATTGTGGCGACCTGGGACGATCATGATTTCGGTTCTGATGACGTCAATACAACCAATTGGAATCATGTTCCGGAATCACAAGTAAACTTCCGTGCCTTTTTTGCGCAAGCGGATGGATACACCGAAGGTTACTATCATGGGCCCGGAGTCAGTTCGGCTTTGCGCGCAGGTCAGCACCAGTTTCTATTGATGGATGATCGCAGTTGGCGATTAGAAAAAAATTCTTTAGCTCGCTATGCACATTGGGGACAGGAACAGGAAGAGTGGGCATTGCAAATGATCGCGGGCTTTGAAGGCACTACGTGGATTATGAACGGCAGCCAGATCTTTCCAGAAATGATTTATAAGGAATCCATGTCAAAGCATAAAGGCCAATTCAATGGCTTCATGGGAGCTTTAAAACGCATTCCACGCAAAGTGATTTTTGCTTCAGGGGATGTGCATTTCAGCGAAATATCAAAAATTGAATCAGCGATGCTGGGCTATCAGACTTATGAAATCACCTCCAGTGCCGTTCACAGCAAATGCTTTCCAGGTTTGGACAAAATTTCCAAGCATCCACGTCGTATGATGTGTACGACAATGCCAAATTATATTTTGGTCGATTCGATTCACCAGGCAGGAACATTTGCCGCGAATGTTTACAGCTGCTCCGCGCGCAGTGTGGTGAATTTTTCCTGTCAGTTGACCGTTTAATAACGACCCTCGAAATAAAAAAAAGGCGCAAGAGCTTCTGCTTTTGCGCCTTTTTGTTTTCAGAGCGAACTTTTTTATTTCGAAGCTTTTTCCATGCGTTGCAGGAATTTTTCAGCGTTTTCAAATTGAGTCAAAGTGAGGCCATCAATCCAAACGCCTTTGGCGTTATAGAAAATCACAGTGGGTAGACCCTGAATGCTGTATTTCTTTTTGAGTTGCTTTAACTGTGGCGACTCTTTGGTGGCATCGTATTTCAATAAAACAAAGTTTCCACCCATGGCGCGAACGCGAGGATCTGTGAACGTATTTTCCGCAAGCTCGTGGCAAGCGGCACACCATTCTGCCCAGAAATCGATGATCACGGGACGGCCGTCTTTCACGGCTTGAGCCAAAGCTTCATCCGTGTACGGCTGCCAATTCATCATTTGAATTTGATTGATTGAATTGTCAGCCATCACGCGACCACGGATATAAGGACGCAGATCAAATACGGAAAGAGCAATGTAACCGATGCCCACGATGAGCACCGCCTGCATGATACCTTTTTGGATGTGTTTGCGAGGGCCCGTGCCGCCACCCTTGGTCGGCAAGAAGGCGCCATAGACGCTGGCTAAGATGACCAAGCCTAACCCCAAAGAACCATCGAACCAACGAACAGGGAACAATAGCTCCAGATAATAATAGAAAGCAGAAAGCATCAACGTGCCAAGAATGAATTTGAACCAAACCATCCAAGGACCCGAGCGCGGAAGCTTTTTGACCAATTGATTGGAAAGACCCATAACGATAAAGATCAAACCTAAACCTAACGCGTACATGAACAAGAACAAGAATCCGAACAGCATATTTTTGGTGGAAGCCACATAAGTCAGAATGGCAACCAGGACCGGGCCCACACAAGGACTGGCCACGATACCAGCGAACAAACCTGTCAGATAAATTCCCAGGATGCTTTGCTTTTGTTTGGTTGCTCCCAGGCGGTTGCGCAGAAATGCAGGCACTTGCAGGTCATATAAACCATACATCGACAAAGCCATCGCCAGGAAGATCACACAGACCACGGAAAGCACGTAAGGATTTCCTAAAGAAGCTCCAAAAACATTTCCGCTGCTGGCAGCGGCAAGTCCCAGAAGCGAGTACGTCGTTGCAATACCCAAAACATACACACACGAGGTTAGAAAGTTTTGCAGGCGTGAGCGTTGTTCTGCATGATTGCCCAGAACTGCCAAAGTGATAGGAATCATCGGGAAGATACAAGGAGTGAAGCTGGTGAAAATTCCCGCAAAGAACACGAAAATCAGACCAGCCACCATACTTGAACCCAAGTATTTGGCAAAGTTGGCGCTGTCAAAAAAGCCATTGGTTTTTTCGTGCACGTCTGTGGTGTTTTGGATTTGAGCAGCTCCTTCAACCATCGGAGTGATGATAGGAACTTCCAAAGTTTTGGTTGTCGGGAAAAGACAGAACTGATCAGAGCAAGCTTGATAAGTCAGTTCCAATTTCATCTTCTCATATTTTTTCAAAAAGCGGGTTGGTGCCTCAATATGAGCTGTCAGAGTTCCTTCACCCACCAAACCGGTGCGCTCACGTTTTGAGAATTTGTCATACCACTTTGTTACGGGTTCTAATTTAAATGGCGCCACTTTGAAGCCATCCGGTTCAAAGATCACCACTTTGAACTGATCCTCATAGGCATGAAAATTTGCGGGAAGTTTTAATTTAAAAGAGATCGAACCACCTTGGCCTGGACTCCATTCATAAGGAAGAACCTGAGTCTCAACTAACAGTGGGTCATTCTCTGATGCTGTCGTTTGGGCCCAAGACGTAAGGCCTGCGAGGAGGAAAGTAACGATAATGAAAATGTTCTGCATGGTTGCTTTCATATAACTGTCTTATTCCCTCTCCGGACTATGGGCAAGATTATTTGCCGATGACTCAATTCTAACATGTATCAAACCGATAGAGAAACTGAAGAGGTCATATTCTATGGGTTTTGTAGGTATATTGATAGTTTTCGCGACAGTTTTCGGGGGCTATATTGCCGGTCACGGTAAGATGGGCGTTATCATCGAAGCTGCGGGTCTTGAGATGGTTATCATCGGGGGAGCAGCCTTCGGTGCATACGTTATTGCCAACCCAATGAAAATCGTAAAGATGGGGATTAAGCTTTCCATCAAAGCGATGACCACAAAGGGTCCACAAAAGTCCGACTATGTTGAACTTTTGCAAATGCTTTTCCAACTTTTCCAGGTGTTCAGAAAAGAAGGTCCTCAAGGTATCGAGAAACATATCGAGGAACCAGAAAAGTCTGACATCTTTAAAGCGTATCCAAGCTTTATGCACAATCATCATGCCGTGGATTTTCTTTGCGACACGATGAAAGTGACTTTGTCTTCTGAACTCTCGCCTTATGACGTTGATGATCTTTTGGATGCGGATATCAAAGGTATCCACGCCGAAGAACATCTAGCACAACATGCCGTCGCCGCCGTAGCCGGTGGTTTCCCAGGACTAGGGATCGTTGCCGCCGTACTTGGTATCGTTAAGACCATGGGTGTCTTGACGGCAGGTACTGAGGTGATCGGTGAGTACGTTGCCCATGCCCTCGTGGGAACGATGTTAGGGGTTTTCTGTGCCTACGGTTTGATCGAGCCGACCGCAACTAAAATGGCGGCGGATATCGAAGCGGAAGGTCGTTATCTGGGTTGTATTAAAGCGGCGCTGGTTGCGCTTCAACGTGGAGCTCCACCGATCGTGTGTGTGGAGTACGCTCGTCGTTCGATTATGCCGGAAGAAAGACCGACATTTAACGAAATCGATAAAGCGACAAAAGAAATTAAAAAAGCTGCGTAATGTGAACAGATCGGGAGCCAGGATTACGGCTCCCTCTGGATTAAGGAAGAACAATGGCAGAGAAGAAACAGACAATCGTCATCAAAAAGATCATCGTCCAAGGTGGCGGTGGACACGGGGGCTCCTGGAAGGTTGCCCTTGCTGACTTTATGACGGCCTTGATGGCCTTCTTCCTCGTTATGTGGATCGTGGGTCAATCTGATCAAACTAAAAAAGCGGTTTCAGATTATTTCTCCACGCCTTCAGTTATTGAATATAATTTCCAAAACTTCGGGGTTGAATTAACTCTTGAAAAACTTTTCCTGGATCTTTTGAATGAGCCGTTAAAGGCGTTCCAAAGTTTCATGGAGCCAATGGATAAAACTCCAAATCTATTGGATATGGGTTCCGCGAAAGTTGTTGCTGCGTATATGGCTGACCAGATGAATGATGTCGCTAAAAACGTGGTGGTCACTCCCGATGGTTTTGATTTTGATATTCCTGATTACATGTTGTTTGAACGCGGTTCTTCTCAGCCGAATGCCAATTTTGTCCAGGTGATGGATAAAATTAAAGGTGTGACGGCAGGTTTGAAAGATGCCGAGATCAAGCTGACTTCTGGATTGTTTGTTCAATCCGTGCCAGATGCCGCTTTGATGACAGCGAATCGTGTGGCTTCTCAGCGTTTGGATATCGTTCGTAATAAAATTGCGGCGTCCCTTGAAAGCAGCACTGTGAATGTCAGTGGTGCCATCAGCGTGAAAGAAAAACGCGGTGAAGTGGATCCAAAAAAATTGGTCGGCTTTATCAAAGTTAAGATCGCGCAAAAAGAGCTGACCTCAGATGGTCGTAAGCAACGTAAGCTTGAGTCGATGTTTGGTGCTAAGAACGTGGATATGTCTGTTTATGATAACTTCGTTCAACAGGTATCGACTCGTCGTAAAGAAGAAGCTAAATCGAAAAAGCCTCTTCGTGAGCAAGTAAATGATGAATTAAATGAAGCGGCTAAAAGCCCGTCTTCGCTGACAGAATAAAGTAAACATCGCCAGTGCCATCCAGGTCGCTGGCAGCCGTGGTGCCGGTGACGGCACCTTCAAAAAAGATCGCTCGCCACTGAAATCCCAAAGCCGTTCTTAAATCAAAATAGCTGCTGATGGAATTAACGTCAGGAGTGTTGTAGCCGACTTCGTTATCCCAGATCCAATCCGTAAAAACCGTCGTGGCTTTGCCAAATCCGATGCGCATCGAGCGTTTTTTAGTGCCTTCCCAGTTGCTTAAGTTGTCATAAGTAATGCGGTAAGTTCCAAAGTTTAAATGCAAACCCAGGATGTTGCCGTTGTGGGAGCCTTCTTTATAGTAAGTGCTATAGCTGTACATGATGACGGCGTTTGATTCCTGACTGAAATCAATTTTAATATCGGCATTGCCGCGCAGATTGAAGTGGTCATCACTGTTTTTAAAGTTCGTATTCGATCCCCAAAGTCCCATGCGGAATTGAGGTCCAAAGTTAAACCAGAAAGAACCTTGCAAGGCGGGAGAACCATCTGATTGATTCAATCCGTATTCGACGTATTGAGACAACAGTGAAACATCGCCTGTCATTTTGAAGGTGGGAGTATTCTCTGCAGCAACAGCGGCAGAAGTCAGACCTAATAATATAATGATAAAACTGATGTATCTTCGCATAGATAGTGAGTTTCATTGTGAACGAAGAAAGTACAAAATCAAAGAAAAGCCATCGTGGGACTGGACCAAAAGCCTAAGGACAGGGTATGAAAGCCCTATGAATTTAGAACTGCCTTTAGATGAGTACACGTATATCGCTTTCGACACCGAAACCAGTGGGGCCTATCCCGTAGGTTATGACATTGTCGAGTTCGGAGCGGTGAAATACTTTAAAGGTCAGGAAGTCGATCGTTTGCAATTCCTATTAAAACCGCGCGAGCTGATGAGCGATTATATTATCGGCATTCACGGTATCACCAATTTGATGGTGGCTGATGCGCCGGTGATGAGTGATAAAATTCACCAGATCCATGAGTTTTTTAAAGACGCTGTTGTGATGGCTCATCATGCGCCATTTGATTTGGGTTTTTTATCGATCGATTTTGAAAAAGCGGGTTTGCCGCTGCCGACGGAGCCTGCTCTTTGTACCAGTCTGCTTTCTCGTAAATGGATTCATGGTGTTGAAAATCATAAGCTCCAAACTTTGATCAAGCATTTGAATATCGATGGTGGTCAGGCCCATCGTGCTTACGACGATGCGAAGGCTTGCCTTTATGTTGGTTTGGAGTGCTTTAAAAAAATGGGTGAAGGTGCAACGCTTGAGCAGGCGATCAAAAGCCAGGGCAAGAAGTTGTGGTGGAAAGACTATGCTATGCATACTGTAAATGACACCAACCTTAAGACGATGATTGAATCCATCCACACCAAAAAAGATTTGGACCTCGTATATGATGGAGGCTCAGCTAAGGGTGAAACGCGCCGTGTGAGCCCGATTGGAATCGTACGTAATCCAGATGGCGACTATCTTATGGCCCTTTGTCAGAGAGAAAACACTAATAAACGATATTATCTGTCTCGCATCAAAGATGTGGGAATTGTTTATTAACCCTCACCTTGACGCTTTCTAAATCGGATACATGATTAACTTATGACCCTGCACTCACAGCAGGGGAAAGGTGAGACCATGTCATTCGTATCTGGTTACCTTCCTGTTATTCCGCTAAGAAATGCCGTTCTGTTTCCTGGTGTCAGCATGCCTTTGCGGGTTGGAAGAGACCGCAGTATTCAAGCTTTGCAAAAAGCCTTAACCAATCAAAAGTGGATCGTTTTACTGACGCAGAAAAATCCTGACGGCACTGTGGAAAAGCCGGAGGATATGCATACTGTCGGTACTCTATGTAAAATCGAATCACATAAAAAAGAAGATGATGGAAGCTTTACGATTTTCGTCAATGCTCATCAGCGTATTCGTGCGCATGAAATGAGATTTGAAAACGGAATCTATGAGACTTTGACGGAAGGAGTTGAAGATATCCTGGTCGCGGATCAAAAGACCGAGGAAGCCTTGCTTGAAAGCCTCAAACAGATCGCTTACGAAACCGTTGATTTGCTGGGCAAACACATGCGTCGAGTGAAAGAATGGATCGCTGAGATCGAGGAGTTGTCACTCCTGACCAATGTTTGTGCGGCTCACGCAGATTTTACGCTGGCTGAAAAGCAGGGGATTTTGGAAACCTCTGATGTCCGCCAACGCGCTCTGAAAATTCTGGATCTGATGAAGGAACAGAAAGAGCGATTGAAAATCCAGCTCGATATCCGTCAGAAATTAACGGAAAACATCAATCAAAGTCAGAAGGAAAGCATTTTGCGCGAGCAAATGCGGGTCATTCGCGAACAGTTGGGTGACGAAGACAACAATGATGTTGCAGAAAACTTCCGTCAAAAAATTCTGGCAGCGGGTATGCCAGATGAAGCTTTGGCATTGGCAAATTCCCAGTTGAAGCGTTTGGAAAACATGAACTCGGCGTCGCCTGAGTATCAAATCATCCGCACGCACCTGGATTTGATGACCGATTTGCCGTGGAGTAAATCTTCGGTGGATCAGGAAATCGATTTGGAAAAAGCCGAAATAATCTTGAATGAAGATCACTTCGGCATGGATAAAATTAAAAAAAGAATCCTGCAGCATTTGGCGGTGATGAAGCTGCGTAAATCGCATCAGGGTTCGATTCTATTATTCGTAGGCCCTCCAGGTGTGGGTAAAACTTCACTTGGTAAGAGTATTGCGCGCGCACTGAATAAAAAATATGTGCGTGTGGCATTGGGTGGGGTTCGTGATGATGCGGAAATCCGTGGTCACAGACGCACCTATATCGGAGCAATGCCGGGTCGAATAATTTCCGGAATTAAGAAAGCCGGTGAAAACGATCCTGTATTTGTACTGGATGAGATCGATAAACTCTCGCGTAGCTTTAATGGCGACCCTGCAAGTGCCCTGTTGGAGACTTTGGACCCTGAGCAGAATAATACTTTCCAAGATCACTACCTGGATACGGCCTTTGATCTTTCGAAGGTTCTTTTTATCGCCACAGCGAATGCGCTCGATACGATTCCGGGTCCTCTGTTAGATCGTATGGAAGTCATTGAGTTGACGGGTTATACAATTGATGAAAAGAAAAACATCGCGAAACGCCACTTGTGGCCGAAGCAGTTGAAAGAACACGGTATCGAGGAATCTCAGTTGGAGATCACCGAAGGTGCTTTGTCGAAAATGATCACCGACTATACTCGTGAAGCGGGTGTGCGGGAACTGCAACGTAAGATCGCGACGATTTGTAAATTTATGAGCTTGAAGATCTTGAAAGCGCAAGGTCAAAAACTGATTGTTGATATCAATGATCTGGATGATATTTTCGGCGCAGAAAGATTCTCAGCGGATTTGACTGAGACCGCATTGCCACCGGGTGTGGTGACGGGACTTGCTTGGACACCAGTGGGCGGGGACATCCTGTTCATTGAAACGGAAGAAATGCCGGGTTCGGGTCAGCTTCTGCTCACCGGCCAATTGGGTGAAGTGATGCAGGAATCGGCGAAGATCGCGATGAGCTTGTTGAAGGCGCGATTGCCTTTGATGGATCCAACGGTGGATTTCACTAAAAAAGAAGTTCACGTCCACGTTCCTGCGGGTGCCATCCCGAAAGATGGTCCGTCCGCCGGGGTGACGATGTTGACGTCGATTGCTTCAAAAATGTTGAAGAAACCGGTGAATCCAAAATTGGCGATGACTGGTGAAATTTCACTTCGTGGAAGTGTTTTACCAGTCGGTGGAATCAAGGAAAAAATCATCGCAGCTCACCGAGCTGGGGTGACGGAAGTGATCTTGTGTAAGAAAAACGAAAAAGACTTACGCGAGGTGCCTCAAGAGATCAAGTCGGCGATGAAGTTTCACTTTGTCGACAACGTCAATGATCTGTTGAAGATAGCTTTGGAAATTGATTTCCCAGCCTACAAAATGGGTGTGAACAACACAACCCCTCTATTCCCCAGAGCCATGAACTAAAAGGTACGGACACACTTTTGGTAGCAATACTGCATCACTTAGTGACGCAGTATTGCTACCAAAAGTGTGTCCGTACCTATTTTGCGTACCTATTTTGAATCTGGATCAGGGGTACCGTCAGTAAATTCCACGACGTTGACGGTGCGTTCGGATTTGATGACATTCAGTCGTCGGGTGATTTCTTCGGCCAGGGCTTCTAATTCTTTGAACTCGTCACCTTTACGAACTTTCAAAAGCGGGATGTTTTCGCCTCTCATGATGCCGTAAAGATATCTTTCAAAAGCATAGATTGGACCCGCAATACGGTGGGATAAAACCTTACCCACCGCAAACGTGATCGCACAGAACGCCACGCAGATAATGATGAAGGTGATGACGTAAGGAACCAGGAACTTATTCAAAAGGAACTGGTTATTGCCAACCAGCTCTTGAATCGTTACGCGCAGATAAGTGTACGAGAACACCAGGCTGATCAAAGTTAAACTTAAGCCCACCGCCATCATCAGGATGCAGTACTTCAATTGGAATGACAGATTCACCCAGAACTTTTTGCGAGAGTTGTTCTCGGGCCATAACAATTCACCCTCGCGAATGATCGCAAAAACAATCAAGCCGTAACCCACCCATTGCAAGGCATCGGCGATGTTGAATGCGGGGCTGGAAATGGAAGGCGTTCCCACGACGATAAAGTCGACGACGTAACCCCACACGATTCGGTCAGCAACATTTCCTAAAATACCCCCGATTAAAATCGACAGACCACAACGAAGAGTCAGGGATTTAATGGGTAACATGTACTGGATAAGAGCATAGGTACACAAAAGAAACGCACCACCCGTCGAAAGGGAAACGATACGCAGAACTGATGGTAAATCTGAAAACAGGCCTAGCATTGCGCCGTGATTGTGGTGCAATACAAAATGTAGTGGGCCATGTGATTTCACTGACGTGATATCAGTCGCCCACAATTTGGTTACGCGGTCGACCAACCAGGTCGCAACAAGTGGAAGTATAACAATGAGCCATTCGCGCTTTTTCATTCACCACAGTCTAACAAGAGAGACTGAATTTGTTGCGAACAGAATTGTCGATCGCTACCATTGTCTAGGCGGAAGCTTGATCGTGGATTTTTCCGGCGTTGCTCGTCGTCGGCGTACAGGGAGTACGCCTTCCTCGCGCCTTGTAAAAATCCACGCTTAAGCTTCCTGAAGTAGTTTTAGGGGGAATTAAATGCGTTTTTTCATTCTTTTTGCGGCATTGATGTTTAATTTTTCAGCACATTCTTTGGATGCTAAATCGGCTGCTGAAGAGATGCAGAGTTTGGCTAAGAAGCACAAGGTCCAGCTGTCGGATTTAGGCATTTATGCTTCGGTGGGCGAGGGTGAGAATCTGAAAGTTCTGCTCGACAACAATGGGACGAAAATGATGATTCCGGCATCGATTACCAAAGTGGCGACAGCCTCTGCCGTTCTGGCGAATTTTCCTCCGGGTCATAAATTCAAAACACAGATTTGGACAACGGGTGAGGTCGATAAAAAAGGCGTTTTGAAGGGCAATGTTTATTTGAAAGGTGGCGGCGATCCGTCGTTTGTTTCTGAAAACATGTGGTTCTTGGTGAATGCATTTTTGCGTAACGATATTAAACGTGTTGAAGGCGATATTATTGTCGATGATTCGCTTTTCGATAAAATGCGCTACGATATCAGCCGTCAAAAAGAACGTGTCGATCGGGCTTACGATGCACCGGTGGGGGCGATGTCTTTCAACTGGAACTCTGTGAATATTTTCGTGCGTCCCGGTGCTAAACCTGGCGACGATGCGCGCGTTTATGCGGATCCAGAAAATGAATACATTCGCTTGGTGACGAAAGCAAAAACGACATCAGGTTCTGACAATAAGTTACTTGCAGATCGCAAAGAGGATCCAAAGTTTGATGGAGATCTTTTGCATGTCGGTGGCAGCATCGGTAAGGGCAATAAAGAAATCACAGTCTTTAAGAACATCACTCAGCCAGACCTTTGGTCAGGTTATAATTTGAAAGCCTTCCTGGCGCAAAGAAGTGTCTCAGTCACAGGCGCGGTAAAAGCAGGCGTCACTCCGGCAACGGCTTCCTTGGCGGCAGAGTCTGAAAGTAAAGCGATCGAAGGTATCGTCGCAGATATGAATAAATTTTCGAATAACTATGTGGCCGAGATGTTGACGAAGAACATGGGCACCTTGAAAAAAGAAAAAGGTGTGACGTTGGCTGATGGTATGGTGGCGATTCAAGAACACATGCAAGCTTTGCAAATCCCTAAAGATCAGTACCACTTAGAGAGTCCGTCAGGTCTGACGCGTGAAAATAAAATGTCGTCTTTTGCGATGTGGAAAGTGCTTCAGCATTTGCGCAATGACTTCCGCGTGCAACCTGAGTTTCTTCAAAGTCTTCCCATTGCGGGAATAGATGGAACCCTCAAAAAGCGTATGAAGGGAACAAACGCAGAACGCTGGGTACGTGCTAAAACGGGATATATCAATAACGTTGTGTCTTTGGCAGGTTACGCAGGTCTAGAAGACGGCACAGTTATTACGTTCTCCTTTATATACAATGGTGGAACTGACGAGGCGATGGTTCGACAATATTTTGATAATCTGCTGAAAAGTTTGTTAAAATGATTAAGAAGAGAACACCAGAGGGGATTATTCTCGTGAAGAACTTTGTCGTATCATTTTTGGTCACTGCTTTAATAGCACCTGCGGCGCTTGCCCAGGATGTGAGCGACATTATTCCAGATGTGGTTCCCCAGGTTTTGCCTGAAAGCCGTAGCTGGCGTCCTCCAGTTTATAAGAATCAGGAAAACACTCTTGGTTACAATTCCAAAGCTTTTGCCACTCCCAAAGGAATGGAAAAACAGGTGCAATTCTGGGTCGATGTTTATTCGAAATACACGTCGGAACAGGGGATTCTGCATGACTCGGAAAATGTTGAAAAAATCTATCAGATCGTTGATCTGAAAGGTTTGAAGACGGATCGCGAAAGACAAAAGAAAATCGATATCGTTAAAAAAGAGATCAGCGAAAAATTGAACCTCAACAAAGAACAACGCAGTAACCTGCGCTTCCAGTTGGGGCAGAAGGATCGCATGCAAACCGCGATCTTTTATTCCGGTCGTTATATCGAAGACATGGAAAAAATCTTCCGCGAAAACAAATTGCCGGTGGAATTGGTTCGCCTGGTTTACGTGGAAAGCTCTTTCAATATCAATGCACGCTCTAAAGTGGGTGCGAGTGGGATGTGGCAGATCATGCCTTATACAGCTCGCCCGTACAGAATGATTTCTTCGTCGGTGGATAAAAGAAATCATCCGATGGAAGCGACTAGATTTGCAGCCCGACTTTTACGTTCAAATTACAGCATGCTGGAGTCTTGGCCCTTGGCGGTGACTGGGTACAATCACGGTCCAACAGGTGTGGCTAAGATGACCAAGAAGTACAAGTCTCGTGATTTGGCTTACTTGGTGGATAATGTTTCTTCCCGCGCCAGCTTTGGTTTTGCATCCAGAAATTTCTATGCCTGTTTTTTAGCGGCACTGGAAGTGGAAAGAAATGCGAACACTTATTTTGGCGGAGTGTTGTGGTCCAAACAATTGGATTCACAGGATTTGAAATTGCCGAAATCGATTAAATACAAAGACTTGGTTAAATGGTTTGATGGTAATCACGAGAAGGCCCAGGTGTTTAATCCACATCTGACGTATCAAGTGGTCAGAAAAGGCGTATCGATTCCAACCAGCACAGTGATTTCAATTCCTAAAGATAAATACAATGTTGCTTTGATTTCACTGGCGCACAAAGGCCGTACGATCGCTTCCGATAAAAATTAGAGCTATTTTTTTCTGAAGCACAAAAAGAAAAACCCGATTTCGCAATCGGGTTTTTTGTTTTCTTAGCCTTGAGACTCGCTCGGCAGATCCAAGTATTTCATGAACAACTTCGTCATTTCACTCAGGATAGACGGGTCGTTGATGTAATTTGGATTGTCGATCGCCATGGTGTTAGCCAAACCGATGAAGGCATTCACGATGATATAGGAAATTTTCTCCATGTCCTTTCCAGGAACTTGGGGAAGATTGTATTTGATAGTTTCTTGGAAGAAGCGGATCGATTCAGAAATATAAGCAGCATCCGCCACGTAATATTGAATCGTTGTAAGCTTCGCACGCAGTTCGTATTGACGGCGGTAAGTTTCAAATGCCAACTCCAACATCGCACGAACTCTTTGTTCCGGCGGCAGAGGAAAGATCGTGCGCATTTTTTCGCTCAGGATGCGTTTATCTTCTTCCATCAAGTTTTTCACTACTGCTTGAACGACAGACTCTTTGTTGCCAAAGAATTGATACAAAGAACCGATGCTCACACCGGCTTCTTTCGCAATTTTGTCAGTTGTAATTGAGTAGAATCCTTCGGAAACCAACAAGCGAGAACATGCGTCCAGAATAGTAGATACTGTCTGGCGGGAACGTTCTTGAGTGGGCGCCTTCACTATGATCTTAGTTTTCTTCGCTTTTTCTTTTTCCATAGACTGAATCATTTGAATGATTCTCCCTTTCCTTGTGGACGAGAGTCCTCTGAGGACAGAATAGGTCGAGCTGGACGCGGGAGGCAAGTCTGGTTTTTTACAAACCTGTAATGAATGTGTAATGTTCAGGACGTTGGTCTAGGTTCTGGGAACCCGCTAACCCTGGATGGGAACACTTTGCAAACGCGACACGGCGTCGTGCCTCGCCATCGCCCGGCTTTGCCGGGTTCGCGCTTCCAGCGCCGATGGAGGTCGCTTTTTGCAAAGTGTTCCCATCCAGGGTTAGCTGGTAGTCAGTGTCTATCCCTAGTTTTGAACATTTCTCTGATTTGTAGAAGGCCAGATTGGCTGTTTGCCCTTTGGGCAAAGGTGCTTTTGGCCGAAAAGTGAGGATGGGGAGTGTTTTTGGTTAGAGGTCTCTCTGTTCTTATTTTCTGGCTTTTTTCTTCGGTGGGGTTTGCCTCGCAACGGATGTGTGTGCCTCAGGCTTCGGCGGTTTGTGCGCGGCCAACTTTGGAGCAGAAGGCTTCTGCTGATCATTGTCGTATTGAGATGAAGAGTGCTCAGTGTGAGCAGTTTTTTAAAGATCATCCTTCGGTTGTTAAAGAAGGTAAGGGTCGTAACTGTGAATTGATTTCTTCTTGTTCTACTGCAAATAAAATTTCTGACTATACGACGGCTTGTCTGGAAAATTGGGCGGGTGCCTGGGGTGATATGGCTAAGGGCATTGCGCAACTTCTTGTGGGCAATGTGCAGCCAAGTGTTGAGTTGAAAGAGCGCGAGAGCTTCTTTGCTCAATGTACGACGGCTCAATGTAAGAGGGAGATGCTAGGTCCTTATGCTGACCTCTTCACCAAAGAAGAAATCGAAGGGAGTCCCAATGATAAGGGCCTGAACCCTGCGGATCCTGTGAATCAAAATTATCTGCAGGGTTATTCGGCGAAAGTGCTTTATAAAGAATTGCTTGAGCGTATTAGCAAGAAAATGAAAAACGGCACCTTAGATGAACCGGTGATCGAGCCTTGGTCAGGAAAGCCAGCCAAGCCCCTCCGGTCGGCGGATCAGATGATTGATGATGCCTTAACAAGCATGGGTCTTAGCAATACGGCTTGTTATGATCCGGCGGTGCTGGCAGAGATGCGCTGCTACGCTTGGTTTTCCGTTGTGGATCCGTTGTTGGCTGTGGGAGTGGCGGGAAAAATTGCGGCTCTTGCGGGGAAGAATGTTTTAAAATCGGAAGCGCTTCATACTCTTAGAAGGACTTCAAAAAAAGTGGCGCTGGAACCTTCGGATGGCAGCAATCTGTTGATGAAAGAAGTGGGGCAGCAGGGCTACAAGGAATCCAAAGAGTTCCGTACTTTGTATGTGGGTAAAGAAGAAGCCGAGAAAATGCGCAAGGTCTCGATGGATCCAAATGTTTCTGATGTGGAATTGCCTTCTGCGCTTTTTGATATTTATAGAGAAGCGCGCCTTAAGGACCTCTCTCCGGCAGTTCGTAAGAAAGTGGAAGAATCTTTAAAGAAAACCACGGTGACCGGCTATGACTCGACCTATCTGGGGGCTTATTATCCGGATACAAACAGTATAACAATTTCGATGCATGATCGTGCGGTCGAGACAATTAAGTTTTACGATACCTATGCTCACGAGATGGAGCACAGTATTCAAAACGCACAGGATTCGAAAGTAAAAAAAGCTTTGCGTGAATTCGCTTCCAAGACATTTTCGTCAGAGACCGAGTCTCGACGCGTTTACAACTTGGAATTGGGGGCAGTCAAAGCTCAATATGATTTCTTAAGAGGAATGCCCGCAGACGCAGTCGAGCGTATGAGTAAAGAGCTTTCGCGGTTGGGCCTTAACAAAGATGCTGCCAATTTACGATCTGACTGGAACAAAGCGGGAAAATCATTTGAAGATTTTAGAGCGGCCTCGGCATATCCCGATATGGCTAAAATTAAAAGTTCTTATCCTGATGTTTATACCAATCGCGATCGAACTAAAAATATGATCATGTTAACTTTGATTGGCGGAGGCGCCACAGCCACGGGAGTGCAGGTAAGTCGCGAGTACGAAGCGTGGGCAAAGAAAGTCGTCAACGACACTTGCCGCAGTGATTTGAAGATGTCGGCAGCAGATTGCGATGCCGTTAATTCAGCTCGTTCTCGCAGTAAATAAGTCCACGGTCGGTATTTGCTGGATAGCTCATGGACTTCACAATAGAAATGCATTGTTTTTTGCTGATGGTTTTATTGTGTTCGCGGATGCAGTGCCATTTTGTTTCATCACCACTGTCAGCATATTCCATGCTTTTCGCGATCGATGCACACTCTTTCAGGCTGACTTTAGGAAGGTCATACAGGCACACCAGGCGCGCGTCTTCGGCGTTGTTGGAGTACTCCATTGATTTAGCCAAAGTCAGGCATTGAGCCACGGAAAGATGGTTCTTCTTTTTCTTTAAGCACTTCAAGCGATAGTCGTCTCTTTGGTCCATGGCTAAACCCGCGCCTTTTGCAGGCTCGCAGCTTTCCTTATGGACTGTTGAAGGTGTGGCGGATCCCACCGCAGCACTCGCATCGACAGCGAAAATAGACATAATTGTGAGGACAGAAAAAACAATCTTCAACCAACGTGAATCCATGGCGAGGTCCTTTTGCAAAATAAAAACCTCGTTAAACTAGCTTATATTCCATCTGAGGGGCAAATCATTGTAAAAAGTTCTGACAGGCAACATAAAGTGTTTGTCACTACCGGGGCCCCAGCCCCAAAAGGTGCCTGCCGGTTTTTGGGTGTGCGCCGCATCCCCCAAAACCGGCAGGCACCTTTTTCTGGTTAATGCGGCGCAGTTGTTGGTAAGCCCTCGCCTTATGAAAAATGCTTTTGTTTTCTTGCTTTCGATGATGGTTTTCTTGCCGGCTTTTGCTTCAGATATTCTGGGGCCTAATTTTCATGAAGTGGATAAGGGCAACCTTTATCGTTCGGCACAATTGGACCCTTTGGAGTTCAAGCGCTATATCAAAAAATATAAAATTCAATCCATCATCAATTTGCGTGGGGCGGAGCCTCTTTCGCTTTGGTGGCAGGGAGAGATGGCCGTCAGTAAAGAGCTTGGTGTTATTCATTATGACATCCCAATGACAGCGGAAGAGATTCCACACCGCAAGAATCTATTGAAGCTTTTGGACTTGTTGAACATGGCTCCTCGTCCGATCCTGATTCACTGCCAAGGGGGCGCGGATCGTTCTGGCGAGGCGAGTGCGATTTATCAAATGGTTTATCAAGGTCTTAGCAAAGAAGAAGCTTTGAAGCAGTTGTCGATCAAATATCACCACGTGGAAAAGTTCAAACCTGCGAAAAGATATTTTATCGAAAAAGTATGGCAGGGTGAAGAATGGGCTTTTGCGAATTACGACCCTTGCAACGCGAACTACAAATACTATAATAAAAAGAACATCTATTGCCGCGATTATAGCGCCGACGATTTAGAATAGAATTTTGCCTGAAGGCCCTGAATTACCAGCGAATGGGTTCAGGCTCGAGTTCGACACCAAAGCGGGCCTTAACGTCCGCACAGACCTGAGTGGCCGTCGTCCACACATCATCAGCGTTGGCACCACCGTGATTGACCAAGACCAACGCTTGCTTTTCAAACATGCCAACAGGGCCGATTTGTTTGCCCTTCCATCCGGCCTGATCAATCAACCAACCTGCTGCCAACTTCACTTTGCCATCAGCATAAGGAAAGCTCACCAGAGTGGGATATGTTTGTAACAATTGATCGCGCACGGCCACAGGGACAATTGGATTTTTAAAAAAGCTTCCTGCGTTGCCGATTACTTCTGGATCAGGCAGTTTGCTGGATCTGATTTCACAAACGACTTTAGAAATGTTGCGAGGATTTGCTTCCAAACCTTGGCGTTCGATTTCCTTACGAACGTCACCGTATTCCAGGCTCAATTTGTTTTTCTTAGGCAGGCGGAAGGTCACTTCCCAAATCAAATACTTCCCTGCGCCTTCTTGTTTGAAAAAACTATCGCGATAAGAAAAACGACATTCTGAATTGCTGAAAGATTTAAGCTCGCCCGTAGCCAGCTCCACACAAGTCACTTCGAAAATGGAATCTTTTACTTCGACGCCATAGGCACCGATATTTTGAATGGGGGAGGCCCCCACAGTTCCAGGAATCAGTGACAGATTTTCCAAGCCCCAAAAGCCCATATCCAAAGTCCACTTTACAAAGTCATTCCAGATTTCTCCGGCTTGTGCTTTGACGAACCAGGCATCGGCATCTTCGTGAACCAGCTCGCGGCCCTTGTTGGCCAAGCGAATGGTCAGGCCTCCGACTTTGGCTGGCAGAACTAAATTTGATCCGCCACCCAGAATGCGCCAGGTGATTTTTTTTAAAGGTTCGTCTTTAAGAAGGGCATGGACATCGACAATGGAATGCAACTCTGTATAGAGCTCCGCCGTGGATTTTAAACCCAGGGTGTTTAAGCTGGTGAGATCATGTTGTGCTTGAAGTTGCATTAACGGGAACTATATTAAAAAACGCCAGCCTTGGCCATCATTCTTTCAAGGATGTCGTCTTTGTGAATGAAACATATGCCAAGTCCCAAACCTTTGCTCCAGACGACTTCTGCGGCCACGTTGTAAACGCGCTTTAAAGAATCTAACTCAACCGTAAGGTTTAGCAGATCCCCTTTTTGCGGAACATAATCGCCATTTCTCACTTCGAGATAAGCGCCCGTTGCAGACAGGTTTCGCATCTGCGCACCGGATTTACCGATGTGCCCGTAAACCTCAAGCTTGGCTTGTTCTTTTGTCTGAAACCGTTTGGCATTGCTCATGCCTCTATTCTCGGACGGTTTGAAGAAATCTCTAAGGGAAAAAGCTTGCAATCTCATTCTGAGATCACAATCTGGTCCCTACTTTTTCACGTAGGTAAGAAACGAAAAAGGAATAGGCGATTCCACGTCTCGACGTTCAGTGAGGTTGAAAACTTTTTGGTCAATTTCTGGATAATAAGTATCCCCCGGAAACTCGCGGTGGATCAGGGTTAGATAGACTTTGTCTGTGAGATTTTTAGCAAAGGCCTGTTTGTAAATTTCGCCGCCACCAATAATGAAAACTTCGTCGCCCCATTGGGCGGTCAGAGGTCGAGCGTGGGCCACCGCCTCTTCCAAACTCGACACAAAAACCACCGGACTTTTTTCTGTGGATGGGAAAGTGTATTTGGAAGGATCGCGTGTCACCACGATGTGGTAGCGATTCGGTAAGGCTTTGCCATTGAAAGAATCAAAGGTCTTACGACCCATGATCATGATGTGACCCTTCGTGGTGTCGCGGAAAAATTTCATGTCTTCAGGGAGATCCCAAGGCAAGCCGCCTTGAGTTCCAATCACACGATTTTCAGAACATGCCACGATATGGGTTAAAATCATACGGCCACCGGCGCTTTGATTGCAGGGTGTGGGTCATAGCCGACGATTTCAATGTCTTCGTATTTGAAATCGAACAGGTTTTTCACGTCAGGATTCAATTTCAGTTGTGGCAACGGTCTTTCCTCTCGAGACAATTGCAATTGCACTTGCTCGATGTGATTAGAATAAATATGTGCATCACCCAAAGTGTGAACAAAGTCGCCCACTTCAAGATTGCACACTTGAGCAATCATATGCACCAACAATGCATAGCTGGCGATGTTGAACGGAACACCCAGGAAAATATCAGCGCTTCGTTGATAAAGCTGGCAAGATAGTTTTCCGTTCGCGACATAAAACTGAAAGAACGCATGGCACGGAGGCAAAGCCATTTTGTCGACATCGCCGGGATTGAAAGCAATCACCAGCAAGCGGCGAGAGTCGGGATTTTTTTTGATTTGCTCCACCACATTGGAGATTTGATCAATAGTGCGACCATCGGCCGTTTCCCAAGATCTCCATTGCTTGCCATACACCGGACCCAAGTTGCCGTTTTCGTCAGCCCACTCGTCCCAGATCGTGACTTTGTTGTCTTTCAAATATTGAATATTTGTTTCGCCTTTAAGGAACCACAAAAGTTCGTGAAAGATGGAACGCGTGTGCAATTTTTTGGTCGTCAAAAGAGGAAAGCCTTTTTGCAAATCAAAGCGCATCTGATAACCGAAAGTGGAAATCGTACCGGTTCCGGTGCGGTCTTCTTTTTTGGTTCCGTTCTCAAGGACGAATTTCATCAGGTCGTGATATTGCTGCATTTGAACCTCTGTGGCGTGCGCAAGCGCGGGTGATATTTCTAGTGTATTCGGTGGGGTCAGGTTGTCTAGGGATGACGCGCGGAAGGAATTGGCTGGAACAGCCGTTAAAACGCCCCTGCCTATTTATTTTACACGTGCAGGGTTCCCAGAGCGAATCATTTGCGGCCTAAAGGGGGCATGGGAGTTGTAAGAGATCTCACAGGTGAAGGAGAACCCCCGATGTCTCGCTATCATGAACCTTTGGTATATACGATAACGATTGCTTTTGTGGCAGGCATTATTCTGGTTGCGGAAAAGACCAAGGGCCTTGGGACGGCTTCCGCAGTGCCGACAGCACAAGTCGAAACGGTGCATTTTTCTCAAACCAAAACTTCATCTCTTTTAAAGTCTCAAATCGTTGCTAAAAAGGTCGTTGGCGGTTTTGATCGCGTTCAAGTTTTATTGGATCAGGAAGTCGAGGCCCTTTATAAGGGACGTCGTGATTGGAGACAATCAGAGCCCATCGTTCGCGCGCAAATGGAAAAGCTCTCTATGGAGGAGCTGACGACATTGGCCGTAAAAGCAGTTGATACGTCTGCAAATATGAGTCAGCGCCAAATGAGTGTTTACCTTTTAAGCCTTGGTGGTCTGCGTGCTCACAATGCTTTGTTTGAAATTGTTAAAACTCCCTATACAGCAGCGAGCGCCACGACGACTCATTTAAAGTTTAATCAGGATGAATTGGCATTGCGATTGCGAGCGCTTCAGGCGCTGGATCAAATGGCCTTGTTAAATCCTGCACAACTTCAAAAGACCATGGCGATTGTGTTGAAGTCATCAGCGAACGCTCAAGTTAAAACCTACGCGCAGGTCAGCCTACGCAGTATGACTCAAGGTCAACCCGGAAAGCTCTCACATTGGCTGAATCAAACTGTCGCATCTGCTGGAGATCAATAATGAAAGTGAAAATTGCTTATACTCTTTTTGTTTTGGTGTGTCTGGGAATGGGATATTTGCACGGAAAATCTGCGGCCACAGTTGACAACCAATTGAGGAACCAAGTACAACACACAGTATCTGTTAGGGAGTAGTTGGTTTGTTTTAGATTTATTCTAGGGCAAAAGCTTAAGCCGACATACTGAGTTCCGATCCTGAATTAAGGCGGGCTCCGGTTTAAGCGCGAGGATCAAATTATTTCGGCAACGCCGAAAATCCGATCTAAGTTGACGAGACTGACACGAGTGCTACTGCATTCCGAAATTTATCGGAGCAGCAACACCGTGTGGTCTCGTTTTTTCGTTTAACGAGCCACCGGTTTAAAACTGGAGGGGCTTCGTGGAAGCAATCTTAAATTCATTCTTATTAGTGGCAGCAACCGAGATGGGCGATAAAACCCAATTGCTTGCATTGGTCTTGGCGGTGCGTTTTAAGCGGCCGTGGACGATCATGGCGGGTATTTTGGTGGCAACCATTGCCAACCATCTATTTGCAGCCTGGGCCGGCGAGGCCATAGCTCAGTTCGTTTCTCCGCAAATTTTGAAATGGATATTGGCGATCACTTTCTTTGCATTCGCCGTCTGGATTTTAATTCCTGATAAAGACGACAGCGATGAAAACAAAATGCGCGCAAATCCTTTTTTAACAACATTGATTTTATTTTTTGTGGCCGAGGTCGGTGACAAAACTCAACTGTCGACTGTAGCTCTTGCGGCGAAATATCAGAATATCTGGTTGGTTACTTTTGGAACAACTCTGGGAATGTTGTTCTCTGATGGTTTGGCCGTTTTCTTTGGCGAAAAACTTTTACGTCGAATTTCAATGAAGTGGGTCCACATTGTTTCAGCGTTGATCTATGTGGCTTTTGGGGTCGGGATTCTTCTTACCTAGTCCTCTGCTGAAGTGGAATCTCCTTACTTGCAACGCCTAAGGGCTAGAAAGTAAGGAGATTATTACATCTCATATCGGTGGTGCTCGATCTGACCAAATAAATCACCGAATTCAATTTATTACTGAATCGTCTATATCTAGTTATGTCTGAGTGTGGTCTACTGAATTCACTATTTCGTCGTTCTCTTAGTTCATTAGATTCCCTTTTGTCCTTTTTGTGAATGGCCCCTAGCTTTTTAAGGAGGCAAAAATGGGAAAAAAAATATACGTAGGCAATCTTGGTTTTAATGTTGATTCGGATCAGCTGGCGAGCACTTTCGCTCAGTTTGGTACAGTTGAATCGGCAAACATCATCACTGATCGTGATACGGGTCGCAGCAAAGGTTTTGCTTTTGTTGAAATGTCTTCTGACTCTGAAGCAACGGCTGCAATTGAAAAATTGAATGGTATGGATCTTTCGGGTCGTGCCATGAATATTTCTGAAGCCAAACCACAAGCTCCACGTACAGGTGGTGGCGGCGGCTTCCGTTCTGGTTCTCGTCGTTCTTATTAATCGTTAGTAGTTGTTGTTATTGCAGGCCTACCCTCGTGGGTAGGTCTGTTTTTTTGAAGGAGTCAAAATGGCTAAAGACGATTTGGTTATGATCGATGGAAAAGTTTCCGACCTAAAAGGTGGCGGTGTTTATTTTATCACCCTTGAAAATGGCGTGGATATCACAGCTAAACTTTGTGGCAAAATGAAAAGATTTAATATTAAAGTTGTCGTCGGTGATCGTGTGACAGTCAGCGTTTCTCCTTACGATCCCACTCATGGTTTGATCACTCACAGGTTCAGAATTTAATGAGTGAACCTAAAAAAAATTGTCGTAATATGAATCACGGCAAATCAAATCCTCCGGTTAGTTATTGTCCAAATTGTGGTGATAAGTTTAAGTCTGGTGCGGTTCGTTCTTGTGATCGCAGTAAACATCTTGAGCGTCGCAAACAAGGCAGCTTGTTTTGTTGTGATTGCGGAAAAGACTTTAAGACGCTTTAGCGTGTTATCACCTTCGACAGATAAAACCAATAAATGGCACCTGCTTCAAAGGCATCTCATGGTGTCTGTCTCACTCTGAGAATTCCCTTTTCAGCTCCAAATTACGGCGTGTTCGTGCTCCATACTTGGAGCACCTGTTGGTACTCCCTTTGCAATTTATCCGGGCATAGAGGAGATTTTATGAACAAGGTTTCTTATTATTTCGCAGCACTTATTTTGGGTTTCTCAATGTCGGCGCACGCGCAATCCCCAGGAGCCAGCACAAAATTTACGCCTTCACTGACAAAAGATGAAGTGTCGGCCTCTAACGAAATGGCTGGCGCAGGTGCAGCCACGCAAACAATGTCTCAACGTGCAGAGGTGTTGACTCCTCGCTTGATTCCCAATCCTTGGGTGACGATGGAACCTACTTTCGGTTATGTGAACGCGAATCTTTCAGGCATTGCCGGCGTTAATGGTGCCAGCGTGGATGCCGTGAACCGCATGCAAGGTGGCGCGGGCGTTCTTATCGGTCGCGGAATGTGGCAAGGTGAGACAGGTCTTATTTATGCTCAACGTGGTGGTGCCATGAACAATGCTCTTGATAATTCCGGCACTTATAAAGTGAATATGGATTTTACTACGACTTATCTAGATGTTCCGATGATGGCGCGCTTTTCATTCCCACACTCGTCCAGATCTCATTTCTTTGCCCGAGCCGGTGTGATTGTTGGCTTCTTGGTGGATGCTAAATACGACGTTAAGGCGAATCCCGTATCGATCTACTCCGGTTATGCACCGGCTATGAATGAAACAGGTAAAGACGCCAAAGATCTATTTAACTCAACGGATTTCCGTGGGGCCTTAGGTGTAGGCTATGATTGGAAGTTTTCACGCAACGTGGGTTGGATTGTTCAGGCAGATTTCCAAGAGAGTCTTGCTAAGATTAATACCAGCAAGTTCTTCAACGATATGGATATCTACAACATGAGCTTGATCCTAAGCACAGGCGTATCAATTAAAATGTAATTCGGTATGGACACACTTTTGGTAGCAATATAGCGTCACGACTCAAATTGAAATAAAAAAAACCACAGCTTGTCGGCTGTGGTTTTTTATTTCCTTCAGGAAGGAAGTTCGTACCTTATTGGAAGTTTTGAACTTGAGCGATGTAGGGAAGATTGCGGTAGTAACCTTGGTAATCCAAGCCGTAACCCACAACGAAATCGTTCGGGATTTTGAAACCCACGTGGTCCACATCACATTTCACTTTCAAAGCGTCTGGCTTTTCAAGCAACGCGATTGTCGTCAAAGATTTTGGCTTGCGAGACATGATAGAGTTTTTCAAGTAATTCATTGTTAAACCCGTATCAACGATGTCTTCAACCAGGATCACGTGTTGGTTTTCAATCGGAGAAGCAAGATCCAATGTCACTTTCACTTCACCAGAAGAAGAAGTGCCACCGTGGTATGAAGCCACACCAAAGAATTCGCAAGTGATGTCGGCGTTGATAGATCTGATCAAGTCAGAGTAGAACATGAAAGAACCCTTCAAAACGCAGATCGCGATGACCTTTTCGTTTTTGAATTGTTTCGTCAAGATTTCGCCCAGCTCTTTAACTTTAAGTTGGATTTTTTCTTCAGAGATATAAGGTTTCAAAGTTAAATTCGTCATGGGAACTCCTAAACAAATGAATTATTCATGATCTCGCCGAATCCGCCGCCGCCAGGAACGATGTATTGATGATCGTTCAAGCCGCGTTCCTGATCCCAGAATTGGCCCGGTTTTGCATCTAAAACTGCCTGAGGGGATAGCCCACGGTCAAGTCTTAAGGCATAGATTACGACCTCAGGATGAGATCCTAACAAATTCTTCAAATACTCCGGGGTTATAATCAGGTTTAAGGCGATAAATTTCTTAGCGGGACCCTCGATGTGCTGTTTATAGTGATTAATGGCATGGATCATCGTGTTGCCAGTGGCTCCCATTGGATCTGGCAGAATCACGCAGGCATCCTTCACGTCGCCACCGATCTTCATGCCGCCGAACTCTGCTCCCGTGACATGGTGTTTGCTGTCTGTCATACGCGCGGAAAAGATATGGTCTTGGCGCACGTTTTTGGCAGGCAAAGCAAAGTGCAGGAAGTTATAGCAGATATGGCTTGGGTAAGTTCCGGCGCGAGCCAGGTTCACACTCACTGCCTTTTGGTGTTGAGCGATGCGGTGGCCTTGCAAAAGCTTGTCGGGATGAGCCTCAGTCATACGCGTCGGTTGAGTGAAAGTTTCGCGATCAAATTCATTATTTACCGTGATGGAAATCAGATGTGTGTAAAGAACTTCCACAATGCGATTGATTTCGGGTTGAAAGCAATTTGGGGAGCAGGCCTGGGCCAGTAAGCCACTTAAGAACGGGCTGTCGATCAAATGCACGCGCGGACCGTAATTGTGTTCTAGTTCTTGTTGGAATTGAGCCATGGTACCTTTCACGCGAACTCGGGGTGAAAGGCCTTCATGTCGAGGACTATTTGCTGTCGTATTCGACGAAGATCACGAATTCGCTTTCGCCTGCTCTGAATTGAGGAGAACGCAGAATTTTGTATACATCAATGGAAGCCAGCTCGTCATCATTTTCAAGATTTGACTGAGGAGGCATGACGCCGGCCATGAAAAAGCCTGTTTCCGGGCTGATCTCAAATATAGCAGGGAATGACTTTCTTTGGATTTCGAAGCCACCCGTTGGGCCCGCTTCTTTCCAGGTTCTTTGGATTTCTAAATTGCCGCGCAGGCTGGTGCCATCATTATCCGCAATTTCAATGAATGTTGTGTGACCGAATTCAACCGAAGGATTAGAACGATCTTTCAAACCATAAGACCATTGCAAAGTTTTGCTGCTGTCTATATTGCGCTCTTCTTTACGGAGAATTTTAATTCCTGAAGTTTGCAGTCGTTTGTTAAGGCCGGGAATGATACCGGCAGAGTAATCAGCAAAGTTCATAAACTGACCCGTGCTGCGGCTGGCATCCACCAAACGACCCAAAGCCGGGCGCTCCACTTCCGCATAAATAACCGTCAAGTGAGGAGCGGTGCCTTTGGTTGCGGCGGCGCGGTTGTCTTTTTTAGGTTCTTCTTTGACGGCAGCTGTTTCCGCGAAAGCTCTTGCCGCCGCCAATGATTTACTCACGTCAGCGTCGTTGGCATCGCTGCTGGTGACGGTGGTGGCACCGTTTGCTGATGTTTCTGTCACACTGCTTGCGACCATTGCTACTTGTGGTTCTGGTGCTGCAGGTGGGGGAGGTGGAAGATTCTTAGAGGAATTCACCTGAACCATGGGACGAGCCTTGCTGGCCACGTTCATCGTATTGGATTGATTGTTTTGATAAAGATAAAAACCACCACCGCCAACAAGTGCAGCTAAGAGTGCGATATGAACAACAGGATTTTTAAAAAGAGACTGATACCAAGGCGCTGCTTGTGGCTTATAGCTTTCCATATCTACGCCACATTGAGCGCAGTATTTATCTTGAGGTTGTTGAAAGCCACAGCGAGGACACGTTACAAGCATCGAAAAATTTTTCCTGTTGTTTATTAGAAAAAGCCTTATAAATAGGCTAATTCAAAGCTTCTTGACGGTCCACCGAATTGTTCATACCTTGAAATTCTAGGAAGATAACGATGAAAAAGTATAAGCCCGGCACTGGTGAAAAAATCGAACGCACAGAGGAAATCATCCCGCCAAAGGTCGAGCTTCCTATTGAGTTTTCTCCTGAACATTATCCCGTCATGCTGCAAGAAGTGCTCGCGGCGTTCTATCCGTACCGAGAGAAAAAAGACGTTTCATATTTTGATGGGACATTCGGACGTGGTGGTCACTACATGGCGGTGAAATTTACGGTTCCCGCGATGAAGGCCACCGTCATGGACCAAGATCTAGCCGCGGTGAAATACGGAAACGAGCGATTCAAGACTGAGGTCGAGAACGGCTCTCTGCGCATAATCCATGGAAATTTCTCGCAATTTTCAGATCACAATCTGAAAAACTTTGATATGATGCTCTTAGATCTAGGTGTGAGCTCACCGCAGTTAGACCAGGCCGAACGAGGCTTTAGTTTTTACCACGATGGTCCACTAGATATGCGAATGAATCAGCAGCAAGGTTTGACAGCTGAGGTGCTTGTGAATACGGCAACAGAGGAAGATCTCATTCGAATCTTTAAAGAGTACGGCGAAGTGTATCGCCCTTCTCGCGTTGTCCGTGCGATCGTGAATGATCGCAAAACAAAAGCATTTCAATCGACTGCTCAGCTTGCAGGCTTGATCGAACGTGTGGATGGTTGGCAAGTGAAAGGCCATCATCCCGCGACGAAATACTTTATGGCTCTGCGCTTGGCAGTAAACTCAGAGCTGGAAGTGGTCGGCGAGACGATCCCACAAATGATCCAGGCATTGAAGCCAGGGGGTCGTTTGGCGGTGATCACGTTCCATTCGTTAGAAGATAGAATTGTTAAAAACATCTTCCGTGATTCAGAAGAATTCGGCAGATCTGTTTATAAAAAAGTAGTCGTTCCATCTCAGGAAGAGCTGGATTTGAACTCTCGATCGCGTTCCGCGAAATTGAGAGTTTTCGAGAGGAGTGCTCAGGATGAGCAAAGAGAACTTTAGACAACTGAAACCATTTTTTAGCATCCTTTTAGTCATCTTTACGTTGTTCTCTATCGTCTTCCTGCAAATGGAAGAGCGTCGCATGGGCTATGTGGTTCTCAAACTCACGCGCCAGCACAAAAAAGTTTTGGAAGAAAAGCGCACCAAAGAAATCTCGTTGGCGAAGATCACGCGTCCGCAACTTTTGGATCACGTGGCTCAGCAAAAATTCACGCTTAAAAAAGTTCAGGCTAATCAAATCATTCACTTGAGTGATGTTGATGATATTCCTGTAGCCAAAGCGACAGATAAGAAAATTGCGAAAAAGGATCTGTAGTTGAAATCACGTATTGTCTTTATCTTTATCGGAATCTTGGGTCTGTGGTCTCTGTTGATGATGAGAGCCGCCTATTTGCAGTTTTTGCCAAATGATCGATTGAACTCTCTGCAAAATCGTCAATTTCAGACGAAAGTGACTTTGCAGGCTCGTCGCGGCGCTATCGTGGATCGCAATGGTCGTGACCTGGCGATGTCGGCAACAGCGTACTCCTTGTATGCGGATCCTAAAATTATTGAAAATCGCAAAGCTGCCGCCAAAAAACTTTCCAAAGTTTTGGGTCAATCTTATGAATCTGTTTATGCGAAAATCAAAGACGGCAATAAACGCTTCGTCTGGGTTCAGCGCATGCTGGAGCAAGACAAGGCCGACGAAATTAAAAAATGGGAAATCCGTGGTTTGTCGTTTGTGGAAGAATGGCGCCGGGTTTATCCAAATGAAACATTGCTTGCGCAAACTGTGGGTTTTTTAGGTATCGAAGGCCAAGGGCTGGAAGGTTTGGAGCTGGGTTACGATCAATCTTTGCGTGGCAATCAAAAGAAAGTCATGGTTAAGCGAGATGCTCGTGGTCGTCCGTTGATTAACGATGGTTTGATGTTCATTGAAAATCCTGACGGGAATGAACTTCGTCTGACAGTGGATTCCGAACTTCAGTATGCCTTGGAGTCAGAACTGGCAAACGCGGTGCAAACTTTCGACGCGGATCACGCTGTGGGTGTGGTTTTGGATGCAAAAACTTCTGCGATTATCGCCTTGGCTTCTGCTCCGACATTTGACTTGAATAAAGCCCAAAAAGCTTCAGCGGATTACCGTCGTAATAAATCGGTGACGGATGCTTTCGAGCCGGGATCCACATTGAAAACTTTGGTGATTGCATCGGCTCTTCGTGAAGGGGCTTTGCAACCCAATACCAAGTTCTTCTGCGAAAACGGCGCTTATCGTGTTGGCGACAAAGTGATCAAAGAAGCGGAAGCTCATGAGAAGTTCGGTGACATCACCGCAGCCGAGATCCTGGCGGTGTCGTCGAACATCGGAACCACTAAAATCGCTTTCAAATTGGGCCAAGACAAACTTCGTCAGGGACTTTTGGATTTCGGTTTGGGACAAAAATTGGGTGTCGATCTGCCGGGCGAGTCTCGCGGTATCGTTCAAGCTCTGCCGTGGAAGCCAATCGCTCTGAGTAATATTTCTTTTGGTCACGGTATTGCAACGACTCCGATTCAAATGGCCAATGCGTATGCGGCGATTGCCAACGGTGGTGTGTTGAATACGCCTTACATCGTTCAATCTGTTCGTGATTCCGAAACGGGTGAATTGACCGAAACAAAAGTAAAGCCAATCCGTCGTGTTTTAACTCCAGAGCAAGCAGCACAGATGCGCGCGATGCTTTTGGGTGTGACCACTTTGAAAATTGGTTCCGGTGCCAATGCCCGAGTTGATGGCTTCATGGTTGCGGGAAAAACGGGGACAGCGCAAAAAGTAAATCCCAATGGGCGCGGTTATCTTAAAGGTGCTTACGTTTCCAGTTTCGCGGGTTTCATTCCTGCGAACGATCCAAAATTTGTGATTTATGTGGCTGTGGATTCTCCTCGTAAATCATATTACGGTGCAAAAGTGGCAGCTCCGGTGTTCTCTAGAATTGCTTCCTATGCCGTTCGTAAAGAAGGCATTGCACCACTCGCGGGTGCCTTGGCAGAAACGAACACGAAAAATTTAAACTCCATGAAAACAGCTATTGGCCAAAAAGCCGCGATGGAAAAGTTAGCTCGTGAAGTGGCAAGTGATTCCAAAGAATCGACGGCTTCTGCAACATCGGCATCAGCTGTAGCGAAGACAGAGCCAGCGATCGTCACGGCCCAAGAGTTGGATAAAGCCGCCGAAGTAAAGCCAGGCGAAACAGTACCAAACTTGATGAAGCTGACAACTCGCGAAGTTCTTCGTCAGGTCAGCGGTCAGAATTTGAAAGTAAAATTCGTCGGTTCAGGCAGCATGGTCAGCGAAATGATCCCTGCCGCTGGAGCGGCCCTTCCGGAAGACAAAAACATTACTGTGATTTTGAAATAATAAAGAGGCACCCACGAGGTGCCTTTTTTATTTCGAAACTAAAAAACTACAGACCTAAGTCACATTCTGTTTAGTGCCGCAAGTGAGTTGAAGGCAGGACTTTTGACTCCAATAATATAGGAATCAACTTCAGGCAACTCGATAAGAAATCTGAGTGTGAGCGTATGGATGCATATATAAACACAGTTGCTCATGAAATTATGCATGCGGATGATCTTTATCGTTTAGGTAGAGTGAAGTATCATTTAAAATACTTATTTTCTAATAGGCATGACGAAGTGAGTATGTTAGCTGCAGCTATCGAGTCACAATATTGGAGAGAAAAGAAAACTAAAGGGGTGTTGTATCCAATTCCTTAAAGACGTTATGAATTTAATTTGTAGAGTTTATGGCAATACCTATTGCTATAGCTTATTTGTAAGTCATCTTGAGATAATGGCATTCACTATTTTAATTTTTTTAGTAAGAGCCGATTCTACAAGTCGAATACTTAATCGAATAAGTATTTCGGCATTATTCTTGTTATGTATGATATTTAATATTGTTGCATTTAGTCGACTTTTCGAGTTTAGGCCATTGTTATATGCTGAGAAAAGTGCAGCGTTACTTCTTCTTGGATATTTGATGTTGCTATTCCGGAGTGTTGTTCAAAGTAAGTCAGGCCATTTGAAATTCATTGTTGGTAGCGTGATTTCCCCAGTTGTTATTGTTGGAGCGTTGATCCACGCTATTTTCACGGTTTGGTGGATAGATTATTCGTATCGTTTTTTTCAGTGATAAAGGCGAGTAGCCCCACCTTCGGGAGATTTGTTCAGGTAAATCATCTGGTGTAGGTCTCCGTGGGTATCAAAAGGATATGAAATGTTGAATAAGATAAGATTGCTCGCTGTGCACGTGTTATGGCCTATTTCACTAATAGGCATTTCACTACGTACTACTCCAGCTAACAAGCAAATGTTAATTTCGTTCCTTGCAAAATATGAGTGTGGGCAACTTTTGGATATGTCGGCGATTGGGAACAGCTACCACAATACGTTAGATATGATATTTTTTAGCTCGGTATTATTTGGAATCATTTCCTTTTTTACGTCTCGGGAGTTGGGCTATGGATCGTTTGTTTGGTGGTTGCGAGTCCTGGATTTAGATAAAAAAATAAAAAAAAGGCACCCATCGGGTGCCTTTTTAGTTTCGTTTCAAAAGGTAGAACTACAACCAATAAGTAAACGAATTCATACGGTCTTGCTCTTGAGCATCATTCAAAGTATCAACCAATGCCTGAACTTTCGCTTCGCCCAAGTTTTCGATCAAATCTTTTGCGCCGATGATCGCGATGTCCCAGTGTTTAGAGATCACAGATGGATCCGTCAAAACATCGTACAAAGCATCAAGGTTTGCGCCGTATGTTTTTGGAAGACCCAAACCATCTGCGATAACAGCATGCAGCTGTTTCAATGACTTGATATCACGACCTTGGATCAAAACCGCGATCTTATAGTTTGATTCAAATACTGTTGCGCCAAGCAAACCTTCGCGTTCAACAGTTTTATCAACAGGAACTGTGTAAACACCTGCATTGGCGTGAACCGCAACCAGATTTAAAAGTAGAACCGAAGCAAGAACCATCAACTTTTTCATGGGTACCCCTTATAATAAAGTTGCGGGACTATAGCACAATAACTAGATGTTACCGCCTGTCAGGATTCTGTACAGTAAGAAGTTCAGGGGTTTAGTTCAGGCAAGCTTGAGGGCTTTGCCAGCGCCAGGAAGTTTGCTCTCTTGTGCCGCGTTTGTCGGTGATTTCTTTGGTGTGGGGACAGCAATATAGAATTTGGAATGAGCCGTCTCGCTCGATGCAGTCGCCGGGTTGATTTTTTTGAACCGCGCCGATGCAGCCTTGGTTTTCAAAGTCTTCGCAATAAGGTAGGATGGTTTTTCCGCTGGGAAGTTGAAAGACCGCCCAAAAATTCGCGGCTTGATTTGGCAAAATGCGATTCCAGATACCGATGCTGATGGCCTGGTTGCCTTTAAAAGTGATTGTTCTGTTTTTAGTAAACAGAACTGAAAACGCGCTTAAGCCCTCGGCCTTCCACGGATCTTGAAGTCCCTGGCAAGCGGTGTTGTCCAAGTAAATATTAGCGTCATAAGCTTGCATCGTAGGGATGATCGAGTTCCCCAGATACGGAGCTGTGTATTCATTGGCCCAGTGGCCGACAAAACCGATTTTAATAGTATCGCCAGATTTTGCTTGGGGGACTTGAAGGGCAGCTGCAGTGTGAGTGTCGGGAGCAGAAGTGATAGTTTTGCTTGCGCAATTGGTTTGCTCGGCCAACCACATTTTGCAGCCCACATAGAAAAAGGGAATTTGCGACGATGGTTCGCTGCCTGTTTGGCAGATACATTGAGTTTTCACCGCATTGGCAACAGCAGGCCCTGTGATCCCCAGGATCATGGCAAATAAAATAAGGAACTGTTTTAGAAATGACATCGTGACCTCGGCGAGAGGAACCATGCAAGGCCAAAGCCACGGCAGGGCGATTCTATTGAGGCTGAATGTCTAAGGAGTAAACAGAGGCCCGCTTTGGAAGTGCGGGCCATGGAGACTTAGAGGGAATTGATGTACTGACCAATACCCTGCAGAACCTGCGGTGGAATTTCGTGCCCCCCGCGGAAACCCAGCAGTGAGCCCTTCATGCCGTTTTGAGTAAGCAATGTTTCCAACTTTTGTGCCTGTTTAAAGCCCAAAACCTGATCCATTTGCCCATGGCTTTGAAAGAATCTTTGGCCTGCGCGATTCGGAACATGCTTTTTCCACTCTTCTTGCGCAACCAAGGTGCCAGACATAATAACCAACCCACGTGGCGTTTCTGGAGCACGCAGGTACAAATCAGTCGCGAGCATCGCTCCCTGACTAAATCCGCCCAAAATGATTTGATTCCACGGCACACGGAGTTGACGGATCATTTCCATCGCCATGTCGCGGGCCTTTTCGAAGCCTTTCGGCATTTCACCGCTGAAATCTCGGGGGACGCCGGTTTCCTGAGCGCGTTGAATTTCCATCATATCGATGGGCCACCAAGCGCGGCCTGTCCATGCGGGGCCAATTGGTACTTCTAAAATTCCATTCGGAAAAAGCCAATTGTATGTTTGTTTCGTTGGAATCATCTGTCCCAGCGAAAACAAGTCATTGGCATCTGCGCCATAACCATGGAAGAAGATGATCCAGGGTGCGTTATCGTCTTGATTAATTTCTTGGCAATGTATTTTTCCGAGTTGTCTCATAGCTGCCACATAATATACTGATCCCATGAAACTACAGCATCTTTTTTCAACAATTCCAGGAATCTCCGGCCATGTTTTGCCAGACATCGAAGTCTCTGGGATTTTCAATGATGCGCGTAAGGTAATCGCTGACGGACTTTTTGTTGCCATTCGTGGTGTCAAGGTCGACGGCCACAGTTTCATTCCAGACGCTATCAGCAACGGAGCCTCTGTTTTGGTGGTCGAGGATCCCAATCAAGTTCCCAATAACTTTAAAGGTTTTGTTTTGCGCGTGGAAAACACCCGTGAAGCATTGGATGTTTTAGCCAGTCACTATCATGGCGACCCGGCAGAAGAAATGTTCTGCGTGGGAGTCACTGGGACGAATGGTAAAACTTCTGTGACCTACATGGTGGAGGCGATTTTCAATCACTCACAAAATCCCACCGGTGTTATTGGAACTGTGAACCATCACTTGCTGGATAAAGTATGGCCGTCCGACATGACGACACCAGATCCTATCAATCTGCAAAAACGCCTGCGTGAATTTAAAGACGCTGGTGCTAAAGCTGTGGCGATGGAGGTTTCCTCTCACGCCTTGGATCAGCACCGCGTGGACAGTGTGCCATTTAATACCGTGATCTTTACGAATCTGACCCGTGATCATTTGGATTATCACGAAACGATGGAAAAGTATTTCGAGTCAAAACAACGTCTGTTCACGGATCTGTTGTGGAAGACAGAGAAATTGCCTTGTTTTGCCATCATCAATATCGATGATAAGTATGGTCGTCGTATGCATGTGGCGGATCCTGCCATTCTTTGGACCTATGGCTCAGATAAAGACGCGGATCTTAGTTTTAAAATAAAAAATATGGATTTCGCGTTGACTGTTTTTGATTTGAAAACTCCGGTTGGTACCACCGAAGTCGAATTGCCGATGTCAGGCACGCACAACGTGATGAATGCTGTCGCGGCCATTGGTGCGGGCTTGTCGGCAGGGATTCCATTGGAAGTTTGTAAAGCGGCGATTGCCAGCTTCACCGGAGTTCCAGGACGCTTGCAAGCAGTTCCGAATAATAAAAACCTTTCAGTCTTTGTCGACTATGCTCACTCTCCAGATGCTTTGGAAAATGTGCTGACAGCCTTAACCAAGGTGCGTGAGAGTTTGAAATCCGAAGCCAAGATTTGGACGATCTTTGGTTGCGGCGGTGATCGCGACAAAGGCAAACGTCCTTTGATGGCCGAGATGGCGTTGAAATTTTCGGATGCGGTGGTTGTCACTTCTGACAACCCACGCACCGAAGAGCCACAATCAATTATCGAAGATATTTTAAAAGGCGTAAATGCCCAGGATAAAAACCGTGTGACCGTCTTGGCCGACCGTAAGGAAGCCATTTATGCGACAATTCACAAAGCTCAACCGGGTGATGTGATTCTGATCGCAGGTAAAGGTCACGAAGACTATCAGATTATTGGAAGCACGAAGTTTCCATTCAGTGATGTGCAGGTCGCGGAACAAGCGCTGCAAGGGAGAGTTTAATGAGAGCCATGGATGTGCAAACCGTTGTCAAAGCTACCAATGCGCAAGTGATCAGCCAGCATGCTGACGCGTTCACCGGAATCGGCACGGATACTCGCGCGGATCTTAAGGGACAAATGTTTATCGCGCTCAAAGGTGAAGCCTTTGATGCTCATGAGTTCCTGGATAAAGCTGTTAACCAAGGCGCGACAGTGCTATTGGTTCACGAAGAGAACGAACAAGTAAACGCCTTGAAAAACAAAGTCACCGTTTTGAAAGTCGCTGATACACTAAAAGCTTTGCAACAGCTGGGCAACTGGGCTCGTCATCAATCTCAAGGGACGATTGTAGCCATCACCGGTTCCAATGGAAAAACAACCACCAAAGAGTTCACGGCGGCGTTGATCAGCACAGCTAAAGATGTGCACTATAATAAAGGCAGCTTTAACAATCACTGGGGAGTGCCATTCACTCTGCTGCAATTGGATCCGAAAAAAGAAGTGGCTGTGATTGAAATGGGTATGAATCATGCCGGTGAAATCACTGAATTGGTTCATATCGCAGAACCTGACGTCGTGGTTTGCACGATGGTGGGACGTGCACATATGGAGTTTTTTGGCACGATTGAAAAAGTCGCCGAAGCCAAAGAAGAAATCTATAATGCCGCTAAAAGGAATGCGGTCCGTATCTATAACTTAGACAATGAACAAACACACAATATGTATGTACGTGGTCACAGCAAATTCCCGCAGGATAAAGTGATCACATTCTCCAGCGAAGATCCCCGTGCGGATGTGCATTTGATGATTGATTCGATGAACATGAGTCAATTGGTTCTAAAAGGCAGTATCAAAGGGGTTCAGGGCACGGCGACGGTGCAGGTCTTTGGTGCGCAAAACCTGACGAATTTAATGGCGGCAGCGGCTTTGGCTCTTTCCGTGGGGATGACTCCGCAGCAAATCTGGGCGGGACTGCCAGCATGTAAAACCAACTGGGGTCGTAATCAGTTAGTTCACTTAAAATCCGGCGCGCAAATGATCTTTGACGCCTACAATGCCAACCCCGACAGCATGAAAGCATTGCTAGAAAATGTACAATTGTTAACCGTGAGCGGACGTAAAGTGGGGGTCTTCGGACAGATGAGAGAAATGGGTTCAGCCTCGGCACAACTGCATGAAGAGTTGGGTGAGCGCGTGGGTAAAGCGGGCTTTGAAAAAGTTTACTTCGTTGGCGAAGATTTCGACGCGTTTACTAAGGGTCTTCAAAAGGCTCATTTCTCTAAGGAAAGTCTGATCCAGAAAGATTTTACAGAAAATGCTGGCAAAGATTTGGCCACTTTCCTTCACAGTGGCGACATTGCCGTCGTCAAAGCCTCCCGTGGCACGAAGCTTGAGCGCTTCGTATATCCCTGTGAACCGCTCGATTTTTCTGAAAAATCGTAGTGTTGACTAAAAATCGGGCTGGAGAAATCCAGCTCGATGTCCTATAACAGTCCTCGTTATTAGGAGGACTAATGAAACAAAATCTTTCTCTACTTATCGCAGCTCTTACTTTCTCTGCGATGCAAGCCGGAGCTCAATCAAGTTCTGCAAAGATTGGTGCCGCTTCTTCAACAAACACTTCGACGTCAAAAATCGAAGACCTTAAAAAACCAACTGAAAAGTTGAAAGACGTTGATGACGAGATCACGGATGCTCGTTTGCGTGCAACTTTGGGTTCTAAATCCAAATGGTCTTTTAAATCTGCTTTTACATATTCAGGCGGAAGTTTGCAGGAGCCTGGTTCTTCAGTGCGTCCTTCTTACCGTTTCAATCCAGATAAAGAAGAGATGGCTAAATTGTCAGGTACTGTCGGAGTGAACGTACGTATTACCGATCGTGACAATTTGTCATTCGGTACAGGATTGGCAATCATCGATCCTTTCCACGGCAACATCACTGCAAATGCTAAAAACTATGCGAATGGTGCAAAAGGTAAGGAAATGGGTCGTTATAACGTGGCTACTCCATATCTTGGTTGGAGCCGTGGTTATAAAGCCGTCGGTTTGCAAATGACTTCAGGCGTGACAGCAAGTTATTACACTTCTGAAGCGACTACTAAAAGAGGTTACTTTGCCAATCTTGGTTTAAGCCAGGTTGTTTTAGGAAACTTTGGTACGACGAAATGGAATGGTGGATTGAGCTTCTCATTGAGTAAAGATTTTTATGGAAACTCAATGACGGACGAGAAATTCGCAGCTCAATACAACGCTGGTGATGCTGATCGTGATGATTTGGTGGGTGGTGTGTATCCATTCCTTCAATATTCTTTCAACGACAGATATTCATTCAGAACTGTGTTTGGTTACGGTGAGTTCGTAAAATCTGAACGCTCAAGTGACATCGTTCAAGCTGAACCATATCAATCGATCGGTATTGGTATCTCTTTGACTCGTGATATTTATATGTACCCGAACGTACAATTCACACCTAAAGACATTCGTGACGACAGAACAAACGTCGGTCTTACAACGAATCTGAACTTGTTCTAATAAATATGTCTGGATCGAAATTCATTCCTCCCTCCAAAAAGGGGGAGGAGTCTAACTCTCAGGAAATCAACATCACTATCACAGTGAAAGCCACGGCAGCAGAAATCTGGCGGGCGTTGACTGATACTGACGATCTGGAAAATTGGTGGGGTGACGATGTCACCCTGGAACCAAAAGTCGGCGGAAAATTCCGCGAAGCCTGGGAAGACGACGACGGCAATGAACAGCTCGCTTCCGGCAAAGTCCTTTCTCTTGTTCCCAATAAATCCATTACCTTTACCTGGCGTGAAAAGAACTGGGATGCGAAAGCCTCCACCGAATGCACTTACACGATCGAAGACAAAGGCAAGATTCGCACTATGACTGTGACTCATAAAGGCTGGGGAGTCTTCCCAGATAAAATGAGTGCGAAACTTCTTAAAGACTTTCAACTTGGTTGGAAGTATCACATGCAAGAACTCAAAGCTTATCTGGATGACGAAGGCTAAGGAACGCCTGGTCGTTTCGCAGTTGTCTAAGCACTTGTCGTTTCAACAAACACAGCTCGTGCAAACTGTCTCTCTATGTGATGTTTCCTGGGGGATTTTCGAGTGAGAAACCATTGCTCACATTTGTTCCTGGTAGTTTACAGCTGTAAACGTATCGGTCAGATGCATTTTTTTCGAACGGTTCACAAGTTTCCTTGATTAGCATGTTAGGGAACCATCACAAACTTCGACCAAACTTTTTGCATCGTCAGTTTTTAAACACCCGCTGATCTTTTTAATTCCATTTGAACTCCAGAACCCCCTGTGCACACGTTTTGCTTTTAAGTTTCGAGAAAGCAATTTGTGGAGGATTCAATGAAATCATCAGTGTTGTTACTAATCGCTACGGCGCCATTTTTCATGACGGCATGTTCGCAACTGGGGACTGAGGTTGCCTTCGGTACATATAGAAGTGCAGAAGCCATCACGCCGGTCGTAGATGGTGAAGAGCCACAGGGCACACCTGATACAGGTTCTCCTGAAATTATCGATGATGTGCCTTTGAATCCGGGCGAAGTAATAGATGATAGTGGCAGCATCGTTGATGATCATGGCGAAGTGGTTGTTCCAGCTTGCGACGCCAAAGCTCAAGCCGAAGCGAATCTGATTCTTACACAAGAAGGCAGCACCAACGTTGCGGGTGTATCGCAAACAGGAAATGCCAATTCAGCAGTGATCTATCAAAAAGGTGATAGCAATACCGCGTGTGTGGTGCAAATCGGCGATAACAACAAAGCCAACGTGCAACAAACAGGTTCTTCAAACCACGCGTCAGTGACTCAACAAGGTAACGGTAGCACCGCAAATATCACACAATCCGGCGGCAGCAATTCAGCGACAGTTGTTCAACACTAATCACGTCGATCCCACAAGGTACGTCCTTACTTAAAAAGTAAGGACGTACCTTTATTCCTTGCAACCTTACAGGCCTTCCATGAAGTTTGCTCTCTGTGAAACCTTATTTATATTAAAAAATATTAAGTAATATCATATAGTTATAAATTTCCCATTGCATTTTAAAGTGCCGATGTGCTAAACCCTTAAAGTTCCAAGCAAAAATCAATTTCCAAGGATATAGGGGAATCGCACATCATGCTTTATCAGTGGCTCTATTCAATGTCGGAACATTTTTCTCCATTGAATGTTTTCCGTTACATCACAGTTCGTACATTCATCGCATTTTTTACTTCATTCCTACTGTGCTGGATGTGGGGTCCTTACTTCATCAAGCGCTTGCAACTGAAACACTTTGGTCAATCGATTCGCGATGATGGTCCTCAGTCTCATAAAAAGAAAGCCGGCACTCCAACAATGGGTGGGGGCTTGATCCTGCTTTCCACGTTGATCCCATGTTTACTGTGGGCTGATATGACGAACCCTTTGGTGTGGTCGGTTCTTCTGATTACCTGGGGTTTCGGTATGATCGGTTACATGGATGACTGGTTGAAAGTCAGCAAAAAGAACTCCAAAGGTTTGTCGGGCAAGATTCGCCTCTTGGGCGAGTTCCTGATTGCCGGAGTTGTAATTGGTTGCTTGGTACACTTCCATGATTTGGGCACAACGGTTTATATTCCCTTCGTAAAGTCTTTTGGTTTTGATTTGGGTTATTCCTATATCGTTTTTGCAGCTTTGGTTGTGGTGGGAACGGCAAATGCCGTGAATCTCACAGACGGCTTGGACGGTTTGGCGATCGTCCCTGTGATGATCTCGGCAGCGACCTTGGGTTTGTTTGCCTATGTAACAGGTCACTATTCCATCGCGAATTACTTGCAGATCCCTCACGTTGTGGGAGCTGGTGAGTTAACTCCGGTCGCGGCGACGATTGTTGCTGCGGGAATGGGTTTCTTGTGGTTTAACGCCTATCCCGCGCAGGTCTTCATGGGCGACGTGGGTTCTTTGTCTCTGGGCGGGTTCTTGGGTTCGATGGCCGTTATCACTCAGAATGAGTTGTTGATGGTGATCCTGGGCGGTGTTTTTGTGGTGGAAGCATTGTCGGTAATTACTCAAGTGATCTCGTTCAAACTGACGGGAAAACGTATTTTCAAAATGGCGCCGATTCATCACCACTTTGAATTGGGCGGTTTGACTGAAACGAAAATCATCGTTCGTTTCTGGATTATTTCGATTTTATTGGCTGTTTTAAGTCTAGCGACTCTCAAATTGAGGTAGAAGAATGTATAAAGAGTTTAGTGAATTAAAAGACAAAAGAATCCTAGTGGTCGGTCTTGGTAAAACGGGTGTGTCTTTGGCGCATTTCCTAACTAAGCACGGCGCTCAGGTGACGGTAACGGATCATAAATCCAAACCGGAACTTTCTGTGCAGCTTGAGCAATTGGGCGATCTTCCAATTAAATATGAATTGGGTGGTCACAGTCCAAAAACTTTCATCGCTCAAGATTTGGTGATCTTGTCTCCAGGCGTGCCTTCTACTTTGAAAATCTTCGATTACGCAAGATCACAAGGTATCAAAATCACGGGTGAGTTCGAGTTCTCTGCTGGTTTCATCAAAGAACCGATCATCGGTATCACGGGTACCAACGGTAAAACAACTGTGGCGCGTATCACTGAAGCGATCTTGACTCAATCAGGTGTTAAAACTTGGGTGGGTGGCGCGAATGAAAAGCCGTTGGTTGATTACCTCCGCCTTGATGACAAAGCGCAAGTGGTGATCGCGGAAGTTTCCAGCTTCATGCTTGAACACTGTGATACTTTCAATCCAGGCAACGTGGTTTTCACGAACTTGGCAGAAAATCACTTGGATCGTTATCGCTCTATGGAAGAGTACGTAAACGCAAAACGCCGTGTTTTCAAAAACACCAATCAAGCGACAACAAGCATCTTGAATGCTGACGACAACGCTGTTGTTGAATTGGCGCGTGATCCAGCGGTTCAACGTGGGCGTATTTTCTACTTCTCTCGTAAACCAGCTTTGGAGCCGCAAATCATGAACATCGGTGGTGCCGTGAATATCGGCGACGAAATTCGCGTGCGCACAGGCCCTGAGATTGAAACATTCAATATCAAGAACATGAAAATGCGCGGTAAGCACTCGATTGAAAACGTGATGGCAGCGATCCTGGCATCTCGCGAACACGGTGCGACTCGTGAAGCGGTTCAAAAAGTGATCGAGACTTTCACAGGTCTTCCTCACCGTATTGAGTACGTTCGTAAAGTGGGCGGAGTTATGTTCTACAATGACTCTAAGGCCACGAACGTTCACGCCGTTCTTCGCGCGTTGGATACTTTTGATGAAAACGTGATCCTCATCGCAGGTGGTAAAGACACTAATTTAAATTACGAACCTCTTCGTACGTCGGTAAAACGCAAAGTGAAGACTCTGATTTTGGTCGGGGAAGCGAAAGAGCGTATTAATCGCGACCTTGGTGACTTCTCTGAGACCTTCCTGATCGGTACGTTTGAGGAGGCGGTTTTGATCGCTTACCAAAAGTCCAGAATCGGGGACATTGTTCTGCTTTCGCCAGGCTGCTCGAGTTTTGACATGTTTGACAGTTTTGAAGAGCGTGGTGAATACTTTAAAGAGATCGTGAGAAAGTTTCACTGACCTGTTTGCGCTCCGACATTGTCGGAGTTTGTTGGCAGGCACTAATGGAACATGCCCTTTTGCAAATAAAGGGCAAAACGCAAAGGCTCTCATCGGATGAGGGCCTTTTTTTTTGATTTTAAAACCGACCCCGTCGGAGAAATTGATAAAGCTAGGAGGGCTTTGTGATTCGTCTTCTCGTTGTTTCTTTGTCTTCACTCTTCTTGTTGTCTGCCTGCGCATCTGGAACTTTTAAGGCACGCCAGGAACAACGTGATAAATTGGCTGCGAATACAGGCATGTACTGTAACTTTGTCAGCGGCGAAGTTTTCCCGGATGTTGAGGTTGAACTCAGCATGGAAATGGCAAAACGCTGTGATTCCTCACGCGCTTTTTCAATCACTAACTACAAAACAGCTTCCAATGAAAACGGCATCGTTTACTGCTGTTCTATGTCGGGCCGCGCGCAAACGATCGTGAATAAGCGTTCTTCAACGACCACAACAAGCACTGACGTGAAAACAGAGAAGAAAAATGACTCTGGTGCGGAAGTGATCGAAGCACCGCTGTAAGACCCTTGGGACCCTGGTTTGACAGGGTCCAGTCTTGGCACCATTCCTAGACGTACAAATGGACTTCTGATTAAAATAAAGGCGGGAAGCGTGCCTTCCCTTGCGCCTTTGGGAGTCCATCATGTTTAGATATTTATCAAGCAGCTTGTTTTTAGCGATCATCACACTTTTAGGCATCGGCCTGGTGCAAGTGTACTCTTCCAGTTTTATTTTTGCGATCGAGTCCTATGGAGACGGTCTGTTCTTTTTCAAACGCCAATTGATATTTGCCTTGATCGCGGCCTGCGTTTTAGTCGGCACGATTCACATCCCGTTTAGAATTATCGAAAAACACGGATGGATGTTGTGGTTTGCTGCGGCGATTGGCGTGTTGGCAACATTCGTACCGGGTTTGGGTGTGCGCGTGGGTGGTGCGATTCGTTGGATCCAGTTGCCGTTCGGTATTCGCTTTGAACCGGCAGAGCTTTTGAAAATCTCTTTCTCGGTTTGGTTCGCAAGTTTGTTGTGTCGTCGCGACAATATTTTAGGTCACGTGAAGTGGTGGTGGTTGGCACTCGCCCTTGTAGTTCCATTGTTCTTGTTGCTTCGTCAACCGGACTTCGGAAGCTTTGCGATCATCTTGATGGTGGCGGTGAGTTTGCTATTCGCTTTCGGTTTGCAGTGGAAATACATCGTGGCGGCGATGGCGGTGATGTTACCAGCATTCTATTTCCTGGTGATGTTGGTTCCTTATCGCCGTGCCCGTGTCCTGGCGTTCTTGGATCCGTGGTCGGATCCGGCGCAAAAAGGCTTTCAGGTGATTCAAAGTATGTTGAGCTTCCATTCCGGTGGTTTGACTGGAGCGGGACTTGGGCAGGGCCAAGGAAAGCTGTTCTTTCTTCCTGAAGCGCACACGGATTTCACTTTGGCCGTTTTAGGTGAAGAGATGGGCTTTGTCGGATTTGTTGCGATCATGGCGCTTTATGGTTTTGTGGTTTTCCGCGGAATTCAAATTGCCATCAAAGCTGAAGAACCTTTCAAAAGAGCGATGGCATTGGGACTTTCCATGACGTTTGGTTTAAGTGTTTTCATCAACGCGGGTGTGGTGATGGGCCTTTTGCCAACGAAAGGTTTGACGCTGCCTTTCTTAAGCTACGGTGGTAGTTCCCTTGTTGCTTTGTGTTTTATGTTCGGATTGATTTTGAACATTGAAAATTCCTTCGAAGAGGATAAATTCTCTAAACGTTTCGGCTCATCTCGTTGGAACGCATCGAAAGTGAAAGCAAATGACTAAAAGAACTGTTGTGATCGCAGGCGGTGGCACAGGTGGCCACATCTATCCTGGGATCGCTATTGCCCGCGCTATACAGAAACTGGATCCCTCTGTGGAGATCCATTTCGTGGGAACATCGCGTGGTATGGAATCGAAAATTGTTCCTCGTGAAGGTTTCCCTCTGCACTTGATCGAATCCGGTCAGTTGAATGTGAAAAGTCCCATCAAAAAACTAAAAACGATCCTGCGCATGCCTTTGGGGTTGTGGCAGTCGTTCCGTTTATTGATGCAGTTAAAGCCCTTGTATGTGATCGGTGTGGGCGGTTATGCCTCAGGTCCCTTCGTACTGGCGGCAAGCATTGTCGGCTTTAATACAGCGGTGTGGGAGCCCAACGTAATGCCAGGAATGGCGAATCGTTTCCTTTCCCGTTTTGTTGATAAATGCTTCGTGGTGTTTGAGGAGTCTCGTAAGTTTCTTAAGAACAAAGACGTTGTCCAAGCGGGAATGCCCGTGCGCGAAGAAATTGAAAATGCTGTTCATGCGGCTCACAAAGATGAGAAGTTTCATCTTTTGGCCTTCGGTGGCAGTCAGGGTTCTCGCGTTATCAATACTTGTCTAAGTGACGCGATCATTGGCGGGGGCGAATGGACTAAGGATTTATCTGTTGTTCATCAGCTAGGAAGTGCGGATTTCCCTCTGGTTTCTGTCAAATATCAAAAAGCTGGCGCCAATGTGGATTATCATGAGTATATCTTCGATATGCCAAAGTATTATCAGTGGGCAGATATTATTGTGAGTCGTGGTGGGGCCAGTTCCATTGCGGAGGCGGCAGCATTTGGTATAATTCCTATTATTGTGCCATTGCCAGGAGCCGCTGATGATCATCAGCAAAAAAATGCCGAGAGCCTTGTCGCCCGAAATGCGGGTCGCATGATTTTGCAGAAAGATTTAACCCCTGAAAGATTGATTTCAGAAGTACAATCTCTTCGCCAAGATAAAGCTTTGCGTGAGCAAATGGTTAGGAATATAAAAGATCTTTATGTTCCTCAGGCAGCAACAACCATCGCAAAGGAAATCTTGCAATGAAATTACAACACGCCAAATTCCACTTCGTAGGTGTCGGCGGCATCGGTATGTGTGGACTCGCTGAACTTTTGCACAATATGGGAGCGAAAGTTTCAGGCTCTGACATTGCAGACAATGCAAACACAGAACGTCTTCGCGACATGGGCGTGAAAGTTTATAAAGGCCACGCAGCCTCCAATATCGGTGATGCTGACGTTGTCGTGTACTCTTCCGCTATTCAATACGGCAATCCGGAAATTTATGAAGCTCGTGCACGTCAGATTCCATTGATCCCTCGTGCTGAAGCCTTGGCCGAGATCATGCGCTTGAAACGCGGTATTGCTGTTGCGGGGACGCACGGTAAAACCACAACCACTTCAATGACGTCAGCGATTTTCCTTGAAGGCAATATGAAGCCAACCATCGTGGTGGGTGGTCGTTTTGAATTGATCAAGTCCACAGCTCTTTTGGGTGAAGGGGAGTGGTTGGTTGCTGAAGCAGATGAGTCCGATGGCAGCTTTAATAAGTTAACTCCTGAAATTGCGATCATCACCAACATCGATTCCGATCACTTGGATCACTACAAAACTTTCGAGAACTTGCAAAAAAACTTCTATGACTTTGCCTTGAAAGTTCCATTCTATGGAAAAATCATCGCGTGCGGTGATGATCCTGTTGTTCGTCAGATTTTTGAGAATTTCCCGAAACGTATTTTATACTATGGTTTCGATGAAAAGAACGACTTGGTGTTAGCTGGCGAGCAAGGAAACTATTCTTTGTATCGCAGTGATCGTCTGCTGGGCACTCGCCACCTGGTGGGTAAGTTTAAGCTTAACGTTCCAGGTCGTCACAATGCCTTGAATGCCGTTGCGGCGATTTGCGCTGGTTTGGCAGCGGGTATTCCATTTGATGTGTGTGCAGCGGGCTTAAACCGTTTCGACGGTGTGGATCGTCGTTTCCACTTCAAGGGCGAAAAAAGTGGTATCAAAGTTTACGATGACTATGGTCACCACCCGACAGAGGTGCGTGCCGTTCTTCAAGCTTTCCGCGAAAAATATCCAAAGAACCGCCTGGTCGTTTACTTCCAACCGCATCGTTTCAGCCGTACTCAGCACTGCTGGCACGATTTCACAACAGCGTTTAAAGAAGCCGATCAAATCTTACTGACAGATATTTATCCAGCAGGGGAAGCACCAATTCCAGGGATCAGCTCCGAGAAGCTGGCTCAGGAAATGAAGCACGAACATGCGCAATATTTCCTACGTGATGATAAGTCGTCACAAAAAATCGTCTCAATGCTGAAAGACGGCGACGTCTTCATCACCCTCGGCGCCGGCGACGGCTGGAAGCTGGGATTAGACGTTCTCGATAAAATCCAGAATTAAAATAGGACCTGGCACCGAAACTAGGTACGGACACACTTTTGGCAGCAATTGTGCGTAGAAACTAGGTACGGACACACTTTTGGTAGCAATTGTGCGTAAAAAAAAGCCCACGAAAAAGTGGGCTTTTTTTTATATGTCGGATAGTCGATTTTGTTTCTACTCCTGGATATTGCCTAAATCAATATTGCCTAGGATAAACTCGAGTGCGGAGTAAGTGCCGTCCTTTTGTTTACGTCTGCAATCAACCATGAGAAGGGTTGATTTTATAATGACAAGAGGAAATTGCTCCCAACCAGCTTTTGAGTCCAATCCCCGACAAACCTTTGTGGCCTCTACTTTATAACTCTCGATAACCGTCACTGTAGAATCTCCTGAAGAGTAGCTGGATTTGATGGCGCCGCGGACTTGCACATCGGCATTGGCAAACATCTTTGAAAAGCGAAGGCCGAAAACACTTGCTGACTTTGCAACTGCGAGGCGTCCCGTATCTGAAATTGATTCAGGCTTCGAAAAAGAGATGTTGTCGGAGTCGTTGTCACGAAAGTTTGCGACGGACAGTGATCGTCCGGAACGTCTCATTATATATTCAAGTAAAGCGGCAGACATTTCAGCTTCGGCGTCTACATTTCTGCGGTCATGAATTGAATATGCAGCGCTATAAAGGGAACCCAGGAATCTTGGAAGATCGAAGCTATTCCCCTGGTGGTCATTTAAGTAGCTGAGCAGCAGGCCATCAAGCTCCAGTGTTTTCGCTAAAGAAAGGCCCTCGCGGATATTTCCCTCATGAATCAGAATAAGCGCTTTTTGGCGGCTGTTAAGTCTAAAAAAAGATGGTAAAAGGTAAGTGTATTGACTGTCAGAAATAGCGAAAATTTCCAATTCGCCTAATGGTTTCGTAAAGCCATTTTTTTCCATTACCTCTTCATAGTTCTTTTTGATTCTTTTCATTGCGCGGGAATCAACTTCGTTAGCAAGAACAAAAGTAGATGGAGTTGCAAAAGTTCTATTTTTAATGACATCTCGGCCAAACGGAAGCGCTGTAATAATATTTTCAGTTTGCTGAATAACATCTGCCGGAAAAACCCAGTAATTCGGATTTTGCGAATCACTTTTGATTTTAATACCAGCTTCGGCAGCCGTTTTGCATACGCCTTCAGTGCAGAAGCCGCCTCCGCCGTTACCATCGTGGCCACCAAAGATTTTTGCTTGAGCTTGTGCTGCGATGATCAAAGCTGCAACCGCGCAAAGTGCTTTTAGTTTCATTGTTCTACTCCATCTTTTTCTTTTTTAATTTTGGTTAAAGGAAACAGGGCCACCGTGAGCTGATAAACTTCATCAAGTCCCAGCTCATTGTCCTTTTGAAAAAAGTCGGCCAGTTCTTTTCTCATGAGTCTCAATTTTTCTTTAAATTCAGGCAGACGCTTTTTGTTGATCGCGACTGTTAATGATCCATTTTCACGAAGATCAAATGGGGTGTCCTCGATAGCTTCCAATCCCTTCGTCAGAAGTTTCTTCTGGAATTGTCGACGCGCTTCCGTCGATGAAGACGTATTGGTCCAAGTAGTATTAGGGGCAAGGATCTGAAGTTTATCATCTGCGATTCGAATAAACCCAAGGCGTTCAAGCCGAGCAAGAGCTGAGCGTACTTCTTCAACATGAAGTCCTAATCTTTGCGCCATCTTTTTTGGGGAAGGATTGAAGTTCACTGTTTTTGAAAGCTCAAGAATTGCAAAATGATGCCATTCAGAAAGATGATCAAACTCGTCGTCACTCAACGACAAAAAATTCGGCATGGAGGCTGTGCCTTCTGTGAATAGCTTTTTAACTTGTTGTGGTTTTAAGCCCAATTTTGGACCAATCGTCGCCACCAAATTTGCGGTAATAGGCCGTTGTCCTTTTAAAACTTTCGACAGAAAAGACTGATCAATCCCTAGGTTTTTAGCGAACGCTCGCAGCGAATAGGCTGAATTTTTCTTCGCGCGCTCGATGAACTCTCGTTGGAGAGCTCCTCGAAATTGTTCTAGGTCAGAGGATCTGTCGCTTTTCATGAGGCGGGTATAGCCTATCTCTTAACGTTGGGCTATTGATATGACCTCAAAGTGAGGCCTGAAATAGGCCTCATATAATTCTTATAAAATCATAGGTTTAGGCCTATGGTGCGCGATTTCTTTTATTTTATTTGGAGTAAGTAAGTCCGTACCTTACTTTGGATTAGACGTTCTGGATAAAATCCAGAATTAAAAAAGAAAAAACCCACATCTTTTGGATGTGGGTTTTGTTTTTGAGTCTTACTTTTCGTTCTTCAATTTGGCCTTCAACTCATCAAGACGAGTGTAAAGGTCTTCCAGTTGCTCCATCGCTTTGGCTTTGTCGCCTTTTTGAACGCTGTCATAGATATTTTCAGCTCTTTCTTGCAGGCCCTCAAGAGCCTGAGTCGTCACAAGCTGTGCGCAGACAGGTATTGGCTTAGGTAGTTTTTTCGCCGTGCCAGAAGCTAGTTTAAGGCAAGTGATGCGATCATATTCGACGGATTTAGTGGAGCAGTAGTTCAGAACCGATTCAGAGAAATCAAAACCAGCACCCGCTTTAAAGCAATCCGCTACATAAGATCCAAAGCTCAATTGGCTGCAAATTTTTACCACGCCCAGGGAGATCATCTGGTCTTCGATGGACTTATTACAATCGACGGCTGCGATGTTGCTGGAAAGATCGTCGCAAACACGTTTTGCATTGATGTCTTTATAGGCCGCTTGGGAAAAAGATACAGGTGCGAGGGACAGCGTTAACATTAAGATCATTTTCTTCATGGCTATATTCCTGCTCGTTGCTCTGAGGTTTGAAAGCGTTTGCTATATGTCGATCTGGGAAAATTGTCCAGCGAGAGTTGTGTCATTTGAAAAGATCCATCAAGTCTGGCGCGATCGTAATACACGTTATGTGACTGTTGACTGCAATTCATTCAAGACAAATTGCCAATAATCATGGACTCACAGGGTTTGCTGAAGCCAAATAGATCATACACTGTGGAGATGATAAAAATCCTATTGTTATGGGGAGCGTTCTTTTCCGTTAGTTTTGCTCAGGCGATGGAGTCGGCGTCGTCGATTTTCTTTGATCCCCAGGATCACTATTTGGATGCCAGTGTATGGTTGTTGAAGCATCGGGGCTTTTTGCCGGTGCCGATCATCATCACAGAACCCGCTGTGGGAACGGGGTTGGGGGTTGCTCTCCTTTTTATGAGTGAAAAAGAGACCGAAAGGGAGGCGCGTCCTTCAGAAACTCACAAGCGCTTTATTCCCCCGACGGTGACGGGAGTTATCGGCGCAGGAACGGACAATGGCACTGCGGCTGGTGGCGCCTTTTATGTGACGAATTGGGACCGTGATCGTTGGCGCTATGCGGGCTTTGTATTGGCAACTTCGGCCAATCTGGATTTTTATGGTCTGGGAGGATTCTCAAGATTCCAAGACATCCATTTGCAGTACAACCTGAAGGGCGGTGGAATTTACAACGACCTGCGGGCGAGAATCGCCGACAGTGATTTTTTCGTGGGGGGTCGCTATATCTATACAGATCTGACTGTCGATTTTAACACGGATATTCTGCCACCTGTTTTACAGAATAAAAGCATGGACAATCGCAACGGCGGTATTTCGATCTTATTAAGTTACGACAGCCGCAACAATACAATGTCTCCCGAGTCGGGTTTATTGGCGGAGTATCGTTATTATGTGTTCAGTGAAAACTTAGGGGGAGATCTCAATTACCACGTGCAAGCGCTGGATGCCCAGAGTTTCATTCGTGCGAGTGAGGAGTGGGGATTTGCGGCGCGCTGGATTTCGCGATGGACGGATGGTGATGCGCCTTTTTATGCAAAGCCTTTTGTTAATCTCAGAGGTATTCCGAAGCTTCGTTATCAAGGCGACGTCGCCTCGTCCATAGAGGGAGAGGTTCGTTACAATCCTCATCCCCGTTGGGAGCTTTCGATATTTGGCGGGGCGGGTAAGGCCACGGAGTCATGGAGTGATATGAAAGACGCCGATACCGCTTCGGCCTATGGTGCGGGCTTTCGTTATATGATTGCCAGACTTTTGGGTTTTCAAATGGGCGCGGATATTGCCCGCGGCCCTGAAGACACTGTCTTTTACATCCAAGCCGGAGGGGCGTGGGGGTTTTGAATTTAGCCAGCCATCAACTTAGTTAAATCATCAACCACATTTTTCATCACTTCGGCTTGTGTGTTCAACTCTTCAGAAGCGTTCGAGCACTCTTGCGCGGAGCTGCTGTTGGACAGCGTGATCTTTTCCATATCCGTTAATGCCTGATTGATTTGCGCGATGCCGAGTTCTTGCTCCGCACTGGCTGTCGAAATTTCAGTGTTCAAGCTCGACAGTTTTTCAATCGAGCTGACGATCTCTTTCAATGAAGCTTCGCTGGAACGAACCACTTCGTGGCCATGCTCAACTTTTTTCGCACTTTCATTGATCAGGCTGGAAATCTCTTTGGCAGAAGTTGCGCTTCTTTGGGCAAGACTTCGGACGGCATCTGCAACCACGGCAAAACCTTTTCCATGTTCACCCGCGCGCGCGGCTTCGACGGACGCATTGAGTGCCAGCAAGTTCGTTTGGAAGGCGATGTCATCAATCACAGTGATGATCTCTTCGATCTTTTTAGAGCTTGCAGAGATGTCTTCCATCGAGGAAGTCAACTTACGTACTTCTTGCTCACCGGTGTGAGCTTTTTGAGAAGCTTGGAAAGCTAGATTCTTGGCTTCGCTGGCGTGTTCGCTATTGCGTTTAACCATGCTGGATATTTCTTCTGTGGATGCAGATGTTTCTTCAATGGATGCAGCTGCTTTCACGGATGATTGTGTGACTGTTTGGCTGGAAGCCAGAATCTCATTACTTGAAGTGGTTACTTGTGCGCCTGCGACGTTAAGCTTTTCGATCGAGGCCACTAAAGAGCTCAAAGGTTTACGGATCAATAAATAGGAAACAACCAGGATCAATGCCGAGATCAATGATGTCCAAAGTAGAATTGAAATCGAAGCATTGTTGGCAGCTGCTTTTACTTCGTCAGTGGATGATTTTACTGCGAACACACCGTGCATTTTTCCATCAGACCAGTTTTCCATCGGGAAGCCCAGGATGTCTTTGCCATTGCCCCAAGGAGATGTCGAAGGGTGACCATGACAAAGCATGCACCCTTGTTGTGCCGACAAACGAATCGGTCGGTAAACTGTGATCTCGCCATCTTTGTTTTCCACAAATTCTTTGAGCTCCGGTTTTGACTCAAACATTTTTAGAATTTCGGATTCGCTGGCTGTCGGAGTGTTTTGCACGCGTCGTGGATTGTCGGCGAAAACGCGGAACTTATAGTGATCTTTTTCCGCATTTTCAAAGCCCACTTTGATGGAAGCATAGATCGGCACTTTGTGAAGAATGCGTTCTTGCATTTCTGCAGGCAACTTGCCATCCGGATACGTCGCCACCATGTGCTTAATGTCTTCTTCCAATCCACCCTGAGTCGCAATGTAACCACGAATGGCTTCCAAGCGCGACAAGATGGCCTGGGATTTTTCTACCAGTTGTTCTTGGCCTTGTTTGTGAATTTTAGAAGAAGAAATAGCTACGGCAGCAAGAGAGCAAACCAAGCTAGATGCGGCGATATTAATAATAATCTTTGATCCGAATTTCATGTTTGTAATATCGGCGATGAAGTCATTCACTATATGGGGAGAACCTCGTGAAATTGTTAACAAATTTTGACATCAAAACCTTGGTCGAGTTTATGAGTATTTCTCTCCGCCCCAATTGGATTTCAAGGAAACTTGATCGAGATTTTCAGAACCCATTCTTTGGTCGCGTTTTATTTTCGTGTCCTTAGAGTGATTACATGGTCGAGTGAAAGTTGTTAATCTGATTTTAGGAAGCCATTCCTTTGGAGAGTTCTTGTGAAGAAGTTGGTGCTGAAATTATTTGTAGGATTCATTGCTATACCAGCGGCTTTGGTAGGAACGTTCTACTATTTAAATGAGCATGGTTTTTTCAATATCCAAAAAGTGGAAGTGGTTCTGGAGAATCCTCCACAAGGACAAGAACAATTTCTAAAACCGAATGTGGATGCTTTGGAAGAGTTGCTTGCCAAATACAAAGGCGAGTCTCTTTGGAATATCAAATTGAAAACTGTCTCCAATGAATTGAAAAAACAAGAGTGGATTGAACACACTCAAATCTCTCGTTCCTGGCCGGCAACACTTTCTTTGCGTGTCAGACCTTATGAAGTGAAACTCCTTTATATGGGTAAAGGTGGAAAGCTTGTTCCGATCATCAAGAGTGGCGAATTCTTGGATGCAATCGAAGCCAAGCAAGCTCCCGACGTGGCGATTTTGGATGGCGATGCTTTCGCCAAGAAAAAAGAGCTTCGTAAAAAAGCTGTTGATGTGATCGAGCAAATTCCTGCCCAAGGATCGTTCAGCAGAAAAACAATTTCTGAAGTTCGTTATGACAATAAAGAAGGCTTTTGGATGACCTTGATCAAATCCGGCACGCAAGTGAAAATCGGTGAAGAGCAAGTGGCACTAAAGGCAGCGCGCGTTTCACGCGTCGTCGATTACCTCGAAACCAAGCAGTTTGACGCTCGCGTCATAGACGCGGATCTGTCGAAGAAAGTCCTTGTCAGGTTGCGTAAGGATCCCTAAGCTTAAGTCTGGAAGACCATCTAAAGTCGAGCTCGCGTTCGGCTCAAATCGAATAAAATGATTTTATTCGTCGGTCTCTCAAACAAAGACGCCCAAATAGGGTGTCATATACGAGGACTTAGGGATGAGTACATCAAAACCGAAAGCTCCGGTATTGGCTGGTTTAGATATTGGTTCGACCAAGGTTTGTTTCGTCATCGGAACCGTCAATCCCGAAGGGAAAATCGAAGTCGCAGGAGTAGGCACTGCTCCTAATACAGGCATCCGCCAGGGTGTTGTCGTTAATATTGAAGCGACAACTGATTCAATTAAAAAAGCAAAAGAAGAAGCAGAGTTGATGTCTGGTTACAGCGTCGGCGAAGTATGGGTTGGCGTTTCCGGCACTCATATCTCTTCATTTGATTCCAAAGGTATGGTCGCAATCAAAAATCGTGAAGTAACACCTTCCGAAATTGATCGCGTGATCGAAGCTGCGAAAGCAGTGGCGGTTCCAACAGACCGTACAGTTTTGCACATCCTTCCAAGAGAATTTAAAGTCGACGGTCAAGACGGCATCACTGATCCAGTGGGCATGTCGGGCATCCGTTTGGAAGCGAATGTACATATCGTAACAGGCAGTCAGTCAGCGATTCAAAACACTGTTAAGTGTGTTGAAAAAGCGGGACTAAAGATCGCTGGTTTGGTTTTGAGCCAACTGGCTTCGGCAACAGCTGTTATCTCTAATGATGAAAAAAATCTGGGCGTGGTCGTTGTCGATATGGGCGGCGGTACTTGTAACAACTTGTACTTCGTTAATGGCAGCGTGGCGCACTCTTCTATTATTCCAGTCGGTGGTTCGCACTTCACTCATGACGTGGCTGTAGGACTTAGAACTCCTCAGTTCGCAGCAGAAGTTTTGAAGAAAAAATATGGCTGCGCAATGGCGTCCATGGTGAATGACAATGAAACGATTGAAGTCGAAGGTGTGGGCGGTCGTAAAGCTCGCGTGATCCCTCGTAAGGATCTTGCGGATGTGATCGAGGCGCGTGCAGAAGAAACATTGAATCTAATCGCTAACGATATTCGTATGAGCGGTGTGATGCCGATGTTGGGTTCAGGTATCGTTTTGACTGGCGGTGCAAGTCAGTTGGACGGCCTGATCGAAATGGGTGAGTTTATTTTTGATATTCCGGTTCGCAGAGGAGCTCCTTTGGAAATCGGAGGTCTGACTGATGTGGTGAAGTCTGGTGAGTTCTCTGCAGCGGTTGGATTGTTACAGTATGGATTGTCTCAACGTAAAGATTTGATGATTCAGCATACACAGGACCTTGAGATCAATATCGGAGAGTCGATTAACGGCTTGACGAAACGTCTTAAGGAAATGTTTGAAAAAGTATTTTAGTTTTTAAATTTACTCGGTGGGGGCTGGAGGCCTCTGTATCTTTTAAGCATCGTCGGGAGGGACAACATGTTTGAATTAGAAGAAAATATCAATATCGGTGCGAATATTAAAGTTGTTGGTGTTGGTGGCGGCGGTAGTAACGCAGTCTCCACAATGATCGCTTCTGAAATGGGCGGCGTAGAATTTATCGTAGCTAACACAGATATTCAGGCTTTGAATTCACACAAGGCGTCCAATAAAATTCAATTGGGTATTGATCTGACAAAAGGTTTGGGCGCTGGCGCAAATCCGGATGTAGGTCGTCGTGCTGCAATCGAGTCTTACAATGAAATCGTAGAAAAATTAGAAGGTTCTGACATGGTATTCGTCACTGCTGGTATGGGCGGTGGTACGGGTACTGGTGGTGCTCCAATCGTAGCGAAAATCGCTCGTGAATTGGGAGCATTGACTATCGGTGTGGTGACTAAACCATTCATGTTCGAAGGTAAAAAACGTTCGAAACACGCTGAAGCAGGCCTTCAAGAACTTAAAGACAATGTTGATACATTGATCGTAATCCCGAACCAAAAGCTTTTGACGATCGCAGCTGAAAAAACTCCTCTATTGGATACTTTCAAAAAAGCTGACGAAGTGCTTTTGCAAGCGGTTAAAGGTATCTCTGATTTGATCAACATCCGTGGTTTGATCAACTTGGACTTCGCAGATATCCGCACTGTTATGTCTTCTAAAGGTATCGCGATCATGGGGACGGGTTCTGCAAAAGGTGAAAACCGTGCCGTAGAAGCTGCAACAGCAGCGATTTCTTCTCCGCTTCTTGAAAATGTTAAAATTGATGGAGCAACTGGTATCATCGTAAACATCACAGGTGGTTCTGAGCTTTCGTTGTACGAAGTGAACGAAGCAACAACTTTGATCACAGAAGCGGCTCACGAAGATGCAGAAATCATCTTTGGTGCAGTTATCGATGAAGCAATGGGTGAAGAGGTTCGTGTAACAGTTATTGCCACTGGTTTTGATTCTCATGACGTGAAACTTGTGAACGACATGGCTCAAGTAAACCAAATGCAAAACTTCTTGAACCAACAAACAGCACAATTCGGTATGGGCAATATGGGCATGGGTATGCAAATGCCACAAATGCCAAACATGCCGCCAATGCCTCAGTTCCAGATGCCACAAATGCCTAACATGAATCAAATGCCTGTTATGCCAACTATGCCGGTGATGCCTCAACAAGCTACACCAGTTGAACTTCCGCCAATCGCGGCAGTGCAGTCCCAAGTGATGAACTACACTTACCAACAGCAAGTGGAAGTTCCGGTCACTCCGGGGTTACCCCAGCAACCGGTAACTGAAACAGTTGTTATTCCGCCGGTCGCTCAAGTAACTCCGCAAGTTGCACAACAAGCAGCTCAGTCTGTGGCAGCACAAGTGCCTCCACAAGTTCAGCCGCAAGTGATGCAACAAGCTCCGGTTCAGGCACAACCTGCTCAACCAGAGATGGCAACACCAATCCAACCACAAGTTGAAGGTGTTTCTCCTCGTGATTTGTTGTTGGCTAAGGCTCGCGCTTTCAAAGAAAGCCAAGACCTTAAAAACCGTCATGCAAATCCAGAGCAATTGTCTATGAACGTAGACCATGAACAACAATCATTGGAAGAAGCTCGCCGCATGGCACGTGAAGTGTTGAGCTCTCCATTCTCTTCTCAAAACTTGGAAGTTCCTGCTTTCATCCGCAAGAAACAAGGTTTTGATCTGAAACAAGACTAGTGGAAGCCTGGTTCATATCCGACATCCACTTGAAATCCGCAGAAGAGCGCAACGGGCAAATCCTGTTGCGCTTTTTGCGTTCTTTGCGACAGGGCGATCCTTCCAAAGTTCATCTTTTCATGTTGGGAGATATTTTCGATCTTTGGATCGGTGGCTCTGAATTCTTTGGGCGTAAGTTCCAACCTTTAATGGATGCGCTGAAAGAATTGAGAGAGGCTGGTGCACGCATCACCTATATCGAAGGTAATCATGACGTTCACGTCGAAGACTACTTTCAAAAAAAATTGGGCGTCGAAGTTTTTGTCGAGGCTCAGTATTACAAAATTGATGGTCTGAATGTGCGAATTGAGCACGGAGATTTAATCAATCTGAATGACATCAAGTACTTGAAATATCGCGCCATCATTCGCAATCCCTGGGTCAAACCTTTGAAAGATGTTTTCCCTGGAAGTTTCTGGGATTACATCGGCAATCGGGCCAGCAAAAAAAGTCGCGAGCGCAGTGGACATTATCGTCATCGTAATGAAGAGCAGTTAGTGGAAATGATTCGCAATCACACTCACCGCGCCTATGAAGAGGGGCCATTTGATGTGATTATTTCCGGTCATATGCACGTCTTTGATGACTTTATGGTCGAGACACATGGAAAAAGTGTCCGCTCCGTGAATTTAGGTTCGTGGTTCGAAGAGCATGTTCGTGTTTTCCGCATTAAAGATGGCATATGCGACTGGGTCACAATTTCCTAGGTCCGGTCATTGACCCGAGTTCCGTTCGCTTTTAAAGTTTCCTTCTGATGGAGGAAAAATCCTATGCGTTACCTTATGATCGCAGTTCTGTCTTTGTCTTTTGTCGCTTGTTCTACCAACCGCAATAAAGCTGAAAAAATCGATACCAAACTTGAAAATCCGGCGCCAGTGGGCAGCGGCAATATCGGCATCAAAGATGGCGATATGGTTTATCAGCGTAAAGTCGCGATGAACGAGCAGCTTCGTACGTTGGAAAATGACGTTTATGATCTTGAGGCTCGAGTCTATGGTGGTCCTCGTTATTTGGATAACCGTGGTTTATATGGTGTTCTTCGCGATTGCCGCCTGCAATTGGGTGACACCGATAATGCGGGTGACGGGAAAATGCGTTGGACAGAGGCGCGCACTTACGTGACGTCCGAAGAAGACTTTTCAAAAATTGGTGTGGAAAATAAAAAAGACATCGTCGGTGTGACCGAAGAGGGGCTGCGCGATCGTATTGATCGTTTCCGCAGCTACAAAGACACATTGATCAAGCGCCAGGAAGAGTACGAAACAAAAGTGAAAATGTGTGAGCTTGAGTTGAAACAACAAAAAGCAAAAAACAAAGTTGAGGGGACATAGGAATGCGTTTGGTTCAATCTTCCGCTCTGGTTGCGTTGGTATTTCTTGCGGCTTGTGCACACAAGCCTGCTGATAAAGCGGAAAATCTGACCTACGTAGGCCTTGCAGACTCTAAAAATTCTTTTGTTCGTACCATCGCACCTAAAGATGGAAAATGTCCTACAGTTCAATTTGCAAAAGCTCCTGGTGAGGTGGAAGTTCTGCCCACCCAGGAAAAGAAATTCGATACAGCCACTGTGTGTGAAGCCGCCTTGCCTGAAGGTACAAAATCCGTTGTCGTGGGCGAGCGCCAGATTGCAATTCCAGAATCTCCAAAACGTATCATTATTTTCGGGGACACTGGCTGCCGTCTGAAAGGAAATTACTTCCAAGATTGCAACAACGCGAACGAGTGGCCATTTGCTCGCATCGTGAAAGCGATCGATAAAGAAAATGCAGACCTGATTGTGCATGTGGGTGACTATCATTATCGGGAATCTTGCAATGATCCGGTAAAATGTGCTCCCTTCAAGGATACCCTGGGGTATGGCTATCGTGCATGGGAGGCGGATTTCCTAGGTCCAGCGGCGTCTTTGTTACAGGCAAAACCTTTTGTTTTTGTTCGCGGTAATCACGAAGATTGCCAGCGTGCTCACGAAGGCTTCAGTAAATTATTAACTCCGCTGGGCGAGGATTCCTGCCCGCAATTCCAAGAAACGCGTTACACAAGTTTTGGGAATATGTTGCTGGTTAATTTCGACAACGCGACATTGTCTGATCAAAAACTGGATCCGAAAAGTCCCGAGATGAATTTATGGCGTGCACACTATCGCAAGATGGTGAACACGATCAACTCTCGTCCCGAAGGCGAAGTATGGTTACTCGTGCATCGTCCGATCTGGGGCTTGGCTCCGAATTGGAATGGTCCTGCGGCCGTCTTGCCAGTGAATTTAAATATGCAAACTCTGACAAAAGAAATGCCTTTGCCGAAAAAGGTGAAGTTTGTTTTTGCCGGTCACATTCACAACACGCAATTCTCCGTCGCCAACAATCGCCCCGTGCATGTCGTAATGGGAGAGGGTGGAACTGCTCTTGATTATTACGATGCTGCGACTCGCAGGCTGATTCCTGCGGGATTCACGGTCCTTCCTTCAAATCATGGTTACATGGTTTTGCAAAAGAGCGCCGAAGGAAAATGGCTTGGCACTGTAAAGGGATATGATGGGCAAACCAATTTCATTTGTTCTCTTGAGGATCCTAAAATGCCTTGTGATGCTCCAGTAAAGAATGAAGTGACAAAATAGTTTGAATCAAAAGCCTCCATCACGGAGGCTTTTTTATTTTAGACAAAGCCCGTGACTGACTAAAGTCGAGCATGAGACGCTTGTCGTATGAAGCATCTCGAAGAAAAAACTCTCTCTTCTAAGCAAGTATTCAAAGGTCGTTTTTTGAAAGTGGAGCAGGACCAAGTTCAAGCTCCCGATGGGAAGATTTACCACCGCGAATACATTCTGCATCCAGGTGCGGCCATGATGATACCTTTGCTTCCGAATGGAAATGTGGTGATGGTGCATCAGTACCGTCATGCTGTGAAGCAAGTGATGTTGGAGTTTCCTGCGGGCAAGCGCGATAAAGGCGAAGACAGTTTGGTTACTGCAAAACGCGAACTTATCGAAGAGACTGGATATTCTGCAAACGAATGGAAATTTTTGACACCGATTCATCCGGTCATTGGCTATTCCAATGAACAGATTGATTTGTATTTGGCCAAGGATCTTAGCAAGACTCAGCAACGCTTGGACCATGGAGAGTTTTTGGAAGTTGTTGAAGTCGCCCCTAAAGATCTGATGAAGCTGATTCAGGAAAATAAATTAACTGATGTGAAAACCCAGATCGGCGCCTTTTGGCTTGATAAAATTCTGCGTGAGGAGTGGAATTGAGAGGGAGGATCCCCTCATGTTAGTACAGTCAAAAGACAGCTTTAAAACCAAAGAAAAACTTAAAGTCGGCGCGAAAGAATACACGATTTTCAATCTGAAAAAAATTTCGCACCCGAATATCAAACGCTTACCGAACTCGCTCAGAGTCCTTCTGGAAAATCTATTACGCCATGAAGACGGTTTGCACGTTACCAAAGAAGACATCGATTCACTTCTAAGTCTTAGCAAAGAATCACTTTCTCGCGAGATTTCATTTTTTCCAGCGCGCGTCTTGATGCAAGACTTTACGGGCGTTCCCGCGGTGGTGGACTTAGCAGCAATGCGTGATGCGATGAAGTCCTTGGGTGGAGATCCCACGAAAATCAATCCGCTTGTACCTGTGGATCTGGTGATTGACCACTCGGTGATGGTGGATTCATTCGCAACACCTTCAAGCTTTCAAGAAAACGTAAATATGGAATTTCAGCGCAATCACGAGCGCTATGTTTTCTTGAAGTGGGGGCAGGAAGCGTTTAGAAACTTCCGCGTGGTTCCTCCGGGCACCGGGATTTGCCATCAGGTGAATTTAGAATACCTGGGTAAAACAATTTGGAACGCTAAAGGCCAACATGGCGAATACGCTTTCCCGGACACGTTGGTGGGCACGGACTCTCATACGACGATGGTGAATGGCTTGGCCGCTCTTGGTTGGGGTGTCGGTGGTATCGAGGCGGAAGCGGTGATGCTGGGACAACCGTTGAGCATGTTGATTCCTGAAGTGATTGGCTTCCGCTTGGAAGGCAAACTGAAAGAGGGGACGACGGCGACGGATCTGGTTTTAACGGTCACGCAAATGCTTCGTAAAAAAGGCGTGGTTGGTAAATTCGTTGAATTCTATGGCCCGGGCCTGGAAGGATTGTCGTTAGCCGACCGTGCAACGATCGCCAACATGGCGCCAGAATATGGTGCGACTTGTGGTTTCTTCCCAATTGACGAAGAGACAATGAAGTACTTAAGAATTTCTGGTCGTGATGATGAAACTATCGCCTTGGTGGAAGCTTATGCGAAAGAAACCGGAATGTGGCGTACCAGTGACGACGAGCATTTCTTTTTCCACGACACTTTAAAATTGAATATGTCTGAAGTTGTTCCGTCATTGGCAGGACCAAAACGTCCTCAAGATCGCGTTTTGTTGGATAATGCTGCCAGTGATTTTAGTACACAGTTGGTTTCAGGCTTTAGTGTCGCCGCTGATAAATCAACGAAAGAAAGCTACTCGGCTGAGGTTCAAGGGCAAAAGTATAAATTGGGTCACGGTGATGTTGTGATTGCCGCTATTACCAGTTGCACCAATACATCCAATCCCTCAGTGATGATGGGAGCGGGTTTGGTTGCTAAAAAAGCTGTGGAAAAAGGTTTGAAAGTAAAACCTTGGGTGAAAACATCATTGGCTCCGGGATCCCAAGTTGTGACTGATTATCTTGAGAACTCAGGTTTGCAAAAATATCTGGATCATTTGGGCTTCAATCTTGTGGGTTATGGATGCACGACGTGTATCGGTAACTCGGGTCCATTGCCAGAGCCGATTGCTCATGCGGTGGAAAAAGGAAACCTGGTTGTGGCTTCGGTTCTTTCAGGAAATCGTAACTTTGAAGGTCGTATTAATCCGCATGTCAAAGCAAACTATCTGGCATCTCCGATGTTGGTGGTGGCTTATGCTTTGGCGGGGACGATGCAATTGGATGTTACCAAAGATCCAATTGGTGAAGACTCTCACGGTAAACCTGTGTACTTGGATGATATCTGGCCAACGAACAAAGAAGTTTACGACATTGTTAATAAGACGGTTGAAACGAAAATGTTTAGAAATCGTTACGGCAATGTTTTCGCCGGCACTGAAGACTGGAGAAAAATTAAAACGACTCCGTCTCAGACTTATGCCTGGGATGACAGTACTTATATTAAGAATCCTCCGTATTTTAAAGGTATGCAAAAAGCTCCAGAGAAATTGCATGACGTGAAGGGTGCCCGTGTTTTGGCGATCCTTGGTGATTCAATTACGACGGATCATATTTCACCAGCGGGTAGCTTTAAAAAAGATTCTCCTGCGGGTAAATACCTGATTAGCAGAGGAGTGCAACCGGTTGATTTCAACTCCTATGGTTCGCGCCGTGGTAATGATGAAGTGATGGTGCGTGGAACCTTCGCCAATATCCGCATTAAAAATGAAATGCTTCAGGGTGTGGAAGGCGGAATGACCAAGTACATCCCAAGTGGTGAACAGATGTCGATCTTTGATGCTTCGATGAAGTATCAAGCCGATAAAACTCCGTTGGTGATCGTTGCTGGTAAAGAGTACGGAACGGGATCTTCCCGTGACTGGGCAGCAAAAGGAACGACCTTGCTTGGTATTCGCGTGGTGATTGCTGAAAGTTTTGAACGTATTCACAGATCTAATTTGGTCGGCATGGGTGTCTTGCCATTGCAATTCCATCCAGGAATGGATCGCAAAACATTGCATCTGGATGGGACTGAGGTTTTGGATATCGTCGGTATTGAAACCATGAAGCCACAGCAGGACATCACGGTACGAATCACTCGCTCGAATGGTAAAACGGAAGAGATCAAAGTGAAGTCCCGTGTCGATACGGCTGTCGAATTGGAATACTTGAAAAACGGCGGCATCCTGCACTATGTCTTAAGAAAGCTCATGTAGTTTTCGATTTTTTGTACAAGTTCTGGACAGGCATTTAATTATTTTAAATTCCTGTCCAGTTTTCATTTTGTGAGGGCCCTCGTTATCAGAGACAATAGAGTTGTAAACGGAGTTACAGCTTGAAAGCATTTTCGATCTTCATAAGTACATTCGTTCTATTCCCGGCAGCCTTTGCGAAAATGCCATTGAATGAACTGGATAGCTTAAAGCAGATTGTAATCTCGACCCGAGTGGCGATAAATGATCCCAGCAATCCCGCGATAAAAAAATGCAACATAAAAACTGAAGGCTTGGAAGAAAAGCTTCAACACGCCAAAGATAATGCTAAGAAAAGTTGGAGCAAGCAGACGATCGGAAAAGCGGATATAGCTCTTCTGAGTAAAGCTATTCACAATTGTGCAAATCGAGTCACGTGTGAAGTGTATGATAGCTTTATTACTTCTGTTAAGGTGGCGCCGCAAATCGAGAATCAGGTAGAGTCTCTTAAAATAGTTTTAGATAAAAACCTGCAGGATTTAAAACCTGAAGCTTACAAATCTGCATTGAAGACAGTAAAGAGTCCGTGCGCCCTTTTAAAAGCCATCAGTAAATAGTATACTAATTTTTATGTATATTATGCCACCACCTCATCCGCTATTGCCGACAAGTCCCAAGCAAGAAAAGCGCAAACGTATTCTGGTTAGGATCTTTCTGACCTTGACCTTGATATTCTTGGGCTTGTTCATTTATCAAACAGCTATTGGGTCAAGTTTGATTGCGGCTCTCTATATCGCGGGCTTCATCGTCTCGTTGGTGTTGTCTGATATCTTTCGTCCACCAACGCAAGTTACACAAGGTTCGCAGGAAACAGATTTAGGTCCTGTGTAAACACTTCTGTGTTTTAAACAATTTTAAATTTGAACTATACTCAACCTATGCCAGCACGTAATCGACCGGGGAGTATAGAGATTTGGATCATGTCATCCGCTTTTATAGCGAGTTGCTATTGTGGATTCATGTTTTTTTGGAGCGTTATCGACGCGTTCGATTCAACGGCGACTATGTACGGAATTGGGGTCATGATTTCTTCGTATATCGGAGTAAAAGTTGCTGGTCCGAAAAGACCTAGTGTAGACTAGACCCATGCAAACAGAACGTCAGATCTTAGTGCGTGAGCTTATTTGGACATTTGTTCTCGTTATTTTTAACCCATTCAATTTGATTGCCCTGTACAGCCACTACACCGGAAAAAGATTTTTAGGTGTGGAACACGCGCACAGTGCTGACGTGATGAAAGCCTATGTGCTGCCCACTTTGATTTACGCGATCGTGTGGTTGATTTTGAAAAAATGGAAGCGCTGGAGCTACTGGAATCTCTATTTCTTTTCTTTCCTGGGTTCGATCGTTATCTACTACGTTCTATTCACCTATTTCATGAAGTAAATGCGTTTGCAGGTGGTCGCAACTCGTTGGATATTGACCCCGAGGGGTACCGGTCATAGGCTTTTGCCATGAAACTGCAAAAGAAGTCCGAACGACACCATCGCCAATTGAAATCACAGAAAACCGGTGAAGAGTACTCTCTGTCCAACGTGATTTCCGATGCGTTTTCTTGTGATGATATGTTTCTATCTCATGAAATCATCCGTCCCAATTCCCGATCTTCGGCTCCGCACTTTCATGCTGACACCAACGAGATTATCTACGTTCTCAGCGGCCGTCTAAAAGCCGTGGAAGGTGACGCTGGAGTGACAGTTGAAGAAGGCGACTCCCTCCTTTTCGAACGCGGATCGGGTATCGGTCATTACTTAAAAAACGAATCAACAGTCGATGCTCACGTCTTGGTGGTAAGAAGGAAACTGGAAGTGAACGACGTGGTGTTTCGCTGATCTATCGGCAACCTTAGAGCAATCGTATTCGATATGTTGTCCCTGTTCACTTATGTGCACGCGTCCGGTACCCATGAGTGAATCATTTTATTCTTTCTTATTAGTTCTTCGATTGTGCTACCATTGAGTTGGAGGCTGTATGCTGAGAATATCTTTGCTTTGTTTTTTTTCTTTTGGTTTGCTCCAAGTCAGCCAAGCAAAAGCTCTTAATGCCTGGGATAAGGCTTTTGTCTCAAATCTAAAAAGCAAAACACTCGCCGATAACTTCTGTAAAGAAAGAAATAGCTCTTTGACCGGTACCATTTGCGCAGACATCGCGAAGTCGGGCAGAAACCTGAATTGGAAAATCAAAAAGGTTGAGCAAATTAACCCGACAACTCTGACTTTGTCTGATGGACAACGTTCTGTGCAGATTGCTCACGGAGCTGAGCGTGGGACATATATCATCAATAATAAGAAATTTGATTTGAGTAAGTTCTCATCAGTCTCGGAATTTTTGACGGGCATAAAGGAACTTGTGCCGAAAGTTGGCAGACACAGCCTATGGATGAATGAAGCCAACGCGGCAGTGCTTGCAGATTTGAACGATGCGGTTGCTTTGGTATTGGCGCAAACAAGCGACGACGATACTTGTCAGGCTGCTAAAAGAGTTGTTCAAATTTGTAGAAATCCAGAAAGCAGTCCTTCGGGAAAAAATTTGAAGTCCTTCCTTGACCTTATCCAGGCAAAAGCAGTTCAGAAGGGAGTCGGCTTCATGGACCAGGCGACGGGAGCGCAAGTCAGCCAGGAAGAAATTGATTCTCTCAACACGATCGCAGCAGCCTTGAACGCTGAGCTAGAGGTCATGTCAAACAGTCTGAAGATGTTGTCTTCCAAGAAAGATGTTTTGAACGCCTGTCCCACGAATTCAAAGAAAACAATGTGGGAAACCATTGAGAAATGCCAAAAGGACGTGACGATGGCTTGTGCGTCGTTGGCAAAGGACTCCAGCGGCGACTCAAAAATTGTCTCGGTACTGTTCCCGTTGAGAGACAGAATGCAAGAGTTCACCGATTCATCGGCAAAGGAAGCGACACAAACTGATTCTTCGAAAGAGCGTCACGGACATCACTAATATTTACCTATGCAATTCAAGCGACAGGCATGATTTATAAGACATGCCTGTTTTTTTTGGGTGGTTCAATAAAATCAGTCCACTACTGGGAAAAATTCTGCAAATTAATCCCTATTAAAGTCTCAATTCAAACCCACAGTTCAATGAGTTGCTCCTGACTCAGCCCGCGCAAACGCGTTTTTGAATAAGGCCGGCCCAACGCCTCCTTCTCGTTCAGTTGAATGTAATTCCGAATGGTCCGATAAGCCCGATACCCTTTAACCACCCGAGAAAACGGCCGATACCTCCAAACCCGCGGCCCCTCATGCTTCCGTGTCAGGGTATCGGTCAAGATCTGTGCGAACTGCCCGGCCAAAACGCGTAAAAAACTCTGCAAATTCGACCTGCGGCTTCCACGCACCAACATATGGACATGATCTGTCTGCACCGAAAATTGCTCTACCTTCACATAGAATTTCACTGAATATCGCTTTAACAGGAGAATCATCAAAGAAAAGTTCCGCGAGCTGCGAAGCCCACCTTTTACCGCCGTTTTATTGACCTTAAACACCAAATGAATTGGATCCTTGTGTGAAAGAGGTCGTGCCCCACGTCCTTTGGAGGAGCGACGAAGTATCCCTCCGTGACTGAGCCGATGTTTCGCAGGAATTTTTATTGACGAAAATGCTTGTTGTTTCATTGGTTCCTCCGGAAAGTTGACCGATACCCCGTGCCTTCATGAATGGTGCAAGTAGCGGACGCGGCTAGTGAGTAATAAGAAGGGGGAGGGAATGTTTGGGGATCCGGAAATCGATCGATGTTGTTCTCAAAGAACCTGAAGGCGTGTTAAAGTGAAATTCATATGTTCACGATTTTGGGTCCCAGCGACGAGCCCATCGGATCGATTACGATTCGTTCGGCCGTGAAAAAAAGAGGGATGTTTATAGACGAGTGGTTACTCGGCATCGTTCGAAAGTAACTGGTCGGACACACTTTGCTATACGATGTGACCGATACCCCGTCCCGGGGGCCTCGGCGGGACTGGGGGGGCGTGTTGTTGATCTTTCAAGGTCTCGGTGCTTGAATACTTTTATGAGCATCTTTTTCTTTGTCCTGGTCAGTATTTTTACGATGTCAGCGTTTGGCTTGTCGGCAATTGACAAGGCCGTATCTGCTGCGGGAATTCGACAAAGTGATTCTTTAGAGACAAAAATTGATAAAGCCCTTTGGCTTCTAAATGAGAAACGCTATTTTTATCCAGAAAAAACTCCGGGCAAGCTCCCGCCACCGTTTGATGTGCCTTATCAGTTAGATTCTATGCGAACTCCTGAACAGATTTTAGAGCAAAAGCTGGGTGGTTCCTGCGGGAGCTCCGCCCTTGCATTCGCAGCGATGCTAAAGGCCTCGGGAGTGCCTTCCAAAGATATTCAAATCGTTAATTCGGTTGTAAATAAAGATCTTGCGATTATCTGTCCGAAGGCAGGGGCGCCGCGTGTGCAAAATGCTCAGAGTGGAGCTTCGGGACATGTTTTCGTTGCGATTCGTTTTCCAAACGAAAAATGGAAAATTATTGATTCCATAGATGGCTCTCGAAATTACGAGCGGGCGGACTGGTATCCCCCAGAGCAAATCCAGCAACGTATGAAAAGCGAAGCTATCGAGATACCGCAATCTGCTTTTAAAAAATTGCCGCCATCCACATATGGCTCTGGTCTGACAGTATTCCAAAGTTGGTCCTTAGAAGAAGTGCCAATGCACACCTATGAACAAAGATATGACCTGATTGCTTCAGGAGATTTGAAACAGTCGCCGGCCATTTGCCGATTTACTGCGCCTGCGGCTCCGCCTAAAGTTTTTGTCGACAAAGGTGCTTGTCCTTTCGAGTGCTGTACTTACCGGGCGTGGTCTGTGGAAAAAGACACTGATCTATTTGATGCTGTTGATGGTAAGAAAATCATTGGAAAAGCAAAAAAAGGACAGAAGCTTACGGCAATAACCGGCGAAGTGCATACTGTTCCGTTTAAGGTTAAAACAAATGACGGAAATGAAATCTATCTTCTGACTTACCAAGGGGAAGGTTTCTGGAAGGTCTGGGAAAAAGGCAAGGTTCGTGAGAACGTCGAGGAAGATTGGAAGCCAAATCAAGCAGTGCAAAGTACCTGGTGGGTGCAGATAAAACTTAATAATGGAACCAAGGGTTGGACCAAAGAAACAAAAAACTTTGGCAATCAAGACGGTTGTGGATAGTCTTCATGACCGATACCCTCACAGTTAATAGCAAAATCAGTCTTCGGCCGTTCTGGGAAAATGATATTGAAGCTGCTTTAATGTGGTACGCAGACCCAGTCGTTCTTTCCGGTACGATCTCTCCGGGGCGAACTCGACCGCGACTTAGCAAGGCGCGGGCTGTTTTATATTATTGAATACAATGATGGTGGAAGCAGTCTCCCGATTGGTGACGTAGCGCTTGCCAAAGACACAATGCCAATTGTTATCGGCGATTTTCGATATCGCAAACGGGGGATTGCGAAAGTCGTCATTCAATTTCTACTGAATGTCGCTAAAACGCATGGCTGGGAGCGAATTACTTTAAAAGAGATATACAAAGGAAACATTTCCTCGCAGAGACTGTATGAAGCTTGCGGTTTCACTAAATTCTCTGAAAGTGGGGAGAGTATTATCTATGAGATCGTACTGTAAAGATTAAGCAGGTGGAGGGGGAGATTGAAATCTCTCTCGGAAATAGGCGAGAAAAGAGTATAATTAAATAAACGACCGAAAATAAAAAAGCACAGTTTTAAAAACTGTGCTTTTTTTTATATAAATGATTCAATCCATCCGCGACTATTGCAGCGTCGCCAATGCATTCGCCAGTTGGGTCATGCGCATCGAGGTTTGGTTTTTCAAACCGATGCAAGATCCTTGGACGTAGCGGTTTCCTTGATACAATTGGATGTTCGCGCGAGGGCAGCTTTGAACGTTGGAACCTTTCAAAGAGGCGATTTCGCGGGACTGTGTATTTAGGAAAGAAAAATTCATTTCCGTCAAAGTCCCGATCGTCGGAGTTCCGCCTTTGCTAACCGCATAGAATTTCCCTCGTTGATCCTGCCACACGGTGAAATGTGATTTCTGCTGACCAAAAACCACAGTGACACGGAAGCCATTAAACGACGTTGATTTTTTTGGTGAAGCCTTCGGGGGCGCAGCTCGACGTTGAACGCCACCTTGTTTTTGTGGAGCGGCCCATGTCAAAGCTGGAATCAAAATCAGAAGAGAGATAAGTGCCTTCATTATTGTCGTCCTCCGATGCTATCTGACGGAGTTTTAGGTTTTTCACCACCTGGAGTTGCGGCTTTAGGTGCCGCGATCGCTTTCGCCATAGCATCAGGACTGTGGGCATCACAGTACAAGTATTTTGATTTGTCATAGCAACCCAGTTTTTTGCGCAAACTTGGATTTGCTGTCACGATACCATCAATACGCAGTTGAAATTCAGGTTCTTCGGTAAAGCCATCATCTGGTCTGCCGAAGGAACATTCATCGCGATAGGAATTAGCAATCCCTTGGCGCCATTGAGACGTGGAAAGATCCGAGTATTTCCCCGAGATATAATCCGTCACAACTTCGCTTGTCATCCAATCAGAAATCGAACGAGTGATCTGATCACCTGTGCAGAATCCTGTTTCTTTAAACGGAACCGAGTTGCTGCGTTTTGCTCCCGCTGATTTATCAGAGCGCAGGCAAGAAATAATCCCTTTGATAGGATAGTCTTTTTCACTTTGCTCTAAAGACTGAACCTTTTCCTTGGGACGTTGGATAATGCTGTTGATCCCACACGGATTGATCATTTCAGAAAGTTCCGAAGCAATCATTTTGGCTGCGACGAACTCTGACATGCCTGGCTTGGCTTTGCACAGATAGAAAGTATTGTCAGAGTGAGTGTAAAATGAATTCGGCCACAGCGACTCGTCAAGACTTGCACCCAACTGTTCACAGTCCGTTGAGAATTTCATCTTGGTTAATTTCGCCAGAAGAGTGGTGCGCGCGCTTTCGTCCAAAGGCAACGAGGCTATTTTTTTAACAAAAGCTTTTTGCACTCCTGGGAAAGTATCAGATTTTAGTTTTTCAGCGAATTCTGTTTTGCTGGATTTAGCGCTGCCGACAGAAGTTCCATCCGCGGCACCGATGCTGGAGCAGGTAAAGGCTGCAAAATCAGAACAGGTGCTTTCTTTTTGCGCGTGCGCTTGAAAAGCAAGGATTAAACTGAGAGTTAGAAACGTCTTATTCATATCTCTCAGTTTAAATTTTTATGGAAAATTCGTCTATCAAAGGAGTCTGGAAACCGTGATTTCCAGACCAGGAAATTACTTCCTACCTTCCATCTGTAAAATGAAGGCAAATTCAATGGAGGTGTCCTTAAGTGCATCAAAGCGTCCAGAGGCGCCGCCGTGTCCTGCCTCCATATCCGTTTTAAGCAAGATCACGGAGTCACCTTGGTTATGATCGCGCAGTTTTGACACCCATTTTGCGGGCTCCCAGTACTGGACCTGGGAGTCATGCAAACCTGTGGTGACCAAAACATTTGGATACTTTTGATCCTTTACATTGTCATACGGAGAATACGCACGAATGTAATCATAGGCTTCCTGCTGATTCGGATTGCCCCATTCATCGTACTCGCCAGTTGTCAGAGGAATCGTTTCATCTAACATCGTTGTGATAACATCAACAAACGGAACTTGCGCGACCACGCCGTTGTAGAGATCGGGGCGCAGATTCATCACCGCTCCCATCAAAAGTCCGCCGGCGCTGCCACCCATTGCATACACATGACCTTTTTTTGCGTATTGTTGCTTCAACAATCCTTCGGTCACGTCGATGAAATCAAAGAACGTATTCATTTTCTTTTTCGTGCGACCGGTGTCGTACCATTCGCGTCCCATTTCCGAGCCACCACGAATGTGGGCTTTGGCAAATACAAAACCACGATCAATCAAGCTAAAGAACGATGAGCTGAACCAAGGATCCATGTTCGCACCGTAGGAACCATAGCCATAAACCAACATCGGAGCCGATCCATCCGCATGGAAATCTTTTTTCATCAGAAGTGACACGGGAACTTTAACACCATCGCGAGCGGTGATGAAAACACGCTCTGTGCGATATTTATTCGGATCAAAACCCGGCACTTCGCGAGTTTTACGCAGAACCTGTTCGTGGGTTTTCAAATTGATATCGTAAACACTTGGCGGCAGACGCATCGATTCGTATTCATAACGAAGCCATTCGGTATCAAATTCGCGATTGTCACCAACACTCGCCATAAAGCTTTGATCCGAGAATGGAATGATAAACGGATTGTTGCCATGAATGTCGCGGATTTCAATTTCTGTCAAACCATTGCGACGAATATCCAAAACCAAGTGGTGCTTAAACACCGTCACGTCAGAAACATAAGTGTCCTGGCGATGTGCGATGAGTTCCTTCCAATCAGCAACAGCGGTGTGCCCCGGTTTGGCGGTCATGATTCGATAGTTTTTGGCATCTTTGTTGGTCGTGATATAAAACTGCTGACCATCATCACTGACCGCATATTCAAGTTCGCGCTGACGGGGAGCAAAGACTTTGAAAGAATCCTGAGGCTTATTCGCTGGCAGGTAATACACTTCGCTGGTCAAAGTCGCCTGGGAAGTGATGTAGATGTATTTGCGGCTTAAAGACTTCAAAACATAGCAGCTGAAAGTTTCGTCTTTTTCGTGATAGACCAATTCTTTCTTCTGAGTCTTTAAATTGTAGCGATAGATTTTTTCAGAACGCAAAGTCTCGGGATTTTGCTGAGCATAGAAAACTGTTTCGTTGTCGTCAGCCCAGACCAGATTGCCCGTGGCTTTTTCGATCACGTTAGGAAGTTTTTTGCCGGTCTTTAAATCGACGAAATGAATATCATAGAAACGTCTGCCCACGGTGTCTTCACCGTAAGCCATCATCATGTCATTGGGACTGATGCGTGGACCGGTGGTATCGTAGTAGCTGTGACCCTTGGCCAGTTCCGGTTCATTCAAAAGAATTTCTTCTGTGCCCCCTGCGATTTTTGTGCGAACGAATAAGGGGTACTGCGCGCCTTTTTCAAAGCGGGTGGAGTACATGTAGGGGCCCATTTTGGCTGGATAACTGGAGTCGTCCTCTTTGATACGACCCTTCATTTCCTGAAAGATTTTTTCCTGAAGGTCTTTGACCGGAGCCATGACCTTTTCAGTGTATTTGTTTTCCTGAGTTAAATAGTCGATGACCTGGGGATTTTCGCGATCACGCAACCAGAAATAGTTGTCGGTGCGACGGTCTCCGAATTTTTCCATGACGTGAGGATTTTTAGCCGCTTTGGGATAATCTTGTGGGAATTTGTGCATGCAGGACACTCCAAACAATACCAGTAAAGGACAAAGATATTTCTTCATCCTATTATGGTAAGTTTTGGAGAATCCCTGAATCAAGTCGTCCTGCGTTTTGACGAACAGTTTGGCAAACGCGACTAAAGAACCCTGTTACTTGTTCATAGCGACGATTTTTATAGAAGTATTGGCGGTCGCTTGCAAGTACGTCGGCCACCATCGGACCCGCCGTAAAGAACATTTGCGCATTTTTGCCCCAGCTTGGGCAAGAAACACGAGTCACGGAGTCACGGAAGTCCGAAGTAAAGCTTTTGCTGACTTCAGATGAAAATTTAGCGCGAACACGCTGGCTAAAATCTGCTTCGGTATCATCTTTAAAGACAATGGCGTTGAGTTGTTCATCACTCAACAAGGAGCCATCAAGCTTTTTACTTTTACCATACTTTTCCAATTGCAGACGTTGCAAAGCGCGGCTGGTGCAATTTTGAGCGCTGCCTGACTCGCTTACCATGACTTTAATCAAAGTTGCCGAGCAAATTTTCTGTGCCTGACCAACAAATTTGCTATCCAGATTGTTGGCATTTCTTTTTGCTTTTTCCACAACCGCGGCATAGGCCTTGTCGTTGGCTTCTTTTCTGACTTCAGTGCGCGACTTGGAAGTGTAACACGCTTGCGAGTTTAAATACTCTTTGCCATCAAAGACGCGGGCTTTAAGGAACTCGTACTTGCCGGATTGTTCTTGTTGCAATTTAGCTCCCGCAAAACGGTAAGCGACAACACTTTCGGCGAAATCCTCATGCGGATTGGTTTTACCGTACAAAGAAACAGCTTTGCTTGGATCAACCAGGCGAGCGGTGCGACCACTCATTTGCCAGCCAGCGGTTTTCAACCACTCTGCCGAGTCGTCCACATCGTCTTTACGAGCCACCACGTGACCCAGTTCGTGTAATAAACTTTGTTGGCGTTCTGCCTGAGTCAGTTCATTCCACATGTCGTAAATTTCCATGGTGGAGTTCGCAACACTTTCACCAACAGGCAATTTCATACGACTGCCACGTCTGACGTGCACGAGCTTGCGATTGTAATCCAAAGGATAAAGCTCGATCGGATAGTCAGAAAGAGCTGTCAGGATGTCATCAAGTTCATCTGAGCGCCACAACGAGGCATTGGCTGTGCGCAAATGAGAGCCGTTAAAACCAAAATGCTTTAACATGTACAGAATTTGAATGCCGACGCGGGCACCGTAAATTGACTGAACTGTGCAAAGAACTTTGTTGCAAGGAGATTTCAAAACCAGCGGTTTTGCATTGATCATGCTGACGTCATAAAAATGCAGATCACGGAAGAGTTGTAAAAGCTCGGGATCTTCGTCTTTAAAGTTCACGCCATAAATAGTTTCGGACTTTTTGGTCAGGCTGGAGGGCTGCAAAGCTTGCAGCATTTCGGCATCTGTCGGAGGACGGTGGTTTTTGCAGGGAGCCGTTGCAACCTGCTCAGGCTCTACGGACCACCAGCCTTGCGGTTCTCTGGCAAAGCTCAGCGATGCGAATAAAAATATGCTTAAACATGCCCATGACTTCATTCAGATCCCCACCCGATATTGGAGTAAGGTTCTGAATGAAAGCGAACTGAAAGGCAAGACAGAAATCCCCGTTTACTGCTAAGAAACGGGGATTTTTCTTAAGGACGGGCCTCAAATGAGCTGGGGCTGGAACGGCGCGAATTTTGGGCCGCCAAAGCCTGGTTATAGGCCTCTAAAAATGTTGTTCGGGCAAATTTCTCAATGGAGGTCACCGTTGAATTTTCTTTGTCGCGGGCATAACTGGCGGCCAAAAGACCATTACCTGCCGCGTGATCAAGTTCCAAAAGACTCTCGGCCATGCTTTCTGACATCCCGGCGCCAATCATATAGTTTTTTAGTTCGACGTCAGGCACCTCGGCGTATTCCAACGTGGGCTTGCCGATGGTTTGTCCCAAAACACGGGCAATTTCGCGGTAAGTGAGTGTGCGTTCTCCTAAAAGGTATTCCACATTGTGGGAACGAAAGTCGGGATTGGTCAGAAGGAATACCGCGCGCGCGGCGACGTCTTTGGTTGCGACCATGTCCACCGGAGCGTCTTCAGGAACGATTCCAAAAAGTTTATCCATGGCCAGAATCGTGGGAATTTCAGTCAGAAGGTTTTCCATGTAAAAGGCCGGGCGCAGATGGACGATGTTGAGGCCCGCGATAGAGTTAAGGCGTTCTTCTTGGTCGTGAAGTCCTAAAACCGGGCCCGTGCCGCTGGCGAGATCAGCTCCAGCACTGCTAAGATTCACGATATGCTTGATTCCCGATTCTTCGATTGCTTCGGCGATCACTTCGCCGATTTTGTTGGAGTAATAGCGCTGTTCTGGGGCCTTGATGTTCGGGGGGATCATGACAAAAGCAGCAGAGCAGCCGTGCAAAGCATGCATCATGGTGTCCACACTGTTCGCATCACCTTCGATAATTTCTGCGCCATAAAATTTTTCGGGATCGGGAATATGGCGAGCCAGAATTCGCACATCATATCCTTGAGATAGTAAATCTGTGGCGACCTTCGAACCGACGTGTCCGGTTGCACCCATTACGAGAATCATCGCAGCCCCCTTTTTTAATACTTAAATATTAAAACCGTCTGGAATGATTGGGGAGCTTTGGGGAGTGTGTTTCTTCGCAAAGCCCCGCGGAAGCAGGGCTTTGTGTGGGACTATCGAGCCTCGACCAAAAGTTGTTCGGCGTGGGCCAGAGATGTTTTAGAGATCTTTTCGCCGCTGATCAGACGAGCAATTTCCTGCACGCGATCTTTTTGTTTCAACTCAGATACCAGCATCGCCACAGAGTCTTTTTGCGGAGATTTTTGGATAAAGAAGTGTGCGTCGCCAAAGGCCGCGACCTGTGGCAAGTGAGTGACACAGATAACCTGCTGACCTTTAGCGATGGTCTTAAGTTTGCGTCCCACTTTTTCAGCTGTTTCACCAGACACGCCTGTGTCGACCTCGTCGAACAGATAAGTGCGGGGTTGGTTGCTGGAACCCACAACACGTTTCAATGAAAGCAGAATGCGGCTGAGCTCACCACCTGAGGCAAATTTTGCCAAAGGACGCTTCACATCTTTAGAAGACGTTTGGCTCAGGAACTCCACATCGCTAAGACCCGTCGCACTGAGGTCTGTCAGCTTATCAATTTGCACATGGAAAGTGACACCCTTCATGTTCAAATCCAAAAGTTCTGCATTCACACTGTCGGCCAAAAGGTCTGCACCTTTCAGGCGACGTTTGTGAAGATCCTGACCTAAAGTATCGAGTTCTTTTAAGAGAACAGCGGCCTCCTTGCGGAGGGATTCAATTTTCAAATCTGAGTTTTGCAAGTTAGAGATTTCAATTTCCATCTCCATCAAAGCTTTTAGGATGTCGTTTACCGAAGATCCGTATTTCTTTTGTAACTTGCGCAGATCACTCAAGCGGCCCTCAACTTCTTCCAGGCGTTGAGGGTCGGCATCGATCTTGTTCGCGTAATTACGAAGCTCGTAAACGCTTTCATCGATTAAGGCTTGAGCCTGCTCCAAAAGCTCCAGTTTCGCCGCGATTTGCGGATCTACTCCAGAAACTTCCAGGCCTTTTTTCATAACGGCTTTCAAGCGGCTGATTGCTGAATCATCGTCGGTGTATAGAACGGACTCCGCTTGATCCACGAAGGAACCAATACGGCTGGAGTTTTTAAGCTTTTTTACTTCCGTTTCAAGTTCAATGTCTTCGCCAGGGGACAGGTCCAAATTTGCGATCTCATCCCGCTGGTAAATCAAGAAATCCAGGCGTTGTGCCTTTTGTTTGGCATCGCTTTCAAGTTTTTTGATCTCTTCAAAAATACCGTGGTAGCGATTGTACTTTTCGGTGAAAAGCAGACGCTTATCCCAAGTGCCAGAATATTGATCTAGCAAATCCAGGTGATAGGCCTTGGACATTAAGTTGCGGTTCTCGTGTTGCCCCGTCATTTCGATCAATGGAGCGGAATGACCCGCTAACTCCACCAACGGAGCCACGATATCGCGCAAGCTATTCAAAGTGCTTAAGGAGCCATTCAGATAAACTTTCGATTTATCACCAGTGCTGAGCACGCGGCGGACAATCAAAATATCTTCGTCGGCATCAATGCCCATTTCTTTGAGGCTGTTTAAAATATCATGGCGTTTGCTGATGTCGAAAGAACCCTCGATCGTCGCCTGAGTGGAGCCCGTACGAATAGTATCGCTGGAACCTTTGCCACCCATCAGCAGGGACAGACTTTTTAAAAGAACGGATTTACCCGCGCCGGTTTCACCGGACAGGATATTTAAACCGTCTTTAAAAACGATGTGCAGATTTTCGATGATCGCAAAATTTGAAACTTTAAGCTCTAGAAGCATAATTAAGTCCGGTCTCCAAATTTAAGTTTTTCACGAAGCAAGTGGAAATAATTGTGATCAGGATGTCTGACCATCCAGTGATCATATTGCGAGCGAGTCAGAATCACTTCATCGTCCGCTGTGATCTCCGTCATCTTTTGTCCGTCGACGATGAAATGCGCTTTTTGCGTTTTTCCATCCAGTTTAAAAGACAATTGATTTTTATCCGGAACGATCAAAGGACGAGACGTCAAACTGTGCGGAGCCACCGGTGTCACCACCAGGACTTGCGCTTCAGGATGCAGAATCGGTCCACCTGCTGCCAGGTTGTAAGCAGTAGAACCTGAAGGGGAGGACACGATGAAACCATCGGCCTTTACTTCGCTTACCAGGTGCTTATCAGAGTAAATGGCAGTGTTGATCAGTTGGCTCAAAGAACCTCTTTCAATCACCATGTCATTCAATGCGTGGAATTCGCCGCGGGATTTTCCTTTACGCAAAATTTTTGCGTAAATCATCGAGCGCGGGCGCAGTTCCATTTTGCCAGTCAAAGTGTCTTCGATCACTTCCACCACAGAGTCGGCATTGTGAGCTGTCAGGAAACCCAAGGAGCCCATATTGAACCCCAGGATCGGAACATCACGGCCTTCCAGAACACGTACGGCGCGCAGATAAGTTCCATCACCGCCCAATACGATAACCAACGACAAGGAATCCAGTTGTTTTTTAGTCGAAGCAAGTTTGGTTCCTGGCACCAGTTTTTGTCCTGGTGCTGTGAAAACCTGATGGCCTTGTTTTTTTAGAAACTCAGCCACCTTTTTTGCAAGGGCCACGGCGCGCGCCGTTTCCAGACGATAAACCAAAGCGATGTTGCTTTTGTCCGGAATTACCAACTGACTTTTCGATCTCATCGCGGTCTTCTTCATTAAATCAATCCATCACGTCTTAGCAATGCATTTGGATCTGGTTCGCGACCACGGAATTTTTTGTAAAGTTCCATCGGGTGCTCAGTTCCACCTTTACTCAAGATAAACTCTTTGAACTTGCGAGCGACATCTGGAGAGAACAAGCCCTCTTCCTTGAAGTATTCAAATGCATCTGCATCCAAAACTTCCGCCCATTTGTAGGAGTAATATCCTGCAGAGTAGCCCCCTGCAAAGATGTGCGCAAAGCTGCAAGAGCTATTCGTGCCAGGGACTTTCGGGAATAAACGAGTTTCGGCCGTCGCTTGTTCTTCGAAAGCATCAACGTCTTTGATCAAAGAAGGATCGGCTGTATGCCAAGCCATGTCCATCATACCGAATTGCAATTGACGGCAAGAAGCATAACCCGCTTGGAATTTTTGCGACGCTTTTAGTTTATTGATCAACTCAAGAGGCATTGGCTCATTTGTTTCGTAGTGACGAGCAAACAAATCCAAACCTTCTTTTTCGCCAGCCCAGTTTTCCATGATTTGGGAAGGAAGCTCCACGAAGTCCCAGTAAACATTGGGACCGCTCAAAGATTGGTAAGTTACATCAGAAAGCATACCGTGCAAAGCATGACCGAACTCATGGAACAAAGTACGAACTTCGTCATAAGTCAGCAAGGAAGGCTTCGTCGGAGTCGGTTGCGTGAAGTTGCACACGATAGAAACGTGTGGACGTACCAGTTTACCGCCCATCAAACCTTGGCCACGGAACTGAGTCATCCATGCGCCACCTTTTTTAGTCTCGCGCGGGAAGAAGTCTGTGTAAAACAAGCCCATGTAAGTGTTTTTATCATCATAGATTTCGTAAACTTTTACTTCCGGATGATAAACCGGGATGTCTTTGTTTTCTTTGAACGTGAGGCCGTAAAGTTGTTTTGCGTGAGCAAACACACCCTCAACCACGTTTTCAAGTTTGAAGTAAGGACGCAGGTCTTCTTCATTGAAAGCGTATTTTTCCTCTTTCAATTTCTCTGAGTAATAACCAAAGTCCCAAGGTTTTAATTCAGGGATGCCGTCCAGCTGAGCCGCAAAAGCTGCCACTTCAGAAACGTCACGTTGGCCCGCTGCTTTGGAAGCATCCAAAAGCTTGTGTAAGAAAGTGCCCACGGTTTTTGGATCTTTCGCCATACGCTCTGCCAACACGAATTCTGCATGCGTTTTGAAACCCAAAAGGTTGGCGCGTTTTGCACGAAGTGTAACGATTTTCTTAACGATCTCTTGATTGTCGAACTCGCCACCAAAGGCACGGGACGCGTAAGCTTTTGACATCTTCTCGCGCAAATCACGGTTGTTCGCGTATGTCATGAATGGAAGGTAAGAAGGAATTTGCAAGTTGAACAGCCAGCCCTTTTTGCCTTTGGCAGTTGCCGCAGCGGCCGCTCCCTCAAGGATGCCTTCAGGAATTCCTGCGACGTCTTTGTGGTTTTCCAAAACCATTTCAAATGCGTTTGTGGCTTTCAAAACGTTCTCAGAATATTTTGGTCCAAGAACCGACATCTCTTGATCGATTTGACGAAGAGTTTCTTTGTCTTTTTCTGAAAGAAGGGCGCCGTTACGTGCGAATGACAAATAAGTTTTTTCCAGCAGACGGTTTTGCTCAACAGAAAGTTTCATGTTGGCGCGATTGTCGTAGACTGCTTTTACTTTTTTGAAGATCACTTCATCCAAAGAAATATCAGAGCTTAACGCTGTTAATTTCGGATAGATTTCTTTCGCCAAAGCTTGGAAGGCCTCACCTGAGTGAGCAGATTCCAAGTTGCCATAGATGCCAGCAATACGGTCAGCCAATTCAGAAGCTGTTTCCAATGCGACGATCGTGTTTTCGAAATCAGGTGTCGCGGAATTGTTTTTGATTTTTTCAATATTTGCTTTTGTGGATTTTACGGCCTCATCCAAAGCCGGCAAGTAGTGCTCAACTTTGATTTGGTCAAATGGCACGGCCTGATCTTTGGCAGTGAATGGCATCAATAAAGGATTGTTCGACATGTAAGACTCCTATTCCTCGCGCCTTGAATAAACTCATCTGACAGCGCACGAGTGAAACGGTTATCCCTTGAGAATAGCGTAAAATAAAGAAAAAAAGCCCGTAATACTGACTGTGTTTTTTAATTAAAATTTGGTGCTTTTGGATGATACTTTAGGACGCAAATGCTGCGCCCCAACGAGAAAGGGCTCTTAGCGGTAGTTCCACTAAGAGCCCATGAATTATGCGGCATATAAACCGGTCAAAACCGGCGAGGAGTACCGCACTCCTCTTATTTAACAATTCAAAAGATTACCAGCGATAGCCGCCACCAATACCGACTCCAACGCTCACGCCGAAACCAATACCAGCACCACCGTAGCCGTAACCGTATGGGTAACCAGAGTAACCGTAGCCACCATAACCATAACCGCCGTAACCATAGCCATAGCCAGGGTTGTAGCCCGTGTTATAAGCGTAACCATTCACGCAAATACCCAAGTTCGAAGTACCAACAGATTGGCAAGTCGCACCCGCACCGCAAGAGTTCGCTTGATCAATCAAGCAGCTCGTAGCGATATTGCCTGTGCAGTTCGCGCCATTGCCGTTACGAATTCCAGAAACTTGTTGGAAGTTGTAACCTGACTGTGGAGCGTAACCATAGTTCGAAGCTGTATAGTTGTATGTGAAGGAATAGATGATATTCCAGTTGAAGCCCGTTTGAATACGGTAGCAACCCATACCCATCACAGAGTTATATGCTGGAGCATAACCATACTGGCATCCGCACACACCGTTGGATTGGAAGTACGTTTGATAGTTGTAGTTCGTGCCACCATAAGGGAACGAATAAGGCATCCAACCGTTATAGGTTGTATAAACACCGTTATTACACAAAGTGCTGGATTGGATACAACGAGCATCGCCTTGAACTGGTGTGGTTGCAACTGCGCCGCCACCACCGCCTCCGCCGCCGCCATCGCCGCAAGCTACTACAAATAAAGTCATCAATGTCACGAAGAGCCTTTTCATAGGTACTCCTTAAAAATTTAAAGCAACAACATCGCCTTGTGTTTCAAGAGGCGTGCCCCGAGTGTCTCATCTTGAAACCCTCTTAAAATGGATCTGGCTGGCAGAAATTGCAGGGGAGATGCCGCTTTTGGGCACCTTGCGCCGCAAAATAGTAGGCAGCCGGGGATTTGAATGGCAGCATAAAAGGAGAGTTGTTCCGATGAATTCGGAAGGCAATGTAAGTCTATCTATCGAAAGGAATCGATAATGAAGTACATGGGATGTTTGCTATCTCTTCTTTTGGCGCTTCCAGCGGGCGCAGCAATTCCAGCAAAAAAAGTTAATCCTACAGCGCCAAAAATTCTTTCGGGAAAAGGTGAGCTTTATGGCGGATTAGCTGGCACCGGTTTCACATTATTGGATGTCAGAAGAACCGCTGATAAAGGCAAAAAAGTGGAGCGCCTGGTGTTCGATGTGGGCGATCAAAACGGTGCAAAAATGAAGGGCTGGCCTGGATATTTCCACGCTGAGCTTAAAGAAAAACCACAGCGCTTGGTTTTATCTTTTTCGCAAATGCCAGCGTCGTTGGTGAACTCCATCGCCTTGAATCATCGCATGAAAGATTCTTATGCGATCAAAGCGACAGCAATGAGCTTGGATCCAGTCGACAGTTCTTTGAATTTGACCATGGATTTGAAACAAAACACGAAAGTGCGCGTTTACCAAGTCGCAGGTAAAAAAGATACTTCTAAAGTTGTTGTAGATTTGTTGGCGGAGTAGTTTCTGAATGAAGCTCCTGTCGTCGTTCCTTCTTTTGTTTCTGGTTTCTGCTGCGGAAGCGCGTGTCTTTGATATTAACAAAGACACCGTGGCTCCTTATTTCAGCTTAACGGGTGGACCGTCCGCTGTCGGAAAATCAGGTTATGAAAATGAGGCGACGGGCGTCGCTGTGTCGGGTGATTCTAAATACACTTATGGTGGCGAATTTGGTTTTTTGGTTTCTACGAAACCGATGAACCTGGCCTTCGGGATTGAGATTTTGAAACCGGGCGCGGTGGATAATATTTCAGGTACGAACTCGGGCGGCACGGAACTTTATAATGCGAGCAGTGAAGTTCTCGGGTATGCACCGAAAGTAACTTTGGAATTCAATCTTCATGGCGACAATGTTTCTCGCTCTTTCGTGGCGTTGGGACTGGGCTATGCGAGTGTGACGTTAAAGAACACTTACACTCTGACGGCGGCCGGGACTTCTGCTTATCCAGGTGTCGATACGACAATCGAGTCAAAAGGGAATGCCACAGAGTTATCAGCGGGCCTTGGTTACGAAGGTGTTTTGTCAGATACAATCACCTATGCTTTTCAATTTGGTTACCGCCAGCTGAAAGTTGATAATTTAAAATATTCAAAAGACTACAACACCTTTAATGGCGCGGTTACCAGTGGTAGCACTGTGCAAAATGGCGCTTCGAATCGTGAGTTGAATCTGTCGGGTGGTTTTCTTTCTTTAGGATTCCGTTTTTATATGTAAACGGCTGAAAAGCCGGACTTTTGAGTCGTCTATTCTTTATTAGATTACAAAGGAATAAGGTCGTTCATCTTTGGCAACACTGTGACCCCATGCTATAGCTGGTTCCCTTAAAGAAATGGAGCCACAGCTATGTTTAAGAAATGGATTTTCTCTGTATTGTCTTTGGGTCTTGTTTTTACGGCACAAAACGCTTCTGCTTATTTGGTCGCGACGGAGCCTGCTCGATTAAATCCCAATGTTGCGACGGATATTTTTATCGCGGGATTTGGTGGGGATCAGGGCAACCAATTTACTCACTCGGCCGTGTTGGGTGCGAAAATTTCCCGTGATCGTTTTCCGCAAAGACAGCGTGTGATTATCGCCGCCGTCAACGATGGTGCGGGTTACGAGGGCGGCTTGCTTGAAAGAGGCGGTCTGCATCTGCGTCGCGCCGACAAAGACGGACTGACCGGGGAGCGCTTGGTAGCGACTTTGAACAGTCTGGGAGTGCGCGCGAGCTCCATGCAGTTCTATGGTCATGCCAATACTTATAACGGCTTCCGTTTGCAAACAAAATACAAACGCTTGGATCATGATGATGAGTCCTTTGCGGCTTTGGGTCGCTTTATCAGAGCCGATGGATTTGCCGTGATTCATTCGTGCAACTCGGCTTGGTTCCTGGCTCCGACCGCGGCTCGCCTGTGGAATCGCCCGGTGTTTGGTTCTTTCGCGGGATCTAATTTTCAGAATTTGAAAAGCGATGGTCACTGGTACTACAACGATCCAGGTTTTTATCCAACCAGAATGGCGTGGGAGGATAGCACTTCTCAGCTAACAAAAAATACTATCAGTTGTGCTGATGGACGATGCGTGCGCTTAAAGCCAGTGAATATTCCGTATCACGATTCCTTTGGTAATTTTGCGCGTGGTTTGGGTTTTTATAAAGTCTTTGCCCCGGACGCTTCGATGATTCCACGTGCCTTGGTGCATTTGACGATGCTTTATCCGACCAGCACGCCGGCGACACCGACATCGTCTCGGGAAGAGTTTGTGAAAGCTTTGGCGGATTGGATGTGTCCTTCAGATAAATCCTTGGAAAGATATTCCGCGTGTAAAGCTGCGATTGCGAACGAAGACTTCCGTTCAAAACCATACTTGAGTTTCTTTGAGGGAACTTCAATTGCCTGCGGTAATACGAGCTGCAACACCAAGGTGAAGTGTAAGGCGTTTAAGGTGGTGTTCTCTGTTCCTTGTCGTACATATGACGTCGCTGAAGGGCGTTCCACGGTGTTCAGTGATACTTTGAAACAAGCGTTCACGGGGTGGGATCAATTGCAGCGCGGGGAAATTAAATTTTAAAGCCCTCACCAGTACAATTGTATTCTTGTCGAATTGCATAGGATCCCATTGTATGGGGTCCGCAATTTGAATTTAGTCTCGGTCTGTTGTCGTTTCTTGCCTGAAGAAGTTTATTCAATCAGCATATTTTCACAGGAGAAATTATGTCTGATTTATGGGATGACTTCACAAGTAAATTAAAAAATGCCTACGAAGAAGCAGAGAAGAAGAGAAAATCTGATTTTGCTACTATTAAAAATCTTCCTGGAGTTCTGGCCTATCTAAAAGATCTGGAAGGTGAAGAGTTGCTTCTGCTTTTGGATCAAGCTCGTAAAATCAAGAAAAGAAAAAACCCCAAGTTTCCCGAAATCAATGGTGATTTTTATAAGACTTTTGATCTTTTGAATAACGAAGAAAAAGAGATCATCGCCAGGGTGCGGAACTTTATGCAGGAGGAGATTTCTCCGATCGTGGACGAGTATTGGATGAAAGGGGAGTTCCCTCATCAGATTATCGAAAAATTTAAAGCGCTCAATATCTGTGGCCTTACTTACGACAAATCAATTGGAGGACAACAAAGATCTAATTTGTTGGAAGGTATGATCGGTCAAGAAATCGCCCGAGTCGATGTTTCGACTTGCACGTTTTTTGGCGTTCACAGTGGACTTGCGATGAATTCAATTTATATGTGTGGTTCAGAGGAACAAAAGCGTCAGTTTTTACCGTCGATGATTAAGATGGAAAAAATTGGAGCCTTTGCTTTGACGGAACCAGAGGTCGGCTCTGCCGCTTCTATGGGGCTAAAAACAACCTGCAAGCGCAGTGGTGATCACTGGACGATTCGTGGAGAGAAGAAATGGATCGGAAATGCGACATTTGCGGATTACATCATCGTGTGGGCGAAAGATGTGGACGATAATCAAGTGAAGGGCTTTATCGTTGATCGTCAGTCGGCAGGTTTGGAAACTGAAAAGATCGAAGACAAGATGGCTTTGCGAATCGTACAAAATGCGATCATTCGATTAAAGGACGTCAAAGTTCCAGAAGAACGCCGTTTGCAAAACGCGAACACTTTTAAAGACACTGCAAAAGTTTTAAAAGCAACTCGCGCGGGCGTTGCTTGGCAGGCGGTGGGGTGTTCGCGTGGCGCTTATGAATCCACTTTGAAGTACACGATGGATCGTCGTCAGTTTGGTCGTCCTATTTCTGGCTTTCAGATGACTCAAGATTTGCTGGCACAAATGCTTTCACAGCTTACAGCCATGCAAACGATGGTGGCTCGATTAAGTCAGTTACAGGATCAGAATCAGTTGTTGGACGAGCAAGCGTCGCTTGCAAAAGTATTCTGCACAGTGGGTTGCCGCACAATCACCAGCATGTCGCGAGAGCTAATGGGCGCCAATGGGATTCTGATTTCTAATAAAGTAGCGCGATTTCTGGGAGATGCAGAGGCATTGTATTCGTACGAGGGAACAAAGCAAATCAACAGCCTTGTCGTGGGCAGAGCGATCACAGGGCAGAGTGCATTTACCTAATAATCACGACGCACGCAGCAACCGCCGCGGGTGTTGATTTTGCGTAAATGAAATTAACGCATTCAGTTACCGTAGCGGAAGTAAAATCGAAAACCCCGAATTGATGATTCGGGGTTTTTCTTTTGCATACGTATCTTGTTGGCTTCTTATTCGAAAATATCTTTTGTTAAAGACGTAGGTCTTGAATTGTTGGGCAAGATTGACCAGGTGTAAATTATTTTGAAAACATACCTCTGTTTGTAAACAAATAAAAAATTGTTGATGGGGATTTATGTTGAAATATTTTATGGCGACGATCGTTGTGTTTGGTATTGCCACTTCCGAGGCGAGATCTTCTCGAACCCGTCTTGTTCCTAAGGCTGTACCAAAAAGAGTTCTTAAAAAGAAACCGGAGTCGAAAGTATTTCAAACTTTTGTGAGCTCGCCCAGTACAAGAACAAAAACGAAAAGTTCGTATAATTTAGGAGAGATTCCTGTTGGGGATACCGGAACGGGTGGTCTCATTTGGAGTATTCCAGGGTCAGCTTCTCCGACCACTGTATATACTTTCAGTGCTACGACTGCATCGACTCCAGGATTCGCAATTACTAGTGATGGATGCTCCGGCGCAACGCTAACAGCAGGACAAAGCTGTACTATCGATTTTGAATATAACTTTTCAACCAGTGGAGTCAAAATTGGAAACTTTGCGACGCCACATTCGTACGTAGATTCCAGTACCACACCTCCTGCTTCGGGTAGTTTTGCTGGTGCCTTTTCATTTGCGGCATATGCCGTAGCACCGCCACCTGCCTACGAGGAAAATCCAGAGAATTTGGATCAGCAAGCTGTGTGCCCGGGCTCGATAGTCCAAGTCGATAGTTTAACTTTGGGAGAGATGATTCCTGTCGTTGGGACAGATTTTTCTTTATCTTACACAAGTGGCAACGCGAATGAGTTTGTAACTTCATCTCCGAAGGCACACAGAATTTCTTTCTTTAATCCAGAGGGCATATCGATTTCAGGTCACTATTACTACGATAAAGCTAATTTGCGACTTTTTGATGGTAGCGGATCATCGCGGACAGCCAAATATATTGAGGATGATGGCGAGATTCTTGTTGCTAGTGCTGATGCTTCTGAAATTTATCACTTTGATTCTTCTGGTAGACATTTAGCTACTAGGAATTCACTTACCGGGGGCCTTTTAAAGCTCTTCAGCTATACAAGTGGAAAACTTCTTTATATTGGTGACGCCTATTCTAATGTGACTACATTTAACCGTAATTCTTCTGGTGTACTTGTATCGATTACGGCTCCGCATGGACAAATAACGACTATTGGGACGAATAGTTCTGGGTTGGTTACATCGGTAACAAATCCGATGAGTCAGGTTTATACTTTTACGTACAAGCCAGGAACCGAGTTGTTAGCAACGTTCACGAAGCCCGGAGGACAAGTTTCCACCTTTACTTACGATACAGACGGTAAGTTAACACAAGATTTGGGTAACGGCGGAGATAAATGGGATTTTCTTTTGTCCCTGTTGGTTGATCAACGGACAATCAACAAGTCTTCCGCAATGTCGAGAAGCGACACTTATTATTTCTGGGCTGAAAATGGTGATAATCACAGGTATGTGGATTATGCCTCTGGCGCATGGTCAGATCAGATTGAGGGATACAATCAAAGTGGTGACCACTTCTATCAAGAAGGATTGGGAGTTACAGAATACAAAGATATTGATCCTAGGCTTGGTATTTTAAATAAGCTTCCTTCGGAACAGCACATTGTTGCTGATGATGATGGAGTTATTCGTCAAAAGGATACCTATTATGATCGTTATGCTACCGGTGTAAAAGGCATTTATGACTTCCAATCTACCATTGATGATGTTTATGTTTTTGGCCGACAAGTTTCGACGGACTATTACACTTCAAGCAATAGAGAATTCTTTAGATTATTGTATGGATATGCGACATCAAGGAAGACCGTTGATCAGTATGGAAAGATAACGTCATCGAAGGTTGGAAATGACGATGCATGGACGTTTTGGTACGACACTTCCGGTCGTATGATTGAAAAACGTCAAGGAGCTGCAAGTAATAAAACAACCTACACCTACAATTCTGCAGGATTTCTAGATAGCGAAACCAATGCACGTAGTGAAACGACGGCATATTCTTACGATCTTGCGGGGCGAGTAACTCAAGTTACACTTCCTGACTCTAGAGTTGTTGGATTTAGTTACGATGCCAATGGGAATAGAACAGGTGTCACGCCACCTTCAAGACCTCAGCATGAATTTGAGTTTAATGCGATGGAGCTGCTCGGAGCTTACAAGCCGCCAGCTTTGACCGGCGTATCTGTTAAAGACACAACTTACAGCTACAATTTAGACAAGCAACTGACTTCGGTAGTTCGCCCGGACACCCAGTCTGTCGATTATGTATATGGCAGTACATCGGGCTTATTGGAAGAAGTACAATTGGCTCGAGGAACTGACTACTATTCTTATAAACCGTGGTCGGAGCAAGTTTCTCAAATTGATTCCGCAGATGGAATCAGATCCAAATACACATATTTTGGTAAACAATTAAAATCTGAAGAGCAGAGATTGGCATCGACGGATGCGTTGCTCGCTAAGATAGAATATCTTTTTGATGATGAACACAGAAATGTCGGGCGTGTTCTATATGGAAATGGTTCGACCTCAACCATCAGTATTTCCTATAATGGTGCCAGTGTGCCGACCCAAATTGGTGATCTGGAGTTAACCTATGACAACCCTTCGGGCCGTCTTGCAACAACAACTATAGATAAAATTTCTGATGCTCGCACCTACGATTCTTTAGGTAACTTGGAAAGTTACACGGCGACTTACAATCCGACTTCGGGCAGTCCAGTGCAACTGTATTCATATACACTGAGTCGCGATGTTATGAGCAGAATTGTTGGAAAAACGGAAACCATTGGTGGAGTAACTTCGACATATGTTTACAATTACGACACTGCCGGCAGATTGACTTCTGTTGATAAAAACTCGGTTACAACCAGCTCTTATACATACGATAATAATGGAAATAAAACGAGTGGTAGTATTGGTGGGACTTCTTTTTCGGCGACGTATGATAATCAAGATCGCATCAACAGTTGGAATTCGGTTTTATACAGTCACAACGCCAATGGGGATAACACTGGTATTCAATGGACATTGTCTACATCCAGTGCATTTAATTACGATGCTTTGGGCAGACTTCTTTCTGCGACAACGCCTACTCAAAGTTTGACATATGAATATGATGGGCGTGGACGTCAGGTGCGTGTGGCTTCGAGCGGATCGACTTTGGTTCGTAGAATTTACGAGGATGATTTAAGAATTGCAGCGGAATTTGATGATAGTGGGGTTGTCAGCAAAGAATATGTATTCGGCAGTTCTGTGAATGCGCCAGAATACGTTATCATCGGTGGCGTCAAATACAGATACATTAAGGATCATCTTGGCTCAGCTCGATTGCTAGTGAAAGTTACTGATGGAACTATTGCACAAAGAATCGACTACAATGAAAATGGTCACGTGACTTATAATTCAAATCCTGGATTCCAAGCTTATGGATTTGCCGGTGGGATTTATGATGAGGCAGTTTCGCTCGTTAAGTTTGGAGCGAGATGGTACGATCCTTCGAACGGCAGATGGACTACAAAGGATCCGATTCGCTTTGATGGCGGGGATATGAATTTGTTTGGGTATGTTCAAAATGATCCCATAAACTTCATAGACCCAAAGGGGCAGTCGAAAACAATGTACTATCTACTGAAATTTTTGATAGAAATTAGTGGTGAAACGAGCGCAGAGAAAGATAAAATGACAAATAGGGCGTATACGGAACAGGTTATTTTTGAACAGCTTGATCCTTGTCCTGGTGTGAGAAAAAAACCGGCGAGACCAGTCGAGCCCGAGTTGCCAGTTCCTGAGCTTAAGAACAAGTATCCAAATCCTAAAAAAGGATTAAAAGAATCTTAGTTGGATCGAAGGTAAAGTATGGTGAAGCTTAAGCAAATTGTTAAAAAGTATAAATACGCATTGATATTTTTACTATTCTTGATTGTGGTGTGCGTTTGCGGTGATGGCATTCAAACCATAATTAGAGAATATCTGCGGGAACGAGGGTATTTAGACTATTATGCGAAATAACTTAATAAGGAATTGATTTGAAGCAACGGCAACAGCCGCTCTATTATTGCACGATGTATATTATGTTCTTTCAGGTGAAGAGAAGGCGAGAACGGATATTGCTAAAGAGATGTACAAAAAATAATGAAAGAAAGACAAAAAAAAGAAAATAAAATTAAACTTGGTACTGTTGTATTAATTCTTTTTTTGGTCGTGCTGACATTTTGGATTAGTGTAAAATACTTCAAAATATTTGTGCCTAATCGACCCGCGACGGATCAGTTTTTGATAGCTCCACAGAATGAGGAATGAATGGTTTGAAGGAATTTGCCGGTAAAGAATCTATTTTTTCGGCGACGCCGTCAGGTTCGTGTGGCTTCGAGTGGGTCGACTTTAACTCGTGGAATTTACGGGAGTGATTTAAGAATTGCGGCTGAATTTGATGATAGTGGTGGATGTGTTTTTACTGCAAAAATGTCCAAAATGTGGGGCTGATTTATAAAGGAGTACAGCTCCATAAGAGCGGTGGCCGGTGGGATTTATGATGAGGCCGTTTCGCTAGTTAAGTTTGAAGCGAGATGGAATGATCCTTCGAACGGCAGATGGACGACGAAAGATCCAATTCGGTTCGAGGGAGGGGATACTAGTCTATATGGATATTCCGCAAATGACCCCATAAACTTAGTTGATCCAGAGGGACTTAGCTATTTGAACTATCTTAATTTTAAGGCTGACTTGATGGACTATGAGTATAAAAATGGAAAATTGTATAATTCTACCGAAATTTTAAATAAAGTTTATACTAATGAAGTAATATTTAAAGATGATGTCTTTGAAGAAAAGGGTAGAGATCGTTGTCCGAAAAACAATATCCAAAGGTGAAGCCGAGTGCAAATCAACAAGCGTAAAATTCGTTTAATAATATTGATTGTATTGGGAGCTTTGATTTTAATCCTATTATTTGTGAAAAAGGAAAATTTTGAAGAAAAGATTAAGGATTTGAATCGTGGGAATTACGCTGAAGAAAAATGATTGGCAAATCCAAACAAAAAACCCGGATCGCTCCGGGTTTTTCTTTATGCATCCATAAGAGCGGTGGCCGGCGGGATTTATGATGAGGTAGTTCCGCTAAGCGAGATTCAACTAATCGCAAAGGCAGATCAAAGATCTACTGGATAGTGAGAGACTAAAGTGACGAAAAAGATGATTCAAGAAGGCCATATAAAAGATAGTAAATTTGTTTCTTTCTTTAAAGGAATGAAAATTAAAGAAATTACGCCCAAGGCTGCTTTTGAGTGGGCGTTGAATAAAGCAAAGAAAGTTAAATCTGGAAAAAATTATTGCCGGCTAGGAAACTGTTATGATTTCGGAATTGGAACTAAGAAAAATTTCCGAGAAGCCAATAAATACTATTTGATGGCCGCTAAAATGGATGATGCCATTGCTCAGTATAATATAGCCTTCAGTTATTATGAGGGGGATGGGATTGGTCGAAATTTCAAGAAGTCGTTCTACTGGATGAAGAAAGCTGCTGAAAATGGTTATGGGGAAGCTTTAGCTGACTTGGGATATTACTACATTCAAGGGGTTGGTATTAAAGCAGATTCCAAAAAAGCGTTGTTGTACTACCGAAAAGCTGCACGAAAAAAAATTCCAAGGGCATTTTATAATATTGGTCTAATGTATGAATCTGGAGATGGCGTTGTTCAGAGTAAAAAAATGGCCAAGAAATTTTTTGATAGGGCGGCAAAATCGGGACACCAGCTTAGATCGGAATAGATATGAACCAAACTATTTATGTGAAACTACTTAATGAAGGTGTCGATGTTTGGCGCCCAGTAGTCGCTGAAAATGTGGCTGATGCTATTTCATTTTTGATTTTGCCTTCGCCCACTAACGTTGTGCCGTCCGGTGAGGAATGGGAGTTTAAACCTGGTTCGCGAGTTCTAACTAAAGAAGTAGAGTTAGAAGGCAATTTGGTGAAAGTGGCATATAAGAGAGTCGAATTGAATAACGAGCAAAGAAAAATTGGAATCGGCACTGTCGTACTTATTCTTTTCCTATTAGTAGTGGCATATTGGATTTGCGTGAAATACTTCAAAGTATTTGGACCAAATCACCATACTGAGAGCCAATATTTGATCTCTCCTCTTCATGAATAAGAAAGCAACTAGAGTGGCATTTAAAGGGAATCAGCATGACAAAAATGTACGTCTATTTAGCGATAACAGATTTAAAAGTTCATCCAGATGAAATTACCTCTCTGACAAAGGTGAATCCAACAAAAGTGGACTTAAAAGGAGATTTCATAGGGCGATCAAAAATGAAATGTAAATCGAATCGCTGGGAATACAGAGTAGATGCGGCTGATAAATTTGAGTTGGAATTTCTTGTAAAAAAGCTACTGCAGAAATTTCGAAATGTTGGGAAATTAAAAAAGGCAATTAAATTGGGGAATGGACATATTAATTGTGTGTTCTCATCAACCGATAGAACGCCCACGATTGAATTGTCCGCGAAGACAATGGCGAAGATCGCAGAACTAAATTGCAGCTTCTGGGTGGATTACTATACGTAGTTTTCCCGACGCACGCAGCAACCGCTGCGGGTGTGGATTTTACGTAAATGAAATTAACGCATTCAGTTACCGTAGCGGAAGTAAAAACAAAAAACCCGGATCGCTCCGGGTTTTTCTTTATGCATACATTTTTTCGATTTCAGCTGTGAACTTTTGATCCAGCTTTTTGCGTTTCAGCTTCATCGATGGTGTTAGTTCACCAGCTTCGACGGTCAATTCGTTGTGCATGATGATGTGCTTTTTGATGCTCTCATAACTTGCCAGCTGTGAATTGGCTTCGGCCACGGCGTTGCGGATCAAGTCTTCAACGAAGGGACTTGTGACAAGTTCTTCCCAGTTGTTGAATTTAATACCTTTATCTTTCGCCAGCGCCGTTACCGCCAATTGATCTGGGAAGATCAATGCTACGATATACTTTTTCTGATCGCCATGGATCAAAGCATGCGAGATATATGGGGAAAGAACCAACAACGTTTCCAAACGTTGTGGCGCTACGTATTTACCACCCGCTGTTTTAATAAGATCTTTTTTGCGGTCGGTGATGCGTAAATCACCGCTCTTAGTGATTTCACCAATGTCGCCCGTGTGGAACCAGCCATCCGTGAAGGCTTCTTTCGTTGCTTCCGGATTTTGATAGTATTCCTTCATCACTTTTGCGGATTTCACCAGGATCTCGCCATCGGCTGCGACTTTTAATTCCACATCACCAATCGGGCGGCCAACGCTGCCAAAGCGATAGTTAAATGGCGTGTTCACCGTGATAGCTGCCGTGGTTTCTGTCAGGCCATAACCTTCCAGAATCAAAATGCCAGCCGAGTGAAAGAACATGGCGATTTCTTTGGAAATCGGAGCCCCACCACTGATCGCAAAACGCAAGCGACCACCGAATGCTTCCGTGATTTTCCCCAATACCAATTTCTTAGCAAGTTCGTACTTCGCCAATAAAGCGAGGGGTAAAATTTCTCCAGAAAGTTTGTATTCGCCGACTTCGCGGCCCACTTCCACAGCCCAATTGAAAAGTTTAAGCTTCAAAGGCTGAGTTTGGATTTGCGCCAAAATAGCGCTGTGGATTTTTTCAAAGATACGAGGAACAGAAACCAGAATCGTCGGACGAACATCAGCAAGGTTGTTGCGAACTTTCTCCAAAGACTCTGCATAGGCCATCGTGAAACCGATGTACAAATGACCCCAGTGTTCAATACGACCCAGGATGTGGGCATACGGAAGAAACGTCAAAGATGTGTCTGATGGAACCGCTCCTGCAAATGGGAAGGCTTCGCTGACCTCATTGAATGCCTGCAAGTGAGTCAGAACCACACCTTTTGGCAAGCCCGTCGTACCTGAGGTGTAAAGAATCGTCGCCATGTCCTCAGGGTTTAAAGTCGAGCAAAGATCTTTATAGCAAGTTGGATTTTTCGCCAAATAGTTCTGGCCGAATTTCATCAACTGAGTCCACGAGATGTTGTCGCTCGGGGAGTGGCCGTCATCCATCAACAGGATTTTTTCCACATGCGGGCATTTTGAACGAATGGATTCAAAAGTTTTTAAAGGACCACGGCTTTCGCAGATCAAGAAGCGAGCTTTGGAGTTATTTAAAATATACTCAACGTCTTCCGCGATGTTGTTTTGATAAATAGGAACCGTGATGGCCTTGATCCCAAAGATCGCATAGTCACTCACAGACCACTCGTAACGAGTGTTGGCCATGATGGCCACGCGGTCGCCAGGTTTAATACCCAAAGCCAAAAGAGCTGCGCCGAGGGTTTCGATGTCTTGGTAATATTCTTTCCAGGATTTTTCGATCCACTTGTTGCCGGCTTTAAATTTCACGGCCACATGCTGTGGATCTCGCGACGTCATTGTCAAAATAGATTGACCCAAGGTCAGAGAATTCGTCTTCATGATGAAATGCTCCTAAGTTGCTTTAATCTCTGGGGTTGAGAAATTTATTTTAAGTAAAGCTCAACCGTTTGTTTTTGATTGGCCGGAATCGTCACGGTTTTTTCTGCTGAAAGACCAGTGACTTTGTTATAGGCCTGAATCTTCACGCCTACTTCCGCTTGAATCATGTAACCTTCGCTTGAAGGGCGAATCGCCACAGGAACTCCCGCAATTCTCAATTCAGAGTTTGCGCCACCATTCACGATATTGATGAACACTGATGCCACTCTTGGAAGAACTTGTAAAGTCCCAGTAAATGAATACGCCTCGTAAGTTGGAGTTACCGTCGTTACTAAATCAGTATAGCCCTCTTTCACCAAGCGCAGACTGAAAGGTGTGTTGGCCTTTCTTTGCATACTGTGCGGCGTGAATTCGCCAGTGTCTTCGCCATCAATCACAATGCGCGCTTTTGGCGGATTACTGTAGATCGACACAGTATAGTTCGGTGCCGTTGAGGCCGGAGTTTCAGTCACCATGCCACCACTATTAACCACAGGCGATGGAGCCGGAGGAGTCGGAGGAATGTGAACAGGACGCATGCCAAGTTGCTCGCCCACTGGACTGTTGGTGTTGAAATTCTGAAGACCATAGTAGCCACCCACAACAATCGCTACGGCAATCGCTCCACGCAAAACCCAAGTCATTGTGTTGTTGGATTTGTATTGCGGAATTCTTGGATTCGTACCCGGGCGAGTCGCTGCTGTCGCGGAATTAGGCCCACGAGTCATGCCGGTGTGAGTAGTTGTCTTTGTATGACCACTTAAGGTGTTTGGTTTTGGCGGCGTTTTAAGTTCGCTCAAAGAAACACGGATATCTGTGGATGTATCGATATCCAGATTGCCTTCTTCGTCCTTCGCAGCAAGCGTTGGAGGAGTTGGGACATTCTGAGGTGGAATACGGGTGTCAGTTTGCGTAACCACTGTTTTATCTTCAGTTGGTTGCGCTTGGATTTTTGCAAATTCGACTTGCTTACGACGTTGCTCAAGAAACGCAGCCGAGAAAGCATTTTTCATGAATACCGAGAAATCCTGAGGAGAAAACTCTGGATACTGAGTATTTAAGAATCTGTTCAAATCACGGTGCAAAGAAGCCGCCGTTTGATAACGAAGGCTGCGATCTTTCGCCAAAGCTTTATTAACAATTCTTTCTAGTTCTGGAGGAACAGAAGGATTGATTTTGCGGATGCTTGGGATTTGGCACTCACGGATTTTACGCAAGATCGCTGCTTCACTGTTGGAAGTGAACAGACGGTCATTCGCCAAAAGCTCCCACAAGACGATACCCATCGAGAAAATATCTGTGCGCGGGTCGATGTTTTGACCGTCCGCTTGCTCAGGGCTCATGTAGCCGTATTTTCCTTTAAGTGTACCTGCTTTGGTTGCTTCAATTTGTGTTTCAGCTTTCGCGATACCGAAGTCGATGATTTTAACTTCGCCCTCAAAGCTGACCATGATGTTTTGTGGACTCATATCGCGGTGAACGATATTCAAAGGGCGACCTGTAGTACCGTCGATGCAACGGTGAGCGTGGTCAAGACCCGCAGCCACTTCTTTCATCATGTAGACGATCTGTTCGATCGTAAAAGATGTCGTTGTTTTCTTAAGTTCATTCAGGATTTGGCGAAGGTTGCGACCTTCCACAAATTCCATTACGAGGAAGAATTGGTTTTTCTCGACACCGAAGTCGTAAATTGAGACAACGTTACCATGGTTCAGGTTGACGGCGATTTTCGCCTCTTCCTTGAACATCTCAATGAATTCCTGGTGATCAGAGTACTGTGGGAGGATACGTTTGATAGCGACAAACTTATTAACCCCTACAGCGCCTGTAGATTTAGAAAGATACACCTCGGCCATACCGCCGGCGGCAACTCTTTCTAATAGAATGTACTTACCGAATTGTTCTACAGCTTGAGACATGAAATCATGTTCCCCTTTGCATGGAGTATCGGTAAAATAAATAGTCAGCTAAAGGAGTTTTGGCTATGAAATGGATAGGACTGACCGGAGGTATAGCTTGTGGCAAGAGCACAGTCAGTCGCATGCTCCGAGATCGCGGTTATAACGTAATAGACGCAGATGAAGTGGCGCGCGAAGTTGTTCGCGGTGGCACTCCTGGACTTAAGGCTATAGTCCAGGAATTCGGTGACGTCCTTCTCCCTGACGGAAACTTAGACCGCAGAAAGCTTGGGCAGATAGTTTTTGGAAATCCAGATCGCCTGCATGCTCTTGAGGCCATCACTCATCCTTTGATTCGTAAAGAAATCGCACGCCGTCGCCAGAACCTGGAAGAGAGCGGTGTACCCTTGGCGATTTACGATATTCCTCTTTTATTTGAAACTCACGCTCAGGAAAATTTCGATCAAATCGTGGTGATCTCTTGCACGCGCAATCAACAAAAAGAGCGCCTTCTGCGTCGAAACCAGCTGACAGAAGCCGAAATTGAAATGCGCATTGCTTCGCAAATTCCGATCGCCAGCAAAGAGGCCGAAGCCGACTTCGTCGTTCACAACAATCGCGATGAACAACACTTGCTGAAAGAAGTCGAGCGTCTGGCGGAGTGGTTGGAGACGTTGAAATAGAAATAAAAAAGGGAGATCGATGATCTCCCTTTTTTTTATTTTAGAATCACGTTGATGTCTGTCGTGGATCCCAATTTAGTTTTATACGAAGTTCCTGGGCAGCCGCCGCGGCCGCTTTTGCTTCCCCAAGCGAGTTGGTCTTCGCTGGTTGCGCGTTGAACTTTCCAAGTGCGATCTTCAAGTTGTTTGATTTTGTAAGTTACTACTTTGTTCAATTCCACGTTGTTTTTGCGAACCACAGGAACGCAGCGATGTGGGTTGTTTGGATCAGGGAAGTTGCCACCGTTACCTGGTGATCCTGGTTCTGGAGGAAAGCCGCCGCCAAACTCGTATTCAGTCATCGTGCCTTTGATTAGGCGTGATGATTTTTCTGTGACTTGGAATGTGCCATCAGGAAGAACTTGGCCTTTTACTTTGCCTTTTTCGTCAACCAACTGATTGCCTTTAATGTAGTATGTGCCAAAGAAATCATTCGTCGCCAGGCAATCGATCACTGCGAAATCCATCGTCAAAGAAGTCGCTGAACGCTTTAGGTTCATCGCCATTTTACAATTTTCATATTTGCGAACAGTTTTTTTGCCGTTGAATTGATCGTAGGAAGCGGTCATCGTGCCCAGCCCGCGAAGTTCGCCAAGGCTTGCGTGCGCAGTAAGACCAGTAACCAGAGTAAGTGCAAGAACGATGTGTTTCATATCAAATCCTTTGCTGTTAAAGACGGCACAGGATTATCAATGGACCGGGCAGGTGGCAACGAAGACCTGCCTATGAAGCGAGCGGTCAGAAGTTAAAATTATATCCTAGCAAGGCATACAGGTCAGGTCCCACCACTGCGAGACCCGCGCCAAACTCGAAAAAGAAGGGATCGCCAAAGCCGACGCCACCGCGAGCTCGAATGCGTTTGATTTCAACCAGGTTTCCGAGCTCAGCCTTGGGGTCTAAATAAGTTCCCAGGGCCACGCGAGCATAGGGATTGAATCTGTCCTTTTCAATATACCAGCGACGCGCACCAAAGACGCCGACGACATTTTCTTTCTCCAAGGACACATGCAAATCCCAAACGGCACGTTCGCGATCCAGATTCGCCAAGCGCAGTCCAAAGTTAGGTCCTTGAGGCCACTCGTCGCTTTCTAAAAAGTTACCACCTGCAAATCCTGCCATAATTCCCAGTTGCCAGGTGGGTGCGGGTGTTCGCAATGAAGCCGCCTTATCTGAAAGATACGGATCACTCTCGCCAGAGAGCGGAGTCGTGTCGAGTGTGGTCGTTGCAGTCGGAGCCGCAAGACTCACATTCGAGAGCAAGACTAAGGTCAAAAAAAGGGTAGAGATAGAAACTCGCATAAGCAAAAGTATAATTTACGTCTACAATCTTTGTAAAAGTAAATTGGAGACAATCTATGTTTAAAAGAGGATCTCTTCTCCTCTCGGCTACACTTTGTTCTTTTCTGTTTTTGAACACCGCGAATGCTGATGAAAGCATCAGTACAACTATCCATCATCAATATCAGTCTCCGCGCGCATTGGGGATGGGGGATGCGTTTGTAGCGGTCGCAGATGATTATACTGCGATTTTTTATAATCCTGCTGGTCTAGCTCGTCGTGAAAATGGGCAAGTGAATTTGTCGATGACCTATGCGGGAACACCGGGTGCTAAAGATTTCTATGATGAATATAAAGAGATCGAAGATAATCCCGCGCTTGATCAAAATGCGAAAGATAATGCTTATTATGCCTTGATTGAACGTCACTATGGTGATGTTTATTCTCTTCGAGTGGCTCCGATGGAAGGTGTTTGGGTGAGACCTAAATGGGGTGTTGCTTTAATTCCAATGGATTTAACCGTGGAATTACAAATGCACAAAAGTGCTACCCCGGTTATAGACACAAAGGCATATGCAGATACGACTCTGGCACTGTCGTATGCCGACGATTTTCATTTCTTTGATAACGGACGTTTCTCTATGGGGATCACAGGGAAATTTATCAATCGTGGATTCCTAAGTAAGCGCATACAATCTTCCGACCTTGCAACAAGTGATCAGATCGTAAAGAAGGAAGACCTTGTTGAGGGATACACCATCGATGCAGATGTAGGTTTGATGTGGACTCCCGAAATTCCTGGTTCGGGATTTTGGAGTTGGATGCAATTAGTTCGTCCTACTTTTGCTGCCGTCGCCCGAAACGTGGCAGAAACAGGCTTTAACAACTCGTTAAAGTTGATAAATAAAGAAGAACAGACTGAGAATCTTCATCCGGAAAAAAACTATCGCGTCTATGATTTAGGAACTCGTTGGGAGTATCCTCGTGCTTGGATCTTCGGTGGACGTGGCGTCTTGGATGTCCGCGATTTAGGCCATCCAGAGTTTACTTGGAGACGTGGGATCCATGCAGGCTTGGAGTTCGATTGGTTTGTCTATAATTGGTGGAAGGGACATTATCGCTTTGGGGTAAGCCAAGGCTACTGGACCGCAGGGATTTCTGCTGAGTTAGGAATCTTCAATTTGGATTTGGTCAGTTATGCGGACAACGTAGGACCAAGAAATCAGACGGTTGAAAGTCGATCCTACGCTGCAAGATTGAACTTAGATTTCTAAACGAAAAAACTCCTCTTTCGAGGAGTTTTTTTTATTGTTGCCATTGCGCTAGCAGTTTTGTTCCGAGTTCTTTTATTTGGGCAGAGTCTAAGCTTGCTAGGTCGTCGGCAGTGAGGCTGGCGTTTGCCAATGCCGTATCGATTGGTCCGCAGATATCTTTATTAGCATTCACAGTTCCACAAGAAACTGCGTAGACGGCCTGGACCGACTCTACCACTGAAGTGACGGTTTCGATTGCCGTATCATATGTGGCTTGCCCTGCCGACCCATTTTTAAGTGCATCTTCCATATCGGCAAGTAAATCATTCATTTGGGTTTGGTCACATGTGATTGTTCCACCAGTATTCGAACATGAAGGGAAATCATTGATTGCAGAAGCTAAAGCCGTCGCACTTTTTGCCATCGCGCCCAGTAATGCCAGACCTGAGGATCCAGATTGCGAGCACTGATCAGCAGTCCAATTTGCTAGCGAAGTCGAACCTGAAAAATTCAAAATGGACAGCATTGTAGAAGTGCCACCATTGTTTTTAATGGCATTCATTGCTTCCGACATATTGGCAGCAGAGGTTACACCGGATTTTACGAAACCAGCGGCACAACGGATGCCATAGGCATTTTTGGTTTTAACCGCGCTAATTCCTGATAAGCAAGAATCAACGTTAGATGAGTTTGCAGAATCCAAACAATACTGCGCTTCAAGCACCATATCATTTTCTGATTGAGCAGGCTCGCAACCTGATAGGAGGGCCATAACACCCAGACCAGCAACCAATGCCGTAAACTTTGAATGAACCATCGCAAAATCTCCTCGGACGTAGAACCATTTTATTTGCTATATGATTACTTATCGGACTTTCAGCGGGGGGCTTAATGCTGGACTTTGCTCCGTATTTTTCTGAGACGTCTCAATGTGAGCTTCATCTCGACCGATAAGAACTTTGACGAAAAATTTTAATTTTTCGCGAGTTTAACGAGTGGATGGAACTATGAAACGGATTTTGTGGATCGCCCTCATTCAAATAGTCTTGATGATCGCGTTCGCCTTTGACGTGAACGCGGCAGAGCGCACGCCGCGTCCTTTTTATTCGGGGACTCGCTGTCAGGCGATGGGTGGAGCTTGCCTTGCAGTGGTGAATGATGAAACTGCCTTGATCGTGAATCCAGCAGCATTGGGAAAATTACGTGATACCTATGGAACTATTTTCGATCCCGAGTTGGAATTGAATGCCAATGCGATGTCGATGTACTCCGATAGTGCGTATTCGAATCCGTTTAATCTTGCTGATGTTAAAGACGCCTTGAATGCGAATCGTGATAAATACTACCACGCCAAGGGACAGGTATTTCCCTCTCTGGTGATGCGTAATTTTGGTATCGGTCTTTATAATAATTATCTTTTAGATGCGCAGATGAGTACCGATGGCAGTACGATCGATACTTACTATCGCAGTGATTTGGCCTTGGTTTTAGGATTTAATTTTCGCTTTTTCGATGGCCGAGTAAAGTTGGGTTTTAATACCAAACTGATTGATCGTATCGAAGTCGACAACAGAACCCTGAGTTCAGCGGGCTCTATGAGCTATGCTGATATTGCGAATTCTGGAGTGGGCCTATCAACGGATGCAGCAATTATGCTGTCGGCTCCGTGGCAGTATCTTCCGACGGTTACGGCAGTTTTGCATGACATCGGCGGCACAAGTTTCAATCAAACAGACTCTTTCCGTCAGTCAGCTTCGGCGACCACCAATCGTCCCAATTTGGTTAAGCAGGATCTGGACATTGCAGCGGCGTTATTTCCGATACATACAAATTACTTACGTTCTTCGTGGACGGTTGAGTACCGTGGCTTATTAACATCAGGTGACGAAGACGATAAGTCCAAATTGATCCACGCTGGTTTCGAAATGAACTTCGGCGATGTGTTCTTTGCCAGAGCAGGGTATAATCAAAGATATTGGACCGCAGGTATAGAAATCGCATCAGAACGTTGGCAATGGCAGCTCTCCAGTTTCGGAGAAGAAATCGGCACAGCTAGTTCACCTAAAGAAGACCGCAGATATAACACGAAGTTCTCATTCAGGTTCTAAGGAAGGGCATGAGTATTTTTGCACGCATCCTTATTCTAATATTTACGCTTTCAATCACAACTTCTTGTGGTTCTGAGAACGTATTGTCAGAAGTATCCAATAAGGATACGGACGAAGCCTATTTTATTGATGCCAAAAAAGATCTGGATGACATGGCATGGGATTCTACGGTCAGTATCATCACAGGAAAAATGTCAGCGGGCTATCAAGCTCGTCGCGACGTGAAAATGATTTTGGCGTCGGCTTATGCTGGCAAATGTGGGCTGCTCTTTTTTGATTTGATTCAAGGAATGACGAATAACTCGGCGACAGAGATGTTCAAATATTTTATGGGAATTTGGGGAGGCAGAGCTGTCGATCCGGATTCCTGTGAACTTGCGATTGGTGTGTTACAGGGAATTGGTACGGCGGCTCAACGTAATGCCAATGAAAACTTATTCTTGGCCTTGTTAGGTGTCGCTCGCATTGGAACGAACCTTTCGGCGCAATTGGATTCTGGTGATCACAATGGTGCCATGGATGCAGATGCGACGGTCTGCCATGAGGACGCCACAGGCAGTTTAACCAAATGGAAAGATGCACCGAACCCAATTCCAGGTACTAACTATTATCGTGCTACTTTCGGTTTACCGCCAGCCGGAAAAACCAAGTATATGAGCACCGCAAATATCAAGCGTGTGGCTTCGGGCTTAGGTTTGATCTTGGAAAATTTGCCCGCGCTAACAGATGCATTGGGTGGTGGCACAACCATTAGCGCTATTGGTGACTTGAGTGACGCCTGCGACAATGCAATGACCGCGATAACAGGCGCAGCCACAAGTTGTGCAACAATGACGACGCCTGCGTCCGTCAGTCCTGAGATGGTTTATGCGATGAGATTCATGATGGATTCGGCTGAATTTGGATTCGGTTCCTGCAGTATCGCGAACTCGGTCACCTATCTCACCAGTGGGACTTTCACTCCACCAATTCCGGCAGACTTGTGCTGTCCGACGACATCCATCCCGGGAGCGCCCTAGATGATGCGCTCCTTATTACTGATTTTCATCTTGATGATTTCAACTACATCCTTTGCTCAGTCATTGTCTGAATTCGCACGTAATGCGCGTTCACTCGGGATGGGAGGAGTTTACGTTCCTTTCGTCGATGGTGCGGATGCGGTGTTTTACAATCCCGCAGCTCTCGGTAAAGTGCAGGGGCTTGATATTAAAGCTGCAGAAGTTGGCGTCAGCTTAAACTCATTGTCTAAAGAAGACATCGATGCTTTACAGAATTTCAATCCCAGTGATTCCAGTACCTATAATTCCTTATTCGGAAAACGCGTGTGGGTTCAGGCCACGGGCAAATCGGCGATTGCTGTTGGTAATTTTGCCATTGGTTATTTGAATGATATTGAAACTTCATTAGAGCTTCACAATCCTTCCTATCCACAATTTGAAACTTATTTCAGACAAGATGTCGGTTATTATCTTGGCTATGCGATTAACATCGGGCCTGGAACTTACTTGGGGACCGCTGTCAAAAGAGTGGATCGCTGGGGTGGTGTAAAACAAGAGTTGAGCATGACCGACGTTTCCAACGCCAGCAGCTTTAGTGATATCGGTGCCTACTTTGACGATAAGGGGCAGGGTTATGGCGTGGATTTGGCACTTCAAACAACGGTGGATCTGCCTCTTTTGAAACCGAACGTCGCACTGGTTTGGCAAGACGTGGGGAACACTGCCTTCAGAAAAACCGCAGGGGATGATTCTCCTCCTCACATTACGCAAAATTTGATTTTGGGTGCTGGTGTCACACTTGATTTGCCAGGTTTGGATTTAGCTTTTGGCGGTGAAGCGCGACATTTATTGGAGCCAGATATCGAAGCTGGTAAAAAGCTCCACCTTGGAGCTGAGATCTCTTTGCCGATAATTGATATTCGTGCCGGTTACAGTCAGGGCTATTTAAGCTATGGCGCAGGCATAAATTTATTTATTCTTCACATTGATGCTGTAAGTTACACCGAGGAACTTGGGGCCTATCCGGGCCAAACAGCAGATAATCGTTATATGATCAGCGTTGGCATCGATTTAGCCTTTGATGCGGACTTTAAATTCACAGATAATCAGGGTAAAAGACGGAAACTAAAACAACGCCGGTAAACCTTGATGTTACAAATTGTCCCAATCGAAAATCGCTCGCAGATCAACGAGCTATTTGCCAATTACAACCCACGAGAACAGTCCTGGCTCGTGTCGGATTTGCGCACCAAATTTGAGTTGCAGCAAAAAATCCTTGCTCGTGACGGGCAGTACGTGGACGAATCCGTTCTGCGTGCCAGTGATTTGTGGAAGTTGTTGTTGAAACGTTTGGAGCCGCGTTTGCGTTTGGTGAGTGATCCTTTTGCGCGTTCCATCTTGCGCACGATCCTGGATGAAAATGCCGAAGCCCTGGGAGTAAACTCTTCTGCAGAAGACACGGTCTTTTCTTATATCGATCAGTTAGCTGCAATTATCTTCCATCCCGAGGGAACACAAAAACTTAACGATTGGTTCGAGGAACATCCTGAAGCCAAAAATCGTTGGGGAGCCTGGTATCTGCGCGCTCGTTTCTGCGCGATCCAGCTTTTGGAAAAATACAATATCATCACCGCTGATTGGATCACTGCTTACCTTCAATCCTTCAATGAGCTTGAGCGAGTTTGGGATATTCCATTGATCGTGGATTTAAGCGGAGAGATCTCTCGTGTTGAAGCGGAGATTTTAAGAACTCTGTCGCGCTCGATCGACGTGGTGGTATTGGAACCAATGCCTGCTTGGCGTGAAGAATTTAAATATCTGTTGAAACCTTATGAAGATTTGCGTGGGCAAAGTTCGTCCATCAAAAAACTTCAACCCGCCGTTGTCGGGGCAAAGACCAAAGAAGTTCTGCGTTTCTCCGGAATGCTGGCAGAAATCAAAAACTCTGTGGGTCAGGTTCGTAAGTGGTTAGAAGCTGGAGTCCCTGCTGATAATATTGCTGTGATTGCTCCCGATATCGAACAATACTGGCCGGTTTTGCAAGCTTTCCTGAAAGAGGAAGGCATTCCTGTTCAAAAAGATATCACTCATAAAGTACAGAGCTTGCCTTCGGCGACAAGGTGGCTGGCAACTTTGCGTGCAAAGAGCGGACGATTGTCTTCGTCGGATTTGGAAATTTCTTTTTTTGAAAAACATGAATCCCAAGCGCTTCGCTATGAAGACTTTAAAGCCTTGTTCAAAAGTCTTTATGTAAATGAAGATCTGACTCGCAATGAATTGATACATAAAATTTATTTCGAGCAGATTGATTTAAGTGGCGCAGTGGTACGCGATGAGTTTGTGGGTAAGGCCTTAAGCTTCTGGAGTTCCTCGGACACAGAAGTCGTGCAAATCGTTCTGCGTGAACTTTTGCAGAATGCGACCGCTAACACCAAGCTGATCTGGAAAGAATGGCTCTCGTATCTGGAAAGTATTGTGGCGGCGAAAGAGTACAGTCTGGAAAAAGGCGAAAGCTCTGGAGTGCTAGTCACGAAATTGATGTCGGCCTATAGCGAAAAAGCGCGCTATCGAATTTTCCTGGGGCTTACGGATGAATCTTTGAAGTCCCGCAATAAAACGCAGTTATCGGGTTCGGATTATTTTGATCTTGCGAAAGACATTGGTTTTTATTTGGATAATCCTGATCAAAGTGATCTGGCATTTGAATTAAAACTCTTGGCAGAGGCTGATTCGGTTCACGATATTTATTGCTTTGGCGGGACCGATCTCTCGGGCACCTTGTGCTCGCCATCCACTTTCTGGATGAGCTTAAGTGCGGGACACGCTCATGAAGCTTTAACGGTTCCGCTGGAAACTCGCTGGGACGAAATTCAATACTCCAGGCAGGGCGCTGGCCGAGATTGGGTGGATAACCGTAAGGCCGAAATTGAGCACAAGATTCAATTGGATCTGGGTAAAACGGATTTGCCTTTGGTGGAACTTAAAAAGCTGCCAAGTATTTCGGCTTCTGCAATTGAAAGTTATCTGGAATGTCCGTTTATTTTTGCAGCTCAAAGATATTTCAAACTGAAAGATCTCCCAGAGGTTGATCTTGATGTCGATCATCGCACTCGCGGCCAATTGGCCCATGCTTTGTTTGAAAAGCTGACCCAGGAGCCGATGCGTTTTGATTGGAAGCCCACTGAGATCGAAGAAATTCTGGAAGCCGTTCGTACAGACAAGAAGCTTTTGTTTGCAGACGAACGACTGTGGCTGCCACTCCGTAAAAAGCATGTGCAGTTGGCGCAAAGATTTCTGGATTTTGAAAAGACATGGCGTCAGGAATACAATCGCACCAAAACTTTGGAGCGTGAGAAGCGTTTTGAATTTTATCTGGATCCAAAAAGTGAAACTTTAAGTAAAGAACCCAGCGAAGGTGCTTTCCGTATTTCCGGTTCCATTGACCGCGTGGATACGGATCAAGAGGGTCATCTGGTTCTTTTGGATTATAAGAGCTCGGCCGGTGGAATTTCAGCCCACGGCTCTTGGCTTAAAAACAATGAACTGCAACTTTTGTTTTACATGTGGGTGATTGAAAAATCCCTGATGGAGGAAATGAAAGGCGAAGTCATTGGACTTTTCTATTATATTTTCCGGACCTTTGATCGTAAAGGTTTCCGCATCAACGATAAAGCGGGCCGTTTGTATCCCGCAACTCGCACTAAGGATAAAAATGCCACCTTGGAGGCGAAGGAACTTTATTTGACCGAGTTCACAAAAATTTTGATGGCAACTTTGGAGCGCATCCGTCTGGGAGAGATTCGTCCTGTTCCGGTCGATACGCAAATTTGTACTTCGTGTGAATGGAGAAGACAGTGTCGCGCACCGCACCTCAATTAAAAAACACGATTCTTCGCGCAGGTGCCGGAGCTGGTAAGACAACTCGTTTGACGGAGTTATTCCTGGATTATGCAGCTTACTTTAAGACGGTGCACGGCAGGCTTCCGCGCATTGTGGTCACGACTTTCACGCGTAAAGCCACGCAAGAATTGAAAGAGCGTCTTTCTGCTGAAGCCTTGAAGCGTGAAAGCGAAGAGCTTTTCCATTATGCGAACTCCCGTTCGCAAGTTCAGATTTCCACGATTCACGGTGTTTTAAGCCTGTTTTTGTCCCGCTATGGTTCTGCCATTGGCTTAACTCCTGATTACAAAATCATGAGCGACAGTGAAATTCGTCGTGGTGCTCGTAAAATCATGCGTAAACACATCCTGGAAAATCCCAACTTGCAGGAGTTGCTGGAAGAGTACGAGTTCAGCGTGATTGAAAGTGCGCTCCTGCAATATTTCTCGGAAAGAATCGTCTTTCCGCAGTTGCGTTTTATTTCTGCTGAAGAGCAAGAAGCTGAGACCCGCAAAGTTATCAAAGATATTGGCGGTCGTCTTAAGCGCGTGTGCCTGGAGATCGATCAGGAAACTGATAACGAGAAATGGAAAGAGTACGTGGCCACTCTGTGGTCCTTTAATTGGGATGCGCAGGATTTGGGGCAGTTTTTTGGTCTGTTGCAGGGGATGTGGGACGGAATTACCAAACCCCAGTATCGTAAGACCTCTCCACCATTCAGTGGAAGTCTTAACGAGGAGCTTGAGGAGCTACGGGATCGTATCGACAAGTTGCTCGAAGCCTCTCGTTATCGTCCAGATTACTGGATGAAGCATCAAAAGAACTGTGAACAGTTCGAAACCCTGGCGCAGCTATTCTGCCAGGATTTGATGCAGCAAAAATTGGAAAGCGGTTTGCTTTCCATGTCTGACTTGGAAACCTTGAGCTACAAGATCATCAAAGAATCTCCAGAGTCTGCGGAAAACTTTTCCCAGGAGTGGGATTTCTGGATGGTCGACGAATACCAAGATACCAGCCCGATTCAGGTGGAAATCTTGCGCAGCCTGATTGGCAGCAAGTTGCACTTTGTGGTCGGAGACCCTCAGCAAAGTATTTATTTATTCCGTGGTGCACGTTCTGAAGTCTTCCAGGAAAAGGTGAATGAAATATCCCTGCAAGACGGCGATGTTCAAGAAAAGCTGGTGAACTATCGTTCTACTCCGGAAGTTTTGGAGTTCTTTAATCATTACTTTACGCGTTTGGATAAAAAGCAATTTGCCCCGATGACTCCGCATCCTGAAAAAGAGAAAAAGGGTCCAGCGGATCCGGTGGTGCAAGTTTTAGTCACGGAAACCACAGCGGAAGACGAAGTTTCAAAAGAGTATCTGGGAACTGTCTCGCGCATTCAGGAACTTTTGAATGAAGGTGTGTCCCCGGAGCAGATCTGTGTGCTTTCTCGAACGCATAAAGTTTTGTCTGATATTGCCAAGGTCGCCCAAGATTACGGAGTGCCTTTGCAGCTTCATAGCGGCAGTGGTTTTTATGAGCGCCGTGAAGTTTTGGATGCTCTTTCGATTTTAAAATTCCTGGTCAATCCTCACGACAATGCAAATTTGGTGGCGTTGTTGCGCTCGCCTTGGCTGGCGATGACTGATACCGAGATCATGGATCTTTGCCACAGTTTCAAACACTCCTTTTGGAGAGAAGCTTTGAAAACGTTGGAAGGTCGATCCGCTCAGCATCCGATTTCTATTCTAAAATCTTTGCTGGAAACCAGTGAAGAAAAAGGTCTTTCCTTCACTTTGAAAAGTGCTTTGATTGATTTAGGTTTGTTTGATTATTCCGCACGTATTGATTCCACAGGTCGTCGCGAGGCGAATTTGTGGAAAGTCGTTTCGTTATTAAGTGAAGAAGAGCGTCGTCCTGGTTTTAACTTCTTGGATTTCTTGGACAGCAGCTTGGATTCTTTGTCGACTGATGAGGGCGGCGAGGATTCGGATGCAACTCCGGTGATCGAGCCAAAACGTGTGAATTTCATGACGGTGCATGCATCTAAAGGTTTGCAGTTCGAGCATGTGATTTTGCCGGGTATGGGTAAAGATCCACGGGCAAGTTTTGCTCCAGTGATTTCTTTTCATGAAAAGACGGGTCAATGGACCTTGAAAGTTCGCGATGAAGAAACGCAGATGCTGGCAGGAAGTATTCTGGCTGATCAAATCATGGAAGAACTTCGTCGCCGTGAGGGGGATGAGTTCCACCGCGTGCTTTATGTGGCGCTGACTCGCGCGAAGTCCGGTGTGACTTTGCAATGGGATGAGAAAAAGATCGGCAAAAAATCCTGGGCTGCTTTGTGTCCTTTGAATATTGAAGAGGGTTTCCACGAAGAGGCAGATTTCTCGTATGTTGTTCGCCGTGAAAATCCTCATCCAGTAAAAATGGCCGATCAAGAGTTGGAACACAAAGAGCTGCGTGCCCCATGGTCCGTGAACCACAAAACGGAGAAGCGCAAACACATATCTGTTACGGCTCTAGTGGCTCCAACGACTGATTCTGGTGCGAATTCTAATTCTGCATCTGAATCTGAATTTACACCGTCTATGGGGCAGTTGGCGGAAGGCCTTGGCCGCGCACAACAAGGAACGGCGGCTCACCGTTTGTTTGAATCGTTAAAGTTCACTTCGTACGACGATCTTTTAAAGATTTCCGACGAAGATCTGAAAGCTCCACTGACGTTCCTGGCAGAAACCGAACAATTGCCACTTTTAAAAATCATCGAAAATGGTTTTGTGGAGTGGGGTTTTGCTTTGATGGAGCAAAATGCTCTGATGCAAGGTCAGATTGACTTGTGGGGCATCGTTGACGACACCGCCTGGTTGGTGGATTACAAAACGGGTTCACAGCGTTACTCAGAAACTGCGTTTAAACAATTGGAAGCCTATGCCTGGGCTTTATATCGTATGAAATATCTGGACCGCGTGAAATCCGTGAAATTGGCAGTCGTTTATCCGATGGATGAAATCGTCAAGATCAAGGAAATTTCGCACCTGACGGAGCTGAATACGCGTATGAAGTCACAGATTACAGAGTACATCAAACAACCTTGATATGAAGGGGCCAGAAAGGCCGCGTGATGATAGCTACGCGGCCGTCCAGCAGTTGACTCTGCAGGGGCTCGTGTCAGGATCAAGGGGTGAAAAACAATCGCGGATACATCCAAATTTTTTCTGATGGTGCTTGTTCTGGAAATCCCGGTCCTGGTGGCTGGGCATCGGTTATTTTGTTACCCGATGATACAGTGACAGAACTGGGAGCCGGTGATCGCGCGACGACCAACAATCGCATGGAAATGAAGGCTACAATTGAAGCCTTAAAGTTTGTGGCCGAGGTTCCAGGTCCCGTGCATTTCTATACGGACTCCACCTATGTTATTCGTGGAATCACGCAATGGGTTTTTGGGTGGAAAAAGCGTGGTTGGAAAACAGCCGAAGGTGCCGAAGTTTCCAATCGTGATTTGTGGGAAGAATTAAGCCAGGTCGTACAGGCTCGCGGGCCGAGCAATAAAGTGGACTGGCGCTACAGCCGTGGGCACGTAGGTATTCCTGGAAATGAACGTTGCGATCAGATCGCCGTGGCCTTTTCAAAAAATGATTATATCGATTTGTATTCAGGCAGTCTAAAAAATTATCCCATCAACATTTTGGAAGTTCCCGCAGACCATTCGTTGCCCGAGATGAAATCTCCAACGGAAAAGAAAGCGGCTTTCAGTTATTTAAGCAGTATCGGTGGACTGGTGTATCGTCACCGTGATTGGCCTTCATGTCAGAAGCGTGTGAGTGGCAAATCCGGAGCGAAATTTAAAAAATCCACATCGGCTCAGGACGAGTTAGAGATTCTAAAATCCTGGGGCCTGCCAGTCAGCACGCCGATCAAAGAAGGATAGTCTATGGAAATCACAGGACGTCATATACTCGTTACAGGTGCCAACAGAGGTATCGGTCGTGCCTTCGCAAAAATGTGCGCGGAAGACAAAGCCCATGTTCACTTGGTGATTCGTAAAGAAGACGCCGAATTGGTGGAAGAATTAAATGCAGCAGGCGCGAAGTCCGTGACTGTTTGGATCGCCAATCTGTCCGATCGGTCTGCTGTGTCCGAGTTGCTTAAAAAACTTCAAGATGTGCAAATCGATATTCTGTTCAATAACGCCGGTCAACTGACGGGCGGCTTGCTTGAAACACAGTCAATCGATGAAATTTACGAGATGTTGCAAGTGAATGTGAGCAGCTTGATTCAACTCACTCACGGATTGTTGCCAGGAATGCTGGCACGCAAGCGTGGTAAGATCATCAATAACTCCAGCGTCGCCGCCTATATGCATTTCCCTGCGAACACGACATATGCTGCTTCAAAAGCAGCGGTGGCCGCATTCACTCAATGCTTGCATGCGGAATTAAAAGAGACGGGTGTATCGACTTTGCTTTTGATTACACCGGGAATCAAAACCCGCATGTTCGATAAAGTAGTGGACGTTTTCAGTAAAAACATGGAAGTGCCCAACGAAACGATCTCTCCTGCTCAATACGTAAAAATGATCCGCGAAGCCATCCTGCACGACTTGGATGTTTTAGAGCCATCAGGAATGACCGGCTGGGCCTTGAAAGCCGCCAAATTCGCCAAACCCTTATTCGACATGGAAGTCGCCCGCCGCTTCCACCGCTAATCGTTTTCTTGGCACCGAACACAGCACAATTGGATTTGTGGGTGTTCGGTCGCAACAATTCCTCCGCTTCACCTGTGTACGTTAGTTCTGTATACGTTAGTTCCCAAATTCGGGGGTATCGGTCAAGGCCTGCGCCGTACCCTGTAAGGTTCCGGCATGGTAGAACTCGCTCGTGAGCCACTTCATTTTTAACATTGAGTGTTTTCTGCATATATTGTTTTTCATTTGTCCGATATTCGGTGGATCGAATCCTATAAATCAACAAATCTTCCCGTCGTATCAGCATCACATTTGCACTTCACCTTTCTCATTCGGGGGTATCGGTCAAGCATACCGCCGACCTTTATGAAGGAGAGACAATGAAACAACCAAAACAACAATCATTTTTACCACTGCATACCCATTGGCAACATCGCTACTCTCACGGAGGCATCCTTCGCAAATCTTCTCATGGCCGGAAAGCAAGGCCACTCTCAACCAAAGATCCTTTGCATTTGGTCTTTAAGGTGAATAAATCCGCCGTGAAGAACGGCCTTCGTCATCCGCGCACGTTTGCGTTGATGAACATATTGCTGAAGAAATATTCCCGTAAGTTTCACGTGAAAGTGGAGCAGTTTTCCATCCAGAAAGATCATGTTCATTTATTGATTCGAGCACCACGAAGAGCGTGCCTACAAAGTTTCTTTCGAGTGTTGGCGGGGCAGTTTGCGCAGGTGTTGACCGATACCTTCACGCGGAAACATGAAGGTGTTAAAGTATGGAAATATCGACCGTTTTCCAGAGTGGTAAAGGGATATAAACCATACAAAATCGTGCGGGATTATATTCAGTTGAACGAGCTCGAGGCAAAAGGTCGCCCGTATGCAAAGAATCGGTTACGTGGGCTCAGCGAGGAACAGTTGCAGGAGTTGTGGGCTTGAATCACCATGGTGATGTTAGTTGTCACGGATGTTTTGGAAAATTATCTTGGGATTTCAGCCAGCAATGTATATTCAGCTGCAAGGGGCCGGGAGTTTAGATTTTATCGCTGTTGTTCGGAAACCATAGTCAAAAAGGAACGGATTTCTTTTGAAACGACCGATGAGCTCCACTTTTCCGAAGGTAACATAAGCCCGTGTCCCACGCCGGGGATAACAATGCCTTTGTGTAAGGCATTGTCCCTCTGATGAAGTGCCGAATGAATTTTTTCAAATGCAGATGCTGGAGTAAAGTGATCTTCGGAACCGTTTAGCGCCAGGATGGGAATATTTAGTTGCAGAATAATATCACCAGTTAAAGTCCGATTCATACGAGACTGCCAATAGCTGACAGGGTGAGAGGCGACAAACTTTTTGCCAGATTCTTTCGCGTTCTCGATATCAGCAAGCCACTTTGCCCATTTGTCGTGGCCGAGTTGCATTTTGATTCTGTCAGAAATGTCTTGGTGGCTTGCGACTCTTAAAACCAAAGCATCAATACTTTTCGTTTTCGCAGCAGCTTCAACTGCCAGAATGGAGCTTTCACTTTGTCCAAGAATGATCAGTTGACCGATAGTTCGTGATTTAAAATGGTCGGAAAGAATCACCAAATCATCGCGAAGGTCATCAAAAGTAACATTTTTCCAGTCACCGTCGGATTCCCCGCAGCCATACTTATCGTAAACAACGGATCTCCAGCCCAATTCACTAAGCCAAGTACAAATTTCCTCAGTGCCTTCATCATCAACCGACCGAATCTCGCCACTGCCAGTTCCGAGGATAACGACTCCGCGTGACGATTCTTGTGAACTGAATGATTTAGTCCATAGCCGACGCCCTTGAGAGCCGACAAATTGATACGAAGTCTTCATGATTTGAATGCTTACATGACGGCATTCGCAGTCAATAACAATAAAAGCAGATTGCAAAAATAGGATTGGAGTTGTGGTGCGACGGAATAAAAAAAGGGACAGCGAGTCCCTTTAAATAGTCTAATTCGTTTTATTAAAGTGCAAAGTGCCAGAGCCGATCGGGCCGGTGACAGTTACTTTCATTTCTTTGCCTTCGATGGATTTTACCGGTACGGGGAAGGTCAAATTGTAAGCGGTGAAGAAACGATTGTGAGTCGGGTAAAGGCTCACCAGCTCTGCCAAAGCGGCTTTATTGCGAGTCACTTTGCCTTCGTAGCGTCTACCGTCCACATCCAGGAATGTTCTCCACAGAGTGGTGTCTTTCTGCAAATCATCGTTCTTTCTTTCTGGCGTGTAAAAACTTAAAAAGAACTCGGTTTCAGTGCTTAGCTTTGTTTCACGTTTTGCTTTTTCAGTGTTGAATTTTGAATCTTCCCATTGATAGAAGCGAGTCAGTTGATCCAACTGGGCTTCTGTCACCGCAGAATTCAAAAGCGTCGCTTGCATTTCCAAGACGTTGTAAAGACCTGAATACTTTGTCGTGCGATCAGAGAATTTCTCCACCGTTTCAAAGTATTGGTTTTCAGTGCGCAGCGCTCGACCCGTTGGGGTGATTTCATAAGAAGTGCAGCCTGAAAGTAGCAAAGCGAAAGCAAAAATATATTTCATTAACGAGACTCCAAAATACTATCCAGAAATCTTTTAATATCAGCAAAAGCTGTTTCACGCATTACATCGTTGATGATTTCATGCTTAGCATTAGGGTAAACCTTGATTTCTTTGCGTTTGCTGCCCAGACGCTCGTAAAACTTCATCGCTTCAGGAGTGCTGCAAACCGGATCTTTTTCAGGAAGCAAAAACAAAGCTGGTTTTTTGATTTCATTGGCACGCGGTCTTACGTACTCCCAATTTTCCAACATCCCGACAAAAATACCCGGTGACATTTTTGTATGGCGCAAAGGATCGTTTTCGTACTCACGAATAACTTCCGGATCACTGGTTAAATCTTTGTTGGCAAGTTCATTTCCTAATGTCAGTTTTGGTAAAATCTTATTTAGCAGGAATGCCGCTGACGATTTAACCAAAGGAACTTCCATCGAAAGACCTAGCAGTGGTGCGCTGATGATCAGAGCATCATGTTTGATATCCGGATTTTTCAGCAGCGTTTTTAATTCAACCAAAGAACCCATCGAGTGACTGTAAAGAATGACGGGACCTTTTTTTACTTTATCGAGCGCAAGAATTTTATCCAGAAAGATTTTATGATCGCGACAGTAGTCATCGAAATGCACGCCATAACCGCGGCGTCCTTCCGAACGACCATGCCCGCGAAGATCCCAGGCATAGAACGACCATTGATCATCTTTAAAAGCTTCAACCAGGCGGTGATAGCATTCAGAATGTTCGCCATGTCCATGAGTAATGATGATTGTTCCTTTAGCATTGGGATTGTCCCAAATTTGAAAGAACAAATTGGTATTATCGAAACCTTTAAAAAAGCCTTCTTCTCGTTTGAACATATAATTTTAGATTGCCGCTTGCCCCGAATGAAAACAAGGTTTCTTTTCGGTGCGCAAGCAGGCACAAGGTCTAGCAGGTTTCAGGAGCTGATTAAATCAGTCCGCGTACGACAATTGTGTCGTGAGGAGGGTCTTGTTGCTCGGGATAATCGATGTTGTAGTGAATCCCGCGACTTTCCTGGCGGCGAAGGGCACATTCCACTGACAAGTTGGCAACAATCGCAATATTACGAAGTTCCAGAATGTCAGAGTGAATTTTCATATTTGAATAATAGCCTTTTAACTCTGACAGAATATTTTCCAGGCGATGTTGTGCGCGCTCCAAGCGTTTGTTTGAACGAACGATCCCCATATAGTTCCACATCAAGCGACGGATTTCTTCCCACATGTGGGTGATGACGATCATTTCGTCGTCGTTGGACTCCTCAGGGTGAGTCCAGGCTTTCGGTTCTATTGGGAAAAACTCGTTGTTCCCAGCTCCTGATTTCAATTGTTCAGAACAGTTATGAGCTGTCGTCAAACACTCAAGAAGTGAGTTGGAAGCCAGACGGTTAGCTCCGTGAAGGCCGGTGCATGCAGTTTCACCGATGGCCCACAAGCCCGGAATATCAGTGCGACCATTTTCATCGGTAACAACACCGCCACACAGATAGTGAGCGGCAGGCACGACCGGAATTGGCTGCTTGGTCATATCAATTCCCAGCTCCAGGCATTTTGCATGAATAGTTGGGAATCTTTGTTTCAAAAACTCAGAATCTAATTTGGTCATATCCAAATACACACACTCAGCCCCTGTGCGCTTCATCTCTTTATCGATCGAGCGCGCCACCACATCACGGGGAGCCAGGGAAGCCAGCTTGTGGTATTTGTGCATGAACGGTTCACCCTTGGCGTCGATTAAAACGCCACCTTCGCCGCGCAAAGCTTCAGAAATCAAAAAGTTGCGGGAGCTGGGATGATAAAGGCATGTCGGGTGGAATTGCATGAACTCCAAGTTCGCAATTCGCGCACCCACGCGAAAGGCCATGGCAATGCCGTCACCAGTCGCGCCACTCCAGTTGGAAGTGTAGAGGTAAACTTTTCCAGCGCCGCCTGTGGCAAGAGCTGTGTTTTTTGCTACAAAAGTGTGCACTTCGCCTGTGTTTTTATCCAACGCATAGGCGCCGATGCAAGTCACCGGGTTCATGTCGTTCGGATCCACTTCCTTGTTTACGATCAAGTCGATGGCGTTGAATCGTTCCATCAGAATGATGTTCTTATGTTCCCGAACGCGAGCCAAAAGAGTGCGATGGATTTCTAAACCGGTCTGATCTTCGAAGTGTAAAATGCGGCGAAAGCTGTGCCCGCCCTCGCGCGTCAAATCGATTTCGTCAGTTTCCTCGCCGCCTTTTTTGCGAAGGTCAAAATGGACTCCCCAGTTTATCAAATCCTCAATGCGTTCAGGGGCTTGATGGACATAGTTATGAACTACAGATTCTTTGCAAAGACCCGCTCCGGCAACCAATGTGTCCTGAATGTGGGCTTCAAAACTGTCTTCGCCCGACATCACAGCGGCGATTCCACCTTGAGCCATCGAGGAGTTGGTATCGGTCATTTTTTCTTTAGCAAGCACGATCACTTTACCGTGCGAAGCCATTTTCAGAGCTAAAGCGAGGCCGGCAGAGCCCGAGCCAATAATCAAAACGTCACTGCGGTGAGTACTCATAATGCTGCCTTTCTAAATCCTTTTAGTGCCTTTGGCAAAGGAGTCTTGCTTGATTCTTGCCAATTAATAAATCTACAATGAAATCAAAGACTCACATGTGAAATAGCTACGCAGTGGGTTTAAGGTTGTGACAGGAAGGAACAGCTCTGATGAAAGTGAAACTCCTAGCAGTGTTGATCGCAGTGGCGGCGCTATTTATTGGCGCGGTCTTGTGGCGAACAGATAGCTTCGTTTACGGCGATCGCATGAATTGGGTAGAAGCACAAACACGCACGCAGATCAGTTCCATCTCTCGTTCTTTGGGGGGCGAACTGAAGTCCTTGCAAAGACTGACGGCGACCTTCAATGCTGAGAACTTCCAAAAAAACAGAATCAACTGGTCAACAATTGCACCGTACTATGCGGTGGCTTCTGTCGTCGTGAATGGTTCTGATATCGAGCCGCAAGTTTTGTTAACCCGAGATAATTCCAAGGCAGCGAATTGGAACAACGCTTTTGTGAAAGCCGCTTTGGGAAGAATTGAAAATCGCACGAACGATTTGCGATTTTATATCAAGCCATTCCAGGACACGAACCGCGGCAGATATGTGGCTGTGGTGCTGCTGGATGGAAATCGTGGTTATGCTCTGTTCAGTTCCGGTGAAATCTTCCAATCACAAATTGATTCCGAGCGTGGCAGTTTGAGTTCTTTTTCGATCGTGACCACAAACGGTCTGACAGTCGGGCACACAATTCCTGAATATTTGGGAACTGTGATGCGCGACGATCCGATGTTCAAAGAGATCGCAAAAAGCGGCGCTACTCATGGCGGTGGCGTGGTTGATATCAGTGCCAAACAAAAACTTTACGGAATGTTCGAGCAAGTGCCGCAAACGAATTTGTGGGTGTTGAGTTCGGCTCCGATGACCGAGGCTTTGAAAGGTCGCACCGGTTTATGGTGGCAATTCTTGTTGATGGGGTTGGGGCTGGTATTGGTCGGCCTCGCAGCGGTCCTGTGGGTGGTGGCTCCTGCTGAAAACAAAATCGAAAAATTAGAATCCGACCTGGTGAAGGCGCAAAAGAAAGCCGCCGCCGCTCCTCCAGTTGAAAAAACGGTGATCGCAGATCCTGAAACTGCTCAAAACGAAAAAGTCCAAACTTCCATGCGTGTGGCTTCAGCCCTGGCGCATGAGATGCGTGGTCCATTGAGCTCCATCCTGGGGTACTCGCAAATGATCTTGGCAAAACATCCTGAAGGGGAGATTGTTGATAACACCGATTCGATTTTGCGTGAGACACGTGCTGCTCGAGAAATTCTAAATAAACTTTTGGGTTACGCTGGCGAAGAGATCAAAGAAAAAAACTCCATGAAAGTGGAAGGTCCTTTGGCTCGTGCTTTGAAAAACATGGAAGCCGAGCTTCAGAACAAAGGTGTGAAGTTAGTTCGCAACTTCCAGGAAACCGCGGCGTTGGATTTGCATGCAGATGCTTTGACCAAGGCATTTGAAAACATTTTGACGAACTCCATCGAGGCGATGGAGCGCATGCCGAAAAAAGAAATCAAAATTGATCTTTTTGAAGATGCATCCGGTATCCATCTGTCTTTCGAAGATTCGGGTGAAGGCATCGATTCTGCAAATCTTTCCAAGATCTTTGATCCGTTCTTTACGACAAGATCATTTAAGAATCATATGGGCTTGGGATTGTCGGCGGCGTTTGGTGTTTTGAAAGAACACAATGCAGAAGTCAAAGTCACTTCGGAGCGCGGTTTTGGCACGAAGGTGATGATCACATTCAAAAAACAACAAGCCGTAAGCGTTATGAAGGCACCAGTTAAGTCTGACGAAGTGACGCCGATTCCAGTGATTCCTACGGCTGAAAAAATTCAGATTCAAGGCGAAGTCTTGCAGTTGAAAGAAGAATCTCCGCACCGTGAGGAAGCAGAATCCGAATTCTTGGAGGCAAAAATGCAATCGTCCGTGGGTACTCATTCTCCTTTGGATGTGAATATCGATAAACTTTTGGAAATGCCCGAGGAGTCTACGGTTGTAATGGCAAATGAAGCTGTCGAAGAATCGGAGCCTGGGGTTGTCGCTCCGGAAGAAAACGTGGCACCTTCTAAAGCGCCGAATTTGGATTTCATCGACAGTTCGGAGGAGCGCACAGTGATCGCTTCGTCGACGTCTGTCGATGATGAATTTACTCCGGTAAATTTGGTGAATGCTCCACCAGCAGCGGCAGCACCGGCTAAGAAATCCAAGCTTGATGGTTATCAGGTCGAAATTCGCAGACCTGGAAAGAGGACGTAATTGGAAATACGCGATCATAGTTCTCAGTTTACCGTTTATGTATTCACATCTGATGTGGATCAAGGCGCTGCTATGAAAGTTCATCTTTCACAGGCGGGATATGATGCGTATTTCATTCATGATCCCGAACAACTTGAACAGCGCTTAAACGACACGCCTCCGCACTTGTTGGTATTTTCAACGGCGACCCTGGCCGGTGCCTTGAGCGACTTTGTAGTGCACGTCCAGAAAATCAATGACGAGATTCGTTTCATTGCTATTTCTTCTTTGAGCCAATTTGAAATTTTAAAACAGTATGAAAGCTTTGGCTTCATGGATGTTATTTCAGATGATGCGGCAGCGATTGAATCTCGCGTCTTGTGGTCTGTGGATCGTGCCTGCGAAAAATTGTATCTGACTTTCCAGAATGAACAGCTCTTTGAAGATTTGGAATCCACCAAAAAACAAATGGAAGATGTTCATGCCGCCACGGTCAAATCCATGCAGCAACAAGAGGAAGAGTCGGCGCGCCCGTCATTCCCCGTGCGTATTGCCGAGTATCGTTCCGCACAAAGCAAAGAAGACATGATTCAAAGATTTTTGAACGGGATTTCAACGTCTCGTTGCTTGTTCTTTAAATTTCTTCCTTCGGTGCGCAGCTTTGTCGCGACCCATGGAAACGGTATCGATGCCGCGCAAATTCAGGGCGTGGGTTCGCAAATGACGACCGAGGAAATGAAGGATCTTGGCTCGCTTTTGGCGATGGGCTTAATGCCAGCCAAATTCTCGGCCATGCTGGTCGAGGCTTTCCATTTGAATCCGCCTAAGGCGATTCCTTTGTATGCGAGTTCTCAATTGGAAGGACTGTTCGTTTATTCCGGTGGTATGGACAGCAAAGCCATCGCTCAGTTGACCGATGAATACACGCTCTTCAATCTTTGCTATTCAAATTTCGTATTAGAGAAAAAAGTCGACGCGCTAGAAGTCCAAGATTTCGTAACTGAGCTTTATAATCGTAATCACTACGTTAAGATCTTGGATGAAGAAGTCGCGCGGGCGCGTCGTTTGAAGCAACCGCTGGCCATCGTAAAGATCTCTATGGATGATTTTTATGAGATTGAATCATCTTTGGGTGAAGCGGTGAGAGATGAGTTGCTTAAATCGCTCGCGACAGTCATAGCAAAATCCAGTCGTACGAATGACACGAACTTTAGAACGGCTGCCAATGAGCTGACGATGGTATTGCCTCATTGCTCTAAAAAGGGCGCAGCTTTAAGAGCAGAACGCGTTCGTCGTGTGGTCGAGGGAAGTTCATTCCTGGATAAAGGAATGAAAGTTTCCATCAGCCTGGGCGTCAGTGAGTATCCCTCACTGTGCGACTCAAGTAAGACGTTGGATGAAACAGCTGCCAAGGCATTGGCGCATATTGCTGACAAGGGTGGAAACAAAATCTGTTTGTACAAAGCCCCTGAAAGTCACAAGCCGGAATTCGAAATTCCGGCTGAATAGGATTAGTGTTTTTAATGGAAATGTTTCGAAAAACTTTTGCGGAAATTAATTTAGACAACCTGACACACAATATTCGTGTCATTCAAAAAGCTTTTCCTCAAAGGTTCCTTTGTCCCATGGTCAAGGCGAATGCCTATGGTCACGGTGATGCCAAACTGGCGTTGCATCTGGAAAAACTGGGTATTCAAAATCTGGGCGTGTGCCTGATTGAAGAAGGTTTGACGCTGAGACAAGCCGGAGTGAAAGCGAATATTCTCGTTTTCCGCGGGTTTGACAGCAAAGGTGCCAAAGCCATCATCGCCAACAACATGACGGCAGTCGTAAGTTCTTGGGATCAAATCGACGCTTTAGAACAAGTGGCCGATAAAAAAGTCAGCGTGCATGTGAAATTCGATACGGGCATGAATCGCCTGGGCTTCCGAGTTGAAGAAGCGCAAAAGGTTTTTGATCGTCTGAATGGACACGCAAAAATCGAAGTTAAAGCCTTGTGCACGCATTTGTACATCGGTGAAAACGCTGATGAAGTTGATCAAACCAGCGCACATCAGTTGCAAAAACTGCATAAGGTTTCGGAGATCTTTAAGTCCATGAACGTTTTTTGTCATGCCTTGAATAGTTCCGGTATTTTGAATCTGATGCAGATGCAAAAAGACGGCGTGAAGGATGCGACTCATCCTTTGATGTTGCAAAACTGGGGGATTCGCCCGGGTTTGATGATTTATGGTTACAGCTCTTTAGGGCGTCCAGACGTTGGCGATTTAAAACCGGTGATGACATTAAAATCCGTCGTAAATACCTTCCGTCAAGTCAAAGCCGGAGAAACCGTTTCTTACGGGGCGAAATGGACTGCGAAACGTGATTCAGTTATTGCCGTGATCGCGATCGGTTATGGTGACGGATATCATCGTCTGCTGTCGAATCAGGCGCATGTTTTATTTAATGGTCAAAAAGCTCCTATCACCGGGACCGTGTGCATGGACTATTTGATGGTTGATGTGACGGACATCGTTCAGGGACAGGATTTAAATGTCTTGAAGGATCAGGAAGTGATTTTGTTTGGTTGGGACCACGCAAATCATTTGTTGTCGGCAGATGAGATCGCTAAAAAAGCTCACACCATTTCTTACGAAATGTTGACGGGTGTTGGGGAGCGTGTGCCCCGCGTTTATGTAGGCAAGGAGATCTGATGAGTTCTGAAAGCCTGGTGCAACGAACAGCATTTGCGATTTCCTGGATAGGCTCAACTGTCCTTGAGTTTTTCCGTGGGTTTGTTGAAGAAACCGGCAAGATGATGATCTTTTTCAATGAAAGTGTGCGTTTGATTTTTGCGAAGCCATCGCGCTTTCCGGAAATCATCAAGCACATGGAGTTTATTGGAAATCAATCCATCTGGATCATCTGTTTAACGGGTGGTTTTACCGGGCTTGCGTTGTCATTCCAGATTTATCTGGGTTTTAAAATGTTTAATGCCGTGAACATGGTGGGTCCGGTCGTCGCGTTAGGTATCACGCGCGAATTGGGACCGGTGTTGACGGGATTGATTGTTGCGGCCCGTGCCGGTGGTGCGATGGCAGCGCGCTTGGGGACCATGCGCGTGAATGAGCAAATCGACGCGCTGGAAGTGATGGGTGTTAATACCAAGCAATATTTGATCTCTCCAAGAATGATTGCGGCCTTTATTTGTATGCCTCTTTTGACGGCGGTTTTTGACTTTGTCGCCATGATGGGGAGCTGGTTTTTGTGTGTTCGCCTGGTTCAACTAGACGAAGCCATCTTCTGGCAAAAAATCCGCGACATGATTGAAGTGAAGCATATTAACGAAGGTCTTTTCAAAGGCGCGGTCTTTGGGATTTTCTTTGCCTTGATTTGTACTTACCGTGGTTTCAACACGACGGGGGGAGCAAAAGGTGTTGGTGAAGCGACCAACCAAGGCGTCGTTCAAAGCATGGTGATGATTATTATTTTGGATTACTTCCTGACGAACTTGATCCGTGTGTACTACAGCTTTGCGGGGATTTCATAATGTTCACCCAACCTGCTGTTCAAATTCGTGATCTTAAAAAAACTTTTGACGGGATAGATTATATTCTGAAAGGAATTAATTTAGAAATTCCGAAAGGCAGTTTGACGGCGATCATTGGATTTTCCGGTACAGGAAAATCAGTGATGCTAAAACATTTGCTGGGCTTATTTAAACCCACTTCCGGCAGCATTGAAGTTTTGGGCCAGGATTTGAGTCAAATGAACGAAGACGAGCTCACTCGTTTTCGTCAAAAGTTCGGGGTGCTATTTCAATCAGCGGCTCTTTTTGACGACATGTCTGTTTTGGAAAATGTGTGTTTTCCGTTGTTTGAGCATCGCCGTGATCTTAAGGAGTCCCAAGTCCTTCGTATTGCCGAAGATAAGCTTCATCAAGTGGGGCTGGACCCGAAGCATTACAGAAAACTTCCAAGTCAGATTTCGGGTGGTATGCAGAAAAGAACGGGTCTGGCACGAGCTCTCGCCCTAGATCCAGAAATCCTGATCTATGATGAGCCGACCACGGGTTTAGATCCCATTCTGACTGAAATGGTAGATAATTTAATTCTGGAGACACATAAGCGCCGGAATGGGCAATTGACCTCGATCATGGTTTCGCACGATTTGTCCGCCGCGTTTAGGATTGCGGATCATATCGCGATGTTAGATAGTGGCAGGGTTTTGCTATTCGGGACTCCAGAGGACTTCTTTAATACCGATATTGAATTGGTTAAGAGGTTCGTGAATAAAGGGATGAAACACCAATGAATTGGCTTCGCGCTGCTGAGTTTAAAGTAGGTCTATTAGTGATCGTTGTGGGATCATTGATTGCCGTTATGTCGATGCAGGTCAGCGAAGATCCTTCCTACCTTGGCCGTTCTAAAAAAGCCTGGTTCCTTTTGCCCAATGCGGGTGGTCTGGTTAAAAATTCAGCAATTCGTTCTGCTGGTATTCCAGTGGGTGTGATCAAAGACATTCGTTTGCAAGATGGTCAGGCCCGTGTGGATATCACCGTGAAATCTGACGTTCCGATGACAACTTCTGCAGCGATTGAAATTAAAGCCCAAGGGATCTTGGGGGATGCGCATATCGAAGTTTACCCAGGTTCACCAACGGACCCACCACTTCCTGACAATGCACAAATTCTGAACGTCAAAGCCGGTGGATCTTTGGAAAATCTGATGGCGCAAGTGGGTGAGGTGACAGCTTCGTTGAAAGTCGTTGCTAAGAACCTGGAAGAAGCGACATCACAAGATGGAACTCGCAATCACGTTTTGGGTCGAATCATCAAAAACGTAGAGACAATCACCAAAGACCTGGCGCAAGTTACCACCGAGAACAAAGACAAAATCGGCGATATCGTGGATGAAGTTCACGACATCACTTCCAGTTTGCGTGAAGTCATGAATGACAACAGCGACACCGGTATCAAAAAAACGTGGGCTCGCTTGTCACAAACCATGAAAAACCTGGATGAGATCACCGGCAAGATCAACCGCGGTGAGGGGACTATCGGTAAACTTATCAGTGACGAAGCCACGGCTGAAAAAGTGGACAGTGCCATCGATGGTCTTAGTGACATGGTGGGATCGGCCAGCAAAATCGAAACAGCTTTCGACTTCAAAACAGATTATCTGGGTGATGTTGGAAACTGGAAAACGACAGTGGGTGTGAAAATTCAACCGGGCTTGGATCGTTATTACTATTTAGCCATTGTGGATGATCCAGTGGGCGTTGTGGAAACAACTCGTTACCAATACAACGGCACTCCGCCACAAGGTTCGGCTGAGTACTACGAAAAGAAAACTTACGAAAATAAACTGAAATTCACCTTGTTGTTTGCCAAAAACTTCTGGGATCTCACTCTTAAAGGGGGTGTGATCGAAAACGGTGGCGGTTTCGGTGTGGATTATTACTTCTTCCGTCGCAAAATCAGAGCCACGGTTGAGGCCTTCGACTTCAAACGTACAAACTTACGCGGTTCTTTGAGTTACTTCTTTTATCGCGGTCTGTATGTTAATGCCGGTTGGAATGATGCTTTCAACAAGAACGACGCCAGCTCCAGTTTTATCGGGGGCGGTCTTTATTTAACCAACGACGACTTAAAGCTCCTGTTAACGAAGGGGCTGTAAGATATGGCGGTTGAGGTTTCCAATACAGATAAAGTATGGCTGATAAAATCCTCAACCAGGATTCTAGGGCCATTTTCTGTCGAGGAAGTCGCAACTCTTTTAAAAACTCGCCAAGTCTCGATTATCGATGAAATCCGTCTGCCGTCAGGTCGCTGGAGTTATATCCGCGAAAATCAACGTTTCATGGACATCGTTCGCAGTATTCGCGAAGAGCAGGACAACTCTCCCGAAAACACCATGACTCAATCTATTCCGCACAACACGTCGTTCACAAAAACGGAACCGACGGTGGATTCGGAACAGACTTTGACGCCAGTTCCGAATCAATCTCCACAAATGAAAGATGTTTCTTCTGCTGTGGAAAGAGCCGTGAACAAAACGACAATGCCGGCCGCAGGTGTGAGTTACGGAACATCAAATGATTTCCGTGTGCAAAATAAAATTCGTCATCAATCCAACGTTCTTCGTTGGGCTGTGATCGGCGTGGCGGCCGTTGCCGTGCTGGGTATTTATGTGACTCTTGGAAATCGTCAAGCCACCCAGGGTGGGAATTACGACGAACTGATTGCCCGGGCGATTCGTTATAAAAGCGTGGGTCTGTATGATAAATCTTTGCAGGCCTATAAAGGCGCTGCTTCTGTCAAAGAACCTGATTTAGATACGCAGATTCAGATGGCACCCGTCTTGATTTCTGAAGATCGTCAAACTTTACAGGGACGTCGCATTTTAGAAAAAGCCATTGTTCAGGAAAATCGCCAGCGTTCTGAGTTGGTGGATGCATACTTGGGAATTGCGGTTTCTTATATGATGGATGGCGATTTAAAAGAGGCCGAAAACACGCTTCAAAAAGCCATCGGTCACGAACCCTTTAACATTGCGGCTCGTCTGAATCTGGCGATTGTGGAAATGAAAAAAGGAAACTACAAAGAGGCCATGCACAAGTTTGAGCATGTGCTTTCAAAGGATCCAACCAATGTCATGGCCTTGTATGGTCGTTCCATGGCAGCGATGGAAGTCGCGAAAACGACTTCAGACATGGGTTTCTTGAAACCTTTGGTCAGTGATTTGCAAAATGCTTTAAAGAAAACAAACCTGCTTCGTCAGGAATTGAGTCTGTTTTTGATTTATTCCTACAATCTGTTGGGTGATGTCGATGCCATGAACCAGGCCATCGTGAAATTCCTGAGTGAACCTTCGGGAGTTTCTGGTTTGTACACCCACTCATTGAGTGTCGATTGGCGCTTTACTCAATGGGATTACCTGGAAAAATATTGTTCTGAAGTTTATAACAAAAGTGTTCCTTCGGCAGAATTAAAAGCGGTTCGCGCCCTTTGTTTGATGGAAGTGAATCGTGATACGGATGCGGATAAACTTTTGCGTGAAGCGATCAGTGAGGGACCTAAAGATCCTTACGTTCTGGTGGCTCAAGCAGCTTATCTGAAAAAAACCGGGCGCGTTCCAGAAGCTCTCGCCGTTTTAAAAATGCCGGAGCTGGTCAGTCTGTCAGTTCGTGATCGCCTGGTAGGTGACATCTGTATGTCGACTCACGACGTGAATTGTGCTCAAGCCGCGTTCACAAAAATGTACGAAAGAAATAATACCAGTGCACCGGCTTTGTACGGTTTGGCCTGGGTCGTAATTAAGCGTAAAGACCGGAATTCCGCATATAATTATGTGCGGGCCGGGTTGCAGTCAGAACCCACTTTCATACCTCTGTTAGAGATGAGGGATCAACTGGAGGCTGATTAATGAATCAGCCTTTTGTGCTTTTCATACTGAGTGCTTTGGTGGTTTTGAGTGGATGCTCAAAATCTCCGGGGTATCATCGCGAAGAATATAAAAGTATTAAATTTGAAGACGTTCCACCGGATTTGAAAATTCCCACTAAAGCTTGGGATATGCTGTCGTTTAAAGCCGTTGAAGGCGAACACGGTGAACATGCCGAAGGCGGCGGTGGTGAGGGCGGTCATGGTGGCGGCGAGGGCAAGAAAGAATCCGGCAGCAAAGAAATCGTTTTTGCCGATGTCACTGTTTTCTTAGTCGATAAAAATCCTGGCATTCTGAAAGACGAAGCGATGAAGTTTGAATTGCCTCGGGGTGGTGGTGAAATTGATTTGTCTCAGTATCTGAACAATCGCCAAGGCTCTTTTTATGTGGGCTTTGAATTTCCGTCGTTTACTGATGCCAAACAAAGCAAAGTATTGTTCGTCAGCCGCGCCCGCAAACGTAAGTTGGGTGATTCTGTGTATGGCGCGGGCTGCAATCAGATTTTAGATATCACCACAAAGTTCAATCTTGCCATGCAAGGCGAGGGGTTAAAGGTTAACACCACTCGCGAGAGACATATCAGCGTTTTAGGCGGAACTTTCTTGTTCTCTGCGGAAAAAGGCGACACGATTTATGTGGCGCAGGTTTCCTTTGTGGATCCCGAGCATAAAAATCTTTTCTGCGAGGCACCCTGATGGAAAAAAAGACAGTTCAAAGTCTACAGGACAAAGACGCAGTTGATTCTTTATTCTTAGTTAAAGAAAAGAACGTCGGCGTCGGTAAAAATGGTCGGGCTTTTATGGGCTTGCAACTGGGTGATGCCACGGGCACCATCGATGCGCGTCTGTGGGACCGTGTTGAAGAGCTTGCTCGTCAGTTTGAGACGGGTGATGTTTTAAAAATCAAAGGTCAGGTTCAGTTATTCCAAAACCGCAAACAGTTGGTGATCCACCGTCTGGAACGCGTGGAAAATTCCGAAGTGAACTTTGAGGACTTCATTCCTAAATCATCAAAAAATTCAGAAGACATGATGGTCGAGTTGCTTCAACTGGTACGTAGCATGCGCAACGACCACTTGAAACAACTGGTTTTGGATACATTGGAAGATCCAGAAATCCGTCCCCGTGTTTTGCGTGCGCCCGCTGCGAAGTCGATTCACCATGCCTGGGTGGGCGGCTTGTTGGAGCACATTCTTTCAATTTGTAAAATCATGGACTTTATGGGGTCCCATTATCCTTTTTTGAATCGTGACTTGCTGCTGTTTGGAGCCATCTTTCACGATATCGGAAAAATTTGGGAGCTTTCCTATGATAATGGGGTTTCGTATACAGATCGCGGCCGTCTCTTAGGACACATGCAACTTGCCTGTGAACTTATAGATAAAAAATCAGCTCGCATCCTGGGATTCAGCGAAGAGCTTCGCGATATTTGTAAGCATATAATCTTGAGTCATCATGGCAAGTTGGAGTACGGTTCTCCCAAGCGTCCAAAATTTATGGAAGCGATGTTGATTGCAATGGTTGATGATCTGGATAGCAAGGTTGCCACCTTGAAAACGATCGTGGATGGAGAACGTGGTTCCGGCGAAAAATGGTCTCGATACAATGAGCTTTTTGATCGCTATTTCCTCCTTGATGATTTGAATGAGAAGTATTGATGTTGGGTTTGTGGAAGCGCTTAATCGTGCTGTTAAATACGTATAAAGCTTATGATCCTGCGGCGAAATCCCTTTGGGAGATCGCTTTGCTTTATCCTGGTCCGAAAGCTTTGGTCATGCATCGCTTGGCGCACCTTTTTTATAAAGCTCATTTTTATTTTTTGGCTCGTCTGGTGGCAGAAATTTCTCGTTGGCTGACGGGAATTGAAATTCATCCTGGCGCCCAATTGGGCCGTCGCTTGGTGATCGATCACGGTTTTGGTGTTGTGATTGGTGAAACTGCGATCGTCGGCGATGATTGCATTATTTTTCACGGCGTCACTTTGGGCGGAGTCAAATTCGATCCGGTAAAACGTCATCCGACAGTAGGCAACAAAGTCATGATTGGAACCGGGGCAAAAGTTTTAGGTCCTATCACCATCGGTGACGGCGCCTTGATCGGTGCCAACGCTGTCGTAATGAAAGACGTTCCCGCCGGCGCAACAATGGTCGGCCCCATAGCACAGCTGAAATAGGTGCCAGGTCCTATTTACGGAAGCACCGCACCCAAATAGAGGAGTGGCGATGAGAACATTGGAATCTTGGTTTGCTGAATACAGCGAAGGTCATCAAAACCCGCAAAACAGACTGATCCATAAAATCTGTGTGCCTGTGATTTTCTTTACGGTCGTGGGTTTGCTGTTACAGATTCCGGTACAGCTCGGACCGATTCGTCTGGGTGAGCTGTTGATTGCATGTGCTTTGGGTTGGTATGCGACTCTGGGTGCAAAACCTTTCGTGATCATGCTGGGCCAGCTGGCAATCTGTTATGTTCTTTTGTATTTTCTTGGTCACTTTGCTCAGCCGTTGTGGGCGGTGCTGGTGGGACTTTTCGTGGTCGCCTGGATCGGTCAGTTCTATGGTCACAAGCTCGAGGGAAAAAGACCTTCGTTCTTTAAAGATCTTCAATTTTTATTTATTGGTCCGCTTTGGGTTTTAAAAGACGTGTTTTTTAAAGGAACTTGAGTGGAAGCCCTCCAACAAGGGAGGGCCCCGGAAAGCCTCTTACCAAGCGGCAAGGCGGCGGCGACGGTTTTTCTTACGGACCGGAGTAGCAGTACTTGTACTTTCAAGTTGTGTATTGGTCGTAGGAGCCGTTTCTAGTTCTACCTGTTTCATAGCCGAACTCCTTTCGTGCTAGTTTCAATCACTCAGACCGAATTGGCCCAAGTGGTTTAGGTACTCCCCAGTATCTCAGAGCTGCATGGCGTCAAGCGACAGTTTTAAAATTAGTTTCCGGTCATGAAACCGTAATGCAAATGGAAGTGACGGTATCGCATTTGGCGATAGACGCGTTGCGTTTATTTCTCGCAAGTCGCTTGGTTGAAGACTCGGTAATCGCCCTTGTTCTGAGCGATGGACCACTTGCCCTCTTTTTTGACCAGAACTCTTTGAATGCCGTCATTGGATGACATCGGAATCCAACCTTCATTGAAATCCGTTTCCATAGCGAAGAGCTCTTTTTTGCTGCCGTCTTTGTGGTCTTCGATCAACTCTAAAAGGCCATCCTGTTGGATGTTGGAGTTTTCTTGAATTGTGATGCTCTTAAGATCTGGCTGGGCGATGTCTTTGCAATAGAGAAGCGTCTTCGTCTTGGCCTGGCTCAGGGCAGGCAAAGTGATAATTGGAATCAATGTCAGGAGTTTGAAGCGCTTCATTGGCTTTCTGATAACAAACAGAGTTCAGATTGTTGAGTGAAATTATTGATATAGGGAAATAAAGTCAGGCTTTGGGGAGCTAAATTAATTTGAAAATCGTCCTCATGCGGTTGTCAGCTCGTTTTCATTCTCAAATCACTATCAGAAGGCTTTCAGTCGATTTTCAGTTGTTTGATAAAAAAAGGAATGTCTGTTCAAGACGCAGGCAAGCCTTTATCACGGTAGCTCGCTTATAAAGGACTTACTGATATGAAAAGAAAAGGTAAAACACCTCGTTTTAAAAAACAAAGACGTCTATTAACTGAGCTCCCAGGCTTGGGTAAAGCCGGTGCTTTGGAAAGAAGACCGTATCCTCCAGGTCAGCACGGCCAACGCCGTCGTAAATACTCTGAGTTCGGTTTGCAACTTGAAGAAAAACAAAAAATCCGCGTTCACTACGGACTTCGTGAAGAACAATTCCGTCGTATCATCGGTAAAGCTCAAAAATCTTCCAATACAAACTGGGTTGAGTCTTTGGTGAACTTGCTGGAAAAACGCCTGGACAACGTTGTCTTCCGTCTTGGTTTTGCAACTTCTATCCCCGCAGCAAAACAATTGGTTTCTCACGGTAAAGTTTTGTTGAACGGTAAAAAAGTAAACATCCCATCGCAAATCATCAAAGTGGGCGATGTTGTTTCTTTGAAACCTGAAGCTTATCAAAACCAAGTTTACATGGCGGCGAAACAATCTCCACGTCTTCCTCTTCCATCGTTCATGACGAAAGAAGAAAAAGCAGGCGAAGAGACAGGTCGCTTGATCGACGAACCTAACATTGAATCAGTGCCGTTCACATTCGACCCAGGTCTTGTGATCAGCTACTACTCTTTGCGTGGGTAATTAAAGAGGGCGCAATGAAAAACGCTAAATTCCTCGAAGCTGAGGAAATTTCTCTTGATGAAGTTAACGGCGAATTCGTCACTGTCAAATTGGCAGGCGAAAAGTTCGTGATCGACGTGGATACTTTGTACGACATGTCTTTCCGATTTGCCGAAATGCTTGCAAAAATCGAAAGTCGCGAAGAACAAGCGGCTGAAGAGGGCGAGCTGGCATGTGCTGAGTGCTGCGGTAAGCTTCACTAATCCAATTAAAGAGAATCACTGAAAAGGGAGCTTTCGAGCTCCCTTTTTTTATTTGCTCAATTCTTCCGCTGCTTGATCGAAGCTCTGGCTGAAATTAATCATTTCAGAGAGAGCAGAGGACATGCCTTTGTAATGATCCGAAACCATGCTGTCCATTTGCTCCGCAATTGATTGAAGTCTAAGCTGCAAACTGCCAATGATAAAACTGCGTTCGTCTTTCGACAGTTTACTGAGTTCGCCGGTCGATTTTGCCTTTTCCATATAAGCTAACAGAGCTTTACCGGTATCCTGAATATTGGTAAGAGCCTTTTTTGATAGACCTTTGCCATTGAACTCGCTGGTTTGAAGGCAATTTTCGAATGAGTCCAGGTTGTTAAAAGCGGTGCGAATTTTTTCAGGAATGTTCTTGGTTTTCGACAGATACTCTTCCATAGACTGACAGCGAAAGTAGGCGACAGCTTGGCCGCAACTTGCACTGGCATCCATGATTTCATTTTTCCGACACTCGGCTCGGGCAGGCACTTGATAACTCGAAAAGATTTTATTCAGAGATTGCAATTGGTAAGGGGTGGTTTTCTCGCTGCCATTTTTTGAATAAGCAATTTGGTCAGAGATATAAACAAAGCTGTGAGATTCAGAAATGTCACCATCTAAAATTTCACGAATAGCACCGATATCTCCAGGTTCTTTTTGTTCGCCATCTTTAACCTGGCGACATAAAGGTGGGCGCATATAAAAACTCATCTCTTCAGGAGTAGAATATCGCAGTGAAGGCAAAATTTTACTCATGACTAAAGCCAGATTCGCACAATTGGGGCCGTCCGTTTTTGGGTTCGCACCGTGATATTTGACCACCTGATCAGGAACACAATCGGTGATGTCAAATTTGCATTGCGGGCCGCTTGTAAGTGAGCTCGGACTTTCCTTGCAGGTCTTTCCGGTTTTCATATTGGAGCTCCACTTTGCCAGAGAGGAATAGATCGCCTGGCTCTCCTCGCACTCGCCCCGCAAAAGAAGTCGGCTTTTTTCTTTCGAAATTTCAAACGCAGCAGCAGCTGAGGTTGTGATAAAAATAAGGAGCGAAATAAGAAGTTTCACTTCTCTTTTTTCGGACGAAAGGGGCCGTTTATTGAGTCGAAAACTCTATGAGAACAGGACCAAAGACGGTCAGTGACGGCGGCGGCCTTTGGCTTCTGGAGTGCCGTCTGCGGGATCTTCGGGCCATTGATGTTTTGGGTATTTAATACGCAGTTCTTTGCGGACTTCGGGATAGCCATTCTTCCAAAAGCTTTCCAGATTGGAAGTGACCTGCACAGGGCGAAAATTAGGTCCCAGCAGGTGAAATGTTAAAGGCACTTTGCCGGAAAGGACTTTGGGAGTTTCCATCATTCCGAAAACTTCCTGAATCCGCACTTCCAGGTAGGGTGCTTTGTCAGATGGGTACGTGACTTTGATATGACTGCCACTGGGAACCGTGATTCTGGCTGGCAGTTCTTTATTGAAAGTACGAATGAAATCTTGAGGGAAAACACTTTCAAAAAAGAACACCAAGTCTTTTTCAAAAACACTCTGCAATTTCTTTTCACCCATGCTGGCTTGAGAGAACGCCTGAAGTTTAAGTTCTTCAAGTTGCTCCTCGCTGAATGAAAACTCAGTTTCTAGAACGCCGGATTCAACGTGACGACGCCAAAATTCCAAGCGTTCCCACCACTCCGAAAGTTTATCGTTATTTTTCAAAACTAAAGACCACTTTTCAACCAGGACTTGTGGCAATTTTGCCTCCACTTCATCAGGAGAGGCGGGCAAGAGGGATGGCTCCTCCAGGGGCAATCCAAAAAGGGATTTATATTCCCGTACAAAGAACTGACCTTTTTCTTCGATAAAAGTCAGATCGCGAATTTTTTGAATCTCGTCTTTGAAGTGAGAAAGAATAAACTCTTTGGTAAAACCGCAGGCCAGGCTCACAATGGTTTCTGCGTCACTACTGCCTTCAACACCATTCAAGGCCACAAAGAAATCCGAAGTTTTAACCAGGGAATCTTGTTGCAGTTTCACACCGCGACCACCAACCATCAGGGCGCGCTCGGATTGACCACGCCGACGGCACAGACGATCAGGAAATGCGCGAAGTAAAAGAGTGCGCATTTCTAAATCCTGAGACTCGGCTTGGACGTTTTTAACTCCACCCAATTTTTTCGCCAGTGCCAGAATTTGATTTGCTGATTGAGCCACAGTTTGTAAGGCCATAAAGCCCGCTTCACGAGGGGCTTTGCCAGATTTCTTAAACTGCTGCAAAAGCTCCAGTCGGACGGTGAGGTCGCACTCTGTTTTATCACCTAAAAAAGAACTGACGGATTCGCGGCGAAGAAAATCTCTCTCTTGCAAAATAGCCGCAAGTTCAGATCCCAATTCCAAAGAGTTTCGGTCCGCGGAAACCAACATGAGTTTGGCCAGACGAACTGGTAATGGGAAATGCAAAATCTTGCGCCCCAATTCTGTGATTTTGCTGGAGCTATCGATTGCGCCGGCCAATTTCAGGTATTGGGCTGCTTTATCAATCGCGACCGAGGATGGTTTTTCAAACCACGAGAATTTATGAAAATCACTGACACCTTGAGCGGCCAGGAACAACAAACTTTCGGTCAGATCTATGCGCTGAATCTCTGCGATCTCACTTTTTGAAAATGAGTTCTCATCAAGCTTATTCCACATCTTATAGGCATAACCCGGAAACTGACGGGCGGCGCGGCCCGCACGTTGAATCGCGCTGGACAGACTGATACGACCCAATTCCAGACGAGAAAATCCCGTGCGGTAATCTTGCTTCATGTTTTTTGCTAAGCCCGAATCGATCACAGTATTCACGCCGTCTAAAGTGACTGAAGACTCTGCAATATTGGTGGAAAGAATAATTCTTTGGCGAGATCCTTTTTGTAAGGCTCGTCGTTGATCTTCTAAATTCAAAGAACCATGCAACGGAACCAAATCAATTCCTTTGCCGTTGGCCCAATCTTCCAAGGCATTCTTGGCGCGATCGATTTCGCCTACTCCCGGCAGAAAGACCAAAATGTCTTTCGTCGTTTTTCCCGCAGCCTCGCGAACTAATTGTGCCAGACTGTCAAAGAATGAGGGAAACGTCTGTACCACCTGCGAGTTTTTTTGATAGATAACTTCCAGTTCAAACAATTTACCGGGGACGCTGACGATCGGTGCATTCCCCAGATAGCTTGAAATCTTTTCGGCCTCGAGAGTTGCTGACATCACCAAGAGTTTAATATCACGCCCTAACTCTTGGAGTTCGCGAATGAGTCCTAGCGCCAAATCAACATGTAAAGAGCGTTCATGAAATTCATCCAGAATTACCAGATCCACATCCGATAACTCAGGGTCATCCAGCATTTGCCGCGCTAACAAGGCCTCGGTCATAAAGATCAAACGGGTTTTGGCAGAAGTCTTATTGGCAAAACGAACTTGATAGCCAACTTCTTCGCCAACAGCCCAGCCGTTTTCTTCGGCGATACGATGGGCCGCAGCGATGGCGGCCATCCTTCGCGGTTCCAGAACGATGATCTTATTTTTCACAACATCCAACAAAGCGGGAGGTAGGCGTGTGGTTTTCCCCGCACCCGGAGCCGCCGTCAGAACCAGATTCTGCCCTTGCAGTATCTGATCTTTGATGGAAGGAATAAAGTCATCGACTGGAAGATGAATCATGCGGGATAAAGAAGCAGCATGAACTCTGCTTTTTCAAAAGGAACTTTCTTGGCGATTTGATCAATAGTGCCTTCAAGATTCAATTCATCTTCTTGCGAAAGATTCAAAGTCAAAAGCATACGACGATTCGGGAAATGATCTTTCATGTCTCCCAACATCTTTTTAAGACGATAGGGTGTGTCCATCAAAATGATGGCGCGTTTTTCTTTGGTTAGCTCACGCAAAGCCTTGGCGCGGGCTTCCGTTTCCGCAGGTATAAAACCGCGGAACAGGAATTCATCAATGCGCTGACCACTTAAAGAAAGCAGACCCATCAATGCCGAGGCACCCAGAACTGATTTCACCGCAATATTTTTTTGACGGCACAGACGAACCAAATCAGCTCCGGGATCACAGAATCCGGGAGTTCCGCAGTCGGTGACTAAAGCCACCATTTTATCCTGACACAAAGGAACCAGGGCCGCTTTGTCGTCAGGCGTGGAGTGCTCATCCAGAATTTCATAAGTTTTGCCGGTGATGCCATGGACGCGCAAAAGTTTCGAAGCTTCTTTGGTACTCTCGCAGATAACGACGTCGCAGTCCTTCAGGATTTGCAAGGCACGGAGAGAAATCTCGCTGGTATCGCCGATGGGAGTCGCCACTAGGTACAACATTAAGAGTTCCTTTGATTCAAAACAAAATTCATAATTCGCGGAAGGTCCGGAGGAGGTTCTGCCTTGCCGGAATGGGTGCTGTCAAAAAAAATGCTTTCGACATGCGCGCATTTTGCGCCCATCAGATTCAAAATGACGGGTTCGTTGTCAAAGAAGTAGATCTTGTCATAGGATTTGCGCTCTTGGGCCAAAAACCAATCTGTTTTGTATTCAGCATCATCCATGGATTTGTCTGGTTTTACGAAAAGAACGGCCTTTTCGTTTAAGGGCAAATTCCACTGTTGCAACTGTCGAGTGGTCCCTGGCTCCATACGATGAACATCACGGCCGGTTAGGTACGCGACCTCTGCGCCAGCTTTGATCACTTCATGAACGTATTCTAAAGCGCCTTCATTTGGCGTATCGTATTTCAGATAATCGTTGGAGAAAAAGTGTTTGCGCCAATAGAGCGCCACGGCTTCTTGAAATTCCGGATGATGGCCATCCAGTCCGGCTCTTTGCAGAGCATTCGTAAAACCCCAATCCGTGTGCGCTGTTTTGATTTTGGAAAAGCTCGCGACCTGTTCTGGAAAGCGCTTTTGGTTTTCAGGGTCCAAAGCAAAATCCATGAGGATTTTTTCAATGCGGGGGCTGACATCAAATAACGTCGAGTCCAAGTCAAAAACCACAAGGCATTTTTTTCCCTCGGAAACCAAGGTTTGAATATTGACAAGGATTTGATCGACCATGGGGCCATCGTAACTGTTAGGGTCCAGTTAAGGCAAAGACTTTGTTAACACGGGCGCGGTCCTTTTATAGAATGTCCATGGAGGTTTCATGAAGCTTCTTTTGAACTGCGCTTTCCTTTTGTGCGTCTTCAGTATTTCGAGCTGCAATTTTAAAAAAGCCGCACTGGGGACTGCTGAAAATCCAATTAAATTTCATCTGGTTCCATCCGTCGATGCCAAGGTTTTGGCTGATAATTCCAAACTTCTAAAAGACTATTTGGAAAAATCCACTCCTTATAAATTTCAAATCACCATTCCTCAATCTTTTGTGGCTGTGGTGGAGTCCTTTGGCACCAACAGAGCTGATGTTGCGGCGATTAATACTTATGGCTACTACATGGCGAACAAATCCTACGGCGTTCAAGCGCGCCTGACAGTGATTCGTTATGGCTTGGGAACATATCAATCCCAGTTCCTGGCTCGCAGTTCCAGCGGAATCAAATCCTTAAAAGATTTCAATGGTAAGAAAATGGCCTTTGTCGATCCGGCGTCGATGTCTGGATATCTTCTGCCGTTGAAAACTTTGAAAGATAAAAAAATTGAGCCCAAAGAAACAGTTTTTGCCATGAATCACGACGCAGTTGTATCGATGATTTACCAAGGACAAGTCGACGGGGGTGCGACTTATTACAGTCCTCCGCAGAATGGACAGATTGAAGATGCGCGTCGCCTGGTCAAGCTTCAATATCCCGACGTTGAACAAAAAGTGAAAATCGTCGAACTGTCCGAGCCCATTCCCAACGATCCGATTGTTTTCCGTAAAGACATGCCGGAAGAAATGAAGGAAAAAATTTGCGAAGTCCTTTTGCAATGGGTGGCCACCCCAGAAGGTAAAAAGTCTTTGGATTTGATGTTGGGGGCAACCAATCTTAAAAAATCCACGGATGCTGATTACGAAAGCGTCCGTGAAATGTTGAAGCAGATGCTTCCGGCAGGCAAATAATGAGTACGTCCTTTCTGTCCGTAAAGCATTTAAATAAAACCTATCCCAACGGAGTTCAGGCTTTGCGCAACGTCAGCTTCGATGTGCAAAAGGGTGAATTCCTGGTTGTTATTGGACTTAGCGGTTCGGGCAAATCCACGTTGATGCGTTGTTTGAACCGACTGCAAGAACCCAGCAGCGGCGAAATTATTTTTGAAGGTGCTGATATTGGTAAGCTTCAAAGCGTGGATCAAGTGCGCACTCTTCGTCGCAAAATGGGGATGATCTTTCAACACTTCAATTTGATTCCACGGCAAAGTGTGATGAAAAATGTTTTGATGGGAACTTTAGGAGTTAAAAAGACTCTGCCCAGTTTATTGGGAATGTTTTCTCCTGAAGAAAAAAGCGCAGCCCTGGATAATTTGAAGCTGGTGGGCATTTCTGAAAAAGCCCATCTGCGTGCGGATCAACTCTCTGGGGGACAAAAGCAGCGGGTGGCGATTGCTCGTGCCTTGATGCAAAAGCCGTCGTTGCTTTTGGCCGATGAACCCGTGGCGTCCCTGGATCCAGCAACGTGTCACGTGGTGATGGACTATTTAAAAAAGATCAATCAGGAGTTGGGCATCACTGTCATTGCAAATCTGCATTTCTTATCGTTAGTCAGAAAGTATGCAACCCGCGTGATTGCTCTTAAAAACGGCGAAATTGTATTCATGGGAAAACCCGAAGAAATCACGCAGCAGTGGTTTCAAAAAATCTATGGAGAAGGGACACATGATGTTGCGCCGGATATTTTTTGACGCCTTAAGTGTCGCATTTCTATTGAGCTGTGCCGCGGTCGCTATAGTTGTTAATAACGAAGAACAGCTTTTGGATCTAAGAGCAGATTTATTCTGGGTTTCCGTTTTTATGCTGGTGGGAGTTGCCATTGCCTGGATCCTTCGGCATTTCAAAGTTCGCACATTGGGTGGAGCATTGTTTGATCTTCATCCCGCGACCGAGCCACAGTCTTGGTATAAGACATTTTGGGGTTGGCAGTTTATTGTTTTGCTTCTGGTTTCTTTGCTGGTCGCTGTGATTAAAACAGAATTTTCGTTCATTGAGCTCTTAGATCAAAATGGTTTTTCCGGAGCGGTTCGTTTGTTCCAAGGTTTGTTCAATCCCAATTGGGAGGTTTTACCTCGGGCCGTACTAAATATTATCGAAACCATTTTCATGGCGTTTCTGGCCACCAGTATCGCTATTCCGTTTGCATTTTTCTTAAGTTTTTTCTGTGCAAAAAATATCATGCGTGGACCCGTGGCCTATCCGATATATCTGACCTTGCGAACCATCCTGAATGTCACGCGTTCGATCGAAGCCTTGATTTGGGCAATTATCTTTTCCGTGTGGGTGGGGATTGGACCCTTTGCGGGAATGCTCGCGTTGATGATTCATTCTGTGGCCTCCTTAGCAAAACAGTATTCGGAAATGGTCGAAGCTGTGGAGGATGGTCCTATTGAAGCGATTGAATCTACGGGGGCCAACAAACTTCAGACGATTTGGTATGCGATTGTCCCTCAGGTGGTTCTGCCGTATATTTCATTTACGGTCTATCGTTGGGATATCAACGTCAGAATGGCGACCGTGATTGGTCTGGTCGGTGGCGGCGGTATCGGCACAATGCTGATACAATATCAGGGGCAGGCGATGTGGCGCGAAGTGGGTTGCATCATTGTTGTGATTGCGGTCGTGGTCTGGGCCTTGGATCTAGCTTCCGCGCATATTCGCGAAGCTTTGAAATAGAAAGAGGATTTCCATGGGTGAGTTTGGAACTTATAAGCTTTTGATTCGTGAAACACATATTGATTCTTATGGACACGTGAATAATGCGACCTACTTGTCATTGTATGAAGAGGCTCGTTGGGAAGCGATCACACCACGGAGTTTTGGTTTCAACGATATTCATCGCTTGCAACAAGGTCCGGTGATTTTAGAAGTGAACATAAAATTTTTAAAAGAAATCAAACTGCGTGAGAATATCACGATCGTCTCCAGCATCATGGATTACGAAGGTAAAATCGGACATATGAAACAACAAATGATCAAGGACGACGGCACTGTTGCCAGCGAAGCGATCTTTACATTTGGTCTGTTTGACTTGAAAGCTCGTAAGATGATTCTTCCCACTCCGGAGTGGAAGAAAGCATGTGGTCTTGAATAGACTTTCCATTGAGATGATTGACCATGGCTTCAGACATTTGTTGCCAGCGTCGATCGCCGACAGATGCCGCGTCTATGATTAAATGATGAAAAATCGACTGCCAACTAAAGGGACGTTTGTGAATAACAAACGTCTTCCACTGGTTCAGTTGATTGCTGGCCACAAACGAGCGAATTCCAGAAGGACTGACCAGCTCATCTAAGGGATCTATAAAAATAAGCGTCGGGACGTTGATGGCGTTGCGATTGGGATGATGGTTTGCAAAGTTCGCGATTTCGAAGGTTGCTTGATAGGCGGAGACCGGTGTGCCAATGGAATTCGCGTTGTAGCCGCTGCGATTGAACAAGTTCGGAATGACGTCGAAAGGATTCATGTTTCTAAGGATCCGCATTATAAAAGCTGTGCGACGAATGGAGACTGCTGGGGCGAAAAGGATCATCTTATCAAAGCGCACATTTTGATATTTGCTGGAAATGGCGACGCCGATCACTCCACCCAAAGAATAGCCGACATAATAAAGCGGCATTCCATATTTTTCGGCTCGTTCATTGGCCTGGCAATAGGCACGTAAGGTATCCCGCTCCCACATATCGGCGGTCACGAGTTTGAAAATATTAAGATTGTTATTATGCCCGGACAGGGACACACGTAAGACATCAATTCCGTCACCGCGCAAAACGTTTTCAATGGCGACCATGCGCGCGGGATTATTGTTCAGACCATGGACGACCAGAGCCACACCTCTTGCCGGTTGTCGGGGAGACAGGCGCCACAGGGTGCGGGAGTCGCTTCCTTTCATGAGTGCCGGACAGGAGGCTGCTAAAGAGTCGATGGAAAACAGTAGAAATAAAATAGACGACAGACCGAGAAAAAACGCGTTTCTCATAGCAAACATCCCCCACGATGCCGACTTGGTCGGAACTTCTTTTATTCCATTTATCCTAAGGAATCTCTCTGAAGAGTAAACGAACGAGTGTATGTATTTACGGCGGTCGAGGGGTGCAAAACACAGGACTGGTCAAAAGGCTGATAAGATGTCCCAGGAAGAGAACATGAAACCCTGTTTACAACTATTTGCAGTTGGTTTTTGGGGTGTGCAAAAGTTAGACGAAAAATGATGGAACAATTTAGCCTAAAATGTCTAATTTCCGACAGTTAAGTCGATGGACTATTGCACCGATAGTTAATCCCAAGGAGCACTGAACAAATGGGAAAACAGTATTATCTTTCAAATAATGGGACTCATATTGGACCTTACACTTTTGAAGTTGTCCTGCAAAAAGTTGAATCCCATGAACACCAATGGACAGATTATGTCTATGATGAAGCGATCGGTGACTGGGTTATGTTGATGGAGCATCCTGAGTTTTCAGCGAAAGTGACATCCAAACCAACAGCTCGTCCAGAGACGACTCCCGATAAAAAGGAAGAAGTTGCAGAAACCATGAAAGATAAAGAGTGGTTTATCCTTAAAGAAGGAAATAACTACGGTCCTTTCTCTCCAGTTGAAGTTGTGCAAATGCTTCAAGAAAAAACTCTATTTGAATACGATTATATCTGGCATGCGCGTATGACCAATTGGTGCCGCGTCGCTGAAGTTGAAGAGTTCGCACCGGATAAAATCCGCGCGATGAAACAATCCAGTGACACCGGTTTGGCAGAGATCTTTTTCCGCCGTCGTCATGCTCGCGCAGCTTACGGTGCAAGTTTGATTGTTCATAATAACAAAACAGTATTCCGTGGTCAGGCGTTGGAGATCAGCGCGGGTGGTGCGGGTGTTTTGATTGATAATCCGAATTTGCAACCGGGCCAGTCGTTGTTCCTTCACTTTCAACCAGGTGATGGAGTGCCACCGTTCAATGCTGTTTGCCAAATCGTCAGCAAGCAGTTCATTAAAGACATGGCACCAAGAGGCACAGATGCTGTTCGTTACGGTGTTAAGTTCACGACAGTGAGCCAATCCGTGCGCGAAAGTATCAAAAACTTCACGACACCAAAAGCAGCTTAGTAGTTACATTGTAAGTTAGAATGAATGAGTGGCAGAAGGTCTAAGACTTTTCTGCCACTTCCATTTTTGGAGCTTCGGAATCATCGATCAGCGGCGATTTCGCACCCGCGGATGCGAATTGGTAATACATGCCTTGAGCGGCCATTAACTCCTGATGAGTACCGACTTCCATCACCTCACCCTGATTTAGAACCACGATGCGATCGCACTGCTCAATCGTCGACAGACGGTGAGCAATGATGATGCTGGTACGCCCTTTGGTAATTTCGCGAGTCGCTTCCTGAATGATATGCTCGCTTTCAGAATCGATATTTGCCGTCGCTTCATCCAAAATCAAAATGTCAGGATTGAAGGCTAAGATGCGCGCAAATGCGATCAGCTGACGTTCGCCCACGGAAAGATTGGCCCCGCGCTCATCAACCGGACTATTGAGATCTCGCCCGGTGCGAGTTAATAGCCCCATATAGCCGGTTTTCTCGCAGGCTCTTTGGATTTGTTCGTCAGAGACCTTGGGATCACCCAGGCCAATATTGTTGCGAATCGTACCGCGGAAAATAAAGTTATCTTGCTGAACGACGCCTACGTGATGGCGAATCTCCTCGCGCGCGATTCTTTCGATCGGCAAGCCATCCACAAAGATGGATTTCTCTGGGGCATCATAGAAACGTTGAAGTAGGGAAATGAAGGTCGATTTTCCGCTGCCCGTGCGTCCCACCAAAGCAATGGATTCGCCAGGTTGGAAGTGAAGATTTACGTTTTTTAGCACCAGCGGAAGATTTTCTTCATAGCGGAAATTCAGGTTGCGAATCTCGATATCACCGCGAACCAGTTCCGGCGATTGCAAAGAGTCGAGTTCGTACTCTTTGTGCTCGTCCATCAATGTGAAAATACGTTCTGCGCTGGTCAGGGAGTTTTGGAATTGTTGGTACTTCTCTAATATCTCGCGCAACGGTGGGATGAAGTCTTGAATGTTCATCAAGAACGCCACCAAGGAACCAATGGCAATGGAGTTTTCAGCGCTCATCAAGCCACCGAAATAAAGCGCTGAAGTGATCGTGACCGCATTGAATAGATTCATAATCGGTTGCATCATCGCATAGGCATAAATCGAGCGCATGTTTGTATCGCGATAGTCCGTGGAAAGATTTGAAAAGCGATCACGGTTGCGACGGATGCGGTTGTACAATTGGACAACTTTGATGCCGTTCAAATTTTCTGCCAGGAAAGCATTGATGACAGAGAGCTTTTTTTTCTGTTCATGAAGGATCTCACGAATCTTATTGCTCAGGTAAAAAGAGGCGCCAATAAAAACCGGTGCCAGAAGCAAAGAGATCAGTGTCAGCTTCCAGGAAATAAGGGCTAAGGCCACGACGACAGAACAAATCACCACAAACTGGGTAAAGACCGTGATGACACCCTCAGTGAACAGTTCCCCCAGGGAGGCAACGTCATTGGTTAAACGAGTCACAATACGGCCCGTCGGTGTTTTATTGAAAAATTGCAGCGGCAGTCTTTGTACGTGATTCATCAAATCTTCACGCAGGTGAAACAGCATACGGTTTCCGAACAGTTGGAAGAGCATGTTGTTCGAGAAAGAAAAACAAGTGCGCAGAATCTCAAGGCCCAAGTAGGCAAAGGCCACCTGAGTGAAGAGTTCATAGTTTTTCCCTTTAACCCCGTGATCAATTGCATAACCAATCAGGGCTGGAACCAGACGTGCGACCAAAGCTCCGCCAAAGACCGCAAAGATCGCAGCGAATAACAAAGTTTTTTCACGACGGGCATAGGGCCACAAGCGTTTGAATAAAATCGGATAGGTGACTTTGGTTTTAACCAGGTCTTCATTCATGAAGTTATCATTACTCATGATGGACCTCCTGACCTTGGATGCTGACAGTTTTTTGGAACGTCGGACTGATTTTCAGAACTTCCTGATAAGTACCGAGGGCTTCGACTTCCCCATCACGAAGAATAAGGAGTTTATCCACTGTTTTAAGTGAAGACAGGCGGTGGGCCACGATAATACGACTCAGAGATCCCTTGTCTTTGCCTAATTCTGTCTCGATGGCTTTTTCAGTCCGCGTGTCCACGGCACTGAGGGAGTCATCCAAAATCAAAACCGGCGTTTTCATGATCAAGCCACGGGCGATGGTCAGGCGTTGTTTTTGTCCACCGGATAAATTCACTCCACGCTCGCCCAGTTGCGATTCGAACTGATGCGGCAGGGATTGAATCTCGCGGGTCAGGTCCACAGTTTCTGTCATGCGCAGGATTTCTTCGTCAGAAGCCCGGTCTGATAAACCAAAGCTAACATTGTCAGAGATGCTTTCGCTAAATAGGAAGGCTTCTTGAGGCACAAGTAAGAAGGTTTTGCGCAGCGATTCTTGAGTGATGTCTTGAATCGGGTGGCCATTGACCAGGATTTCCCCTTCGCTCAGAGGATAAAGACGCGTCAGCAAATGTAGCAAAGTCGTTTTACCTGCGCCAACAGGTCCCATGATACCCAGACTTTCCCCCGCTTGAAGAGAGAAAGAAACGTTTTTTAATGCATAAACGCTGCTGCTTTGGTGTTTGTAAGAAACGTTTTTAAATTCCAATTTTTCGAACTTGGTGATTTCAATTTTGCCCAGGTCAGGAATATCAGTTTCTGTTTTTAAAACATCCTTGATGCGATCAAACGAGGCATAGCCTTTTTGTTGCATCGAAAAGCCCATGCCCAAGGCCGTCATCGGCCACACCATTTTTTGGATATAGCGATGAAAGGCAAAGAAAGTTCCGATGGTCACAGTTCCCGCATAGAGGTCGTCTTTCGCTACAAATAAAAGAATCACACTGCCTGAAGTGACACCAAACTCCATGACCGGCACAAAAAGCGAATCCACTTTTGCCACTTTGTTGCAGGCTTTTTCAAACGCCGCACTGACGCCGTTAAATAGCTGCGTGCGATTGTTTTCCTGGGAAAAGCTTTTGATAACACGAATGCCACCGACAGTTTCCTGAACCACACCTGTGAGCTCGGAAAAGCGATCCTGTTGGATCTTGTAGTTCGTGTGGATCAACTTCATCACTTTCCAGATCATCAATGGGACCAGCGGCAGAAAAATCAGAACTTTCCAGGTCCAAGACCAGTTCATCATCACCATAATTGGGAAGACGATCGCAATAATGATCACGCCATCGGCCAAAATCAAAAGCCCCGGGCCAATCGCCTGACGGAAGGACTGCACATCGTTGGTTAAAAGACTCATCAATTCGCCGACTTGATTCTTATGAAAAAAGTTAGGACCTAATGAAGTCAGATGGTTAAAGATGCGACGGCGAATGTCTTCGGCAGCAAAGGTATGGAATTTACCAAAGAAAGCGCGCCATCCCAAGCGGGTGGCGGCAAGGCTTGCCATCACCACCGCAAAAATCAGACAGGTCTTGGTTATTTCAGTCATGGGTGCGCGCGACTCAATGCTGTCGATGATTTGCTTCATCACCAAGGGATAGATCCCATCCAAGGCATTCGTGAACAGCAAAAATAACATCCCTAAGCTGAAGGCGCGGGGATTATTTTTTATATAAAATAAAAGGGGACGCTTAAAAAGAAGGGCGTTTTCTGAAGACTGCATCGTCGACAACTCTAATGAATATGGGGAAATCCGACAAGGGAATTGCGTCAGGTACTGATATACAGTACTCTGCTTGACGGAGGCTGGTATGTCGCAAATAGATCAGTTTTTGGCGTCGTTGAAGCGAGCTTTGAAAGCAAAGAATGTTCTTTATCGGGATTTGGCTAAAGCGTTAAATCTGAGCGAATCCAGCGTAAAGCGCATTCTTTCCAGTAAAAGTTTAAGCTTGGAACGTTTGGAAGAGATCTGTCGCGTGGCGGATTTGAGTTTTTCCGAAGTGGTGAAGTCGGCGAATCTGGAAGATGGAACACAGATTTATCTTCTGACGGATGAGCAAGAGCGTGCCCTTGCTGAAAATACGCGTTTACTCCATTACTATATGTTGCTTCATGACGAGCGCACTCCGCAAAAGATCGAAAAAGAATACCAAATTCCCAAAGCCGAAGCGCAAAAGTATCTTTTTCAGCTGGATCGTCTGAATTTGATCGAATTGCATCCTCGCGACAAAGTGAAATTCAAGCGTCACGGATTTTTGCGATTCCGCAGAGATGGGCCCATCGGGAAAGCCTTATTTGAACAGATGAAGGCGAATTATCTGTCGTATGATTTTAAGCCCGAGGATTTCGTACGCTTCACGGTTATTAAAATCAGCCCATCCACTTTGGCGAAGTACAAAGGAAAAATGGAAAAACTGGCAATGGAAATGCAGGAAGACTCTCGCTTTGATACCGAGCACAACACGGCAACGACCGAAGCCGGTGTGTTGATGGCGTATCGTCCGTGGACCTATTCCTACATGGGCGCAATCAAGAAAAAAGACTAGGGCCTGTCACGCCGAAGCCCAGGCGAAGGCGGAGATTTGTTTTATCTCAAGAGCGGTGGTGTGTCGGAGATCCCTGGTTGCAGTGCCGGGAGTCCTTTGCGAATCTTGATTTCATGAGAATCTTGCATTCGTTATGTCGGACTGGCATTGCACTATTTTTATTTTCGAACTTTATGACCTTTTCTGCTTTTGCGGCGAATGGACCGAACTCCATGTTTAATCGCAAAACCACCTCGGGGCAAAACCTCTATCAAGCCGTTTTGTCTCAAGGTGTCTCTGAAGAACCCGTGAATCTTTTGTTCCGTATGTTTGATTATAATTATGGACGTATTGCCAACACCAAGACCGCCGTGATCGTCGATTATTCTCAAGTGTCGACAGAGAAGCGTCTGTATTTCCTGCATTTGGATACGGGTGTCGTGGAAAAGTTTTACGTCTCTCATGGAATCAACTCCGGAGTCTTGGAAACGCGTAGCTTTTCTAATCTGATGGATTCCTGGAAAAGCTCTTTAGGATTTTATTATGCCAAGGGCACTTATAACAGTGCTAAGAATGGTCCGTCGTTGAAGTTGGAAGGTATTGATCGCTCGAACGACAATGCCCGTAACCGTCTGATTGTTTTGCATGGGGCGAAATACGTAAGTGACGATTTCATTCAACGCAATGGACGCTTGGGATGGAGTCAGGGCTGCTTTGCGGTTGCTGTGGATGTGCTTCCGGTATTACTAAATTCTTTGCAGAATGGGAGCTTGCTTTTGTCTTATCACAAAGAACTTTGGAGATATGCTCGGCAGTATCCTAGCGAGCAGGAAGTGATGGGCAATGAGGTGGTTCCACCAGGCGTGAATGCGCGCATCACACCTGAAGAACAAGTTGATCCGGCTCCTCCAGGGGATGGAATCCGGTGGGAAGAATTATTTCACTTCAATTCTATTCGCGACCCCGAGAATGAAGAAATGTAGTTTGTTGCGAATCTCGTCGAGACTTTTTCCCATAAAAATTTTGTCGAAAAACATTGAACCATGGAAATAGGTATCAAATATTTCCATCATTGTTTGTATATCGGCGTCCTTAGTAACTAAGCCTTTTTCTTTGAGCGCATTTAATCTCGAGACAATTTCCGGAATATATTGATTGATTGGAGCGATCTCGCGAATGCGTTTTAAAAACTTCGCATCGACAAGACATTGGCCCAGCACGATTTTGAAAAACTCCTCGTCCTTTTCACAATGATGCGCAAACATAGAGTCCACGAGTGCAAGGAGTTCTTCGCGAACTGTAGGTTGTGGTGGATAAGGAAGTTCTGTCTGAACTTTTTGGCTAATGTGACTTTCAATAAGTGCAAATAACAGCCCCATTTTGCCGTCAAAATATCGGCCAATGAGTGATTCATTCACCTTCGCTTTGTCGGCGATCATACGTGTTGTGGCGCCTTTAAAGCCGTGCTTTGAGAAGATGTCTTCGGCTGCTTTAAGCAGGCGTTCTTCGGATGCGGATCTATCTCTTTTTTTAGGCTTAGATCGAGGCGTGGTCTCTTTTTGATCCACGGTCTGCGATAGTTTTTGAGATGTGTCTCCCATTTTGAACTCCCGAGTTATCTTTTTTCAAGGCGTAAACGCTTGAAAGTACTTACTAATAGTAAATGTATCATAAAATAAGAACGTCCACAAGTAAGTAATTGCTTGAGTACTTTTAAAAAATACCGTAAAAGTATGTAAGTAAGTGATTACTTATTAGTGAATCAGGAGATGGACCCATGATAAACCAGGGTGGAACTAAAAACGACAGATGCTTTGTACTGAGAGCTGCGATGGCTTTCCTTTTAATTGGGATTGCTGCTACCAAAGCTCAGGGCGTCACATTGACTCAATATCTCGAGCAAGTGCAGACCGACAGTAACAGTTATAAAGGAACCACGGCGCAAGCAGAGGGTAACAACCTTGAGGCGCGCGAAGCAGATTTGATCTTCACCCCGAAACTTTTTGCTGAGTTCAATACGGGACATGATGGAAAACCAAGTCAGCCGAAAATGTACGATCGTGTGAACACCGAGACATACTCTTTGGGTATCACGCAACAATTCGATTTCGGTTTGCAAAGTAAGCTTTACTATACAATGACGAAAACGACTTTCGACAATGCGGGTTCTGCATTCACAATGTCTAAGTATTGGGATGCAACTCCAAAAATCGAATTAACAATGCCAGTCTGGGGCGGCGGCTTCGGTCGTACCGCTCGTGCCAATGAAGATCTGGTTCGTCAAAGTAACTATGCGGAACAATATCAGGCTTCTTATCAGTCAACGGCTTACATAGCTCAGGCCGAGGCGGCTTATTGGAAATTGTCGGCATGGGCTGACGTTGTTAGAATTCAGGAAGCAGCTTCCAAATCCGCGCAAGATATTTTGAATTATGTCAGCCGCAAACGCAGCATGAACTTGGGAGAGCAAGCTGACGTTGTTCAGGCTCGCGCCCTGGTTGAGGCTCGTGGATTGGAATTGCAAGTGGCTCGCAATGAACAACGCGAAGCTCTGCGTACCTTTAATAAGTTTTTGAATAGACCAGCCACGACTCCCGTGGACTCTCTTGAGACAGTTCCCTATGCAAGCTTGGAAAAAATCACGGTGCCAGCAGCTCGTCCAGGCGAACGTTATGATGTGAAGGCAACGCAGGCGCAATTGCAGACTGCGAAAGCTAATGCCGTTATTGTGAAAGAGCGCAATCGTCCAACTTTGGATGTTTATACGACATATGCTTTGAATGGTCGTGATGATGATTATAACCAGGCGATGAAAAACGCGGGTTATACCGACACCGATACTGGTTACATCGGTCTGCGCTTCAACATGCCTTTAAATATCGGCGCAGCAAGTGATACAAAAGCCGGTGCTGACAAAAATGTCAGAGCCGCCGAGTACAATCGTGAATACGCCATGTATGCACAAGAACAAGATTGGATCAATTTAACTCAAAATATCACCGACGCGCGCGATAACCTGATTTTGTTGGGTAAAATCGAAGAAGCGCAAAAAACTAAATTGGATGTGGAAAGAACACGTCTTCGTCAGGGGCGTACAACGACATACCAAGTGTTGTTGTTCGAACAAGACTATTCGGGTGCAGCACTTAATCGTGTGAAATCTGCGGCGAATATCCTGGCACTTCAAACGCAAATCAAACTTTACCAAGCCTCTCCTGAGGAAGGGAAATAGTCATGAGCTTACCTAAAATCTCCATTAGCAGACCGATTTTCATTACCTGCGTGACGATTGCTATCGTTGTCGTTGGTTGGGCAGGTTACAAGTCCATGCCGGTTGATTTGTTTCCAGACGTTTCAGTTCCGGTCGTAACGGTACAGACAACATATAAAGGTGCCGGTCCTTCCGAGATCGAAACTCTGGTCTCTCGTCCGATCGAAGACGAAGTCAGTACTATTTCCGGTATCAAACGTATGACTTCCAAAAACATGGAAGGTGTTTCGCAAGTTATCGTGGAGTTCGTCTCTTCAGTTGATTCTAAGTACGCGGAACAACAAGTCCGTGATAAAGTGAATATCGCGAAACCAAAACTTCCTGATGAAGTTGATGACCCAGTTATCAAAAAATTCGACCCGTCAGATACTCCCATCTTGATGATCGCATTGTCTTCTAAAGGCAACATTGGTGATGCGGCTCTTTACGATATCGCCGATCAAATGATCAAACCTCGTTTGGAACAAGTAAACAACGTGGGTGCGATCGACATCCTGGGTGGTCGTAAAAGAGAAATCCATGTTCTTTTGGATCGTAACAAACTTAAAAACCGCGAGATTTCCGTAACACAAGTGGCCGCTCAAGTGGGCGCCATGGGTCAGAACATTCCATCTGGTAAAGTCAACCAAGGTGGTAAAGAGCTGGTATTCCGTGGTCTGGGTGAGTTCCGCAATACTGAAGACGTCGCTGATACATTGGTCAACTTGTACGGCAATGAAGTTCCAACACGCGTTTCAGACTTGGGTGTGGTGAAAGACACGCTTGAGGACGAAGCATCCCGTGCCTATGTGAACGGAGAAAAAGCGATCTTCTTGCAAGTGTATCGTCAATCGGGTTCTAACACAGTGAAAGTGGCCGAAGACGTTATCAAGCAAATGGATAAAATCCGTCCGGATCTTGAGAAAATGGAAGACAGCCCAGAGATCAAACTGGTGACAAATGCCTCGCAAAAAATCAAAGACAATCTTTATGACGTGAATGAGACGATCATCATTGCGATCGCGTTGACGGTCTTGACGGTCTTCTTCTTCCTGGGCAGTGCTCGCACGACATTGATCACAGCGGTTTCATTGCCGGTGTCTTTGATCGGTGCCTTCATGTTGATGAAACTTGCAGGTTTCTCGTTGAACATCGTTTCGATGTTGGCCTTGACTCTGGCGGTTGGTCTTCTGGTGGATGACGCGATCGTGGTCGTGGAAAATATTTATCGTCGTATGCAATTGGGTGAAAATTCCCTGGTCGCCGCGGAAAAAGGAACAACAGAGATTCAAATGGCCGTTATGGCGATCTCTCTGGTGGTGATCGCGGTATTCGTGCCCGTGGGTACGATGTCAGGTACTATCGGTCAGTTCTTGAAACAGTTCGGTTTCACGATCGTGTTTTCGATGATCATTTCCTGGTTTGTCGCGATGACGATCATCCCAATGTTGACAGCATACTTTGCGGGTGAAGGTCATGGTGGTCACGGCGCTTCTCATGAAGACTTCAAACCAACAACTATCTATGACAAAACTTTGGGCCGCTTGGTGCGTGGTTTCGACCGCTTCCAATCGATGCTTGAAAGATATTACGAAAAACTACTTCGCGTAACTTTGCGCCATCCAATCATGACGATTGTGGCGACGTTGGCGGTGTTCTTCTTGTCGATCTATACGGTGACCAAGGTTCCAGGAACATTTATCCCGGATGATGACTCGGGTGAGATCACAGTTACGCTTGAAATGACTCCAGGGACAAGCTTGGACGGTATGCAGGAAGTGGCAGATAAAATTGATAAGATCATGCACGATGATCCCGCTGTAGATTATACGACAATGATCGTTGGTAACATCTATGGTGAGTCGAATAAAGCCAGCTTCTATGTCAGAATGAAAGACGAAAAGCACAGAATGAAAACGGAGCAGTTCCGTGAACAGCTGCGCCAAAAGTTTGCTGACTTTGCCTTTGCGAATCCAGTTGTTAAGAAATACGACTCCACAGGTGGTATGGCGCAACAACCATTCGTCATGAATATCATCTCTCCAGATCCAAAAGATCTTGAGTCGTCAGCTTCTAAGTTGATCGAGACGTTGAAAAAAGATCCGCGCTTTAAAGACGTGGACTCGAACTTCCGTCCTGGTAAGCCAGAGATGCAAGTTGAGTTGAAACCAGGTGCGGCGAAAGCCTATGGTATCAATACTTCGACGATGGGTGCAGAACTTCGTGCTCAGGTTGAAGGTATGACGCCGGCAAAATTCCGTGAAAAAGGCCGTGAGTATGAAGTCCGCGTTCGTTTGATTGAAAATCAACGTGACTTGAAAAAGACCTTTAACGAAGTCTATGTTCCGAACGTGAATCGTAAACTGGTGCGTTTGAAAGACGTTGCCAATGGTGACCTTTCATCTGGTCCGGCTTCGATTGATCGTATGGACCGTGGTCGTTACATCCAAATCACTGCGGGCTTAGCTCAAGGTGTTGGTGTCAGTACGGTGATCGCAGACGTCGCAAAATGGACATCAGAGGGTGAAAACAAGTTCCCGGCAAGTGTTCGTTATAACTTCGGTGGTGATGCCGAAAACCAACAAGAGCTTGCAGGTTCAACGATGATGGCCTTGGGCTTTGCCGTGATGTTCATCTATTTGATCCTGGCATCGCTCTACGAATCCTTTATCACGCCAATCACGATCATGGTGGCTTTGCCACTCGCACTGTGCGGAGCCTTCCTGGGTCTTTACCTTGCGAATCAAATGCTTTCAATGTTCGCGATCTTTGGTTTCTTTATGTTGATCGGGGTGGCAGGTAAAAATGGTATCTTGCTGGTCGATACAACGAACCAATTGATGGCAGAAGGCAAGTCTCGTGCAGAAGCTTTGGTGCAAGCTGGTAAGACTCGTCTTCGTCCTATCTTGATGACCTCGTTTGCTTTGATCGCTGGTACTTTGCCAGTGGCAATCGGCATGAATGCGGCATCTAAAACTCGTACATCTATGGGGGTGGCGATTATCGGTGGTATGATTTCATCGACAATCTTAACCCTCATTGTGGTACCTGCCGTATTTACTTATGTCGATCGTTTCAGAGTTTGGGCAAACAAACTGGGCAGCAAATTGACTTCTGCCACGAAAGAAGAAACGTCTCACGAGGAAGCCACGGCTGGCGCACCACGCGAAAGTGGAGTCAGTGACTATGCCGTTACAGCACCCGAAAAATAGTGAGAAAAAAATAGTCGTCATTATCGGAGGAGGTTTCGCGGGATTAAATGCCGCGAAATCTCTGGCCCGCAAAGACTCCGTTCACGTTGTCCTTATTGATCAGCGCAACCACCACCTGTTTCAGCCACTTCTTTATCAGGTTGCCACTGCTGGTCTAAATCCTTCTGACATCGCCGTTCCCATCCGGGCTCAGTTTTCAAAGATTGAGAACGTCGAAATTCACATGAGTCGTGTCGATAGCGTGAATTTGGAAAAGAAATATATTGTCACGGAGGGCGCAGAACTCGCCTATGACTATCTGATTGTGGCAACAGGTGCGCAACACAGCTATTTCGGAAATCCCGAGTGGGAAGAGTTTGCTCCCGGCTTAAAAACTGTCGAGCAGGCCACGGAGATTCGTCGCCGCATTCTCTCCGCGTTTGAGGCGGCCGAGAACGAGATGGATCCGGAAAAGCAAAAAGCTCTGTTGAATTTTGTGGTCGTCGGCGCCGGTCCCACAGGTGTGGAGCTTGCTGGGGCCATCGCGGATATTGCCCGAACGGTCCTGGTGAAAGATTTTAATCACATCAATCCTGCGAATGCGCGGGTGCTGCTGGTTGAAGCCGGATCAAAAATATTGGCTTCGTTTAACGAAAAACTTTCGCAGCGCGCACTTCAAGATTTGAAAGATCTCGGGGTGGAAGTGCGAATTTCATCGCGAGTTGAAAAGATAGATGAAAATGGAGTGATAATTGCCGGTGAATTTGTTCCCTCACGTTCTGTTTTTTGGGCTGCGGGAGTGCAAGCTTCTCGAATGAAATTTGTGCCCGAGGTGGCTAAGGACCGTGCGGGTAGAGTTATTGTTCGAGATGACTTCTCAATTGAGAATTTTCCAGACACATTTGTTATTGGAGACATGGCGAGTTTCAAAATTTCTGAAAATAATTTTTTGCCAGGATTAGCGCCTGCGGCAATGCAAGCTGGTAAATTTGTTGGTAATATGGTACTACAAAGTATCGAAGGCAAAGCGCGAAGCTCCTTCAAGTATTTGGATAAGGGCCAAATGGCCACTATCGGAAAAAGAAAAGCGATTGCTCAGTATCATTCACTGAGAATGACAGGAGTTATCGCTTGGTTAGCTTGGTTATTCGTTCACGTATTATACCTGATCGGATTCAAGAACAGAGTGGCTGTGATGGCCGAGTGGACGTGGAGTTATATCTTCTCCAAGCGCGGTGCACGTCTTATTACCTCAAGAGATTGGAAACTGAAGAACTGAAAAAAACTAAACAAAATCTTAACTGAATCTTAATTGTAACAATAATAGAAGCAAAATAACTACCCAGGAGACTAAAATGGCGAAATTATTTATTCAGGACTTGCCGACAGAACAAGAGTTAAAAGCTTCTTGCGGAGATCTGCACACGGAAGAGGTGGATGCAGGAATTCTTCACTCGAACCTTCTGTTCATGAAGGTGGCAAATGAGCTGGACAATCACTTTGAAGGTGTACTTTCCAAGTACAGTCTTTCCAGCGGACGATTCACACTTCTTTACATGCTAAGAAATGCACCAGAGGGCTTAAGTCCTTCGGCGCTCGCTTCGAAAGCAGGTGTTACACAAGCAACGATTTCCGGCTTGTTGAACAATATGGAGAAGAATGAGTTGATCGTGCGTGAGACACACGTCAAGGATGGTCGTTCTTTTGTGATCAAGTTGACTCCAAAAGGCGACAGCACTTTGAAAGAGATTTTCCCACAGTGGTATCCTCGACTGAAAAGTTTTTGGGAGCAGCAGTTTACGAAAGAACAACTGGTGGTTTTCAAAGCAACTCTCGAGGAAATGATCAAGAAAACTGAAGTCCTAGGGACTGAGGGATAGTTCTCGGTCCATCGGTCGGGAGCGAATGTCGACTAGGCCCTGATAGGAAACACAGGGCCTGGTTGCAATCTGACAAAATCATCTAATGCCGACGCTTTTCGAATAGAATTTAGGTTGAAGACCATTCTTTATCGGAGGTTGTTATGGCATCAAATCCATTGCAAGACAGCGACACGACGAAATGTATTAAAGCTTGTATGAGCTGTTCGAAAGCTTGTCTGGAAGCACTTCATTATCTTCTTCAACAGGGAGTTTCTGGAAAGCAGATCGCCATGTTGCAAATGTGCGCAGAAGCCTGTCAGCTCTCGTCAAAAATGATGTTGGCTGATTTGGAATTCCATCATCAAGCCTGCGAGATTTCTTTCGAAATGTCGACAGCTTGTGCCGCGATCTGTGCGGCTTATGATGATCCCATGATGGTTCGCTGTGCCGAGGCATGTCGCCATTGCGCGGAAACCTGCCGAGGAATGGCCGGAATGACCGTGCATATGAAAGGAACTGCGAAGGATCTTCGCAGCTCCCTGCCATCGGCGCGACTATAGTAAAATGATGTCGTCAATAATACCTGCTGTCGTCAGAATTGAAAATAATTTGGCGTTATCAGCAGGTGAGATGATTTCCGAGAATCCCGAAAGGGCTTCTGAAATACTTTTGCCCTCTTGTAAATCCAAGATGATTTCTGCATGGGTCGGATCAAGAGATTCGACCAAAATCTTTCCATCTTTTTTGTGAATCAAAATACTTTCGGGCTGATTCCAATTGATTTCCTCATAGACATAGCGCGGCTCTTTGCGCCGATTCCAGAGTTCCGAGACCGCGTACATGCTTTGAAAAACTCCCATGGCTGAAATAAAGCTGATGCGGAAATTATTGGAGTGTTCCAACGCATGAGTGTTTTCCAAAGGAACGGGAGTGGGGCTTGTCGCGTTGTTGACTTCTTTTAGCAGCCATTCAAATTTGGCAAGATCCTGAAGAAAAGTAATACCCCGGGTTTTGCTGGTCAGTGAAAGGTATTCGCTGAAATTGGCTCCATATTCTGACAGGCGAAAGGTCACGGTGGGTTGCGATTCAATGTAGCGAGCAGTGATGTCGTGAAATAAATCAGGTCCCAGCACCCAAGCCACAGTTTCATAAGTCTTGGCCAGGGCGCTGGCCAGTTTTGAATAATAGATGTCGTGATAAATTTCAAAGCCTTGCTCCAGGGGAATATTTCCGACGGGGCGCAAGCTCAATATAGACGGAGCATCCACTTCACCATTCAGGACATTCTTTTTAAACAGATGCTGTGCTTCGCTCATTTTCATTGTTGTTCTCCAGTATAAAAGAAGCTTTGATCACTTCCATTTCCAACTCATTGAAATCCGGAATATTGCGATGGCGTTCAATGGCAATGGGTATGTGTCGAATATGTGGGGCCAGGTGTTTGAATAAATCCCATAGAGGGCGTGTGACCTCAGTGGACTTTTTGTCCAGCCAATAAGATTCCGTCTCGGTAGGTCCCGATAAATGCACTTGCACCAGGTTGTTCAGCGGAAGGCTTTGCAAATACTTAAGGGGATTGAATCCGTGATTTTTTGAATTTACAAACAGCGCTGCTAAATCTAACACCAACCCACAACCCGTGCGACGGCACAGCTCATTGAAAAACTCGGCTTCGCCCAAGTCACTGTGGGCATAGCCGACGTACGTTGCGATATTCTCCAAAGCGATGGTTGTTTTAAGATGGCTTTGGACGGTGTCAATGTTGTTACAAATGATGCCCAGGCTTTCTTCATTTAACGGGACGGGGAAAAGTCCGTGAAGATTGTGATGTTCGCCACCAGTCCAGCACAAGTGATCGGAAACAATGAAAGGTTCAACACGGTCGATCAGATTGCGCAATTCACCCAAATAGATGGGGTCAACTCCCTTGGCACTCCCGATATTTAACTGGGTGCCGTGAAGTGCGATCGGATAATCGTGGCGCAACTTTTCCAAAACTTCCATGGATTGACTGCGTGGGTTTATGTGCTCTTCACTTGCAGCCTCGAACCAAGCAACATCGGTCAAGGGTTGTTGTTCTAAATAAGAAAAGTGGGACGGGTGTAAGCCCATTCCCACTTTGAAATTTGGTGTTTGATATCTCATTTGGCTTTTCCTGGAATGATGGCTTCGCCTTCGATATCAATATCCACGTTGTCACCGACAACCACGCCCCCAGTTTCAAGGGCTTTGTTCCAGACCAAGCCAAAATCTTTTCTGTTCAGTTTGGTTTCAATTTCAAAGCCGATGCGACGAACTCCCATGGGATCCGTGACAGCACCTTTGTATTCAACATCCAGGGTGATATCTTTGGTCACGCCGTGAATGGTGATTTTGCCTTCGACTTTTTTCGGTTTGGCACTTTCATAGATAACTTTTGTGCCTTTGAATTCGATGGTTGGAAATTTAGCCACGTCCAGGAAATCCGGGCTCTTTAAATGTTTATCGCGATCGGCCTGATTTGTGCTGATCGAGTCTGCTTGAATTTTTACCTGCACGTTATCGAGCTTTTGAGATTTTTCATCAAAATCAAAACTGCCTTCGAATTTATCGAAGCGACCTTTTACTTTTGAAATCACCATGTGGGGAACTTTGAAGGTGATGCTGGTATGGGCTGGATCGATATTGAACTTCGCGGCCCAGGCAGGTGTCGCGATAAAAGCTGTCAGTAGAACCATGGTTAGGGAGTTACGAACTTGCATTTTTACCTCGCAGTTTAAATTAAAAGCGGTCTGCAAATGATCGTTTTGGATGCCGTGACAATAGGCAAATTACTTGTAGGAAAAGGGGTTTTCGCATGTCGAATTACAGAATGTTCCTTCAATACTAAATGTTCGATGCCGATAAGAACTGGAATGCGGATTTTTCTTGTGGTGACGTTATTACTGTGTGGACTTAAGTCTTGGGCCTTTCAATATCAAATGGAGGCTGAGGGACTTTTGCGTCCGTCCCTGACTCGAGCGGCCCAATTTGCCAATGCCTTTGAAGGCCATGGACTTTGGTCTATACGCGGAGCAAGCCTGGTGCAGGCGGGGATGCCCTTTGATTTTGCCTATGTGAATCACAATTGGGATAAAGCCATTCTGGTCAAAGAAGGTTTGCGTGCACCGGCAGATAAAATGGGTGTGATTTTTCGCGATGAAAAAAACACGGCTTCCTTGTTTCATTTGCAAATCGACGGTTCCAGTTATGTGGTGATGGCGCTGGGATTCGGGGCCGCAGAACTCAGAGAAGTTCTGGCTCCTTTTAAACCACGTCAGTCTTATTCAAAATGGTCTTTTCTGATTTCCTCGGCGCAGGCCATGGATACGATGTGTGATCCTCTTTCCTCTGCACAATCTACTTTGGCGGCAAGTGCCCATGAAATTGAGGACGGCCCGCTGTTACGAACCATTGGCAAATGTGGAATGGATGCGTATCAGGGGATGAAGCAATCTGCCGAAGGAACATTGGACTTTTTTAAAAAGCTGGCGACAAATCCATCGGCCTTGTGGAGCGAGATGAAAGATTCATTTATCGAACTTAAAGAGTTTGCCTTAAATATTAAATCAGAGTTGCAGAATTTTTTTAATGCCATTCGTACCATGCCGGCAGAGCAAAAAGCGCAAGTGGCCTGTACGGCGATTGGAGAGTTGATCATGGGTGTCGCGCAGGGGGCACTGGCTGCTGGAGCCTTGGCGAAGACATTGCCATTATTGGTGGTGAAATTACGCCGATCGATGTCGTTATTAACCAAGCTCGGGGATTTGAAATCCCGTGGTTATCATATTCCTGACTTAAATTTAGCAACGAAGGAGATCTTGAGCTGTGCTTATTAAGAAATCCTTCGTCTTTATTTTTGCATTGTGTTTTGTCTCGGTTGCACTCGGTGGCAGCTGCTCGCTCAGTGATGTTTTAAAAGATCCAGCGCTCAGTCAGAACGCAGCGTTTTGGGATGATTATGCGAAGCTCGCGGGGAAGGGGGAGCCCAGCGAAATGAAAATGCAGGCTTTGGTTGAAAAATACAAAGGATCTGCAGGCTCGAGCAAATCCACAGCGACGGCAGCTGCAAAATCTGATTTCAAAGCAAGTAGCACTTACCGTGTGCAAGCCAAAGCCGAAAAAGAAATCAAAGCTTTACCCAAGAATTTGAACGGCAAGGTGGATGAATTTATTGAATTGGCTACTAAACCCGGCGGCATTCAGGAAATTCGCAACAATCCAGGTCGCTGGCATTATGAAAAGCTCGCGCAATTCGGTGACAACGCTCACAGCGTGCGTTTAAGTGATGGTTATCGCATTCTTTTTGATTATGACAAAGACACCAATCACTTCGAAATCCGTCGCGTGAATAAAGGTCAGATTCACGGCAGCTAGCTGCTGAAAATTTAGAATAAAAAAAAGGAGCTCCAGTGATCTGTACCCCAAAAAAGGGACGGATTAAAAAAAGGGAACTTCTAAGGAACCTCGGCATTCTGTCGGGGTTTTTCCTTTTAGGGCCCACTGAGGTCGGTCGTTGTTATAGTAATTGATGTATTC
>JBCNNR010000020.1:0-77193 GCA_039594295.1 Bdellovibrio sp.
TGCAATTTTTTGCGAGAAACGGCTTTAATTCTTGGAATAGCTCTCTTCGACATTTACCGCGTTCATCGATTCTTTTACCGTACTTTTTAATCGACCTCCTAACCAAAAGCCCTTTAGCTGGCATTCTCGCCACTCTGATTCCCAAGATCCGACGAGTTTCGGTTTCAATTGCAGCTATAACTGAAAGAGGTTTAAGCTTGCTGTGCTCAAAAGTTTCCAGTTCATCGAATTGAAGATCTGTCACTGGAGGATTTTCTGAACGTAATTGAGTGAGAACCTTATGAGAAGTAAGCCCTAAAAATATTTGCCTTCGAATGACGGTCTTTCGATTTACCTTCAATAAGAAAGCAAGGCGTCTTTGAGAAACTCCACTGTTCATGTTTCCATAAATTACGGGATTAAGTTCACGTTTTCTTTGCCGATAACAGATCTTCAACGTTGCTGTAGAAAAGGTGCGCCGGCAAGGTTTACAGAGGAAGCGCTGTTCACGAGCTTTATCAGAGCGGCGGATAAAATATCCGCTGGCCACAATAAGTGCCCGGGATTGGGATGATGGGTTTTGAGATTTGCAATAAGGACAAGCTATCGACATGTTGATGGCAAAAGTGCAAACCGCCTGCCATCAACAATTTAAGGGTCCAGTTTGTGGTTATCAAAATTTTAGAACGATGTTATCGAGTTTATCTACTATTCAAACATCGCGCGACCCGCCATATTGCGCCTGTTTTCGACTTAATAACAATTTTTAAACCGGAGAGTTTATGAAAAGTCTGATCTTGTTCATGGCAATGTCTTTGATCTCTTTAAATGCGTTTTCTGCAGCTCGCGAGTTCCGTGTTAACGGCTACTCTGCAAATGATGGCTATGCAATTGCTTGGGGTGTTCCGGGCAAATTGATTGATTTTGAAGAAGTGGAAAAAGACGAAGAAAAAGTGAGTGATCTTTGGAATCAAGTTTCTTCAATGCGTAACTATTTGGTGGATTTACAAACAAACAAAATCCTGGCGACTATGCGTGAAGAGCCGGATGAGCTTGTGGCCATTAGTTTAGGTGGAATGGTAACAAATTATTATAGCATCGCCCTTCAAAGTCTGGGTGACTATCATAAAAAAAATTGTGAATGCGAAATCGTTGGGGCTTTAGAAACTTTTAAATGGGGCAGTTCACTGTCGTCGGTTTTTGTTATCAGCAAAAAAGATCTTCAACCAGTTGTCGTGAAAAGAATTAACGATCTTGAGGACCGCATTTTGGCTGCCGCGAAAGCAACATTGACACCAGCTCAAGTTAAACAATTTGAAAAGGGCGTTATCGATATCAATATCAAAAAAGCCGGGGACGACGCTCAGGCAAGAAACTACTATCGTATCTCATGGGAGTCTTCAGTTCCTAAAAGCACGACCGATGCATTGGTCACTGTGACAGCTCGTCTAAAGTTGAATTTGACTGAAAACAATGACGTTACGTTCACTATCGACCGAGTGAAGTATTCTGTAGAAAACTAGAATCTAAGTTTACGGAAATAGCAAAAGGCACTGATCATAACCAGTGCCTTTTGCTTTGGATTTGCAGTGAACTGAAGAGGCAACAAGGTCCGTCGTAGGTGCTCTCCCAAAGGCTAAATCGTCGCCTCCGAAAGCCAAATATACTCTGTATCGCGATTTCCGTTTTGTTCTGCATTTATCTTTAACAGACATGCCACTGTGTTTGGATCAGTATCTTTGCAGGCATTGCTTGAAGTCGTGAATGCAATATTAAGTTGTCCCGATGGGGGGCAAATGGATGTTTGTGAATATTCCGGTGTGGAATTTAGAACTGTTCCCAGAGGGTCCGTATAACTCAGAATTTCAACAGTCACAGAAGCATCGGGTATGCAGGTGATATAGGCTTTTATATCGGCCGTGGCCTGCAGCGGAGACGGCGTTATATTCAAAGTTAAAAGTGGAGACGAAGGATTTTGCTCAGATGTGGCGTTGATCCCTTGAGCACAAACTGAGCTCATTCCTGAAAGATCCATGCAGTTTTTTAAGTAGATATCCAAAGCCAATGACTGCGAGGCTTCGTTCTTGGGATTCATTTGAATATCCATCGAGCAGGCATTTAAAACAAATGCCATTCCCAACAATAGAATTTTTGAGCATCTCAGGTAAGCCATACCTTCTCATCGGCAAGACTTTCCCAAAGTATTGCAAATTTAAAATTTATCTGTTCGGTGTCTCAACAGGAGACGGAAAATCCCTCAGGTTTTAGTCGCGTACTGATCTTCGCCTGGTATTTGCAAAGCAAAAACAACAGGGACTGAAATGACTTATGCAAAAGGGTGAACTCCGAGGAAAATCCTTTGAGACTTTGCTCATTGGCCTGGGTGAAAAGGACTCGACGCATTTTAGTGACGACATCTTTTTTATTCGAAAAATCAATCAGATCATGTCCCATCAGACTGCTGCACAAGTCATGATATGTCTGAATGTGGTCTGCATAGAAATCACCGGCACCGCTAATTTCAGCCCCCAGCAGGCCATAAAGCTCTACGATTCTTTTTTTGTCGGAAGCTGAATCGCACAGCAAAAGAAACAACTCGATAACGTCCCGAGGAATATCTTTTTTGACGCTGCCAAAATCTATCAGTCCAGCATGGTCCGTCGCCACCAAGATATTTCCAGGATGAGGATCCGCGTGCAGACAGTGTGAAGTTTTTAAACTCAGAAAGAAGAACTGGAAAACCTTTTCCAATGCGGAATCTCTGAGGTTTGCAGAGCTTGCTACGTTCAATGTCACTCCGGGAATGTAGGACAGAGTCAGAACACGGGAGGTTGAGAACGAGCGATATACTTTCGGTATCATCAACTTCGAAGGTTTTTGTATTCCTTCAAAAAGCTGCAAGTTATCGGCCTCCTGATGATAATCAATTTCAGACAAGAGGTTTTCGGAAAGCTCCGCAATCGTCTTGCTGATAAGGGGATTGCCGATTGCTTTTGCGAGGGTTTGAATAAAGGCAATATCCGTTGCCATATTGTCGGCTACATTGGGGTATTGAACTTTGACGATGACATCTTCACCCGTTAATAGTTTTGCGCGATGGACCTGGCCCAAACTGGCGGCAGCAAAAGCGTGATAGTCGAACTCCGCAAAGATTTCCTCGGGGGTTGCTTCCAACTCGACTTTGATAATTTTTTTGACGACAGGTTTCGAAAGAGGGGTGATGCTGTTGTAAGTCTGTTCAAATTTTTTGATATAGGGTTGCGGTAAAAGGTCTTCATCCAGCGACAAAGCTTGCAGCAGCTTAAGTCCGGTACCTTTCAAATGACTTAGTTTTGAAAAGATGATCTCCGCGATTTGTTCTTGGGTTTCAGCATTTCTTTTAGTTTTTTCTTCGGCCGAGGAAAAAAGATTAAGAGTGAGTTTTTCCAATTCCTTGGCGGCTACTTGGGCGCTCATGGCACCTAAATCAAAAATACGCTTTGTCATGATTTCAACCGGATCGGGTTTAACATTTTGTTCAAAAGATGTTCTTTGAATAAGAAGTGCGCGACGGCATAGACTTTGTTAAAGAGATCACTTTTTAAAACCTCCTCAAAAACTTTCATGCTGAGATCAATAAGCTCGGTGGTTCTCATCGAGGATTTCTTGTCGTCTTTAAGCCAATAATAAAGGATGCCAATATGGAAGTCCCAAATTAGTGCCAGAATAAAGTCTTGGAACGGGGGAGCTTGAACGGTTCCCTTTTTCACCGATTCTTTAAACTGCGCAGTGATAAATTGAATATATCTTTCCTTGGTAACAGATACGGAGGTGTTCGCCAGTGAAAGGGGATTCACAAAAAGAGAGGTCATCGAGTGGGCAAAGAAGTCCTTTGAAGGTGTGAGGAGCTCCAGGTGATTTTCAATCAGAGTATGAAGAATCTCAGTGAATGTCATATCTTCCAAAGAGTCCTGCTCTGTTGTTTCGATGGCTTTTTCAATGGTCCAATCGAAAAAGCCAGTGATAAGGTTCTCTTTTTTCGGAAAGTAATTATAGATCGTCGCTTCGCCGATTTTGGCTTCCTTGGCGATGGCTTTCATGGTCAAAGAGTCAAAATCAGATTTTGCAGAGAGTTTAATGGTGGCTTTAAAGACCGCCTCGATATTTTTCTGTTTTTGCTCTTTGGAGATTCTCATGAACTACCTCACTGTAATCTGTCTTTTGCTAAAAGAATAAGACGTTTTTAATTCTCCGCCAAGGCTTTCACCGTCGGCTTGGATATTTTGAGTTTGCTCGATTTGTACATTTACTTCGATGGGGCCTGGGCCAAAACCGCTCAGATTCACCGAGGTTATATCGACCTGATTGCTATAGCCATAGACACTTCTTGAAAAGGAGCCCTGTGTGAGGCGCACGGTGACGTTGGTTTGTTTCGCATCAGCACCGATAATACCTAAAGTAAAACCTGAAGAAGACACAATACCAGGAATACTGAGGTAAAGCTGGGGCACAGTAATACGGTCGGTAAAACTTTTTCCATTCATGTCGACAAATTCAAAGACCGTTGAATTTCCGTAAACCTTTTGATGATAAGTTGTGCCGGAGGCATTCATCATCAGCCACGCTGGTGGGAAGATCCAACCCAGAAAAAATGCACCAAGCTCACCTTCGTCCATAATGTCAGTTTTTTCTCGGGCCGGAGAGTTATTGATTTTGATTGAAGCGGGGCTGACCAGGCGAACGGTTGCACCGTAAGAACTTCCCACGGATAGGGTTGCAGAAGCCAGCCCTCGATTGCTTCCTTCATTATAATCAACGCTGTAACTGCGATAGATGTTGTTGTTGCCGTTCACATCATTTGCCAGGAAGTTTGAATCAATCGATTCGCGGCTGCAGGCCATTAAACTTGTTGCCATGAGGACGAGGGCAGAGAGCTTTAAAATCATCGTTTTCATTTTAAGATCCTTTGTGATTTTGATGCCTCTTATTTGACGCCCATCGTCTTTTTAATCAATAGTAAAATCACAATAAGGCTAATTTATGTAAATTATACGCTTATTATACGGCTCAATAAGCCATAAAACCTATTTTAATATGAAATTACTATACAAAAGGCGATGGTGAGGGACGCAAAGAAGGGGGGGACTCCGTCGGGCTATTTTTGTGACTGTATAAACATCTTAGACAGTTGAAAGCTAAATTGAAGAGTATGGAGGCACTTAACCCCTGGTATATCGCTTGCAACTATCTGGGCATGAAAAAACAAATCCTCTCTTTAGTCCTTATTTTAGCGTCATCAACTTGCGCATTCGCTGCTCCGGCAAAAACAAAGGCTCCAGCCAAGCCCAAAGTGGATTGGTTTGAGGGCAACGAATCGCGCACGACATGTGATAAAGAGGGGGAGCCGGATGCTGTGGTTTTTGAAATGGTTGATGAGGGAGGCGGCCGCAGTGATTTTAAAGGCTCGTTTGAAAGAGCGGGCGTTGCTTTACGCAAGAAGTTCGTCGAGTTGCTGGAGAATAAGCTCGTCAGTGGGACGACGTTTCAAGTGGAAACTGACGACTACATCAAAAAAGCTGTTTGTGTTGTAAAAGTCGTGACAGAGGGGCCCGTGGCAGAGGGCTTTGATAAAAGATTTATCAAGAACTTAACTAAAATTAAGGCAACTCTTGCTGCGAATAAAAAGAAAATGCCGTCTTACGAGGACGCCGTGACCAATTCGGAAAAAAGCAGTGCTTACGTCAACGATCAGATTGAAGCGAATCGTGGCGCGGTGGCCTTCATCATGACCATGTTTGAAAACCGCTAGTTCAGCGCTTGATACTAATGGCTCATCATTGGAGCTTCATTAGGGTCTGTGACGACCTTATTATCAATTCTACGGTTGCCCCAGAATAAAATTAACAAAGAAATCACAGCGGTGCCGATAAAAATTCCAGAGATCGGCAGCAATTGCTGGGCATCGAAGACCCCCACGCAAACTGAAGCCAATGAACCGATGGCCATCTGCAAAGAGCCCATTAATGCCGAGGCACTCCCGGCATTTCTTGAAAAGGGCGCCATTGCAAGAGCTGAGGCATTGGGATTGGCCAGGCCTACCATTGCGAGCAACATAAAGAAGATCGCAATAATGGTCGGTAAACTCAACCATCCTTGCCAAGCCCCCGTAAAGAAGACGGCGCTGATGATCGCGAAACCATACATCGCAGTTTTTAAAATCTTTTCGTTGTGGAATAAGCGCAGGAAGAAAATATTTAACTGACTTGAACCGATGAATCCCATTGCAAGAACACTGAAAATCCATCCGTACTCTTTTTCACTGGTTTTAAAGATCTCCATGAAAATAACCGGAGACGAGGCAAGATAAACAAACAGGCCCGAGAAAACCACGGCGCCAGCAAGAGTGAAGGTGTGGAATTGTGCATTCTTGAAAATCTCCCAATAGTTTTTCAAGATGGGAACCGGCATCAATGATTGAGTTTGATCGGGCTCGTGGCCTTCTGGTAACAAGAAGATCGTAATCAGTAAGATAGCGACCCCAATAAGCGCAAGAACCGCGAAGATTGATTGCCATCCCAAAGAGGCAGCCAGGTAGCCACCCGCCGTCGGTGCGAGCAATGGCGACACACCCAAAATTAAAATCAACAGCGAAAATACTTTGGCACTTTCTTTCGGAGAGAAGAAATCACGCACCATTGCAATCGCGGCGACATTCGCCACGCAACCACCAAGTGCTTGAATGAAACGCAAGGCAATCAGCGCTTCAATCGAATGCACACCAAGACATGCAAGAGTTGCGACTAAATAGATACCTAAACCAAAATACAAGGGACGTTTTCTGCCGAAGCGATCCAACAAGGGACCATAGAATAACTGACCGATTGCAAGGCCGATGAAGAAACTTGAAAGCGATAAAGAAACTTGTGCCACGTTTGAATGAAAATCCTCTGCCATCTTGGGAAAGGCGGGAAGATACATGTCGATAGAAAATGGACAAAGAGCCGTTAATGCTCCAAGGATCAAAATCAGCGAAAAGTTACTTAATTTACGGGAGGACATGCGGGCCTTTCGAATTCTTTAATAGTAACTATCATTAGCACAATAAGGGGTCAATGGATTTTTCCCATCTGTACTCTGGAATATTTAATCTCTGAGGCCAAACTCTTTTCCTTTTTGTAGAAAACTCAAAGAACCAGCCTTATTTCGTACATTTAGTTTCTGTAATTTGCCGATAAATAAATTCATGTGTATTCAAGCGCTCTCCTTTTTAAAGTGATGAGGATACAGTGAAGGAAAAACCGCGAGTCATGTCATTTGTCGATTATCGCCTATTTCTGCAAGCGTGGTATGAGTACCATAAGCAGAATACACCTGGGTTTTCTTTTGGAACCTGGACAACTCAATGTCAGTTTAAAAGTCGCAGCTATATTCGCTCCGTGATGTTGGGGAAAAGAAATCTCACAACAGACTCTGTCCAAAAAATATTGAAGTCTTTAAAGCTCAATCATCTCGAGGCCGAGTACTTCGAGCACATGGTTCTTTATGCCAATGCCACGAACTTTCATGCCAAGGAATATCACTTCCAGCAGATCGTTACTTTGTGCGAGCAAAAGACCGGCAATGAAGTTTGTGATATTTTTAAATTTCTCTCAAATCCAAAAACTCCCCGGGTTCATCTGTTGTTGAGTTTAAAAAATCTGAACTGCACCGAAGAATTCGTGGCGGAAACGTTTGATATTACCAAAACAGAAGCCAGGGAAATCCTGCAAAATATCCAAGATTGCGGTCTGGCGACGTTCGATTCCCAGTCCGGTAGCTGGCGCAGCACGAATAAAAACCTGACCATTCCTGAAGAACTCGGAAACACCGGCATCCAGTCGTTCCATAGCAACAGTTTAAAAGAGGCATTGGAAGCGATAAATCTTTCACCTCAGGAACGACATTTTGATTCCATGGCCCTGACCTTAACCAGTGCCGAATTCGCAGAAATGAAAGCGGATTTAAATCAATTTTTTAACTATATCTCAAAAAAATATACATCCCAAATCTTGGATGGTGCACGGGTCTGCCAAATTAACATCAATTTGATTCCAGCCAGTGAAGCCCTTCAGGAAGTGGTCCACCCGAGGTCCGATTTTCAATTTTTCACATCTCCATTGGAGAACGCTTTATGAAACAGTTCCTTGCTCTTGTTGCGATTCTTTTCAATCTGACTTCCGCCTTCGCAAATACGGTGCGCGTGAGTAATGGCGGAGATTTGCTTAATATCTATAATCCTCGCGTGGTATCGTTGATGCTGGCAGCTCCTTATCAACTGCGTTTGATGACTCACACCTGGCTCAAAGACGGAAAGTTCTATTTGAGCAGCGAAAAGCTGGTTGCTTTTGAAAAGCTTATTGCCGTCACACCTTTGCGTATTCAAAAAGAACCATGCATAGTGGATGGTCTTCATAAAGCGGGTGCCGCTTACTCGGGACCTCAACAATCTATCTGCATGAGCTGGGGATTGGTGGAGGAGCAGGGAGATCGAGATTTTCCAGAGTTGCAAATCATCCCACTTTTGGCTCATGAATTCTTTCACCTTTTGGAGCCCACTGCTGACGAAAGATCCGCCTGCAGCTTTCAACTTCTTGTTGCAAAGTATTTGACGGAAAATGGTATCCCTGCGGTCAATCCGGGTTTAACTACCAAGCTGAATGACAATTTTGTTGATTCCTTTGATTCAATTGATTGGAACGACAAAGTTGCCGTGCTGAAATTCATTCGAGGACTGACGAGCCAGATTCAATATGACACGGAGTTTTTAACACGAAAGCAAAAAAGCGGCTACCCGGTTTTAACTGAGGAGAACAATGTCATTTCGGACATCGAGGTTCGTCTATTTTATATGAAAATGATCGCCGAGTCGAATTGGGATCCTGATTCCCATGTTCACGAGATGGCTGAAGATCTTTTTGGATTACAGTGGACGGGCCGTGTTCGTGGAGGCAACAGAACGCTTGTCAAAGTGGCTGATATCGAGAGAATTTTCTTTCGCGATTTAAACTTCAAGGTTTGTCATGCTGACGCTGAAGTTCTCTATATAAAAAGGAATCCTTCACGCCAGGATTTTCAAATCCTCTTGGCGGATTTGAAGTCCTATGTCGATAAGCTCAATCAAGCTTTGGACAATATGCGTTTGGGCAGTACGCCGATCACATTCACGCTTGATGAATAAAAAAAATCCCGGAAATGTTCTTTCCGGGATTTTTTTTACAAATTTATTTCAGATCGATCAGGATAAAGCGAGCCCCTCGGACTGCATACACATTCGTGCGTGGATCGCTTAAGGCTGGCTGGCCGCCATAATAAATCACGTTATTGCTGTTGATGGGGCCATGCTCATTGTGGCTTAACTCGTACAGATTGTCAGGCTGGTCGGTCACAAACTCCTGAGCTAAAATCATACGGTTGCCAAATTGTGGAAGTCCGGTGTTACCGATAGCCATTTTGTCGCCAGCAGACCACCCCCAACCTTGAGGAACTCTGGTCCATCCAAAGACATGTGTACCACCTGGCTTTTCAGCAATCATGATAGACCCCGGATGAATATCTTCCGCACGCAAGTTTGCGAAGGAGATTTCTCTAACCTCGATCCAATGAGCCCCATTGCGCACGGCCTGTTTAGCCAAACTTTTCATCTCTGCCGAAGATTGAGTTGTTAAGAGCTGTGGCGAGATGGTGGCAAGGTCTCCGGGGAATTCAATTTTTAACTGAGAGAAAACATACTTCGACATTGCTGCCGTACAGCCTTCAGGTCCTAAGCTTTTTCCAGAGCGAGCATCTCCTGGGGTGGGAAGTTGTGCTGAGCCCCCGAAAATCAAAAGTTGTTCTGCCCTGGCGGCAAGAGGTGAAGCGGGTGCCTGACCCGCCAACGATTGCATAAAACGAAATTGCTTTAAGATCTCTTCGCGATCTGCGGGATTTGAGGGGACTAAGGCTATCATCCATGCGGGAATGTTCATAGCTTGCAAAATGGATTGCACGTCTGGTGGAAAGGAGTTCCATTGTTCTTGATAAGCGACTTCGAGGCCCTGTTGTTTGATCGATTTAGGCAGCCAGCTGGCTTTGCGCTGGATATCCTTTAGAAACCACGCGGGAGTCGCAGCTAGGTCAACTTGCTGAGCCTGGGCCAGCGGTGCTAAAAGAAAAACGGAGAGAGAAACCTGGATCACGAGTCTTTGCAAGTTCATACGAGCCTATCATGGTAAAAATTGATGAGTGTTTCCATTGCGAAATTCCTGCCAATAAGAGGATGTTTTCTCTTTGATTTAGTTAAAAACAGATGCCCAAGTTCTTTACGTTGTGTGAATATGTTTCAAAGAGGACTCAATTATGGACGCCCATTATGGCAAAGTGATGCAAGCAAGAGATCAAATTAAAGGTTCAGGAAGCAAACTGTATTTTGCCTATTCTGGAGTATTGGACCGCCAGGCCTTTGAAATTTGGGCTGAGGAACATAGCTATCAGTTTTTCACGTTGCCTGAGGGGCAGGTGGCCGAAGCTAAGGGTGTCGACTTGATTTTTGACTTTCCGTCGCGCTGGTGGGGCGGACGTGTCGCAGGCTTGGTTGAAAAGCAAGGTGCGTCTGTTTTTGGAAGACTGTTTGAAATCCCCGAAAAAGAGTGGCCGATTATTCAGCATAAAGAAGGTGTTGTGACGGGGATGTCGGTTGAAACAACTCTGCGTGTTTCCGTCGCTGGGAACGAGTTTGAAGCGACGGCCTTCGTGACTGCGCCGAATCGTCGCAGTCTTGAGGGTCCGATCAGTGAGCGCTATCTCGAGGCCCTGGTACGGGGGGCGCGTGCTTCTGGATTGCCAGAAGAATACGTGGCGTCGTTACCTGCCAAGGCTCGATAACCAGAAAGGTGCCAGGTCCTATTTCTGGAAGCGATGCTTCTAGAAATAGGACCTGGCACCTTTCATTTTTTTAATTATACTGAACGTCATGTCGAAGCAGCGTTTGTGGGATGTTCTAAGTTTGATCTTGGGAGTGGGACTTGCCACTGCTATTTTTTTGTATGGTTTAAGTTTCGAAAATAATCTGCGTCTGGTGGGAGATGCTCGGGAATATTGGCGAATTTCTGGGACGTTTAAGTCTGTCTTTGACGCCGTTATGTTTGTTGGGAACCGCTCTATTGGGATGCCCTTCTTTGACTGGTTCTTCCCAAGTCCCGATGGCATTTGTATCGCTCTGTTTTTAATTCATTTATTCTCCACTGGTTGCTTCATTCGTTTCATTTACAAGGCTGGATTTTTCAAAAGCCGCTGGAGCTTTCGTTTTCTGTTCGTATTTTTAGTCAGCTATCCTGCCCTCATCGGGCACACCACAACGCCCTTGACCGATACCTTTAGCGTCGACATTTCATTGTTGGTTTTTATCTTACTTTATCAAAGGACTTTGTCTGCCAACTTGATCAGCGGAGTGTTGGCAGCTTTTATGGTCTTTTTACGACCGGCGTATTTGATTCCAACGACACTCGCCCTGGCGTTCTTTGCTCTGGCCTCCCTGTATAGTAAGAAAAGTTTGAAGTGTCCCACTGTTGTGATCCTGATTTACGGAATATTATTAGGATCCTATTCTTACCACTGTGGGATGACTTACGGAAAGCTGTGCCTGCAAGATCCAAGTACGTTTGAGCCAGTTAAGCATGCGCAGATGGGACTTCGCGGGGGACGAATTCTTTGGGGAGAGAAAATTATTTTGATAGGGGAGTTTCCCGTCGTTCAGGACTCCATTCTTACGCCGAACTTCTACGACCAGTGCCATTTAAAATCTATCGTTGGATTCGGCGATGACAGTCTGTCTGGTTGTTTAATAAGACGGCCCCATTTGCTACCAGCCTATGCCGTTAAAAAATGGATTGGTTTATTTGATAATTTCCGCCTTCAACCATTTTTGGAGTATGGAACTCCAGAGTGGTTAGTAGCATGGAGTCGTTTTTATAATACGATGGCCTTTATCGGGTTCGCATTTTTAATTTTATCGTTGGGTAAAGTCAGAAAATTGAGTGTGACGTCGCAATCCTATTTAGTTTTTTTTACGCTCTTACTTGCCCAGCACACGGTTCTACATCCTGAAGACCGCTTTGGTTTGGTGTTGGTGCCGTTGTCAGCGCTGGGTTTTGTGTTCTATCTTAAAACTCTTAAAGAGACATCAAGCAATTCCAAACGGGCAGTGCTGATAACTTTTGGAGTGCTGGTTGCCGCACTCTTTATCTGGCAAATCGGGGTTTGGGACAATACAGACATTGTGTATTAGCTTGAATGATCAAGAAGCTGAAATAGGAACGCGATAATTTCACGGCCACTAAGGTTTAGGTTCCACGGTCTTTCCTGCGGGCCGAACGCCTTCATATTACGGTTGTCCGGGCGGCAATGTTTTTGAATGATGCCTGGGGATAGGGAGCGCGAATTTTGACGCGGATGGGTTGGTGATGTAATCACAGTGCATACATCACTCGCTGTGTAACGATCATGAGAAAATTTTAGCTTAATGAGCAACCTATTGCAGTCAGAGTGTTCGGTGAGATTCTTTGCAATTTTATAAGTAAACAAGAAACTATTATTTCTTGATTGCCCTCATTTTCCAGGCTAAGCGTAGGCAAAAAACAGGAGTTCCTTATGAAACTATTGATCGCATTGGCTTTGGCCCTTCCGACACTTGCATTCGCATATGGTGAAAAATATCAAAATCGTTCTGAAAACCCATTTGTACCTGAAACAGGTATCGTAACTGCAAAACAAATTTGCGTTGATGAAAAGAATGAAGTTTTCCGTGTATTCGTTCCTCAACACACTCAAGAGTTCTGCAAATCCGTTCGTTGGGATCACTCAGACTCTCACTATCCGAAAAAAGTTTGCGTGGGTCGCACAACTAAAGTGATCCCGGCACAAACAGTGTCTGTATCACCATTTTACCAACAACTTGTTTGTGTGAAATACGATCGCAAGGATTCAACTCGTCCAACATGCGTGAAATCTGAAGTTCGCACTTTGCAATACCCAACAAGCTACATTCAGTACACATACGAAGCAGCTGACTGGCGTCAAGAGCGTCCGATTCGTACTCAAGAAAAACAAATCGAAAGCTGCAAATAATAAAAAAGGGGCCCAGAGCCCCTTTTTTTTCGTCTAAAATTTCCATCAGACTATTTAGTTTTACGGCACTTTTCCATAAATTTATCGGGGACCACGTCCAATTGACGAAGATCCACGGTGCCATCCTTATCCTTGAAAACCTTGAAATCATCCATGCAGGTTCCTGGCGTTTGCAGTGCATACAAAATCCCCGAAAGGGACTTTTGCAGGGCTGAATTGACTTTGGAAACTTGCTCGAAGGCAGGAGTGGCCGTACAAACGGTTTCACGATTTTTGCGATAGCCTTCTATTTCGGTGCGAACCGAGCGGCTTTCGCGGCGGTATTTATCCAGGGCGATGGAAGGATCGTATTTGACCAAGTCCATGGAAGCCGCGGCCGTGTCGAGATCATCCGAAGCCTTAATGACCTTTTTTTCGATTTCCGCATAAAGGTCATTTTTGTAACGGCTGATCTCTGATTGCGATGCCATCTTACGGAAAGATTTCAAATTCGTGAAGCGGTCCGAGTTCGCATCAATCTCAAATATTCTTTCAAAGCCGGCTTTGCTTTTAACTGTGATATATCCAAGGACCGAGGCTTGATCGATGAAGGTGCCGATTTCATCGGGTTTCATCAAAGTGCGCTCGCCATCTTTGGAAATCCATTGGCAATTGAGGCTGTTTCCGGAGCTGCGAATCAGGCAGTACAGTTCGTTGTTAGTCTGTGGAGCGGGAGTGGCGGCTTGAGTGGTTAGACCGAATAGAAGCTGCACAGTGCAGATGAAAATTGAATGACGCATAGTTATCCTCCCTTGTTCCAAGTCCAGGTATATTTCATTAAAAGAGTTAGCGTGGAAGTTTGGGTCGACCAATAGTCCATATAGCTTCCAGTCGAGCCGTGAATCGTAGCTTCGCGATAGCTATAGGCAACACCCAATGAGTAATAATCTAAATTTTTTGCATTCTGTTTACTGAAGCCCACGTCGGCGCGAATCCTTTTGTCGGAATCTACTCCCAAGGCAGAGTCTTGTCCCTGACCCAAACCATGCAAATACTCCAGTGAAGAAGTAAAGGTCACAAAGGGAGCGACAATGTGCTCATAGCCAATTCGAGCTCCCAAGGCCATGTCATTGATCGAAGTCATTTTAAGTTGTGCTGAAGACACAAATTCCAACGAAGGATAGGCATCCCATCCCAAGACAGCAGCATAGCACAACTTATTCATCGCGTGATTTCCCACGGAGCAATAAGTGAAGCGGCTGACGATGGTCTCAACGTTGGCGGTCGATTCAAGAACTTGATAGGAACCGGAGTTTTGTCCTTGGATTGCATAGCTTGAATGGCTGTATTCCAAGTCTGCAAACATTTGCGGATTAAAAAGGTAACGACCACCTAAAACAATACTGTCATAAGAGGTGATGGAAAAATTCATGGGTAAATCATAATAGTCCTGGCGAAAACCACTTTTCATAGGAGCAAGTGTTGCTTCCAGTTGATAGCGCGGATAGTTCACATAGCCGGTATATGGTTGTGAGTTTTTTAAAGCTTTGACGGGATCAATTTTTGAAAGCTGCTTGCTATTACTGACCTTGAGTTTAAGGTTGGTTTTTTCCTCGGAGAAATCAGGATCGCCCAGGACGTTGAATTTATATTCTTCACGTGGCTCGGCAGCTTGAGTCTTGGAAGACACAAAGGGTGCTAAGGCAATGAAGAAGAAAAAAAGCGCAAGGGCTTTAGGCATTAAGGGACCACCCACATACAATACCAAGTTGCTGCGGCACCAGCCCCAGACATCGTAATTGTGACGTTCCCTGCAGAAGAAGCAAAGGACGACCAGACCACTGTCGCTCCTTGCGAAGCGCTGGGTGAGCAGGAAACTGCCGCACCTGTCGGAAGACTGGTGCAGGTCTTGGCATTCGCTCCAGAAACTGCTGTGAAGCTTGCAATCGTGCAGGCGCCCATCGACGTGACGGCCACACCAGAGCTACCAATTTTAATTTTGCCAGTGGAACCGCTTTGAATAACGGTTGCGGACGCGGCTCCTGTATTACCGACAGTGATGTTTCCAGTCCCGGTGGAACCACCAATAGACACAGCTTGTGCTCCCGTGCTTGCGCCAATACTAATCGTACCGGTGGATGTCCCTCCACCTAGTGTCGTCGTGCTAGATCCTGTCCCATTGATGGTTGTGGTCCCAGTGCCCGTGAGAGCCGCCAGCGTCGTCGTACCGGTCACACCCAGGGTGCCACCAACAGAGGCGTTGTTCGTAACGGTTAACGCCGTTCCTGTCGCACTAAAAGTCGTGGCATTTGAAATCGTCGTCGGCAGAACCGAACTGGGGATAGTGCCAGTTGTGATCTTTGAACCATTGATGACTGTCAAATTGGCGCCACTCACGGCGGGAAGTGTTGCCGGAAACGAGGCGCTTGGCAAAGTTCCGCTTAAGTTTGCAGCTGACAAGTTGATCAGAGCAGATCCGTCCCATGCAGGCAGCGTTCCTGAAGAAACTAAGTGGGAATCTTGAATTGTTCCCGTGGCAATTTTTGCTCCCGTCACAGCGCTTGCACCCAAGGCGGTGTTATCAATTGCACCAGCGACGACCGAGATTGATTTATCTGCAAGGAGTGCCAAAGAGACGGGCGTCGCCTGAATATCGAAACTAACCGGCAAGCCATCGACAGTGGATTGGATATTAACAATCATGGCTCCCGTTGCGGCATTGGCAATTGTCGATGAATCAATAGACCCACTGTAAGGCGATGCGGAAGCGCCGGAAAGACTTTGCGAAAAGTAGCCGCCGCTGACACTGACGGAGTAAGACTTGGTCCAAAAATAAGTACTTCCAGAGCGAATGGAAAAGGACATGGTGTAACTGCCGTCAGTGACGGCTGAGCCCGAGGCTTTGCGTAAATACCCTTGTACAAATAAGGTGTTCATGGATGGTGCGGCAATTGCGAATTGGAAAACGCAAAGCACGGGAAGAATCAGGAGAGCATTTAGAATTCGTGAAACCATATTCGTTATACCACCATTAAGGATTTAAATTTCCTGCACCCACGGCAATAGGACCTGATTGAAGTTGAATTCCTTGATTGCTGGTACGACCACTGAGGCCGTCCAAATTACCAATCATTGACGCCGCAGAGTTAATAGGTCCGCCACTAAATCCGCCCAGGGTTCCTCCGGAAGTCATCGCTCCTGCCAATAAATTTGTGGGGGAGATATAACTGACCGTTTGCGAACTGGTTCCGGAGATATTTCCGACTTTGTCTTTCACAGTGAAGGTCAAAGTGCGAGATTGGCCTTCTGACAAAATCAAATCAAAGGTGAAGGTCTTAGCTGTGGGGTAAGCAATGGTGCCACCTGTGGGGTATTGCAATGAAACCACACCTTCTAAGTCTGACCAGCTGCCAGAAATACGAACTTGGCTGTCACTGCATGTCCAAGTGCCGGTGATCAAACGACATCCCGAAGGTGTATTTAAAATTGGCGAAGCCGGTGCGCGGGTATCAATGATGATCACTTTGGAGGTTGTTAAGCCTGGAATTGCGGCGCCATCAGCGCGCAACCCCTGTAATTGAAAAGTGTATTCAGTGCCTGTGGCATTGCTTGAACCAGGGAAGTATTTGATCCAACTAAACGTCCCGCCGGACGCACACGACGCTTCAGAAGAATCGACAGTGCCATTAACAATCACTGAAATTCTGCCGACCCCGCGAGAGCATTTTCCCTCAATACTCATCGAAGCAGAGTTTGAATATATTTTTCCATCGCTATCTGTGAGCCAAGACTCTTGAGTCTTGCCCTGAATTTTTGTGACAGTCATTGATGCTGTGGCCGGAGAACCATTAGAAGCAGAACCAAAAGAAACGTCACCACCGCCACTTTCTAAACAGGACATCTGCGCTAAGGAGAGGAGCAAAATCAGCCACTTCATTTTGCCACCGATTCTTTAGCGCATTCTTTTTTAAAAAAGACGGGAGCACCTGAACCGGCAAAAGACTTGATGTAATTCCCGGTCTCCTGCCCAAAGACAAATTTAGATTTGTGAAACGTACCGACAGCTTTGGCAGTTTCGTCAGGAGCCTGACGAATAGGACAGTCACGAAGCAAAGTCCAACGCCTTGATTGCTTGAGTTCAGAAAGAGTAGCCGGCGTTGTTCGTTTTGGAGGAGCGATTTCTGCCTCCAATGAATGCAATGACATTTCGCTTTGTTTCAGTTCACCGCGACGCTTTTCAATATCCCTTTTTAAAACCTCGCGGTTTTCCTTTTCATCATTATATTTAGCCAGAACATCCTTATAGCGCTTTTGAACAAGTTCATTTTTTTTCTGAAGCTCGTCCAATTCCGCTTTTAAAAATTCCTGATCTTTCATCAGGGACTCTTGGGCAATTTTTAAGTCCTCGATACGGCGACGTTTGAAGCGAATCTCGCGCTCGGTGTCGGCTTTATTCTGTTCGTATTCCTGGGCATAGCGGGCGGAAGCAGCCTTGGCGTCTTCCATTTTTTGGGCTTCCTGACGCTCTTCTTTTTCGGCTTGAAGGAGGGCGCTTTCGGGATATGTTCCACCACTAAATCCCGGTGACTCAGCAGCCAACGCCAATTCGCCACCGATAAGTCGTAGTAACATAATGATGGAAATTAGACGCACGAATTCACCTCTCCTATTGTCAAATATCTGTAAAATTCAGAGCAAACGACATTAAAATCCAAAAAAAACTCGATATTCTAGTCAAAAATGTAAGACCCCGAACGACAGGAAACAGGACTCCCTCGAACTAGACCTTTGTCGGGAGGATGAGCCCCAAACTCGCTCATTGCTTTTCAACGAACAATTCCTGGCCTAAAGTGTGGAGCATATTTATGTCGGAGGCATCCATGGGAAGTGTTGTTTCATTTATCAATCAAAAAGGTGGCGTCGCTAAAACCACGACGGCTATCAATGTGTCAGCACAATGGGCGAAAGAGGGAAAGAAAATTCTTTTGATCGATCTCGATCCACAATCGTCAGCGACGCGCGCGATTTTTGGCGACATGGATTTTGAAAATACAATCTACGATGTCCTGACCGGTGAATTGGAAGCTCGCGATGCGATCGTGTCTTCGGAATCTTTTGGCATTGATGTGATCCCTGCGGAAATCATGCTCAGCGGTATTGAAATTCATCTGGCAACTAAATTTGGTCGTGAAAGCATCTTGAAAAGAGCTTTGGCCGAGATCAAAGATAACTACGACATCGTAGTTATTGATTGCTCACCATCATTGGGGTTGTTGACGGTGAATGCTTTGATTGCCTCCAAAGATATCGTGATTCCAATTTGTCCTGAATACTTCTCGTTGAAGGGGATCGATTTGATCTTGGATACTTTGAAACACATTCATACAGGACTTGGACACAAAATTGAAGTTCGTGGAATTATTATTTCAAAATATCGCAATCGCCGTATCGTGGAAAAAGTGATCAATGATCTGCGTACGATTTATACGATTCCAGTTTTTAATAATTACATCCCTGAATCCATCGTGGTTGAGGAAGCTCATCACAATCATTTGCCGATGTTGGAATACTCTCCAAGAAATCCAGCGGGGCTGGCTTTGGCGAATCTTGCCGCGGAAATGTGGGCTTGAGCCACATCAATCCACTTTTCGTAGACTCAACCAAACCGATTGGTGACAAAGTTGTCACCAACGTCGAACTATTGCAGGTGACGTTGCAACCGGGCGAGTCTTTGTTTTTTGAGCTGACTGATGAGTTTGGCTTTGAACAAAGATTTGCGATGAAGTTAATTGAGACGAAAAAGTCTGCCAAATACACCGCCGAAGTTTGGCTTAAGTATCAGCATCAGATCCAATACCGATTTTTAATCGTGGCCGAAGGGCACGAAGTGCAAACTTCACTGATGCGCGAAATCTGTGTCGGCCACGTTATTTCTGAAAAATGGGAGCCGTGTGCTGCCGGTGAATTTGTAAAATCAAAAAAATCAAAGCGGGCCACGGCCAAGACAAATCCGCCAAAAGATAAGCAGGCGGCTCCGGTGATCAAGGCGACGGCAGCAAAACCGCTGTACGAACCTCATCTGCTCCAGCAAATTAAGTCGCTTTTCGACGATCTGCTTTAGTAAATTTAATTTCGTAAGGGCGTTGAAAGGATCCGCTTATTAGAGCTGTCCAACATCAACAATCCCAGAGGCGTGATCTCTAATGCCACCGCTCGACCAAAAGTGGGAGTGGCGCTGGGCAGCGTGAGACCGTTTACCCACGTGAGTCGCCGAACATGAATTTAGTCTTCTTGTGCTCCTATTTTAATTGGGCAATTATTCAAACATTTGGCGCCCGATGGATATGGCACACCATTTTTAAATTGAGACAAATCAAGTTCTTTTCGCTTTACCGATTTTGGAGCTGCCGCTTGCACGACTTTGAAAGCTGGCTTGGAAGAGGCGACCGTGCGACTTTTCACCACAGCTTTGCGATTCACATAGGATGCTTGTGAAGGTTTCGGTAAAGCCGCCGCTGCCGTGGTGACCGGTGCCGGCGGAAGTGGCTGTTGCTGAATGCTCATTCGCAGGCGTTGAATCATTGCCAGAGTGATATTCGGGACTTCGCCGGTGATATCTGGCAGGGCCTTTTTCTGAGTAAATTTGAATTTATCCAAAGAAATTCCACTTGCCAGAACCACAAACAGAGAAATTGTAAAGACCATCATCCAACTTATGAGGTGTGATTGCGGTTTTGGTTTTTTGCGCATCTTCGGAAATTGATAAAAGGGTATCACGGCAACACGAGTTTGAAACTTTGGTGTCAGCACGGAACCCCATGAATCATGCAGGGGTTCAAGCTTTGGCGGAGCCAGTGGTGGCGGCGGTTCATTTAGTTTTTCCAGCTTCACGCCAGAATGATAAGAACCTTCGGCAATTTTTGTCTCGAATTCGTCAAGCTCGCCATTGTCATCGCTGACCACCTCCGCCTCGGCAGCAACGATGAGGGTTTTTTCGTCTTCGTGAGCGGACGCGCGAATATGTTCCAAGTTGCTTGAGTAAACAGTTGAGAAGATGTCTTTTAAATAATCCGCTAAAGCCAAAGCTGAAAAGTCGGGATGCATGGCAGACAAAACCGTGCCTAGCAGTCTTGCCAATTCATTGGCATCGGCGGCTCTTTTCGCTGGGTCGTGGTGAAGCATAATCGGTAGAATACCCAGGAGTTCTTCTGCACGGTCTGACATTTTTTTTGTACACAAGTGAGCTACGTCAAATTTTTGAATGGATTCCTTCACCTCTTTGACAGAAGTTCCGGTATGGAAGCGCTCATTCGCCAGGAGTTCCCAGAGAATAACTCCCAAAGCGAAAATGTCCGAGCCACTTTCAACATCTTTACCTTGAATCTGCTCGGGGCTCATATAGGCGACTTTGCCTTTGATATGCCCCAGGTTCTCAAGATCTTTGTCTTTCGTGCCGGTCGCAATTCCGAAGTCGATGATTTTTACTTCGCCTTCGAATGAAATTAAAATGTTATGTGGGCTAATATCGCGATGAATAAGTTTTAAAGGACGGCCTGTTTGCGGATCCACTGAATGATAAGCATAGGCCAAACCCAGGGCCACCTGATGAACAATATAAAGAATAAAGGAAGATGTCAGGCGTTCGTCATGGTCACGCAAATAAGTCATCAGCTCGCGCAGGGTGACTCCATTAATGTACTCCATCGCCATATAACCGCGATCATCAAATTCTCCAAAGTCATAGATCTTAACGATGTTTTGATGATTTAAATTCGCGCTCATACGGATTTCATTGAAGAACATTTCTTTCAATTGTTCCGGATCGCCATTTTGCAATGTTGTTTTGATAGCAACCAGTTTACTGACGCCGAAGCGGGATTCAGTTTTACCCAGATAGACTTCAGCCATACCGCCTTCGGCGATACGCTTGATAATTTGATAAGGCCCGATCTTCTTTAGCGTGTCCATGTCTGATTAACTATTCGGACTGTTTCCCTAGACACATGAAGGGTATTTTGTGTTTCAGATTGAGTTTTCCTGCTCCTGAAAGAACGTTTCCTGATTCATGAGAAGAGTTAACAGTGCGGCATTCATAGTGAAAATGTACTCATTTGAAAATTTTGAGGTTATGGGAATACAGAAGTAAAAAAATTCTGTCGTACGAACTTCGAAAACTTTGAAAAACAATTCGACGTTATTCCGTCAAAAAAAGTTACTTAAATTATGAAATTTAATTGGGCAATCCTGACATGCTCTCGTTGTTAACCCATTTTCTGATCGCATCGTAACCTATTTTGTACCGGGATAATTGGCGTATTTGTCCTTTATTTTTTTCCAGGTTCCATCCGCGACAAAGTCCCGTAAAGCTTGCGAAATGGCCGTGATGTCATTGGGGTTACTGATATTGCCACGGTAATAAATGCCAATTTCAAAGTCTTTAGGAGGGTCCACCAGCAGCGTGTATTTCTGGGGAGAGAGATTTCTGCTGCTGATAAAATATCGGTGGATCCAATCGGCTTGTACGACAACTGTATTCGGGGTTCTGGCGATGATGTCATAGGCGCTCTGTATTGAAGGAGCGGTGATAAATCGTCGTTCTTTGGTCAGTCGTTCTAATTCCTCTTTAGTAAAAAAGATGCTCAGGGCGGGAAGGACCACAAAGCGAAGATGGGTATCTTTGAGAAGGTCAGAAAAAGTTTGGTGTTTTCCCTTAGACTCGGTGGAAAGAAAAGCTGCTCTGGACACGGTCTCCATAGAAATGAATTTTGCAATGCTATCAAAGACAGGATTCTTGACGGTCACGATTATAAAGTCGACTCGAAATGATTTCATCTCTGAGATCAGTCGAGTGCGATTGAGTGGCAAAGTGGTGAATTTGCAGGTTGTTCTGAGACTGAGTTCGTCGATGAGATCCTGACTGACACCGATATACTTTTTCGCCTTTGGGTCGCGAAAATAAAGAGGTTCGGATTCATTGACGGCGACCTTGTATGATCCAAGACATGGCACGGCAGCAGTCGAATACAAAGTTCCAAATAGAATCTGAAAGGCCACTGCCAGCAAGAGCTTCATGGCCTATCATAGCCGCGTTCAAAAAGAAGGACTAAGTGTCTTTCTGCAAAAGAGCTAACGCGTCGGTCTTGGCTGGAATATGTTCTGCGATCACCTCTGCGACCGCCGCAATAGTCAAAGAGGGGTTGGTACCTGTCGAAGTTGGGAGGATGCTGCCATCAACCACATACAAGCCGTCATAACCATAGACCTCGCCCTGAGTGCTCACAAAGCCGGAATTGGATGTGTCTCCCATAGGACAACCTCCCAGTGGATGAACAGCAATAATTTTATTCAGATGAGTCAGGGGATTGTCCATAAAAGTTCCTTCAAGATTGTCGGCTACTTTTTTCATTTCCTCTCGCATGCGCTCGAAATGAAGGTCACTGCGTTGAATGTCCCAACTGATCACGGTCTGACCATCCTCCTGCAGTGAAACCACTCCATCAGAGCGATCGCGACCCATACCCAAAAGGACCATGGCCTTGCGAGTGAATGTGCCGCGATCCAAAGCCGCAGCGAATTGATCACCGACATTGATCTCTTCTTTGATTTTGATGCGCAGGATTTTGCAGATGAACTTTTTAAAGGTGCTGCCTGCCAGACAAAGTACTCCCTTTATTCCAGTTAATTGTGGAACTTTACCGGAAAGATACCAAGCCATGCCAATCGGGAAACCCGCGTCTTCCAGATACATCCCATGGGGAAATCCATCAGGGTAATTTTTGAGTGAATACTTGATCGCCCCGGTAATAACCGGGCCATTGCTCGGATCATGGTTGTCTTTGGTGTTTAAAACCATGCCTAATAAGTCGCCATTGCCACACCACTTTTGACCCAACCAGCGATTCAGATTTGGCAAGTGACCTTGTTGTTTCATCTTCAAGAGTAAAGACGTGGAGCCGACAGAGCCCGCAGAGAGGACGACCTTTTTCGTGGTCAAAACGATTTCCTGGGAAGGGAATTGTGGCACATGGAAAGTAATTTTATAGTGATCCCCAAGATGTTCTATCTTGCTGACTTCGGCCTCGGTTCTGACATCCAATTGGCCCGTTCCAGTTTTCAGATTCCGAGCGCGATAAATATAGTTCAAATCCAAAGTGTTTTTTGCGTGGATATTGCATCCAAGATCACACTCACCACATTTGTTGCACTTTGATTGAATGGCACCATGGGAGTTGAGAGTTTGATGTCCTGGGAATTCACCTTCGAAACGAACAGCAAGTGGGGGAAGTTGAAACTCTGCCGGAGTTAAGGCGGCCGGGTTCTGCTGCATTTGTTCAGCCGCTTTCTCTAAGGCCACCGTTTTGGGGGTTTGTTGATAGTAGGGATCTGTCTTAAAGGGATAGGGACGAGCCTCCATCATGGAAATGACTTTGTCATAATAGGGATCAAGCTTGCTGCGTGTAAAACCACCGGGCCAGCCGGCAAAGAACTCTTCCGGCATGCGATACAAGACATTGGCATAAATAAGACTGCCGCCACCTAAACCGCTGGCAGTCAGAGTCATAACGTCACTGCTGGGATTATCACGAAACTCCATTAAACCATATTTGCCGTCTTCGGGATCCCAGAACATGTTTTCCTGAATCTCGTGGGGACGGCGTGGGAATTCGTGCATTTTCCATTGGCGACCGCGTTCCAGGAGGCAAACATTGTAACCTTTTTCAACCAGACGGCAGCTCATCACGGAACCACCAAAGCCGGAACCAATCACTACGTAATCGAAATCAAGTTTCATACAGACAAATCCTTATGCGACACAAATTTTATATTTAGGCAGAACATCATGCAAAACGGTAAAGCGATAGAATAACAAAGCATCGTGCATGAGCTTCCAATTTGATTTCAGGAACTCTTCTTTGTAGGGAACATTCTTAAGCTCAAAGTCATCATTGAATTCAAAATCTTCGAAAGCTTCACTGAGCCAGCTGTCGGGTCCTTCGGGAGAATATTTCCAAACGTCGGTTCCAAATTGAAAGCTTCCACACAGAATATGTTCGCGCCATTTCTCCAGGCGCATTTCTCCTTCTTCGTCGTCGATGGTTTCAATCAAATCTTGAACTTTTCGTAAGTCTTGATCAAAGATTTTAACCACCGGAAGGCCATTGGCTTCGCGCACTTGTCGGTAAAATTCCAAAACGTGGTGGACCGCTTGCATATAATCCGCAGGGTTGTTGCGCTCAATCTTGCGTCCCTGCCAATCTTGATAGCTCCAACGCAAGTAAGGAAGGTCGGGATAGGACAACACCGTGCCATGTCCGATCGGATTGTATTCACCGACGAAAAAGGAGCGAATCCAATCATAGAATCTACGGAAGGGATTTCGGCGATAGTATTTCTTACGATAGTTCATCATGTCCGTATCCAGGGCGCCTTCGCCATCATAGATTTCACTGACCTTATTGATTTCGTGAGTAATACCGGCAAAACCCTGATGTGCCCAGGTGTCGACATAGGCATGAGTCGTTACTCCCAGAAGGTGATAGCCAAACGCTTTGCCAAAATTATTGATGCTGCTTTTTACCACATCCTGAGCGATCAGACTGTTGGGACGACACACTAACTTTTGCGCAAGAGAATCAATTCCATTGTCTCGGGCTTCATTGCCGGGGATAAAGTGAAACGGAATCCACACGTGATGATTCGCCAATTCTTTAAAGTTGCGATAGTCCAGCATCTTATGAGCACTGGCGCGAAATTCATAGGCAGAACGATTTTGAAAAAAGATCGTGCCCGAATTGACGGCGTCATCGACATATTGCGAACTGCTGGCGATCGTATTTGCTTCAAAGGGCGTAAATCCACTCATGCGTGCCAAAATGTAAGTCACACCCAGATGAAAATCGATTTGCATATTAAGCCTTTTGCCTGTTTAGGAAAGAAAGAATTTTCGGGAAGACTTCGATGTGTGAATACTGACCCATGAAGGTGTCTTGATGGCCATATCCGGGGAATTCAAGATATTCGACCTTAGAGGCGTTTTTGCCATTCTTTAAGGATTCATAGGTGAGTTTATTGGATCCCGGAAAGATATTGTTTTCCGCACCGCTGATAAACAGCGTTGGAGGCATGTCACCTTTTTGGCACTCTTCCAGATAGTTTTTTGATTTGTCATAAGAGACGGACGCTTTTGCAAAAAGCATCTTTCGAATGTGGCGATAATAATGAAAGCTGGTACCACCAAAAAGGTCCACCAGTCGACGATGGGTGGTCGGGTGCATATTGCGGTGAACATAGGCTGCCGGATATCCCCAGCCCCACATGAAGCTGACAAGGTGACAAGCGGGTTCTTTGCATTCATGACGAATACCACGCTCCATCCAGTAAAGCCATTTGCCAAAGCCGGGACCGGGGAAATAAGCCATGCGCGGACTGATATACGCATAACCAAAAACATATTCTAAAAGTTCCGGTCCAAAGAGCATTTTTAAAAAAGCCTGCCAGCGCACTTTCGGGGTCAATGAAACGCTGTTCGAGACAATGCTGGAAATTCCTTTCACATGACCACCGGCTAATGAAGCCATAAAGGAAATCGAACCTACACAGTGGCATACGACGTGAATTTTGACGTCCTCGCCGCATTGTTTGCGAATAAATTCCACCGCTGTGGGGATGTCGTTTTTGGCAATATCATCCAGGTTGTAGCGGTGCGGGCCCAAGTTGTAAGTGAAGCGCCCACTGCCCCGCCAATCCAATGACCACACATCAGTAAAGCCGTTGCTGTGCAGATAGTTTACGAAGTTTTGATGCTCGGGCATGATGAACATATCTGTTGAAGTGGTTAGACCGTGTAAAAGTAAAACAACATTCTTGGTTTCTTTCGCCTTAAAGCGCTGAACCGAAATTGTGAGCCCGTCGGGAGTATCCAGCGGATAAAGATTCTTTTCTCCGATAGCCACACCTTGAGTGGTATTCACCGGATAGAAGTGTTCGTTCCAGCGCGCCGCTGTCGTGGTAAAAATGAAAGGGGCATAGGACTGCCAAAGATTTTTCGCAAAGACATTCAAAAATTTGACGACTGCTTCCTGTTCCTCGAGAGCGGAGGGTGCATTGCTTTTAAAAGTTCCGAGTTGTTTGATGAAGTCGCTGACTGAGATACGCAAGATGCCCACACCTGCGACCTTTTTGCTTTCATCTGGGTTGTAAGCGGAATGTCCCTCCCACAAGTAATAATACAAGGTGGTCGTTTGGGCCCACATTTCAAAAGAATCCTCTTTGATCACTTCTTTGAAACCAAAGAATGTCCAGGATTTACCCTCGGTATCTCTTAAGAAAAGGGTGTAGTGCATTTCTTTTGCGGTATCCAGGGCCGAGCTTGCTTCGGGGCGAACAAAGAGATTGAACAGGCCTTTTTCGATTTTGAAATCGGTGATCGTTCCGATCGCTTCGGCCTGCAGTTGTGGATCGGCGATGAATGCATCTAGGTCAGAGACTTTGATCGTCAATGTGAATTCAAAGGGGGCCCGAGAGTTTGTTTCTTCCAGATTTTCGAAATCCGATTTTTTTAAGGGGCTTTGAGTCGATAGAACAAATGGTTTGGAAATAAAATGGCCGGCCATTCGCTCGGTGAATTCGAGTGAGGTATTTGTTGAAGTCATTACGGTCCTTTTGTTTACCTTAAGCGTAGGGGGATTGTAATTTTCAGTAAATAAACAAGAGTCGATAAGGACTAAGGAGCGGTGGGCGAAATTTCAGTCGGAAAGGACGCGCTCTTATTGCTGGTATTAAGTCTAGAAAGGTGTCTCAACTTGGGATCAGATCATTACAACTGTGCATTTATTTATCATTCAAATGTTCTTCTGCCGATAGATAAACAAACTGGAATTGGACAAAGTCTTGAATGTTCGAATTTACAATCACCGCTGAGGAAGCACAACAAAAACGCCTTCGTTATTTGAAGATGATTTATGTCATCTGCCTGGCGATTTCCAGTGTCTACTTGATTAAATTTAATTTCGAATATCACGTTTCTACTTACAATACGGGTTTGTTTTCGTTGTGGATTGCGACCGCCATTATTCCTCCAGTTTTGCTTTATCGTTTTAAAACTTATACTTGGGCGGCATTGACCTGCAGCGGACTTGCTTCGAGTGTTTTGATTTATCTCTTGTATCTGTCCGGGGGAGTCGAAGCTCCAGGAATATTCTGGTTGGCGACAATTCCCTTGGTCATGGGCATCTTGTTAAAAGTTCGCGGAGCTATTTTAGGTTATGTCATGGTCTTTTCCACTATGATGTGGTTCTGGTATTTAAAGCACCAGGGTGGAAGTGTAAATATCATTGCGGCCTACGGTGACTATAACTTTGAAAAAAGTTTCAACGTCTGTACCTTTTTAATTTTTGCAGGAATCACTACGCATCTGTATATCAAAGGCGAACAAAAATACAGCAAGCGGCTGCAGGAAAAACATTGGGACGTCGAGAATCTTTTACGGGTGCTTTTGCATGATGTCGCCAATACTTTGTCATCAATGACTTACAATTTGATTAAAGCCCGCGAAGATCAGGAACAGACAGCGTCTGTAGGTCTTGAGCTTGATAAAATGGAACGGGCCGTGAATGACATTAACAATCTTTTGCATCAGGTTCGTCACCTGAAGTCTGTGAAAGACGGTAAAGCGACGATGCCGCTGAATCCGATTTCAATCGCCATCGTCCTTCATGAGGTTATGGAAAAATCAGAGACTGTTGCGACTCAAAAAGGTATTAAAATTGCGTTGGATCTGGCCCGTGAGAAAATGACGGTGAAAAGCGAGAAGACAATTCTAAGTAACGTCGTTTTGTTTAACTTGATTCATAATGCGGTGAAGTTCTCTTTGCCCGGAGATCGCATTGATTTGCGCGCTTATTCCCACGAGTCCATGGCGGTTATTGAGATTCAAGATTATGGCATTGGAATGCCAGAAAATTTGTTACAAAAAATATTCAGTTTGGATTCAGCCACCACACGGGTGGGTACTCACGGCGAGAAAGGCACAGGTTATGGAATGCCTTTGGTGAAAGAGTATCTGACCATGATGGGAGGAAGTATTCATATTTCTTCACAAGAAGCTGCTATTCCCACTCATCCACGAGGGACCAAAGTTGTCCTGAAAATTCCACTGTCTGTCTAAGGTAGTTGCGCGGCGAGCAGGCAGATTTTTTCTGTCAGTTCATAGGATTTAATAAAGGACGGAATCGGCAAAAACTCATACTTCGAATGGAAATTCAAAGCACCGGTGAAGTAGTTCGGTGTCAAAATTCCTTTTGCAGAGAGGGCGGCTCCGTCAGTTCCTCCACGCATAGGGATGACTTTGGGTTCCACGCCAATTTCTTTTAAACCCGCAAAAATCAAATCAATCGCGCGGCGGTCTTGGCCTAGGGCGCTGCTGATATTGCTGTAAGTGTCGGTGATTTTCACGGAGACTTTCGCTGTTGGATATTTGGCGGTGATGGCTTGTACCGCTTCTTCTATCTTCTTTTTTCGAGCGGCAAAGCTCTGCAGATCAAAGTCACGGATAGAGGCGGTCAGTTGGGCCTCTTGTTGAGTGGCGCTCATGCCATTAAACCAGATATAGCCTTCGCGGCCGGAGGTGTGTTCAGGCGTTTCCTTGCGATCAAAATGACTGATGAAATCCTGAGCCATCAGAATCGGATTCACCAAAACTCCTTTGGCCGACATCGGATGCGCCGTCACTCCGGTAAAAGTCATATCGGCGGTGGCAGCATTGAAGTTTTCATAAACGACTTCACCCAGTTCGCAGCAGTCAATGGTATAGGCAAAGTCCACATCAAAGCGTTTGAGATCCAGAGCTTTAGCTCCCAGCAAGCCAATTTCTTCGTCAGGAACAAAGGCCACGACGATATCACCGTGCTCCTGGTCCTCGCGCAGATTTGCCAGCAAAGTCATCACCACTGTGACGGCGGCTTTGTTATCTGCTCCCAAAACACTGGTGCCATCACTGAAAATAATGTCTTGTCCTTTGTAAGGCAGAATTTCTGGATGTTCAGAAACGCGCAGCCAGATGTTTTCTTTTTGGTTCAGGCACACATCCTCGCCCGTGAATTTCAAAATTTGCGGATGGATGTCGGGGCTGAGTCCCACGTCGACGGTGTCGATATGGGTGATAAAGCCAATGCGCGGTCCGCCTTTTTTGGTGCCAGGCTTAAGTGCCGTGACAGTCGCATGTTGATCGATTTGAATATTTTGAAGACCGAGGGCTTTTAGTTCCTCTGCTAACATTTCGGCAAGCTTTTGTTGCCCCGAGGTACTGGGAAGGGCCGCGATGTTGTCATCGCTTTGGGAACTTACAGCCAAATATCTAAAGAAACGTTCAGTCAGTTGTTTTTCAAGAGTCTTCATGTGAGCAGTGTAAGGGTTTTTATTTCAGGACGCTATCTTCCACGTGTTGCATTAATAAAGATGTAACCAGAGACGGGGCCTCTTTTCACCATGCGAATCTTTTTGCTGTCGACAAGTTTTCGCAAGAATGGGTGAAGGGCCTGTCTTGAGACTTTGAATTCGTGACACAGAATTCGAGTGGGAACAAAAGGTTCCGCGGCGATTCGCGAAAGTAACTCTTCTTCTCTGGATCTTTGTGGGGGAGAAAAGTTTTCGCTTCCTTCACGGCTAAGCAAGGTGAAGGGACTCAGCAGAGAATGAAACGAATAGCGCGCAAGGTCCCTGTCATATTCAATCGTGATCCCGCAAGGACGTAGCATTTCGCGCAAGCGGGAAATCTGCATTTTCGCGGCTCCGGCATGGAGTTCCTCACGATAGGTGCTGAGATGTCGCGTCTGATGAATCTCTGCCAAAGTGCAGCCCCGATCTTGATTCTGAAAAGCATTCCAAAAAAGTTTGAAGGTCGCAAGCTGGCCCGAGCGTTGAGTTAGATCTGCCAGGCGCATGCGTTCCCCCGCTTGATGAGAGAGGAGAATTTGCTCTTTCTGGAACCAGAAGAGTCCTGGTTCCAGGAAAAGCTGTCGGCGCAGCTCGGACTCCGCCAGGGTTTCCTGACCACGACGAGAGGAAACAGCCAGGGTTACATCCGCTAACAAGCTATAAGTTCCCAGGTAGTACTCAAGCTCCGGACCGATTTCCTGACGACGCACCAGACTTAACAGAGCCCGTCCACTGGTTTGCTTGTGCTCCATGACTTCGGCGATGTAAGAGAAGCAGGCAAAGCGTGCTTGCAAACCTAATTCGCTGGCCAGGCGTTCTCCACGGTGGATGCAAAGTTTTGCTTGCACTGGGTGACCGGCAGCCAATGCTATTCCGGCGCTGTGGAAAAGTGCCCATGTCAATGCCGGCAGATAGCGGCGCTTTTCCGCTTCAGGCAGAATCGTTGAGATTTCGTTATAAGCTGCGGAGAAGTTTCCTTTGAGATAATGAGTCTGTGCTTTTAACAGGGACAGGCGAAAATTTAAATAGTGGTTTTGGTGGGCCTGAGCTGATTCCAGTGCGGCAATGCCCACAAACGCTTGATCCGGATTTCTCGAGCGCAGGTTCCACTCGATTTCTTCAAGTTGAAAATCCAAAACTCCCGGAGGAATTTTTTGAAGCTTTACGTAGCTTTTGAAGTTTTCCAAAATCAATTTTGCTTCGTGCAATTCATTGCGGGCCAAATGTAAACGCAGTTTCAAGTGACTTAAAAAGAAACCATTGATGGATTCTTCACCCTGGTCTTGCATAAGACCCGAAAGCTGTAGGCTGGCGGCGGAAAAGTCATTTCGTTCCAGCAGCAAAAGAATTTCATATAGCCGGGTGCCAAATTCCAGAGTCGGGGAGAGGTGGGTTTTCAAAATGCGTCGACGCATTTTCAGTTTTTGTTCCGCTTCCTGGAAGGAGCCCTTTTGAATCAGCGCCAGGCATAGGCCCCCGAGCAACGTACATTGTGAATAGGGATCCAAAGACCCATGACTTTTGCGATGAGCCTCTTTAAAAATATTTTCGGCTTCGATGAGCTCTCCGAGATTTAATTTTCTTAGCGCGAGTTCAGTATCGATTCGCGGGCGAAAGTCTTCAGGCAATAGATTAAACCATCGGTCAGACTCTGTGGTTTTGCCAAGACGGCTTAAGGCGAAGCCTTTTAGGAAAGCGCGCTCACACCACAGACGATGAGTTTTTGCATCCGCCGGTGAAGCGCTTGATAGATCTTGTGTTGATTGCAAAAGCAACGCCGGTTGCCCCAAAATTTGGAGATTTTTTTCAACAAGGAACGCAGCCTCGTGCTCGGAGAGTTTCCGAAGTATCTCGGAAGGAATAGCTTTTTCACTCTGAATATTACCAGCCAGCAAATAAGCTTGAATCACAGAGGATTGTTTCTGTGTAAGTGGTAAAAATGACAGCCAATGTTCCTTGACGATTAAATTTTTCTGCACTTGACGATCATATCAAAAACAAAGTGATTTTAGGTATTTATTTAAATTTGATTGAATAAAATTCATCGTTGAAAATAGTAAAAACACGTAAAAACAGTAACTTAGGATGTTATCAAAATAGTCTTCTATTTTGTGGGGCTTTGCTTTACAAGCTGCTCATCGAAGTTCATCAATCAAAAAAAGTAAAGGAAAGTTAACCTATGAAAAAAATGATTCTGGTTTCTGCGGCGACAATTTTGACTTCTTTAAACGTATTTGCAGGTGTTAAAACTGAGCGCGGCAGTGTTTACACAGACATGAAAAACGAATGTGTTGTTGTTTCTACAGCAACTGATCAAGCGCCTATCGATTTCTATCATGCAGAATGCAAAGCATTCGGTGGTTACCGTTTGACCTTGACTGGTGGCGACCTTCGCTATCATCCAGCACTTTACTTCGGTAGCACAGAACTTAATATTCCGACTCCTCCAAGTTTCCATGAGCCAGCGTCTGACAAAGTTGAGTGGGTGTATGAGCACACTATTGATCAAGAAGGTTTCGGTCAGCTTGTGTGGAAAGCTCTTATCTACCGTTTGAACGTTGTAGACGAAAACAATCCTGAGCAAAATATCGAAAAACTTTTTGTTGTTCGTCTTGATGGCGAAAAAAGCTGCCTTCTTGGGACAGCTCAAACAAATGAAAAAGCACGTGAGCTAGCTTACAGCACTCGTTCTTGCAAATAGACGACAAAAAACTGCAACGATAACGGTTTTTTACAAGGCGGCCTTCGAGCCGCCTTTGTTACTTATCAGATTCACTTCTTGTGGGTCCCCATCTCCCTCGGACCCATATATCCTTAGATTATGGCGATCGATATCTTATTTAAAAGTCAGCTTTGGCTAATTACCTTAGTGTTAATTGTGCTGATGCTTATCGCTGCTGTTGTCGGAAACCTGTGGGGGCGATTTTTAAATAAAAAGTATGGATCGCAAGACGACGCTTCTAATTTTATTCCCTCAACAATCTTAGGACTCTTGGCGCTGGTTTTAGGTTTTACCTTTTCAATGGCGGTTTCCCGCTTTGACAGTCGCAGGAATATGATTTTGCAGGAGGCCAATGCTATTGGTACCGCGGTTTTGCGTGTCGATTTTATGCCGAAAGAATTTCAAGTCCCGTTAAGGGATCTTTTTAAAGATTATATTCAAGTTCGTATTGATTATCATCGCATTCGCGGTGATGAACAGAGAGCTCGGGAAATACATCAACGCACAAGTGATCTACAAGGTAAAATCTGGGCGCATCTAAGATCCATTACCGAAAAAAACAAAGATCCCATCACCGCATTGATGGTCAATGCCACCAATGAAGTTTTTGATGTTAGCAGTGAGCGGGAGCAAAGTAGCAAGAACCGCATTCCGGAGTTGGTGTATTTCCTTTTGTTCTTTATTTGCTTTGCTGGGATTGGCTCTTTGGGATACCTGGGTGGGCGAAAAAATGAAAATAATATTTTCAATGTTTCAGTGCTGACAATCTTATTTGCATTGGTGATGGGGCTGATCATGGATATTGACCGCCCCCAACGGGGACTTATTCAAACGAATCAAGAACCTCTGATTCAACTTCAGCAAAGCCTGAAAGATTAAACTTTCTTTAGAGCTTCAATCACTTCGCCGACGACTTGCGCCCAGCCGCCGTTGTGCAGTCGGAACAATCTGACTGTTGGATACCATGGAGAAGTGGTTTCGCCACTGGCCCACACGTAATAAGGATTGTGAGATAAAAGAACCCAGGTCGGTTTGCCTAAAGCGGCACTCGCATGCGCGATACTAGTGCAAGAGGTAATGACCAAATCCATTTGGTTTAAGGCGGCCAGTGTGTCCTCCCATGAAGTGAGTTTGCTTCCAAGAGGAGTCCCGACAGTCTCATTTTCCTGTTCAGTGTCCATCGTCTGAAAGGAAAAATAGTCGGCATCCACCGTCTTTACCATTCTTTGAATCTGCTCGAAAGGGATGTTGCGATTTTGAACGAAGTCATTCTGTTTATCGCCGCGCCAGCGCAGGCCCACCTTCAATTTTCCCTGTGACAACTTGGCAACCGCCTCTTGCCATTTCGGATTATAAAGAGGATCCGACGTAAGGTAGGCCGACGATTGTGTGACAGGATTTTCCAATCCCAAAGCGGCGGGCAGATCCATACAAGCGACCCAATAATCGAAGGCGGGGATATCTTGCAGGTGCTCAAAGGAAGCATCGATAAGATATTGCCTTTGAAAGACGGAAGCTAAGGACTTGCCCATAAAAAAATACAAAATGCGGGCACCGCGCTGTTTGAGTGTTTCACAAAAGCGCACATTGAAAATCTGATCCCCATAGCCACCATCGCCTGCGACCAAAATGGTTTTACCTTCAACTGAATCGGTGGGCGTCAGTCGTGGAGTCCTGAAATTTAAACCATAGGCACCCCACGTGTGCGTGTCTCTTCCCAACCTAAAATATTCCAAGCCCTGCTTGAAATTTCCTTCACGCATTAAATGCCAAGACAATTTATGCTTGGCAAAATTTTGCTCTCGGGATTCTTCTGGTGTCGCGTTGATGAGTTCGCGCAATAAACGAGTGGCTTCGTTCCAGTGCCCCTGGGTTTCAAGGGCCAAGGCGAGATTGAGCTTAAAATCGAAAGAGTCGGGGACGTGGCGAAGTAAGTCGGTAAATATCTTTTCAGCCCTTTGAGGACGGCGGGAGTTTAGATCCTGCACGCCTTGTTTGGCCATTTTTTCCAAATTGGGAAGCAATAAAAGATCAATGCCGTGATCCACGGTTTTCAGTTGAAACGTCAGTTTCAAAAGTTCTTCGACGCCAACCGGTGTTAGGATCTGACCGTTGTCGGCGGTGTCATGTACCTGAAAAGGGATGTAATCGTTTTTTTCAATAAAAGCAAAAATCTCGAACGGCGAATTTCCGGCTCGATAAAGATGAAAGGGCGAAAACTCGATCAGAAGGGGCGGTCGATGTACTTGTAACAGACCTTCCATTCCGCGCAAAACGGAAGGCTCGCTGCCCTGAACATCCATTTTAATTAAGGCCACCTTTTCAAAAACACCGGGTGTAATCACATTGTCTAATGCATCCGCGGCCACCTGGTCTGGATTTTCGGAGTTCTCAACAACATAGTGATCGCCAAAATTATTTTCTGAGCGAATCAGCGCCAAAGAACCTTTATCAGCGGCAAGTGCCATCTTTTTGACTTCGGTGTTGCTCATTTGGTTCAACTGCAGATTTTCGCTCAGGAGCTCTGCATTTTTTGGATCTGGCTCAAAGGAAATAACTTTTCCTTGATGTCCCACTAAGGCGGAAGCCACCAACGAATACCAACCAATGTTGGCACCGATATCCAGGAACACGGTGCCGGGTTTTAAGTATTGCTGCAAAACCAAAAGATCCCGATGCGAGTAGGCGCCGCGTTCCCTTAAGATGGAAGACACCAGCTCATTTTGCTCATGCACTCGCATTGTGAAGTGTCTGTCCAGTGCGTGAACTTGAATGAGATTTTTGTCGGCATCCTTCATGGATAGCTCCCCCATCGTTTGCTGATGTTGTGCTATTTTATTGCGAGGTAACAGGGATGTACAAGAAATTAATGCGCAGCGATTTGTCTCAAATCTTGCAACGAATCTTTAAGACGTCATTTCTGGCCGCGTGGTAACTGTCTGTTCGCCACGTGGTCCAATCCTTGCCTTGATAATATGGAACGCCCGAGCGATTTTATGACGGAGGACTCCTTTGGAAATGAGAGGGTTCGTCTGTCTAAAATTTTGACAGGTGTTGTGCCAAATGTGGAAGGGAGTCAGGGATATGAAGATTAAATTTTTATTACCAGTTATGACGACCCTTATTGTCGCTTTAGCCGGCAGCTATTCCTGGGCTGGCTGGTCTGCTCAAGATCTGCCTTTTTACGATGAAAAAAGTGACGCCTTCGATTTAGAAAAAGTCTTTTCTTATGCAACCCAAATTCAAACCAATAAAACGATCTATACATATTTGAATGCTCGCTTTGCTGCAACTTTGATAGTGCCCGAAGAGCGCAGAGCACTCTATAATTGGCCAGCACAAAGCAAAGGTCTTTCGGAAAGTCAGATTGTCGCGATCTTAGAAAAAAGTCCGATGCTTTTATCTATGCTTGAAGGCTATTTTTCAGCGACGGCGGGCGAATCTCCTGACATCGCAACGGTGGAAGCCATTAAGACAGAACTCAACAAACTTGTCGCTGATCAGATGCTGATGGCAAAGCTAAAAGCCCTGGCTGATCCGACCATCGCTTATCCTCTTCGCACTTACAAAGGTAAACCCACAATTACCAGTGTTGAGGTTTTCGTAAATCATCCAACGCTGTCTACAGAAAACGGGCGTACGCTTGTTCAGCCGGCGAGCAATTTGAAACAAGTGGTGATTGATTTCCTTCGTGGGTCAAAAACGGAAGTATGGGCAAATTTTTTCGATTTCGATTTGATGGATGTCGCCGAGGAATTTCACCAACGCGCCAGAAACAATGTCGATGTTCATATCGGTATTGATAAGGGAAATATCGAAACACTGGAACGAGTGAAAGCAGTTGAATCTTATTTGAATGGTAAAAACCTGCCGAATCTTAAAGTGAAACCCGTCGCATCCGTAGGCCTTAATCACATGAAGGTGTTGGTCCGTGATCCAGGCACTCCGAATGCTGCGACATTGATTTTGTCTGGCAATTTAACTCAATCATGCATTGGACCCGAAGGTGATTTGAAAGAGCTCCCGGCAAATCTTCGTCCCCCAGAATCAGTACCAAATGCGAATCACGCCGTTTTGGTAAAAGGGCAAGCACCGGCTATTTATGCTCGTCATCAATTGCAGAAGGTTTTAGTTCAGGAACTCTATGGCCAATCCGGCTTTCCGATTGGTGGCGCTTATCAATTTTTTGAAGCACCAACTCCTAAAAATACTAAAGTTCCAGAACCTTGGATGATTTTGTCTTTTTCACCAAATGGTGGAATGGGCGACATCAATAATGATATTTTGAAGCAGGTTATTCTTTCCACCCATGGTCCGATTCGCTTTTTGCAATTCGCCTTTTCCTCACAGATGGTTATTGATGCTTTGGCGACACGTGTGAAAATGGATCGTGCGAATGGGCTGAAGAATGTCGCGGATTTCGGTGGCTTGGGTGACACCATATTTGCAATGCGCGATTTTTCTGTCTTCTTAGGTATGGCGGGTCTGCAAATGGACACGACAACAAAAACTTATTCTGAAGCCACAAATGCCTTGGTTGAAAATTTGGCTCCAGGAGAGTTAGAGACGATCCGTAAGCAAACATTTATTGCGCCCGCGATCTATGGCGAAAAAACGCTGCAGATCAACGGAACGAGTTATAAAACTTCAGGCAAGATTCATCATAAAGTGATGATCGTTCCTGAGCATAATCTGGCTATTGCAGGCACCTCTTTTAATTTCAGTCAAAATGCGGAAGGCAATAATGAGCAGATTGCTGTTTTTAAAAATGAAAAAGTCGCGTCCACGATGATGGCTGCGATGAATTGGCTTGAGTCCGAGTCCAAAGTGACAGTTTTGGATTTGGCGAATAAGCGCAATGTCTTTCGCAAAGGTGGACAAGTTGAGACAAAGACTCCAGCGCTGTCCTGTGGAAAAGTATTCGCGAATTAGTTTAACGCGCAGCGCTTCCAGCAAGACAGGGCACCTTTTTGTTGCACCTGCCGCGCCATTTCGGCGCATCCATTGACAAGCCCTAAGGCGCGATTTAGTTCCTGCGGATGCATAAAATCATCCTTCAAATTGTTACCATTTTCCTTTCAATTCCGGCATTTGCTTGCCCTGAGCTTTCAGGCAATTTTGACTGTGTGGCAGAGACCGGGCCCGTGAACTCTTTTATCATCAGCAAAAGCATTGAGGCAAAGCAGGTGGTTTATCAAATCAATGGGACAAAGCTGATCGCCAACGGCATTCCAGAAACACGCTCTAAGGGCGATGGTTTCCCAACCACTTATACCACCACTTGTGAAGATCAAAGTTTGCGCGCCAGAATGCAGACGCATGTTTCTTCGGCGATCTGTCCTTCATTGCCATTAGCGGTGGACTCCATCACAGTCTTCACGCTGTCTGGAAACGATATTATCATGGATGATCGCACCATCTTGTCTTGTCCAGATAAAGCCCCGATGAACATCCGTCACATTTACACTTGCAAAAAGAAATAGGGATTTGAAATGAAGCTTCAAAAAATGACGACTCTGATCGCAGTTTCAATGTTTTCTTTGATGGCCACTTCCGCGCAGGCGGCAAAGTTTTTGATCTCTTTTAAGGAGCAAAAACAGGCGCAACTTTTTAAGTCGCAGATTCTTAATCAGAAATCTCACGGTCTTTATCTGACAGATGATTTGGCCGAGGTGAAACTTTTGATCGTCGAAGCGCAAAGCCAGGAACAGCTTTTAAATTTTGCTGATTTGAAAGATCTTAACTTTATCGAGAAGCAGACTTCTTACGCAGCTCCTCGTGTGCAACTTGCGCCGACGGCAACTTCCAATTTGCCGCGCATGACTTTGATGAGTGCAGAACTTCCGGTTTCTCAAGGTTTGAAAATGATCAATGCACCTCAAGCCTGGGCGATGACTCGGGGAGTAGGTGCGCGGGTGATGGTGATTGATACGGGCATTGATAAAAATCATCCGGCCTTTGCGGGTCGCATCGAGAAAGTTCAAAACTTTACCGGAGAAGGTGATCCTCAAGACGTAACGGACGTAGAGGGCCACGGAACTCACGTGGCGGGTATTATCACCGCGCAAGCAACAGAAGAAGCCGTGGGTGTTGCTCCAGAGGCTCATTTGTTGATTGCAAAAGTTTGCGGAAGCAAAGGTTGTAATAACGATGCTATTGCAAAAGCTTTGGTGTGGGCTCTCCGTGAAAAAGTGGATGTGGTGAATATGTCCATGGGTGGGGGCGGAAGCGTTCCTGAAAGATTTATGATCAATCAATTGGACGGGGAACAAATCCCAGTAGTCGCAGCGATGGGTAATAACGGCATTGAAGCCACTCCGTTGCCGGCAGGGTATCCTTCCGTCTCTGCGGTGGGAGCCGTGGATATGACGGGCAAGCGTGCCGAGTTCTCGAATTGGAGTCCTGCATTGGACTTGATGGCGCCAGGTGTGGGAATTCGCTCCTCTGTGCCGATGGGAACAGGCCGTACGTCATTGGCAAGCTTTCAAACGACAGCGGGAGAGTTTAAAGCCCTTCCTTCTGTGACTTTTTCCGGTGTGCCGGTGAAATCATTGAATCTGTCAGCGGTCTTTGGTGACTTCGGTAAGGCCGAAGAATTGGTAAACTTGGCGGTTGCTGGAAAAGTTTTGGTGGTTAAACGCGGGAACTTGCCACTGCTTGAAAAAATTAAAAATGCGCAGACAGCAGGAGCCGCGGCCCTGATCATTTGCAATAATGATTCGGCGTTGGTCAGCGGCTCTTTAAGCGAAGATCCAAATGAAATCCAAATCCCTGTGATCATGGTTGAGAAAAATGCGGGTCTGGAGCTTATCGACAGTTTGACGATGGGTGAAACTCAGACTGTGAAAATTGAAATTCAAGGATCTAATTACGCGGAATTCAGCGGCACGTCGATGGCTTCACCTTATGTTGCCGGTGTCGTGGCCCTGATGAGATCCGTTGTGCCAGGGATTACTTCCTGGAAGATTCGTCAAATCATGGACGGATCAGCAACGCCGATTAAGACCGAGATTGCCAATCAAACGGGCAAGGGTCTGGTGAATGCAAAGGCTTCTGTTGATGGGGCATATGCGGTTCGAAAAAAGTATAAAAAGATTAAATAAGAAGAAAGCCATTGAGAACCTCAATGGCTTTTTTTCAGAATTACAGCTTGCTGCGAATTTTATTAGCGCGAGTCACGTCGGTGGTAAGTCCCGCGGCTTTATTGTACATCGCCTTAGCCTTGTCGGTCTGTGAATGCATCAAGTAGGCATCAGCCAAGTGCTCCGCAATGATGCTGGCTAAAGGCTGGTACTGATGTGCTTTTTCCAACACCTCGACGGATTCAGAATAGTTCTTTTGCTTATACAAAACCCATCCCAACGTATCCAAGACATAACCATCTTGTGGCGCCAAAGCTGAAGCTTGGCGAGCCAATTTCTCAGCAGTCGTCAGATCTTGATTGCGCTCGGCCAGGGTAAAGGCCAAATAACTTAAGCTTTGTACGTGGTCTGGAGCGATCTCCAAAACCTTTTTCATTTGCGCGATCATTGCATCTTTCTTGCCCAGACGATCCAGGGTGATCGCGTGTTGAAAGCGCAACTCGGCATTTTTTGAAAATTTAGAAAGACCTTCTTCTAAGGTTTTTGCTGCTCCCACATGGTCAGCCTTACCCTCTAAAAGGGAGGCGTGAATGATATAGGTTTGTGCATCAGCGTTGGTTTTCAAAGCCTTTGCGGTCAAGGCAAGGGCTTGATTGATCTTGCCCTGTTTTTTTAATAGGAATGCCGCATGCTCCATCGCTTCTGGGTAGTGTTCGCTGGACGACGGAATTTGCGTGTATTCACGAATGGCACTGGCAGCATCACCGGACTCTTCCTGAACCGCTGCCAGGTAATAGCGGGCTGAATCAGAAGATGGGGATTTTGCCAGAATGTCATTCAATTTTTCTGTCGCCTGCGTATAGCGTTTGGATTTAATTAAGATCAGTGCCATTTTCATTTCAGCATCTTGGCCACTTTCTGAATGGCTGGCGATATAGTCCAATTGCTCATAGGCTTTTTCCATATCGTTATTTTCGATGTAAGTCTGCGCGATAAAGTCAGATACTTTGGCGTTAAACTTTTCTTTCTTTTGGAACTCCAGGCACAGAGCCATGGCTTTTGCCGGGTTCTTTTGGTGCATGTATAGATCAGCCAAAGACAAAAGGGCATCATCAAAGTCAGGTTTTGCTTTCAAGGATTTTTTAAAATCGTTTTCCGCGATCATTTCATAACGGGGTGCTTTTTGTTCAAGGCGCATAAGAGCGGTGTAGTAATGAGCCAAATGAGGTAACTCAAAACTTGGATCTTTCAACAAAGAGTTAAAAGTTTGTTCGGCCTTTTTATAATCCTTTTGGATTGCATAAAGAGAGCCGACATTCAATGCGGCATCGCTGTTCTTGGGTTGCAGACGAAGAACGATGTTATATTGTGCGATGGCCTTGTCATAGGCTTTTTCGGTAGAATACAGTCCGCCCAAAGTAAAATGGGCTTCAACATTCTTTGGATCTTTCTCGACGGCCTTTTCGGCACTCAAAAGAGCTTGATCTATTTTATGAACTTTTTGGTATTCAGATGACAGGCGTAAAAAAACTGCTGCAGATTGAGGATCGAGCTTGGCGACTTTTTCAAAGTGTTCAATGGCGCGAGCAGGTTTTCCTTCACGGCTTAAGACATCACCTTGGATAAAGTGATAGTCGGCTTCGGCACGAACATTCAAAGGATCAGAAGCAGAGGAGGGCGCGAAGATGCTCTGCACTTGGGGAGATGACTTTTCTTTTGTTGGCAGGCTTTGGCAGGCGGTGAGAGTCAGCAACAGAGTCATACTCGCAGTGGTCTTGAAGCATACAGGCATCTAGTTCTCCTTGTCAGATTGCATTGTAGAGAACTTTGCCGAGTTTTAATGAAATACTTTACAAATCTTTAAAGGACTCGTCCTTTATCATATGGAAAAACCAGCAAACCTAGGCGGAGAGCTGGTTTGCGGGCGAGGTAGGTTTTCGTATCAGAGGGAGGTTCACCTATTGAAAGGGCTCGGGATTTTTAGGTTTTAGATGGAGGTCTTTTAGAACCGGAGCTATCTTGACGGTAAAACCAATGGAGTAATTGCCTTTGTCAGAAGAAGCGATACTTGCCATTTCCTCAATGATTTTTCTGATGTCGGGACGAGACTCGCCAATTCTGACCTGGGTTTTGGAATCCAGTTCCCAGCACAGGCGAATCAACATGGCCTCCTCAGAGATCTTGTCTGGATTGATTCTGTGCGGGAAACCTTTTTGATCGATGCGTTCATGACTTTGCAGAATCATCATCTTCATGGGCTCGCTGAGTGGAATCTTGCGAGCGAGGCATTGGTTTAAACTATAAATGGGATGCTTTTGGTATTCCATCAACTCCTCGCCATGCATGCCTTCGATATCATTTGCGCGAAGTTTGGCTGACGTGGAGGGGGAAAGCTCCAAGTACCCAATGTCAGCAAGAAGAGCTGCGATCATCACTTCCAGAGAATTTCCTATTTTGGTATCCTGGCTTAATGCCGCGGCATAAGCGGCGATGGAAGGAGCTCGCTCCAAGGAGCCAAAGTCTCCGACCGAAGAACTGTTGATCACGTCGAAAGGATTTTTCACCTCACCCAAAGAGGTCAAGAGTGATTTTGCAAAGTTCTCGCAGACGCTATACAGTTCTTTCCCCAAAGCAAAAGAGGCGGCTGAACTTTGATCACTAATCATGAGGGCTAGATCCAGGAAAGATTGACTCATTTGTAAGAATTGAAGGCGACAGCGACGCAGGGCACTTGCTTCATCGTTCGAGTTAAAACTGCGACCGTATTCCACCCAATGTTTTAGATCTTGTCTTTTCAGATAGAGTTCACCCATCTCAGAAAATTTCTTAAGAAACGCCGTGTTCAGAATGGTTCCTGGTTTGGCGACTTTCAGAAAGCGTTTATTGGCAGGCATCATGTAATACAGGGGAAAGGCTGTTTCTGTATCAGGCATCAAATCGTAAACTTTAATGGGAATAAAGGCCGAGCGAATGACTTGGGTCGTGACGAATTCAAGTTTGCTGGTCGAGAAGAATTCATTTTCCATCAAAACTAAAGAAGCCCCCGAGGTTTTGACGATCCGGGCGTCTTCAGGTTTTAACTTGGAGTTCACCACGGCGATGATATAGCTATCAGCAGCGACCTGACAGGCGACTTGCACCATGCCGGCAGCTTCATTGGGCTTTTCTATTTTGGCGCAATCGAGCAAAATGCAGGTGATGGATTTATAGCTTTCAGTTTTTTCAAAGAAGGTGTCAGAGGAATCAAAGCTTTCAAAGTCAAAGCCGAAGGTTTGAGATATATTCGTCGCTCTTTTTGAAAATCTGGGGTCTTGGGACACGGCCGCCAAATCGAGACTTCTCATCTTGAAGCCTCCTCTTAGCTTTTAGCGTGGCCCTTTCTTAGAGGGCTTTCAATATGTCATTAGAAAGCATCAGGCTCTGTTTCCCAGTCCGCAGTCAGGCCCACCACCGCGAATTCCCTGGTTATTGAATTGTCATTTGTGGCATTAAGGGCATTGCCAAAATATTTTCGCGCCAGTTTCAAATGTTGGCTGTAATAGAGCGGGACCAGCTCTTTGCCGCAGGAATCACAGTCGATGAGCAACTCGTCTTCTTGTTTGTGGATCGTATCGCAATGCTGGCAACGACGATAGTGTGTCTTGGGGTTCATGAACGTACCTCCGGCTGATACACTTAGGATAATGCGAGCGGAGCTGACTCACAATTGACAGTCTCATTTAAAGCTAGCTAATTCGTTCAAGATTTCTTAAGAAGTGCTTTGCGAGCGGTCTTTGGGTATTCATATTGGTGGGCGTTTCACATCTAGATTTAACTTTCCGTCGCATATGGGGAGAGATCCCGATTCATTAGCCGCCGCTCATGAATCGGGATCACAAAAGCGAATTATTTAGACAGCACAAGAGTCGTTACACTCATCGCGGGCATTGTGTAAAACACTTCGGATCCAGAGACTGCGATGCTACCCAGTGACTTAGGGTTTGGTGAGCCATCCACGATTTGATAAGCGGCACCTTTGGTATAGGACCCGCCATTCGCAATAGCTATCTTTGTGGTAAGGGCTGCTGCCGTTTTATTTAAAACGACCAAGTATATTTTCGATGAATCCGTGGAAGACTGCATGGCATACACGGACGTCTTTTCGTTATTTGAAGTTATCGCTTTGACCGAAATATCGCCGACACGGGCTCCCTGGCCATCATAATTAACGAAAAGTTTCATCGCGCCATAAATATATGGCGAGTCTTCACGGTCCCAGTGAGTCGCAAAGAAAACGTCTTCACGACCAAAGATACCAAGGACATCGGCTTCCGCGATACCTCCGGAAATAATCTGACCACCGCCGTGATTGTATTCAGAGAATGAAATTTTTGTTCCGGGATAGTATTTATTAATGCGTTCCTTTAAACGTGGAATCCATTGAATGGGAGCATTTAGATAATCATCGGCAATCCAGCTGGTTTCCTTGTAAGTTGGATCCCACAAAGAACGTGGAGCCTGTAAACGGGCAGCGATAAGACCGGCTGTTTGCGGTGCTGTTTCGTCAAGGACGCGATAGCCATCACCACGGGCCTCAGATCCCCAGTGCATGTCGATGACATCCACTAAGCGCTTGCCATAAGTTACCTCGGCCGCGGCCATCTGCTGCAAGAACCAAGACATGTATTCACCATAAGCGCGATCGGGAGCGTCCTGAAGACTCATCATTTCATTGAAACCATAAGCCACTGCACCGAATACCATGGAGTTCGGGGCCTGCTCTTTGATCATGCTGGCAAAGCGGATGGTTTTTTCTTTCATCTCAGCATAAGTGGTTTTGTTGGGATGGATCAGTGGGTGAGTCGACTTCCAGATGCCGGGCTCATTATCCAAGCTATAGAAAATCTTGCGACCCGAAGACAAGTCTACTTTGAAGGTATCTTGAAAGAACTTAACCGCTTCGTCCTGATAAACATAGTTGTCAGAAAGACTTGCAACTGCCGAGTTGATGCTTGCCGGCTTGCGATCCAGATTTTGACGGAAGCGAGAGTTGGTCGCACTGGCAGCTTGGGTGATAGTCCCGTTTTTGTCGGCAGCGATATAATCGACGATTGGAATTGTGACCAGTGGTGTGGCTTCATATGAATAAGCTAACTGCACGCCCAAACGCACCGCTTCACCAGGCACTTCGCTGCGGCTGCCACAGTTTACCAGGTCGCAAACGCGATTGCCGCTGGTGTTATTGTAATCTGTCCCGCTATTAGTGGCGTTATTTTCCCAGTTATATGTGGTCCAACGGTTGCCTCCCATGCGGAAAGCGCCAATTCCTTTCATCATACTGGTTTCATAGTTGGTACCATAGATGTAAGGCGAAATCGCATGGCGATTTAAGTTTACATCCACATTAAACGTCACATCCGTAGACGACGGAGTCGTTGTGGGAGATGGTGACGGTGAAACTGTTGGTGATGGAGTCACGGTGACCGTTGGTGACGGCGAAACCGTCGGAGACGGGTTGACAGTTGGCGAAGGAGAGGGTGTCGGACTGGCCGTCACTGTTGGTGTCGGTCGAGGGCGGCGTCTGCCACCGGCAAAGTTGCTTTGCGCTTCCAAATTGACGGCGTCCGGAGAAGTTAAATTAGTTTGAGAACAGTTTTGAAAAAGCAAAATCATGATTAATGCGGAAAAGATCGTGGCGATTTTTCCGCGCTTACGCCAGAGTGTTTTCATAAGTCCCCCACAAACCATCATGCAAGGTTTCTGGGAGATACGCTGGTATTCCTAATGGAACGGCTCAGTTCTGTGCGGTCCTCATTAATTAGAGTAGACGAATTGTCGAACTTGTATTCGAGTGCAAAATGGCATGACGTTTTCTATTACTATTCGGTCGTCAATGGCTGGTGGCCCGGATGGCAACACAGGTCAGAACTGACGGTGTGTTAGCTTCCAGAAGTTTGACGTCGAAATGCTTTTCTTCCATGATTTGTCGGATTTCTTGTTCGGAATAAAAGTGGGTCGTGCCTTCTTTGGTTGTAACCTCGCCGGATCCACGTGGGAGTCGAATAAAGAGAGCGCCATTATCAGGCAACAGCAAGTGAATAATCTCCAAATTGTGTTCCAATTGATCGGCGGGCATATGCTCAAAAGCTGCTGCACCCCAGATGCCTTGCAAGTTCTTGGGAACTTTAATGGAGGCAAGATTCTTGGATGTCCCTTGAATCATTTCGATACCTTCTTTTTTCCATTTCTCGCAAAGATCCTGGTTTTCTTCGATGCAGATAACATGAAATCCATTGTCTTTGAATTTATTCAATAGCTCTGTTGAGCCCGCGCCCATCACCAGAACTGTGGCCTGAGGCTCCAGAAACGAGAGAAATGTGCTGACGCTATTTACGAACTCTTGGGGAATGATAGACGTATTTACGAGTTCCATAAGTCCTCCGGCACCACATGGACTTTTCCGATATTGCCATGGCGATTCTTGATTTTTCTTTTTGGAAGTTCAATGGGCTTTCGCTTGATATTTTTATACTCAATCTGCTGAAGAATATGCTTGATGATATTCAGTCTGACAGCTTTTTTATCTTCTGAAATGGCAAAGTGCCAAGGGGCCCAGGAAGTGTGGGTTTTTTTGAACATTTCATCACGGGCTTCAGTGTATTCATCCCAAAGATCAAATGACTTTAAATCCATTTCAGAAAGTTTCCAAGTTTTGCGACCATCTTTGATACGCCCGGCAAGCCGACGTTCTTGCTCTTCGGGGCTTACTTCTAACCAATACTTTAGCAGTATGATGCCTGAATTGACCATGGCTTGCTCTACTAAGGGGGCATTTTCCAAGAAAGACTTTACTTGTTCTTCTGAGCTCCAACCCATGACTCTTTCGACACCGGCGCGATTGTACCAGCTGCGATCAAAGATCACGATTTCTCCCGCTGCGGGAAGATGCGAGATATAACGCTGCATATACATCTGGCTTTTTTCTCTTTCTGTCGGAGCGGGGAGTGCCACAATTCGAAAGACTCGAGGATTGACTCGATCAGTGAGTGCCTTAATCGTTCCACCTTTCCCGGCGCCATCGCGCCCTTCGAAAACAATGCAGACGCGAAGGCCCTTATGAACAACCCAGCGCTGTAGTTTCACAAGCTCAACATGAAGTTTTTTGATTTCGTCTTCATAGGTTTTGGAACTGAGAGGTTCGCGGTGAAGATGAGCAACAGAGTCTAGACTTCTTTTCTTGGTCATGCACGGCTCCGAAGTTTTTGTATTTATAGATTCTAGGGAAGAATAGTTCTTTTGAAAACAAGATCAACTGAGGACTGCCATCGAACAGTGAATCCGGAGCTTATTTGTCATTATCGAATGTGATAGTTGAAGTCGAATAAAGAAAGGCACTGTTAGAAACAGCGCCTTTTTTATGGATAGGCTGGCGAAATTCTAGGCGGCCTTTTGACCGAAGCCCGATGAATCTTTCATGGAACTTACCAGCTCCGTCAATAATTGTGCGTCGGTCAGGAGCTGTGCAGAGGTTTCATTTAAGTTGTGGGCATAATCCGTATTCTGTGCTGTCAGCTCTTCCACTGAGTGGATTGTTTGAGTGACGTTGCTAAGCTCCTGACCTTGGGCAACACTGGAAGTCGCAATTTCTTTGTTCAACGTTTGCACTCGTTCAATGGAACTTAAGATTTCGTTCAAGGACTTGTTGCTTAGATCTGCACTCTTTTCTCCTGTTTTGATTGTATCCACATTTCCTTTGACCAAAACAGAGATATCTTTTGCTGAACTTGAACAGCGTTGGGCAAGCGTGCGAACAGCTTCAGCCACAACTCCAAAGCCGCGACCATGCTCACCCGCACGTGCGGCTTCGACCGAGGCATTTAGAGCCAATAGATTCGTTTGAAACGCGATGTCTTCAATCACTGTGACGATATTATTGATCTCGTGGGCACTCGAAGAGATCTTTTTAATAGAGTCGATAAGCTCAAGGATATGCTTGGCTCCATCTGTTGCCACTTCGCGTGAAGTCGTTGAAAGCGATTCGGCTTCTTTGGCCGAGCTGGTATTGTGAGTCACCTGCGACATCAAGTCTTCCAGCATTTTAAGTGAATTTTCCAGTCCGTGACTGACGCTGGTTGCAGAAGCGTCAAGCTTTTTGCCGGTGTCGCCAATGGTGGTGCAACCTTCAAAATTCTTTCCAGAGATCTGAGTCAGTTGCGCGATGGTGGTATCTTGCAAAGTAATGAAGGATCCATAGCGACGAGCGATCAGCATTAATGGAACTGTTTCCAAAACCACAAATGTCGCATGCAAAAGAACGATGCCGAAGCCGGCGTCATAGTTAAAAACACTTTTCGGAAGCCACAGAAAGAATGCGATATGGTGGATCGCGATTGTCGTCGCTGCAGTCAGAATGGCACTGATCATACCAAAGCTTAAACAAAACGCCAAAGCCACAAAGACGTGAAAATGCAATTCGATCATACCATTTCCCAGGTGGATTAACATTCCTGAAAAGCACATGATGGTCATCGCCAAAAGATTTGGTAAAAGGGCTGAAGAGTTGCCCATGAAATAAACTGCGGTTGGCAAGGAAAGAATAAAGAGACTTCCACCCCAAGCCAGCCACTGACTGTGACCGTTCGTAGCCGCCAGATAAGAAAAGACGGGTAGGTGTAAATAGAGACTGATTAAGAACATCCAAGAACGACTGCGAGTGAAGGACTGTCTAAAATTCATTTGGAACCTGACCTGTATATTTCATTGAAAAGGGATCAACAATTTTTTGAAGTTTGCGGCTGACTGCGCAGCCGAAAATGGGAAAGCTTGCCACAGTGCGAGTGCCCTGCAAGCTTTGCAGGATTTCGAGGTCCTTGATGGGGCTGCCATCCTGAACGGATTTTTCGGAATAACCACCGGCATAAACGGTGTCACCTTTCGGAGTCGTGATTAACAGAAAGGGCACGCCCAATTTCGAAATGTCTTCCTTGAGATCATCCGGATTTAGCTCTCTGGTTTTAAAACCCCGTTGGTGAAGTTCTGTCACTTGGGGGGGATGTCCAATGATTAAGACTTCCTCGTTCAAGTCTTTTTGGGGACCGCGCTGAATAAGATACTCCACAACTTTTGCAGAGCACTTGCAGGATTCACTTACTACATGCGTAAGTGTCCAGTGGCCCGAGTCTTTCTGGGCCAAGGTCGGGAGTGCTGCAAAGCTCATCAGGTGCCAGCCATAAAACTGCGACACCATCAAAAGGCTTCCTGTAGCCCAAAAGATAAAGATGGAGGTGAAAAAAAATTTCTTAATCATCATCGATTCCTTCGGAAGTTCTTCACCGTTTTTTGATAATGACTGAGTCGGATTTTACAAGATTTCTTGGAATATAGCCCAAGATCGAGTTCGTAATCTGAAGTTCTGTCAAATAACCGTTTCTCTTTGATCGCAATGACGGCGGGAAATGCGATAATAAAAGTCAGGGTCAGAAATAGCGAAAGGAGTTTTTATGCAAACCTCTCAAGATAAATCCATGTCATCCTCCGTCCATAAAAATTCAACGCCTCAAGCAAAGCTCCTGGTCATCGAGCGGGAATTTGATGTTCCGGTGGAGCAACTCTTTGAGGCCTTTGCAACTGCCGAGAATGTGAAAATTTGGTGGTGGCCAAAAGGTCTTTACGCCGATCATGTCGACCTTGATTTTCGGGTCGGTGGCAGATTTTTTATAAATATGAAGGGATATGACCAGGGTGGTGGCGGAATGACCGGTACCTTTACCGATATCGTGGAAAACGAGCGCATCGTTATGACCGATCAATTTGCAGACGAAAAAGGCAATGCCATCACCGCTCAGGAAGCAAAAATGCCAGGGGAGTGGCCTGAGATGGGTTACATCACTTTTGAGTTCCATGCAGCTGGCGATAATCGCAGTGGCTTTGTAATGTCGCAAGAGGGAATTCCCAATGAATTGCAGCAAGACTGTATTCAAGGTTGGACGGAATCCTTTGATAAGCTTGAAGAGTACTTAAGCGGAACCAAACACTAATCTAAATATTGCGGGGCTTGTTTTTCAAGCTCCCGCAGTTTCAAACTGTGCAGGCAGAGCTAGAAGTTGGAATATCCCTTATATTCCTGTCTCACTGTAAGATCTGAGGCGCATTTTCCTCAGTCTTTATAAGGCCATGACCGAGAAGTACAGCATGTTAAAAAATCTCCCAGCCCTTGTTGTATGTCTTCTTACCTTGATCTTTGGTAGCGGTGCCGTCGCCAAAGAGACCGACAATATTACAGGTCGTTATAAGCAATTGGCTGATAGCACCGAAGTCCTCGATCAGGAAATGAATCGTCGCCTGAAAGAACTGGAACAGGAAGCCAGTAGCGACAAAATTCCTTGCAACAAACCTCGCGACTTGCGAATTTTGTTTCATGATTTAAACGGCGAAAGATTTTTTATTGGCTCCCTGGAAAGTTGGGCTGAAGATGAAGACAAAGTCGCCAAGCGCCCGATGTCGGCCCATGATTCGGTTTATGAAGGTGTTTTGGATAATGGCTGGATTTTCAATCGTCTCAAGTTGGCTTCTACTGTCAAAGTGAATGGTCAGTTGATTGGTACGGATAAGCTCGGGCACTTTTTAGATCAAGGGTTTGAGTTTTATACTCCCTATCGAACGAGCGGCTATGACATAGATACGGCGATGAGGAGCAGTATTGGTTCCGAGCGCACTTATTCAGGCAGTTCATCGACGGGGACGATTTCCTATGCAGATTCCGTCGCCAATTATCACGGCATCCAGTTTTATCATAGTTTAGCGGAAGGACAGCATCCCTATTTTACCTGCAGTAATGGCAAGTGGAAACAGATTCGCCCATTCAAATTCGCCGACTATGTGGATGCGGCGTGGGACGAAGGTATCAACTGCAGTTTAATCACCTCGCCCGAGGGCAAGGAACGCTATATCAATAACATCTACACTCTGGAACAAAATGCCAAGGCCCAAGGCAAACAGCAGACCTATAGATGCCCAGCAGATATCAATGCCTGTTTGGCCATTGTCGACCGCTACTACACGGTTTCGAAATTTACTATTTCACCAGAATGCAAAGAGGCAGCAAAGGCCTATCGCAATGAACTTAAGAGTACTTCTGGTAAAGGCTCGAATTCAAAACCCGGTGCGGTTAAAAAAGGATATCAATAATGGATGCCTTTACGCTTCAACAAGCCCAAAAGTCTTTACAGCAAATCGAGCAGTGTCAAAACATTCGCTGCGTGTATGATATGTTTGGATCAGATGTTTCGCGAAACTCTCGCGAGGATATGTACATCTTTTTAAAAGACAATGGCTTTGGCAAAGTCGTCGCTGAATGCACAAATGGCGAAAAGCCCCGTAAGATGTCCAAGCAGGAAATCTGCTTTCGTGTATCCCTGAAAAACAATCTTGAGATTCAGGTGCTTTGGAAAAATCAAGGCGGGCAGTGGCGCCTTAGCAATATGTCAAAGCATAAGCCATCGACAAAAGAGCCTTAGCGCCCATTTTAATTAATTACTCTTGCAGGTAAGTTCGGCCGTGGCTTTTTGACCTGCATCATCCGTTAGAGTCAACTTGCCCTCACCAAAGGCTTCATAAACTAAAAGGTAAAACTGGCCGTCGGCGCTTGTATAGGCTGTGTATCCGTTGGCATAGACTGAGTGAACTTCTTTATCGGCAACCAGGCGAGCGCCTTGATTGTTGCTTAATAGAACCTGAGCGCGTTGTGTGGATTCATCTGCGATCGTCACTTTTAATTTTTTGCTGCCATTTTTTGGGAAACAAGAGACTTGTGCTTGCGCGAAAATTGGAAGAGCGAAAGACACCATAGCAATCGTTTGCAAGAGTTTCATAAGATACCCGATCTTTATAGTTAATAAATGTGAACCTGATATAGCAAAAGGCCCGTGATTTGGGAACCCCCAGCGCTTTAAGAAACAGTAATCGCATGAAAAAAGGCCCGAATTCACAAATGAGATCAGGAGTGAGGTGTCGTTCTTGTGGACATTCCTGTAAATGTTCCAACGTTTTACCTGGCTCCCGGCCTGGACCGAAAGACCCACGACCTTGAGCTTAAATTTCCGCCTTTTCTTGAGTCTGCTACCCATCAATTACAGAATGACGATTCAAGCATCTAAGGAGAAACACCATGCAAAAATATATCGTGGGCCTTTCAGCGGCTCTATTGGTTACAGGTTGTGTAACGAAATCTAAATACACTGCGGACATCAACGAGCGTGACGGTGCGTTGGCTCAAGAAAAAGCAGCGGTGACTGCTTTGACGTCAGAGAAACAACAACTCACAGGTGAAAAACAGCAGCTCGAGCAAAAATTGATCGTGGTTACTAAAGATCGTGGTCAGTTGAAAACATCTTTGGATGAAATGAAGCAAGCCATGGCTGAAATGAGAGCTCGCCAGGCGGAAGAAAGAAAGCGCTTGAAAGAGTTTGAAGATCTGACCAAGCGTTTCCAAAAATTGGTCGATACGGGAGCTCTTTCTGTTAAAGTTATCGATGGTAAAATGGTTGTGAGCTTGGGCTCTGACGTTTTGTTCAATTCCGGTTCAGCGAAACTTTCTCCGGCGGGTCTTGAGGCGGTGAAGGAAGTAACTTACCAATTGAAATCCATCCCAGGTAAGACATATCAAGTTGAAGGTCACACAGATAATTTGAAAATCGCGACGGCAACGTTCCCATCGAACTGGGAATTGGCTTCTGCGCGTGCTTTGGTTGTCACACGTGCCATGATCGACGCTGGCATGCCAGCTGCGAATGTCAGTGCCGCGAGCTTTGGTGACACTCATCCGGTTCAAGCCAACGATACAAATGAAGGTAAAGCCGCGAATCGCCGTATCGCGATCGTGGTTGTTCCGGATCTTTCAACTATGCCAGGGTACGACGAGCTTAATAAAATGAGCTCTAAGCAGGAAACTGCGGCGCAAGCCCCAGCGAAATAATATTTTCAGAATTTGAAAATGAAAAAGGGAGCCCCGCTGGCTCCCTTTTTTATTTACACTTCTTCTTGATTCAAAGCTTCCAGCAAATTAGCGAAGCATTCACGAAGTTCGTCTTCAGAATGTTGTTGGCGAATTAACTCGCTCAGAATCACATCGCTATTAAGGGCCTCCTGCAAAGCACTCTTAAATTTTGCAACGGAGTGATTGCCAGGGTTCAAAAGTTGCTTTTCCATGACTTTCACGAGGACCGCCGTGCTTTTTGGGCTGGAGGGTTTTTTGTGCTGTTTTACCAGCTCGATCAGGCGAAGCACGAGGGGATTGGTTATTTTACTCACAGGGTTCCTTTACGGTTTGAAATGCGTATTAAGTGTTAGGCAAAAGCTCCGGCATCCGCCAGAGTTTGCAGAGATTTTAGATCTTGCTTCAGGGTTGCACTTTTCAAATAAGTGCTGACTAAGCAGGATTCACCAGCGTTAATTGCCTGGATTAGTTTTAACAGACTAGTAGCTTTTGTGACTTCAATAACAGCCCCACCGAAGCTGAAATAGTACTTATTCTTTGCTGTCTGACTTTGTTGCCACAGAATCAATGCCTTGGGGTTGCGCAGTTGAAGGCGTGACTTTGCAGATAATTTAAAATCGACTTGTGGAATAGATTTAAATCCTTGCATGGAAATATGCTGCATCCAGGATTTCAAAAACGTCTCTTGAATTTCCGCCGCTGATAATTTCTGCAACGCCGCAATTGATTGTTGATAGGCTTCAGGGAGTTCATTCACTTCGCCAGCCTTGCTGTGCAGATTTTTATATTTCGTCATAGGGGCAGAAGCCAGAGCTCCACCTTTAGAATTTAAGAGTTCCTTTAGAGAATGCGCAAAAAGTTCCTTATGGAGTTGATCCACCCAAACACCCAAGCTCCAGGTTGCGCTGAAGGAACCATCTGACTCCGCAATATGCCACTCTGACGATGGCCAATAGGTCATGTCACCGGGGCCGGCTTCCAAGAGTTGTGAATGCTTTTTGTGTTTTTCGTAATTGAAGGTGCGATCCAGCTCAGGATGCTTATCGCCATAGGCCGCTGCCCACAGGCGAAATTTTTTGATACCGGCGACAGGAAAGCTAAAGACTCCACAGGAATCAACGTGGACACCAAAAGGAGTTTTTTTATAGTTCCCTAAATACAAACCCATCTCCGAAAAACGATTCGGGAACCCCACATGGCGATAAAGCTCATCGGTAAAGTCGGTGAGTAGATGTTGTTTTTTTAAGTTCACTTGTAAAAGTTCATCGCAGACCAGGCAGTAATCGGAAAACAGGGATTCCATGCGCTGATGATAGCCCAACAAGGATTTATCAGTTCTTTCGGGAAGAACTTCTAATACTTGTTCCTGGTCGGCCTTTTCGCCGTCGGTGAAGAATTTAAATCCAGTAGGATCGTTCAAATCACGGCAGCGATCTGCATACAGTACCAGCAAATCGAAAATCTCGCTGTCGCTCAGGGCCAGCAGATCTGATTTCACGTTTCTTAAAAGCAGAGGCTTTTTTTCCCAATGGTTCTTGGCAAAGTGGCGCCAAAACTTCTGATCCAACGAAGTGGATTTTTGGCGTGCTGGCGATGATTTTTGAGCCATAAGAACTCCATTGGGGTGGGCAAGGGCAGAGCGAGGCCAAAGAGTCGTTTAGAATCCTTTTTGAGTCAAATAAAGCACACTTAAATTTCTTCACTTTGAGGGGAGCTTGTAAATTTATCAACGCCCACAGAAGGGGCATATAAGCCCTTGTGGCCCATCGGGAATTAGCTTAAAAAAGACCATCTCTGGAGACTGATAAAATGAACCTAGCCGCCGTCACATTTCAAGATGAAATCAAAACTATCGAGCTTAAACGTGACGTGACCAAGCATATGAAGCAGGGGCACCGCTGGCTCTTTGCCAATTGCTTTGACGACAACAAGTCGATCAAGTCAGGCATCCATCTTTTAAACTTTAAGGGCGAAACCCTGGCCCTGGGCATATGGCAGAGTGATACACAACTGCGCTTCCGTGTCTTGGTTTTGGCCGATGAGCCTATTTTCCGTCGCAATAACATGAAGCGCACGCTGGAGCTTTATTTTGAAAGCCAGTGGCGTAAGGCCGTTGAAATACGCAGAACTTTTGATTTGTCGGTGACGAACTCTTTCCGTTTGATCAACGGGGAGGGGGATGGTCTGCCAGGATTGATCGTTGATATTTACAACGACACCGCCGTGATCAAACATGACCATGCGATCATGGAAAAGACCTGGAATGCCCCCGTCATTGCCCAAAAAATTCAAGAGGCATTTCCGCAAATCAAATGTGTGTACTTAAAGCGCCGCAACGACGCTGAAGAAAAGGGCACAAATATCGTCGGCACTTTGGCACCCGAGACGCAGTTTTTGGAAAATGGCGTTCTTTTCGCCTCGAATATTCGCGATGCCGCGAAGACTGGTTTTTTCCTGGATCAACGTGACAACCGTAAGATGATTCAACATTTTGCCAAGGGTAAAACGGTTTTAAATCTGTTCAGTTACACCGGCGGGTTTTCAATCTTTGCCGCTAAAGGTGGCGCTACAGAAGTGACCAGTGTGGATATTGCCAAGGTCGCGATTCAAGCCGTCGCTCGCAATTTTGAAATCAATGAATTGAAAACGGCTCACAACGACGTGGCCACCGATGCCTTTGCTTATCTTGAGCAATTAAATACGGAAAAGAAAAGATACGATCTGGTCATCACAGATCCTCCCAGCTTTGCCCCTAATGAAAAATCGGTGGAGCAGGCCAAGGCCGCCTATGCCAAAGTCTTCTCGAACTCGATCAAGCTGGTGAACCCTGAAGGCCTCTTTGCCGCGAGCTCGTGCTCCAGTCATATTTCCACCAAAGAGTTCATGGATATCTGCCAGGAAGCCTTCTCTCGCGCCCGTAAAAAGGCGACATTGGTTTATATCGGCGGTCAGCCGGTGGATCACCCATATCCTTTGGCGATGGAAGAGCTTCGCTATTTGAAGTTCGCTCTGTTCCGTCTGGATTAATTTTTAAAGGTCATGGATATGAAAACAATTGCCAGTCTTCGCCAGGAAATCGATCAGGTTCACAAAGAGCTTCATGCTCTGTTGCTGCGTCGTCGTGATTTGACGATGGCGGTATGGGATATCAAACAGCAGGAAGGTCAACCCTTCTTTAATGCTGCCCGCGAAGAGCAGATCATCAAAGATTTCGTGAATATGGATGGTCAGCAAGGCCAAGATCCTGCCATGGATGAGCTCTTAAAAGGAGTGATGAACTCCATCTTGAGAGAGTATGAAAAATATCTGAGATCCAAATATACCGAGAAAATTTAAAGAAGAGAACAGGGCCCTTTAAACAATATTCCGGCAAAGGCCGGAGTGAATAAGGCTATTTTTTACGGCTTTGGTATTCTTTTTCTCTGCCGAAGTGGCTTTCAGAAAGACCATAGCTTTCGACGTTGCCCAAATCTTTAATCAAAGAATCCAAATCAGTTTTACCCTGGATAAAGTCCAAGTGCGATTTGATCTTGGTGATCAATTCAGCTCCGCGTTCCTTCAAAGCCTCATAGCGGATATAACCCAAACCATGAGATTCCCATTCTTTGATGTAACGAGCCGCTGATTGTGATTTCCCGTTATACATCGTATTGCGGCACTCTTGATCCGGTTTGATTTGATGCCAGTTTCCGAATTGGTCTTTTAGTTTTACATCGTGCTTTTCACATGGCTTCCCACAGTCTTTAAAACTGGAACCTTTGCTAAGGAACGCGGCAAACACACAATGCTCCATATGAAAGCTTGGCATATATTGGTAAGCGGTGACTTCAAAGCGCTCTGCTTGGCCCGCTTGAATTAACTCACTCACTTGGACGTGATTAAGGTCGTAACCCAAACACACACTGGAAAGACCCTTGTCGAGCAGATATTGCGCCGTCAAATGATTGGCCACGTTCAAGCTGAAATCACCCAGGATTTGGCCTTGGTAGTTATTAGCTTGCAGATATTGAACAGCTCCCAGGTTGCGCGCCAAAATGGCGTCAGGGTTTAAATTCAACAGATGCTTGATGTTGCGTTGCTCGTTGGGTTTTAAGATACGAGTTGTGGCAACGCCGACTTTGATGTTTTGCGCTCGCAATACATTCAAGCTGGGTTCGAAATCCAATCCGAATTCAAAATCCAAGATCGCAAGGTTGATATCAGCGGCTTGAAGTTCACCGTTTTTGACAGCGTTCGCCACATCTTCAACCTGACCCTTGTCACGCAGAAGCAAGTTGAGCTTAAGCCCTTCCACTTGGCGGGCTGTGATTTTTTTGCTGCCAATCCATTCCATGACTTGCGTGTCAGGAGTGATCGATGGCGCTGCTCCATTTTGAATGCGCAAGTCCGTCAATTCCTTGACCAGCTTTTGGCGCAATTCTTTGACTTGTTTGTTTGGCAAGAACAGGGGAGTGGTGGAATCCAATTCAGATTCGAAACCTTCACCGCGGAATGGACTGCCCATCAATGCGAAAAGTTCTTCACGCAAATCAAGAGAGTTAAGGCCTTTGCTTTTCGCAGGCTCACAGATGTTTTCGGAGGTTCCAACGACAGTGTATTTGCCATCAGAATATTGAACTTTAAGAGGCTGCCCCAAAGAAGCTTCTGCGCGCACTGTGACGGGCAGGCGTTTTTTTCTTTGCTTGTCATCGACGCTGAGGGTGACGTCTTTTTTAAGGTCTTTATCGTGGTTATAAAATACACGAGCCCCGTTATAAAAACCTTCCATCGCGATATCTCGAGAGAATTCAAGAGCAAAGCGACGAGGAGACAGGGACTTCACTGCGAAGACGAATCCGCCTTTTTCTGCGTCTTGGCCGTTACGATCTTTATAAACCCACAAGATGCCGTCACCGGCTTGGATGAAGTCCGCTTTAAGGCCTTGTTGAGCTTTGTCTTCAGTGATTTCAACTTCCAACGAAGAGCTGTTCACTTTGACGATTTTACCGAATTCAAAACCGCGATGGGCGCTGAATGTTCCTTCCACCAGCTCTTGATGATTCACGCCGTGGAACCAACCGCTATAGAAACCGCGAGAGAATGCGGTCGCCATTTGCTTTTTTAGAAGGATCGGATTTTGAAGGGCCTGGTTGTTTTGTGCGGAAGTGATGGCTTCATCAAAACTGCGCGCCGCTGTGGCCACGTATTCAGGAGTTTTCAGGCGGCCTTCCACTTTAAAACAATCGACACCGGCTTCAAGCAAGCTTGGAACCTCGTTGATACCGCAAAGGTCTTGAGGGGAGACCAGGAAAGACTTGCCACCCAAATCGCGCTTTTCACCATCCACGTGCATTTCGTAAGTAAAGCGGCAGCTCTGCGCACACTGACCACGATTGGCGGAACGACCACCGATACCTTCAGAAGTAAAGCACTGGCCAGAATAGCTGACGCACAAGGCTCCATGCACAAACACTTCGATTTCTTTCGTCGTGTTTTGTTTGATGGATTGAATTTCCTTAAGCGAGTTTTCACGGGCCAATACGAAGCGCTGAATACCCAAATCATCCAACCAGGTGATGGCTTCGGCATTGGTCACACTCATTTGTGTTGAACCATGGATGCGTTGCTCAGGAGCCATTTGACGAATCAAACGGATCAGGCCCAAGTCTTGAACGATAAAAGCATCTGGTTTGAGGGGCAGAATTTTTTGTAGAACTTCAACCGCACTGCGAAGTTCGTTTTGGAAAATAAGAATGTTAAATGCAAGGTTCACTTTCACGCCATGAAGATGGCAAGTGTCGATGATGTCTTTCACCTCTTCGATTTGAAAATCATGACTTCTGCCACGGGCATTAAAGCCAGGAACACCCATAAAAATAGCATCGGCACCATTGTGGATTGCCGCCAGGGCCATATCCTTTGTACCTACCGGAAGAAGCAGTTCGGGGCGTTTCAAATCTGTAGTTTGCATGGGGGCGTTTTTACCAGATTTGGCCATTTCCGCCTAGGGGGGAAGTGGGGGTTGAGCAAATAATATACTCGCTATCCATCGGAGAGGGCGTATTGCCTTTTAAGTGGGCTTGTGGTCCATTAGAGCCAGGAGCTAATTTGAGAAAAGCATTTATCCCCCGTCCTTTGGGAAAGCCTTTAACTCGCGGGTATTCGCATATGGCTGCATTTTTTGCGGCCTTTGGGGCGACGGCGGTGATGATGGCGGAATCGAGCTCGGTCCGGGAGTTTGTGGCTCTGTTGATATACTCCTTTTGCCTGATGAATTTATTCGCAGTGAGTGCGACTTACCACCTGGTCAATTGGGCCCCTGAGTACCGGGTGTGGATGAAGCGCCTGGATCATTGCTCTATTTACCTGATGATCGCGGGAACGGGGACACCTCTGTGCCTGGTCGCCATGCCTCCGGAGTCGGGCTTTAAGCTTTTAATTTTGACCTGGTCGGTGGCAGCCTTTGGAGTGTTTCAGTCGCTTTTTTGGGTGAAGTGTCCTCGCTGGTTGAGTGCGATTCTTTATTTGATAGCTGGCTGGATCGTTGTTCCATTTTGGACAGAGATTCGCGCGGTGCTCAGTCAAAGTGCCATGGTGTGCATGGTCCTTGGTGGGGTCTTTTATACTGTTGGTGCCCTGACCTATGCCTTGAAAAAACCCAAGTTATGGCCACTCTATTTTGGTTATCACGAGATCTTTCATGCCTTCGTTATCATTGGGGCGTTTTTTCATTTTGTGTTCGTTTTTTTGATCGTCTCAAAATCATGACGGATCTCTCTTCTTTCATCTAACACATGCTCGGTGCTCGAAGGGCGGGCTCTAAGATGAGGATATTCAATATATATTGTGAGTAAACTCATCGATTTAGTTTTCGCTTAAGAAATCTTGAGTTGTTTACGATACCTCTAAAACTCAAGAAAATTTTAGGTGGAGAGCTAAGATGAATATTGCGATTTGGTTCAAGGGGATTCGTGGGCGCTTGTTGTTCTCAACAATGTTGCCGGTGATTGCTGTCGGTTTAATGACCTGGGTGGGTTTTTCAGTTACTGACAGCCTCGGCAAACGTTTAGATAACGCTTATGAAGTTGTCATACCTAACTTGGATGCCCTCGGCTCTGCAATGGAAGCACGAGTCAGCATGGGTTACCGCATTTGGATGGTTATTGGGGTCGACTTAGCTGATACTGAATTCAGAAACAAAAATATCGAAGGCTTAGAAGGACATTTAAAAGAATTCCGCGAAGCTCTGAAAAGATATGAAGCGGCGCCATTTTCTCCTGGAGAGGCGGAACTTTATAATCCCTTTAAACAACAAAGCGAAAAGTATTTTTCTATCACAGAGCAAATTATAAAAGATTTGAAGCTTGATACGAAAGAAGGTAACGACCGCGTGCTTAAGCAAATGCGTGGTGGTGATTGGCAAAATATAGGTGCCATTGCCCGTAAATCTTTTGATCAAATCACAGACTTGTACACCGAGATGGGCAAAAAATTTAATAAAGAGCAAAAAGAAGACCGTGCGCAAGCGCGCATGTGGACTGGAGTTATTGGTGCCAGCTCCTGTGCTCTGTTAATGTTTGTGTTGATGTTCATTGCTCAGCGCTTGGCAAGCTCGGTGGGCATGATCTCAAGTAAAATCAGTGAGGCGGGTGCTCAGGTCACGGCGGCGATTGAACAGCTGTCAGCAGCGGGTTCTTCGTTGTCGCAATCCTCGACGGAAGCGGCAGCAAGTCTTGAAGAGACCGTGGCAAGCCTTGAAGAAATGACTTCGATGGTAAACTTGAATGCTGACAATGCAAAACAAGCGGCCTCTCTTTCCACAGCTTCTCGTGAATCCGCAGAGCGCGGTCAAAATGAGATTCAAGTGCTTGTCAGCTCAATGTCAGATATTTCTCAGTCTTCACGTAAGATTGAAGAAATCATCAATGTGATCGATGATATCGCCTTCCAAACAAATCTTTTGGCATTGAATGCTGCGGTCGAGGCCGCTCGCGCGGGTGAGCAAGGTAAGGGGTTCGCCGTCGTGGCGGAAGCCGTTCGCACGTTGGCACAAAGATCTGCCGAAGCGGCGAAAGATATTACGGGTCTTATTAAAGATTCTGTTGATAAAATTGAGCGTGGAACTCAGGTTGCTGATAAATCGGGAGCCGTGATGTCCGATATCGTGACATCCGTTAAAAAAGTATCTGACTTGGCGGCGGAGATTTCATCTGGATCTGGCGAACAATCAACAGGTATTCAGCAAATTTCCAAAGCCATGAATCAATTGGATTCAAGTTCTCAATCGAATGCGGCTTCCTCTGAGGAGATCGCTTCGACGGCCGAAGAAATTTCTGCGCAGTCTATGCAAATGCAAAAAATGATGGATGACTTAAGCTTTATGATTACGGGCGATCGTAATACTGGCATGACAGCGTCTTCGTCAGTACCAACATCTTCTTCCCACGAAAAGATCCCCCGTGTGAAACCTGCACCTTCAAAATCAAAGGCCCAGGCTTCGGCCGATTTCTTACCGTTGGATGAGCACGAAGAAAATGGTCGTGGCACCATCGGTAAAGTTTCAGGATTCTAAAAAAGACCGTCAAAAAAAGGGCGCTATAGGCCTTACCGTTACCCACATCTTTTAACAAGGTGTGGGTTTTTTCTTTTAGGATCGTGCTTATATTCAAAGGTACCGGTCAACGCCGTCTGGCCAAATAATACAATCAATCAACGCAACTTCAGCCAATTTCAGAAGACCAACACAACCAGAAGAATCCAGCGTTGTCCGTCTTTCGGCAAGACATCATCTCTTTGCCGTCGACCTTGCTCTTAATCCTGCTGCCTATTTTGTATCTTGTTCTCTTATTCGAGGTACCGGTCAATCACTGATCTTTTCGAACAGGAGCTTGGATGAAATCACTAAAACAGCAAACCTTTTCGTCGTTAAAAGTTCCCTGGCAACATCGGTATTGTCATGGTGGCACCCTTCGTAAATCCGCTAAAGGACGCGGCGTCAGACCGCTTTCAGGTCGGGATCCATTGCATTTGGTATTTAAGGTGAATAAAGCGGCATTGAAAATGGGGCTTCGTCATCCACGCACTTTTGCTCTGATGAATATATTGCTGAAAAAATATTCGGCCAAATTTTCCGTGAAGATCGAACAGTTTTCCGTGCAGAACGATCACATTCATTTATTGATTCGCGGCCACCGACGAGCACACCTGCAAAGTTTCTTTAGAGTGTTGGCGGGGCAGTTTGCACAGGTCTTGACCGGTACCTTTTCCAAGAAGCATGAAGGAGTAAGGATCTGGAAGTATCGACCGTTTTCTAGGGTGATTAAGGGATATAAGCCTTATCGAACGGTACTCGACTACATACAACTGAATGAACTCGAAATATTAGGCCGGCCTTATTCGAAAACTCGCTTGCGGGGACTTAGTCAGGAACAGCTGAGGGAGTTGTGGGAGTAAAAAAGCGTTTTTGGAAAACCCACACCTCGTTAAAAGATGTGGGTGATATTAAGTGCTGAAGCAGCCCTTTTTTTTATCTGGATTTTCGTGCTGGCGGTTTTCCTGAGGGTTTGCCACCAGTCTTGGATTGCGGTTTCCCAGGACGATTTCCTGGTTTGCTGAGCTTATTTCCACTGCTTTTGCCAGAAGATTTACCAGAAGCTTTAACGGGGGGCTTGGCTCGCGAATTAAACTTGGTTGTATCGCGCACGTCGGGAAGCTTTCTTCCCTCAAGTTCGGCGATAAAACGCTCATCTCGTTCAGTCACGAAATTAATCACCACACCTTTACGGCCGGCACGGGCGGTGCGACCTGCACGGTGCAGATAGTTTTCTTTTTGCTTTGGAAGGTGATAGTTGATCACACGATCCACGCTGGGAATATCCAATCCTCGCCCGGCAAGATCGGTCGCCACCAGCAGTTTTACTTTGCCGTCGGTGAATTTTTTAAGATTGGAACGACGCTCGGCCTTTTCCATTTCTCCACGGTAAATCACTGCGGCATAGCCATTGTCTGCAAGTTCCTGAGCGAGCTTATCGCATTGCTCCCGAGTGTTTGCGAAAAGAATGGTTCCACCCTCGCTGGGTTCTTTTAAAATTTTATCCAGTAACGGCCAGCGACGACCGTCTTTGACAATGCGATTTTGCGTGATCAGGGTTTTCACGGTTTTTCCAGAACCGGCACTGCGGAAAAGTTCTGCTTTTGCGAACATGCCGTTAATCAGCTCTTGAACCGGTGGTGAAATCGTCGCCGAGAACAGGGCCAGTTGAACTTCGGTCGGGCAGGCATAATAAATATTATTGGAGTCGGCGATAAAGCCCTGATCCAGCATCTGGTCGGCCTCGTCAAAAACCAACATGCGCACATCGCTTAGATCGATGTATTTGAGGTTCATCATCTGAATCAGGCGTCCCGGTGTTGCTAACAGAATTTCAAAGGGGCCTGAGGTGTTGCGACGTGCTTGTTCCATCGCCATGCCGCCCAGGGCCGGGCGAACGCGCAAGCGAGTGTCGTGAGTCAGAGTTTTAAAGACTTTGGAAACCTGCTCTCCCAATTCGCGGGTGGGCACCATGACGACGGCGCGAGGGCGGGAGTTTTCTGTGATCTCCTCGCCAGAGTCTTCCAAAGTTTTTAGAAGATGTAACAGAGGCAAGGCATAGGCCAGGGTCTTGCCGCTGCCGGTTTCTGCGACGCCAACGACAGATTGTCCGCCCATCAAGGTGGGAATGGAGTTGTTCTGAATTTCCGTTGGATTGGAAATTTGGTTCGATTTGAGCGTTTGAACCAAGGAATTTAAAAGTCCGTAATCAGAGAATTTTGCCATGGGTAACGTCCTTACTGACAGCGCTGAAGAATGTACGATTTGATACGAAGAAGTTTTTCAGGTGGATTGCGTACGTTCCAGATCCATTTGAAATCACGGCAGTCCTGCCATGAAGGGAAGACCATTTTTCCAAAGGATTCGTCTTCGTCATCCTTCATCAAGCGTTTATATACGATATCTTGAATCGGTGGGTAAGCACTTTTTGGTAAAATGTTTCGCGAAATCAAATCGATAACGACTTCGACGCTCGTGACAAAACCAATTTGTCCTTCAAGAGTCGGGTGTTGAGATTCACCACGTCGTGAGTAAGCTTCGCGAATGTAGGTCACCGCAGGGATGTGACTGAACTCCTGAGTCATCTGCTGATAGACGATTGTGTCAAATTGACCGTTGTCGCCAAAGTACAAAACCAGCTCCGGATTTTTGCTGTGCAAAAGGTCCCGAATGACTTTCTGTTTGAGATCCGGGTCTTGATTAAAACCAGAGTTCATGTGCAGTTCTGTGATCGGAAAGTTGTTTTCTTCTAAAAACTCCCGATGTTGATGACCCATAAGAAATTTGGGAGCCAAGCTGACATAGTGAAATTCAATATCGTGATAGGATGCTTGCAACTCCTGGAAAATTTCGGCCATGCCCACGAATTTGCTGTCGTCATCAAAAGCGGATGAGGAGGAGCGCACTTTTGACAAGATATGGGAAACCTTCAAGGTGTCATCAATGTCAGAAATTACAAGAACTTTGGCTTGTGCAGACACAGTCATGAGAATGCCAATTAAGAAAGGCAGAAGCTTTTTCATTTAATCTCCCTGGATGGTGAGTGCCTAAAGATTAGACGGGAGTGAAAATAAAACCCACCCAGTTATCTCATCCGACACAGGGTCAGCATCCGTAAGTATTGGCGGTAATTTGCAACATAGGTGCCAGGTGAAAAGACGGTTGAGACGGGGTTCCTGAGTTATAACAAAGCCATCGCAAAAGACTTCACCGATTTGCTTCTCCAGCAAAGAATATTTCTACAAGGAGAACTTATGAGCAGAAATAGAGCGACCTGGGACGCCAGCGAGTGTGCCTTTATCTTAATAGATTATCAACCCGAGATGTTTCATGGCATTGGATCCAGTGATCCGCATGCGGTGGAAACAAATGTCTGTGCGTTGGCGAAAGCGGCCGTTGCTTTCGATATCCCCGTTGTCTTAAGCACCGTCGGCGTTAAAATGGGTGTGAATCAACCAACCATCAGATCATTGCGTGCTGAACTTCCAGGTCTTCAGGAAATTGATCGTTCCACGATGAATGCGTGGGAAGACGATGCTTTTCTAAAAGCAGTGAAAGCTACTGGAAAAAAAAGATTGGTTTTCTGTGCCCTGTGGACTGAAATCTGCCTGGCTTATCCAGTGGTCGAAGCACTTAAAGATGATTATGAAGTGACTTTTGTGACGGATGCCGTGGCTGGGCAGTCCAGAGAAGAACACGAGATGGCCATTCAACGGATGATTCAAGCAGGAGCCATTCCTAATACGACAATTGCCATGATGGCCGAATGGTTCCGCGATTGGAAATCACCGTTGGCGGCAAAAGGTCGTGAGATCTTTTCGTCATTGGTTCGCGAGCATCGGGCGATACATGCCAATTCCCGTTTTCAACCACCGCCAGATTCCTACTCCAGTCAATCTGAAATGATGTAAATACCAAGGGCATCCTCCGGAGAGGATGCCCTTTTTTGTTTTAAATGCGTTGAACGGAAGTCACGCGAATGCGTTTGAATTTTCCCTCGGACAATGGCCAGTGAATTGTTTGCCCCACGCGAAGGCCAATCAAAGCCGCGCCCACCGGAGCCAGAATCGAAATTTTGTTCAATTCTATGTTGGCGTCATTGGGATAGCATAAAGTTAAGGATTGTTCTTTTCCTGAATCCAAATCGGTATAGGTCACCAAGGTATTCATCGCCACGACATCGGTGTCGAGCTTTTCGGCTGCGACTAATTGAGCTCGGCCCAATTCTTCCTCCAAAAGCTCTGCCACGTCAGCTTTAGCAAAGGAAAGAATCGCGGAAATTTTGTGATAGTCCTCGTGTGAAATGACTAAGGATGGAAGTTTCTCCATAACGGTCTCCTTGTGTAAGAGTGTTTTAAATTGTTTTGATTTGAAATGAGACTAAATAGCAATAGCAGCCACAGAGTAAACTCTGCGGCTTAAGAAATAAACTTTAATACCAAGCCACAGTGAGGTGGCAACGTGATAAAAATCATGATCTGTGTAGTATAGCAGAACAGTTGAGACAATGCCAGATTGTTGTGTTTCACCGTCTCCGTTTGCATTCCGACAGCGTGTTGCCGATGTGCGATGTCAAAAAGGCATGAAAAATATGATTTTAGGCAAGCGTCGCAATCTTCATTCGAGATTTTTCCTTTTAGCGATTGAAATCATCACTCAGACATAAGTCGAGAGAATAGAGAATCATCCCAAACTGAAAGGAATCTTCAATGGATCGTCAATTGGCGAAACGCGTATTAACATCGGCGCTGCTTTTACAAGTTCCAGTACTTGCTAAGGCAGAAACATCAATCTTTAAGTCTTTTGAGAATGCCTCTGCATTTGCAGCGCAGGCACAATTGGAAGGCACAGCTCGTATCAGTGATATCTCCCGTAAAAATGGGGGCGATCAGTATGTGCTGGATCTGGCAAAACCCCTCCCGTTGACATTTGTTAAAGCAAAACCGAAATCAGGCAAAGTAAAAATCATCAGCGTGAATTTGATCACGGATAAGAACGAACGCATCATCGTGAAAGCCTTTAATGGCGTCACTATCGGTGAAGCGGATAAAGAGTTGTCGTCAGAAAACCTAAACTCGGCATCGGTGATCACTTCCATCGAAATTCAAGCCGAGGCGATGGGTGGCAATGCGGCCTTGGACTTCAATGCAGCATCGACTCAAGAGGCTCCTAAGCTTGCTTTGCGCAGCCCGACTAGTGGGACGGATCCAGGAAATTCTTGCAATAAGAAATTCGATGCTGTTCTCAAAGAGAAATTGGACTTGGTGCAATTGTGGGCGGGGCGTGCAGAGAGCAGCGTTCAAGGTTCTTGGCAGGAAAAGTATGCGAGCAAAGAGTTTAATAAGTATGTTGCCGATTTCATCGCCACTTTGAAAGCGGATAAATCAAACTTCGCTTCCACGGATTATACGCTGACTCTTTTGAACTTCTTCGCGGAACGCCACAATGCCAGTCGTCCAGACAGTGCCTCAGAACAAGGTTACAAAGTCATGGCAGAGGAAACTTTCGAAGTTTTCTTGTTATCGATTCAAAGTGATCAAACCTGCCGTCCTGTGACCAGTGATTCTTTGATCAAAATTGCCTTGGATTTCCAAAAACGTCAGGAGGCTAACAAGCCTGACAGTCGCGCCAGAAAATTGTACGAAGTGATGGTGGCGAAAATTGGAAAATTGATCCCGGCACAATATCGCAAAGAGCTTGCGACTAAAAATCTGACATTCCGTGCAGCGGATACAGAAGGGTATAAGAATCACAAACTGTTCACGTCCAGCAAGCCAGAAAGTTTCTTAAAAGGAACTTATCAAGAGATGAGTTTGAGTGCTTATGCGGTGGCCGAGCAAGCGCTTCTTCGTGAAGCCAAAGCCCTCGATAACGAACAGACTTATCAATTGATCGTGGAGTTTCAAACCAAGTACAACGATCCTGCGAACTATCCACAAGAGATCATGTTGAAGTATTTAACTATACTTTCTGAGCACAGCAATTTCTTGAAATTGAATCGCACTTTGTAGAATAAAAAAAGCCAGTGTTCACAGCACTGGCTTTTTTCTTTTTAGAATCCCACTCCAGCGGAGATGGTATTTTGAACATCGCTCTTGTCCCAGTCATTATCCCGGAAGATAACCGTTGAGCTCAGATTGATGGAAACCGGTCCGAAATTTACACCGATCGAGGCGCCGGCGTAAGGATTGTATTGAATAGGGCGTTTATCAGTCGTCATGACACCACCCGAAGTGGTTTCACGAGTCGTTTGTGTTGCCTGCGCTCCGGCGCGGCCCGTTAGGTGGAAATATTCCATTCGATATGTGGAAGAAAGCCCCAGTTTTAGGCGTTCATCATCGGTCTTCACTTTTTCAGGAGCAGTTGAATAATCTTCGGTATCAGAAGCTTTGGAGTATTCAGTTTCCAAAGAAAGTAAATCGACTCCCAAACTTAGACGCAACCCATACATGGAGCGCGTTTGCAAATGGGCTGTGGGGTAATCACGATAAACGGTTTCAATACCATAAACGGGCTCAATTCTATAACCTGTACCTTGAGCCAGAGTAAATCGCGCTGCGAAAGCAGAGGAAGTGCCTACGCAACTAGCAAGTAATACGATCCACTTCATTGTAGATAGCTTCATGAGTCCTCCATGAACCTTGTTAGTTTACACAAAAACCACCAAGTATACCCAGGGCTTTTTCAAAAAAGAGATGTTTTGGACTAGTTTGAGCCACTACTTCTAACCAGTGCTGCTATACTGAGATTATGAAAACTTCAAAACACCTCCTATCTCTCTGGACCCTAGTTGCTCTCTTTTCTCTCAGCGCCTTCGCTAAGACCACGGATAAAGCCAAAACGGTAACACCTGGAACAGAGGTGGCTTATTTGGCAGGGGGGTGCTTTTGGGGTATGGAAGAATTGCTACGAAAACTTCCGGGCGTGACCCACATTGAAGTGGGATACATGGGAGGTAAGGTGCCTAACGCAACTTATAATATCGTGCATACGGGAGCTTCAAATCATGCAGAAACTGTGAAGATAGAATTTAATCCCAAACAACTTAGTTACGAAAATCTGCTTCTTTATTTTTTTAAAATTCATGATCCGACCACTCTCAATCGTCAGGGAAATGACATTGGCACCCAGTATCGCAGTGCCATTTTCTACACCTCTGATCAGCAGAAAGAGACTGCTCATAAAGTGATCGCGAGAGTTGATAAATCCAAAGCCTGGGGGAAACCAGTCACTACGGTGGTGGATAAGGCCGGTGAGTTTTGGAAAGCTGAAGAAGAGCATCAAGATTATTTGCAGAAAAATCCAGAAGGTTACACTTGCCACTTTGTGCGTAAAGTTGAGTTTTAACGCTTCGTCCGGTGCGAAGTGATTCAAAATAATCGGCACAGCAATTGCTAACTTTCTTTTGTGGAGGGTGATTGCAATGAAGACATCAGCATCAGTTAAGCATCGTCAAATCGCATCTTTGTTAATTCTCGCGACTCTTTTTGGTTCGAGCCTGGCCGAGGCCAAGCTCTTCTGCCGCTTTCGTCAATCTGTGGCATGCTCGGGCATGGTCACGGCGGAAAGCTCCAGTGGCAATATCACATTTCTTTTGAATCGCGTGGTTTATAATTCCTGTGGTGACGTGGTGTCAGAAAAAATCCATGAAATCAGAGGCACACCAGAACAAGTCGAAAATCAGTTGCGTAAAGCCCGTTGTCCCCAAGATACTTACTGAAAAGTAAAATGAACTTTTCACGGGTGGGACATGCTCTTTCGGTTTCAAATTGAACTTTCTGATATTGATCGCGGCGTGTATGAGAACTTGGATTTTCGTGTGGCCCAGCATCCCTCAGAGACTTATCCCTACATGTTAAGCCGCGTCTTGGCTTATTGTTTGTCCTATGAGGAGGGTTTGGAATTCACTCCCGGTGGATTGGCGGATCCAGAGGCGCCAGCCCTGCGAAAACTGGGGGCTCATAACTCCGTTGATCTTTGGATTGAAATTGGCAATCCTTCGGCCAGAAAACTTCACAAGGCTTCCAAAATTGCCAAGCAAGTTCGTGTCTATACTTATAAGAATCCTGAAGTTCTGTTGATCGAAGTGCGCGGGGGAGAAGTTCACCGCGCCTCTGAATTAGAGATGTTTGCCTTCGATCCTAAATTTTTAGATGTCGTCGGCGACAAAGTTGAAAAAAACAATCGCTGGTCCTTGCTGGTTCAGCAGGGCGCTTTGGATTTAACTGTCGGGGATCAGACTTTTTCTAGTGAGGTTAAGGCCGCTGTTTTATAGATTGTCGGGGTAGTCAACGCGGGGAAATACTTTAACTGTATTTCCTGTAAACCCATCATCACAATCTTGCACTTGATAATCTGCTTGGAGATCCAAGTTCTCGTCCAAGGATAAAGCGTACTGCCGCTGGATGCACAGTCCATGCTCCTTGGTTTTTACATAACCATCATAGTTCAGGTGAAAGACGACACTATTCTGCGAAAGCTCTGCGCTCTGGCATTTGTTGTTGGAGCAAACCGGAGTGCGGTCAAAGAGATAAATCTGTTTCTCTGGCGAAATAACGATTTCACCTTTAATCGTGGTATAACCTGAGGAGCGAATCAAGCGAGTGCAATCATCATTGAGTATTTGAACGACAGCGCCTTCGGCCATTTGGTAAAGACCCGTTAGCTGAGGGCAGGTGTTGGCCCTCGTGGTAACTGAAGCAAGCAGTGAAGCTGTAAAAATAATATTTCGCATCATAAGTCCTCCATTTAAGCCTGACACAGAGGAAATTTGCTGGCTACACTTAATATTCAAGAATCAGGGGGAACCGTGAGAAATATTTTGGTCATCGCATCTTTGCTTTTGTTGGCCGGTGTTGCTGAGGCTTGCGTTGGTTTCACGGGGGCTTATTCTACTTTTCGTGCCGTCGGCAATAAATATCACGTTCTGGTTTTGGATCAAAACGACTGTAAAACTGTGGCTGTGGGATCCTTTCAGCTGGATGCAAGCACCAGTGTCGTTTCTGATGAGGTAGAACCTAAGGTTTTCTATGTCGATAAAGACAACACGCATCGTTGTGAGATCACCGCTTGCCGTATTTTTACCACGACCGCTAAAGGCCTTACGTTTGCAGAAAGTGCCTCTGTTTATTTAGGAGATGCCACTTGCCACTATGATCAGGTGTCCTGGTCAAGGCAAGATACCTGGAATCTTAAAATCGACTATCGTATTAACGATTCGACAGCCGCTTGCCGTAAGTATCGCGGTGGTGCGACTGTGATTATGAAGGATATCAAGCACTAATGAAGTTAAGTTGGTCGTCTTTTGGAACATTGCCCTCGAAAGAAAAATCAGAATCTTTCAAGTCTTCTAAAAATTTTGACAGTGAGATGGGGATTTTCGTCAATCGTCGTCCTAAAATTCTGGAAGAGATGCGTAAGCGGACCATGAATTTTAAAACGATTGTGGAGTTCTTGCTGGGTGATAAGACGGGACGAATACCTGCTCAAAAGCTCCCTGAGGTGAAGCCTGATTTCGTGGAGTTTTTAAAGGCCAGCCAGGATTTAAAAATCATCTGGTTTGGGCATTCCACGATCTTGTTAAATTTTGAGGGAAAAATTATTCTGATTGATCCGGTTCTTTCCACATCGACCGGTCCATTGGGATTTATGATGAAGCGATTTCAGGATCCCGTTGTCAAATTGGAAGAGCTACCTAAGATTGATCTGATCGTCATCAGTCATGATCACTATGATCACTTGGATACCGAGTCGATTCAATTCTTTAAAGATAAAGATGTTCCTTTTGTGGTGCCATTAGGTGTGGGCGCTCATTTGACGGGTTGGGGAATCGCCGCCGAGAGAATTCAGGAATTGGATTGGTGGCAAAACACTTCGTTTGGCGATATTGAATTGATAGCCACACCTGCCCAGCATTTTTCGGGCCGTGGAATGTGGAATCAAAATAAGTCTTTGTGGGCTTCGTGGGTGTTGAAAAGTAAAAAGCACAATGTCTTTTTCAGTGGAGATTCAGGTTACGACACGCACTTTAAAGATATTGGTGCAAAGTTAGGACCTTTTGATATCGCCTTTGTCGAAAGCGGGCAGTACAACGAGAAGTGGCAAGAGGTTCACTTGTTACCTCAGGATTCTGTTCAGGCCTTTCAAGATTTGAATGCTAAAAGATATTTCCCTATTCACTGGGGGATGTTCACCTTAGCCCTGCATTCCTGGTCAGATCCCATGGAAAAGCTCACGCAAGCGGCAGAGAAAAATGGCATGAAGTTGGTCACGCCAAAAATTGGGGAAGTGGTCACTTTGAGTGAAACGTATTTAAGCAATCACTGGTGGAATGAATCCCTCACCTTGAAAAAAGATTAGTTAGTTGAGTGGCAGCGTTTTGACGTTGGCCGAGATGTTTTCATAAAGTTTTGGAATCCACGGTTTGGAAACTTTGGGTTCCGGAGCGATGGCCACTTTTCTAAAGTCCACAGGGGAAAGAATCACTTTCCAATTTTTGTAATTGGCTTGAGCCGCCAGAACAAATAATTCCTCGATGGCCTCGTCGCCAATGGCAATGCAGCCAATCGAAACACTTTTTCCATGAATCATGATATCGGAGCCCAGGTTTTTACGGCCGTCCTCTTTTGCCATTTGTTTATCAAAATCCGTCGGATAGTTGATTCGCAAAGCCAGATGATAGGCGCTGTTGGGATTCAAACTTTCAATACCATAGACGCCTTCAGGAACCTGATTGTCGCCTTCCTGCAGTTTTGGTCCTGACTTCCCGCTGGCAGCATAGACAGTGTAGTTCTTAATCAGTTTGGGCTTTCCCTCTGAATCTGCGGCGAACAGAGATAAAGTTTTTTGGGATTTTATATAAAGCAAAGTGACGTCTTTCGGTGGATAGGTCACTTGCTTTGCCGTGAATAAGGGCTTTAGCGTGGAGTTGACTTTAGGTCCGTACTCTTTCATGCGCTTTTGGACGGTTGATTTTCCAAAGAGAGAAAGTTTGATGTTGTTAAAAAGAGGAAGTTCTAAAGTGATATAGGCAATCGTGAGAATTGCGCAGGAATAAAAAAGTCCCTTAAGGATATTGAGAACTGAGACTTTTAGCTTTGCGCCCATGAGACTTTACTCCAGATAGATTAATTATTGTAAATGCTCATCAAGGGTTTTGCGAGAGGAATTGTCACGTCTGGAGTCAATCTGAGGATAGAGTGAAATTCTAGACTGAAACAGTACTTTCCATGGACATCCGCGGGCGTAGACTAAAGGTGCCCACGCAGGAGGTCTTATGAACACACAAACTCAAAAGGACACCTTGGCAGTCGGTAAAAAACTGGTCGATTTCTGTAAAAGCAATAAAGTCGTAGATTGCATCAAGGAGCTTTATAGCAAAGACATCGAAAGCCGAGAAGCCATGGACTCACCTGATATGCCAGCGGAATCTCGCGGCATCGACAATGCACTTAAAAAAAATAGACAATGGGAAGAATCGATGGAAGTCCATTCATCGCAAGTCGATGGACCATTTCCATTAGGTGATCGTTTCGCCGTTCATTTTAAATATGATACCACTGATAAAAAAACGAATAAAAGATGGGCTATGGAAGAAGTAGGTATCTACACGGTTAAAGACGGCAAAATCGTCAAAGAAGAATTCTTCTATACAATGTGATGAATTGATTAACGCCGAACCCATGATGAGTTCGGCGTATTTTGTATTTTTATCCGGGCAAGGCTATGGCAGAACAACGTATTTAGTGGTGATCAAGTCCGCCAAGCTGAGTCGGCGTGTGAGCTTCTTCGCGAACGGTGCAGTTTGAATAGAACAAGCAGATGAAGAGATAAATTAATGAAAGAGATAGAAATCCTTTTACTCTTAGTTTAGCCATTCCGTAATCCCCCATGCGGCCAGTTCTAATAATATTCTCGTCTTTTTTTCGTCAATTCACGATAGGTAAAGATGCAAAACTGCTCCGTATTCTTATGTTGAAACGTACTTTTGTTAAAAGCGATTTGCTCTCGATTTCTCCGTCAGCAATTTCGCGTAGATAGAAAATACTTTCGTGTCACAAAACTTTATCAACGACGATTCGCGATGAGAATGCTTGATGACATATTCCAGAACTAGGTCCAGTGAAATTTTATGAAAGCGCCAAACCTTTAGACGGATTTCGCTAAGATCTGCGCGGGGAGCTGAATTGGAGTCGGGTTTGTCTGTGGCGAAGTAAAAAAAAGCCGAGTGCAAAGACTCGGCTTTTTTATTTTTTGTGATGGAGTGCGATTAGCGGCAAATCATTTTAGAAACGGAATTGCTATATTCAAAGCCCGAGTCGTTTTCATCATACTCAAGAGTTGAATTCGCTTTGCCAAGGTCACCCAGGGAAAGCTTTGCCCATTTTTCACCACGAGAACCCAGAGAGCCCGTGATAAATTTGTCGCCAGAATTTTCTGCCAGGTTGTAAGAGCCCATATCGGCCGTCCACACATCCGCATAGTCTTCAGAGTTCTTTGCTTTGGTTTTTTCTGTTTTATAATCAAAAGAAACATCGCCATTCAAAGATACTTGGACGCTGACCTTGCTGCCATTTTTATCAATACCCGTACAAGAAATCGTTCTTGCGTGAGAAGTTGCAGCTGCCAAAAGAGTTGCTGCCACTAAAACGGATTTTATTTTCATAGTCACCTCGAAGTTTAAATTCGAAAAAGTTGCGTCGTTATACAGCAGCTCTCAAGAAAAGGGGGGACGAAATGCGCCCAGTGAAAAACTAGTAGGGGTGTCACAAAAATTGACACTTTTTAACTGTGATCCCTAAGGCAAACTTGGCCTTATTGCTAGAAACGGGAATTTTGAATCAGAACAAGACTCGACACTGACATCAGTAGTAAATAGCGTTCTGTTAAAGCACAATTGTGAACAGGGGATCAACTTATATGAAATCTATCTGGAAAAAACGCCAACGTATAATGTCTTATACGACACTGCTTGCGCTGATGCTCCTGTTTCAAAATTGTTCCAGCACGGGTTTCGAAACGACGGCTAATACCAACGGCAGCCAGTCTCTGCCAAGCACAAATCCCAGCCCCTCGCCAACGGTAAGTCCATCACCTTCTGCGAGCCCTTCTCCAACGGTATCGCCGACAGTCAGTCCTACGGTCAGCCCGACAGTGTCACCGACGGTCAGTCCGACGGTCTCACCAACAGTCAGTCCGTCGCCAACGACGACGCCACTGCCAGCAGCGGATGTGACTTTTAATATCGATGTGAATTTAAACCGTCACATGATTTCTCCGTATATTTACGGTTCTAATTATGAAACCAGTCTGTTCAACAATATTGGTTCCTTCCGCATGGGGGGAAATCGTTGGACGACGTACAATTGGGAAAACAACGCGACCAATGGGGGAACGGACTATAATAACTCCTCCGGTAATCGTGTTTGCGAATTGGTGAATTGTGGTAACAACAGTGAAGTGCCGGGTGAGGCGGTGCGCTTAGGCGTGTTGCTGGCCTATAAATATGGTGCGACTCCAGTGGTGACGATCCCCATTGTGGACTATGTAGCTGCTGATAAAAATGGAACGATCACGGCTCAGGCGAGTGATACGAATACGCGTTTTAGAAGAAACCTGGATCGCAAGCCGGCAAGCGTTTCAACACCGGTGGCAAGTCTGAGTGATAACTTCGTTTATCAAGATGAGGCTGTGGCTTATTTTCAGAATACCTTTAAGGCAGAATTGGCTGCCGGTAAGAAAATTCACTATATGCTGGATAATGAACCAGCGATTTGGAAAACGACTCATCCCCTGATCCATCCGCAGAAAACGTCTTATGCGGAAATGAAAGAAAAGACGATTCGCTTTGCGAGCATGATCAAAGAAAAAGCTCCGAACGCCATGGTGTTTGGTCCGGTCGCTTACGGTTTCAATGAAATGATGAGTTTGCAGGACGCCGATGATCGCAGCAATGGCGAATACATGTCGTGGTATTTGCAACAGTTGGCCGCTGCGGAAAAAACTTACGGTAAGCGCCTAGTTGATGTTCTCGATATGCACTGGGGCTCTGAAGCTCGTGGTGATGGTTACCGCGTCTTGGATGAAACGGCTCCTCAGACAGCGGGCTTGATCGCTGCTCGTTTGCAGGCACCACGCTCCTTATGGGATCCAAACTACAAAGAGACTTCTTGGATTGTGGATGATTATTTGAAGGCGCCCCTGAAGTGGATTCCTCGTTTGAAAGAGCGCATTGCGACTTATTATCCAGGGACTAAAATTTCTTTCTCCGAATACAATCACGGTGGTGGCGGAATTATTTCCGGTGGTATCACGGAAGCCGATGTGTTGGGTGTGTTTGGTCGTGAAGACGTGTATTTGGCGACTCACTGGGACCGTGAAGACTCTCCGTATATTTATGGGGCGATGAGATTGTTTGTGAACTATGACGGTGCCGGTGCTCGTGTGGGTGATATCTCTGTCAAAGCGGTTTCGACAAGCGATGATAAAACCTCGGTCTATGCGATGCAGTCTTCAACAGATAGCAAAAAGCTTTATATCGTTGCTATCAATAAAACCTCTGCAGCCTTGAGCACGAATATCAGCATTGCGAATGCAGGTTCATTTACCAAATACTCTCGCTACATGATTTATGACGGCGTTTCGACTCCAAAGAGCATGGGCGAAACCGCGATCAGCGGCAGTGCCTTTAATTATTCGATGCCAGCCATGAGTGTAACAACAATGGTGTTGACGGCTCCGTAAGCACGGAGCACGCCCCCATTTTTAAAACGCTTCGATCTATTCAGGTCGAGGCGTTTTTTGTAGATTGCATCCACCGACCAATTGGTCGTTCCAAACACCTTCGTACATATAAACTGTGTCTGACATTCCATCGCTGCCTTTTTTATTCAATTGAATACGCAGCTTGGCCTCGCCGTTAATGGATTTCGCCGTCAGGAAATTTCCCACCTTTTTGTGAGTCGATGGCCATGTCACGAGGTCTTCGTTGGGACGGGTGAGGGCTAATTCGTGCATCTCGGTATCGTAAGTCACCTGTTGAAAAGGTTCCGTAAAGTTACACCAATAAGTCGTTGCAAATGCTGCCGGGGCCATAAGGATTGTTACCAATCCAGCCAGGATGTGCTTCATAGATTCTCCTTTTTGTTTTGTTGTAGGAGGAGATTAGGGGAGATGCCTTATTCGGAGTACTAACAAAGGAGTAATCCACTCCTTAAATGCTGAGAATCATGGGGCCTGCGGGGCCTTTCTTTTATATGGCAACGAAGGGGTGCCTATTTTGTCGTTTGTTTTGGAAAGGATTTCCCGGTTGAGGGGGGGGTAAATCACTCAGCTCTAAATAAGGTGGCAAAGACCCCTCGGCACAGAAAGTGGATAGAGGTGTCTATCAACCTTAATAAGGAACCATTTATGTCTAAACGTTATACAAAAATCTTCGCAGCTTCCGTTTTGATGATGATCATGGGTCTGTCCAATGCTCATGCATCCATGGAAAAAGACAATTCGATCGACGCTCAATCCGACGTTGAAAGTGCCTTTGCCAATCTTGATGAAGCAAAGGGTGGTTTTGATGAATCAGTTTCTGAGCTAGATGCTGCAAAATCTGATTTCGCAGGTCGCACTCGTGATCACAAAGAAACAACTCAACGCACTCGTCGCGAAATCAAACGCCTGCAAGCGGAAGCAGACAGAAACTCCAAGCAGACGACTCGTTTGATCGGTGAAACGATCACAATGCGTAAGCAAATCGAAAAAATGGATTCTCAGGAAAACGACGCTCGTAATAAATTGGCGCGTATCACTGATAAATTGAACAAGGCCAAAGCAGATCGCGATCAGGCCCAAGACAGAAAACTGCAAATGGCCGCAGCCATCAAGTCCACTCAGGGCGAGACCGCTCGCACCAATGCCGCTCTTAAAACTGAGCAGGCTAAATTGGCTCGCGCAAAGAACGAAGAACGTCAAACTGCGGCTCTTCTTAAGAAAACCGATGCTGACTTCTTGAAAGCTCGTGCGGCTTACGAGCGTGAAGCTAAGAAGCTTGAGCAACAAACGATGGCAGCTTTGTCAAACGCGGAAAAACATAACAGAAAAGCTCAACAGAACATCGAGAAAAGAAAACAGCTTCAAGATAAGCTCAATCAGAAACGTCAGAAATTGAGCGAAGCGAAGGCGAAGCAAAAACAAGCCTTGGCTCGTTTAAGCACCTTGAACTAATGGAAATAAAAAAGGGACCTTCGTGATCTGTACCCCAAAAAAGGGACGGATTAAAAAAAGGGAACTTCTAAGGAACCTCGGCATTCTGTCGGGGTTTTTCCTTTTAGGGCCCACTGAGGTC
>JBCNNR010000021.1:0-76416 GCA_039594295.1 Bdellovibrio sp.
TCAAAACACTCTGGCGCTTTGATGTCTTCCAGATTGATACCACCGAAAGTTGGTTCCAATGTTTTGATCGCGTTACAGAATGTGTCGACATCGTTTGCATCCACTTCGATGTCGAAGACGTCGATACCGGCAAATTGTTTAAAGAGAATTCCCTTACCTTCCATCACAGGTTTTGAAGCGTGCGGGCCGATATTGCCCAAGCCCAGAACCGCAGTTCCGTTGGAGATCACTCCCACCAAGTTTCCTTTGGCCGTGTAGTCGTAAACTTTGGAAGAGTCCTTGGCGATAACTTTACAAGGAGCTGCGACGCCTGGAGAGTACGCCAGGGAAAGGTCTTTTTCAGATACGCATGGTTTGGAAGAAATGACTTCGATTTTTCCGGGCTTGCCGCGGCTGTGATACTCCAAGGCTTCTTGGTCGAAGTTGTTTGTTGCGTGTTTCACATCGGTTGTGTGTTTGTCTGAGTTCTTGTTCAATTCTTTTTCCAAGGAAATTTCCTTTCGCAGTCTGTGCTTCGATTTTGTCGAAGCCTGTTCTTTTTCGCGTGTTGCATTTTTAGAAATTTTCTAAAGCTTTTCAGCGTTTAGCTCTCTCGCGAAATAAGTGCAGTTACTCTATAAAACCTTTGCTGAGGGGGTCAATAAGTGGGGCTGATTGGCGCAGGTAGCAATGCTATGACGCACTGTTTTTCATTCTGGCGAAATGTGTTTGCTTATGAAAGTGGCGTTTCGGGGGAGCGTAGGTCTAGAGATTTGCGGGCAACAGGTAATGGTAGTTTTGGTCCTGGGAAAAGTTTGAGTGAGAAGTTTTGATTCAACGAGCTGGTGAGAAAAAAATGATGCAAGCAGTTACCGTAGCGGAAGTAAAAATCCGACGGATTGGATAGGGGAGTTTGATTTAAATTGAATAACCGAAATGTTTTTTTTGCGGAAATTTTATTCAATGTCCGAGAATTGTTTTTAGAGTTATTTGTCGCTCGTTTTATCGGGGAATGGAGGAAGTCGGTAAATTGCACTTCGATGTAAATGTAATATTAAATATCGGAGTATTCAATGGGTAAACTTGCTTTAATTGGCAATATTGAACTTGAGCAAAACCTAAAAAGTCTCGTGCGCAAAGAACGAATGCTTTTGCATTTGATCTTGGAACACATCTACGAAGTCGATACACGTAAGCTCTACTCAGAACGATCATATTCTTCAATGTTTGACTACTTAATTCATGAATTGGGATATTCGAATGCAGCAGCTATGCGCAGGTTGGAAGCCGCTCGCTTAATGAGTGCGGTTCCGGTCCTCTCTGACAGAATTCAGGATGGTCGTATAAATCTCACTCAAGTCGGTGAACTCGCTCGGGCGATTAAAGAAAAAGAAAAGTCGGGTGAAAAGATATCAGATGAAATCAAATCCGAAATAATCGAACAAATCAGCGGCTTGAATGTGCAGCAGACACAACTGGCAGTTGCCAGGAGTTTAGATATAGAGCTGAAAGATCCTGAAAAAGTGAGAGTGCAAAAAGATGATTCGGTTCATCTCGCTATCACGTTGACCCGCGAACAATTTGAATTGCTGGAAAGTTGTAAAGATAAGGCTGCGCACGAGTTGCAGCTAGCCGACGGGGACTATTCATGGGCAAAGGTTATTGAAGTGGTTGCCGGACAATATTTAGATGCGAAGCTTTTTGGTTCAAAAAGAGGAAAGAGATCCGCAACTCAAGCAGAAACTGATGTGAATTCTGAACGGCAGAGCAGTGATCTGGATGGCCTTGCGATGAATTCAGAAAACAAAACCCTCACTCTGAAAACTCGTCGATACATTCTTAATCGCGATAAATGCTGTCAGTACAAAGATAAAGTCACGGGGAGACAGTGTCGCAGCACTTTTGGTCTGCAAGTGGATCACATCATTCCGCGATGGAGCGGAGGAACTCATGCGCCCGAGAATTTACAAGTGCTTTGTGGCGTCCATAACAACTTGAAATATCGGAATGAATCCGGAGTAAAATTACGAGGCGTTTCTTCGGGGTGAAGCGGATGTGAATTCCTGTGCTTGCTAATGAAACATAACACTTTTAGGTGCGGACATACTGGACCTTTCTTCGTAAAATTCTAGAGCAGTGGCTCTGTTTTCCCTCGAGAAAATCCGAAAAGTGTTTCGAAAAAACACCTCGACCTCCTAAGGAGGCCCGTTGTGTTTGTCGAAACTAGACCTCGCATAAGTAATAATGCGTTTGTGTTTGGTCCTCACATGGAAAACCTGTACGATTTTCAGTGGTTAGTCAGAATTACCAACAGGAGTTTTCTATGAAGTCACCACGTGATGTGGTTCTCGTTGAAGGTGTGCGTACACCATTCGCAAAGTCCGGTACAAAACTTAAAAAAGTTCACCCAGCACAATTGGGGCAAGTGGCACTCAAGCAATTGATTGCGCAAACGAACTTGGATGTGAATTCCGTTGATGAAGTGATCATCGGCAATACAGGAAATCCACCAGATGCTGTGAACATTTCACGTGTTGTTGCATTGAACGCGGGCATCCCCATGAAAACTTCTGCTTACACAGTTCACAGAAACTGTGCATCAGCACTGGAATCAATTTCGAATGGCTTTGAGAAAATCAAATCCGGTACGATGGATGTGGTGATTGCGGGTGGTACAGAATCCATGTCGCAAATCCCAACTCTGGCTCCACAGAAGTTCCAAGACATCTACGAAAAACTTTTCGCGGCAAAAGGTCCAAAGCAAGCGTTGCCATTGTTGTGGAAGCTTTTTAAAGCAGACGTCAGCCAGATCAAAGCTCTTCTTCAAGGTAACATGAAAGATCCCTACTTTCCACAAATCGGTGTGATGTTGGGTCTGACAGATCCTTTCGTGGGCATCAACATGGGGCAAACCGCTGAGATCCTGGCAAAAGAATGGGGCTTGAATCGTCAGATGCAAGATGCCTTCGCTCTGCGCTCGCATCAGTTGGCTTCCAAAGCGATGAAAGAAGGTCGCATGAAGGAAGAAACAACTCCCGTGTACTTGGCTCCTGAATACAAAGAAGTGATCTCTGAAGACATCGGTCCTCGTGATACACAGACAATGGAAGCTTTGGCGAAGCTAAAGCCTTTCTTTGATAAAGCAACAGGGACAATCACGGCCGGGAACTCTTGCCCGATCACAGACGGGGCTGCAATGGTCCTTTTGATGTCTCGTGAAAAAGCTGAGCAGTTAGGTTACAAACCCCTGGCAACAATCCGTTCCTACGGTTTTGCAGGTCTTGAGCCTGAACGCATGGGACTTGGCCCGGCATACTCCACACCGCTTGCACTAAAACGCGCCGGTCTTTCATTGAAAGACATCGGTTTGGTGGAATTGAACGAAGCCTTCGCAGCACAAGTGATGTCCTGCCAAAGAGCCATGGATTCTGACAAATTCGCACAAGAGAAACTTGGCTTGTCTACAAAAGTCGGAGAGATTCGTGACGAGATCCTGAACGTCAATGGCGGCGCGATCGCATTGGGTCACCCCGTCGGCGCAACCGGAACTCGTATCGTGTTGACTCTGGCGAAAGAAATGAAACGCAGAGGCGTGCAGCACGGTCTTGCAACACTTTGTATCGGTGGCGGTCAAGGTGGCAGTATGATTCTTGAGAACGAAAACTAATGAGCGATTTACATCTAGGAGTTACACAAATGTCCATGCTAGAAAGTATCAGAATTAATCCTCAAGGTGAGATCGCAGTTGTTGAGTTCGATCTTGTAGGCGAAAAAGTAAATAAATTTTCAACGCCCGTGATGATGAGACTTAAAGACGTGGTGGAAGAACTGCGCAAGTCTTCTTACAAAGCGGTGATTTTTAAATCCATGAAACCGAAAATCTTTATCGCAGGTGCCGACATCGAAGAGATCAAAGGCATGACGACCAAAGAACAATTCAACGACGCGGTGAAAGCGGGTCAAGAGATCATGAATATGGTCGAAGATCTTCCGATGCCGACGTTTGCTTCTGTGAATGGCGCGTGTATGGGAGGTGGTTGTGAGTTCATCATGTCTTGTGATTACCGTATCGCTTCTGATGACTCTTCAACTAAAATTGGTCTTCCGGAAATCCAATTAGGCATCCTTCCTGGTTTCGGTGGAACGCAACGCATGCCGCGTATCATGGGTTTGCAAGGTGCTTTGGATATCATCCTGGCTGGTAAAGCGGTGAATTCTAAAAAGGCTTTGAAATCAGGCTTGGTGGATAAAGTCGTTCATCCAAACTTGCTCGACGAGCAGGCTATTAAATGGGCGAAAGAAGTCATCGCAGCTGGCGGCCAAAAACGTCGCAAAAAATTCCAACCTCAAGGTTTGGTCAATAAAGTTTTGGAAGGCCCTGCTAAAGGCATCGTATTCAAAAAAGCACGCGAAGGCGTGATGAAAGCAACCAAAGGTCACTATCCAGCGCCACTAAAGGCTTTGGATGTGATTCAAAAAACTTACGGCATGAGCGATCGCGATGCAGGAATGCGTATTGAACGTGAAGGCTTCTGTGAGTTGGGTGTAACATCAGAGTCTAAAAACTTGATTCACGTTTACTATCTAACTGAAATGGTTAAGAAGCAAACGGGCGTTTCAGGTGTGAATGTAAAACCGAAAGAAGTTAAAGGCCTGGGTATTTTGGGTGCGGGCACAATGGGTGGCGGTATCGCTTACGTTGCGGCAGACAAGGGTATTCAAGTTCGCATGAAAGACTTGAACCCCGACGCTTTAGCAAAGGGTTTGAAGCACGCGAGTGACCTGTGGATGAAGTTGGTAAAACGTAAATCCATCGATAAATATCAATTCCAACAAAAAATCGACGCGGTTTCAGTCACGACTGATTACTCCGGTTTCAAAAACCTGGATGTGGTTGTGGAAGCGATCGTTGAAGATATGGGGATCAAGCAAAAAGTTATCGGCGAGTGTGCAGGTCAAATGCGCCCTGACGCGATCATTGCGACGAACACGTCTTCTTTGTCAGTGACGGAAATGGCTAAAGGTCATCCACGTCCAGAGTATTTCGCAGGGATGCACTTTTTCAATCCAGTGAACAAAATGCCATTGGTTGAAGTGATCCGCGGTGAAAAAACATCTGACGAAACAATCGCCACTATTTTTGAATTGACGAAAAAAATGGGCAAAATGCCAGTGGTTGTTAAAGACGGCCCGGGCTTCCTTGTGAATCGTCTGCTTTTGCCATACATGGCCGAAGCAGCGTGGTTGATGCAAGAAGGTATGAGTATTGAAGTTGTCGATAAAGCCTATGTGAAGGATTTCGGCATGCCAATGGGTCCATTCGAATTGATGGACGAAGTTGGTTTGGATGTTTGTATCAAAGTTCTAAAAATCTTTAAGAAAGCTTTCGGCGAGCGCATTGAAATGGCGCCGTGTATGGAAGCTCTTGAGAAGTCAGGCCGCTTGGGTCGTAAGAATGGTAAAGGTTTCTACACTTACCAGGCTGATGGCAAACGCGGCGATGTCGATCAAACGGTATACGGCGCATTGGGCTTGGGAACTCCAAGCAATCCTCTGCAACCAAAAGAATGCATCGAGCGCGGTGTGTTCGCGATGGTGAATGAGTGCTCCCTTGCATTGATCGAAGATCATATCGTAGAGCTTCCACACGAAGTGGACTTGGGTATGATCATGGGTACGGGTTTCCCACCATTCCGTGGTGGCTTGCTTAAGTACGCAGACAGCATTGGCTCGCAATATATCGCTGATCAATTGGCGATGTACTCAACAAGCCGTAATGCAAAACGTTTGAAGCCTGCGACACCGTTGTCGAACATGGCGAAATCAAACGCTAAATTCTACAAGTAATGGCCAGCCCTCCGGTTCTGCCGGAGTTGGTTTGAAAACTTGGAAATAATCTTACTAAGTAATGCCGGGGGAAACTCCGGCATTTGCTTTTTGTGGGATTTAGTACTCAAACAAATCAATATTCAAACAATAAGACACTTCCGGAACATACTTCATCGATTGATGGATGTTCTTAATATCCGCGAGCAGAATCTCTCGCAGCTTCATCGCAAGTTCTTTCGAGATCGCCATCGGCATCGTATAGTGCAGATGGTTTTCGTTGTAATGATCCATCTTGTGAATGGCCCGCTGACGCCAGTTCTGGTGGTGTCTAAAGACCAAAGGATTTGAAGAATCCAGGTGAGTCACACCAGGACGGTATTTCAACCCATTGTCACCTTTGGTGACTAAACCGACATCCAACAAAAACTGTAAAACACCTTCAATGCGGGGTTCTGGGACATCGAGCTTTGCCGCGATTTCTTTCACCGAGTGATATTGACCGGTTGGAATCAGATTGCGAACCGCCGTATAAAGCCAGTTGGAATAATAGATCGCTTTTTGTTCGTCTGTCAGAACTCGATCGGTCTTGTGACTGACTTGGGCTGCGACCTTTTTTGATTCGGCTTGCAGTGTTTTTAATTTGATCTGCAAACGCTCGCGTAATTTAACAGTGCCCACGCGGCCTATTTCTACCAAAACCAGAAAATAATCTGTTTCTTTTTCAGTGAGCCCCATGTCTAAGGCCATTTCATAGGCTTGTTCAGATGAGAGTTGTTTGGTGCCAGCCAGAATTTGCGTCAAATAGGAGCTGCTCATGTTGGCGGAGGCTAAAAGGCTTTTACGCTTCCCGGAGCTTTGGTTTTCTTCCAAAGCCAAATAGTCTTTTAAATAGGTGCGGTAGTCTTCAAATTCAAAGATGTTCATACGCCGTCCTTGGCTAAAATGTCCGGGCCCGTCCTATAATTCTTAGTTTAAACCCTTATAAAATCAATAGGTTACCGTGAAAATCCCGGATTTCCCGGACTTTACCAACGGTAAACCAAAACCCCGGATTTTTAACCTCAAGTAAGTCGCGAAAAGCCGCCCCAGAAAGTATCTTGTGTTCACCAACGAGCAGACATTTCGGCGCAGCCGATACCTGGAAGTTGGCAATAAAGAGGCGATAATGAACACGGCAATGAAGCTAAAACAACATTCAAAGGTACGTCAGGCGGCACACGACATCCGCTCGCCGCTATCTGCTTTGAATATTTTAGTTAAAACTTGCGGTGATTCATTGTCTGAAGATGCTAAAGCATTACTTGAAGCTTCTATTAAAAGAATCAACGAAATCGCCGCAGACCTTTTGGCGATCGAAGAGTCGTCTCAGGAAAACACTGAAATCACAAACGGCGAAGCGATGACGGGTGCAGAACTTCAAGCATCACTTCAAGGCATCATGAATGAAAAACGTGTGCAGACACACTGTGAAGTCTTGATGACGGGTGGTCTTAGCAATTTGGCGGGCACGGTCGCCTTGCCGAAATCGTACTTTGAAAGAATTGTTTCTAATTTAGTTGATAATTCCATTCAAGCCATGGGTGAGAGAGCTGGTCGCATCCAGATCATGGTGGTGGAAAATATCGACAGCTCCCTTTCGATCCAGGTCATTGATAATGGTTCTGGCATTCCTTCGCACCGATTGCCTCAATTGGGTCGAAAGGGAGTGACTTTCCGTCAAGGCGGCACTGGACTTGGTTTGTATCACGCGAAAACTGTGATCAATCATTTCGGTGGTGAAATGGGTATTGTGAGTGAAGAGGGTGTGGGTACTATGATTAAAATTAAATTGCCCCGCAGCTTATCATAGTCCACATCCTCTTCGATTTTTGTGGAAGAAAACATATTCTGTAACAGACCAAGGCAGACTTATACTTTAAGTATGCGAATAGTAATTCCTACCTATATTCTGATTGCTCTGACGGCGATTGTGGCTCTGGAAGCCAATGCGCAAAAGTCCTCCACTCACATGATCACGGTCGACCGTATCTTCAGCGCGCGACCGCGCTCGATGTCTTATCGGTATCTGGTGAAAATTCAGTGTCGACCCGCGGGAGAAAACATCGTCACGGTGCCCGCGAAAAATGCTCCATTTAAATGGAAGATCGGCGCCGAAAGTGGTTCTTCGGTGACCGACAATAAAGGCATGACCGAGTTCACGCAAACCGCCTTTGATGGCAACCTGACTGAAACTATGGAAATCGAATATCATAATCAAAAATTGTATTTCTCGGCCGCAAGAGGCCTGCAGGAAGTACAAGTTCAAGAGGATTGCCATTAGGACACAGCTGAAGGACACAATTGATTTATCAGTTTGCTCAAGCGAGCCGCCGCTGAGTCTGAAATAAAAAAACGCGGCAGAGTTGCCGCGTTCAAAAAAAATCCAATTTTAAAATACAAGATTCAAAAACTAAACCGTCGCTTCCGCATGCGAAGTTCCAAGAGCAGAACCCGCACCCGATTTACGAGACGGCGGAGGAGTCATGTCATCTTCCGCATTCAAAGACTTCGTTAGGATCTTATTGCTCAGGAAGAACAACACACCCGGAACCAACCCCAGAGCTGCCAACAACAAGAAGAACTGCTCTTTCGGCATTCTGTCATAGTAAGCCCCGATCCAACCAGAAACCGTGTTTCCGAAGAAGGAAGCCAGGAACCAAACACCCATCATCATCGATACGATCTTCTTAGGAGAAACTTTCGTTACCAAAGACAAACCAATCGGAGAAAGGTAAAGCTCACCAATTGTCAGCATGAATGTAGAACCCAATAACCAAAGAGCCGAGCCCTTAGCTCCACCCACAGATTTTGCACCCGCGAACATCACCAGAAGCGCGGCTGTTCCCAGGAAGCAGCCAATCGCCATCTTCATCGCCGTGGAATTTTCTTTACCACGTCGAGCCTGCCACATCCACACACGATCCAGGATCGGCGCGAACAAGATGATGATCAAAGGATTGAAGGACTGATACCACGTTGAAGGCATCTCCCATCCAAAGAAATTCCAATCAGTGGATTGATCTGCCCACAATTGCAACGTATTGCCTTGTTGTTCGTAAACGCCCCAGAAGAAAATCGTCACAGCACACAGGAACGTCAGAGCCCAAGTGCGAGTCCATTCCGATTTTGTTAAAGGTTTAGCGGCTGCTGCTTCGACTTCTTTGATGGAAACTTTGTGTTCAGAAGAAGGCAAGTGTTTGCCACCAAAATGATAGATCACCAAACCAGCTAACATCCCGACACCAGCGGCGCCGAAGCCCCAATGCCAGCCCACTTTTTGTCCCAAGGTTCCGCAAACCAGCGGAGAGAACATCGCACCCAGATTGATACCCATATAGAAAATCGTAAATGCACCATCACGGCGTTTGTCGCCAGGTGCATAGAGGTCACCCACCTGAGTGGAAATATTCGGTTTAAAGAATCCGTTGCCCGCGATAATAAACAAGAGCGCCAAGAAGAACATGCTTTCGGCCGCCATCAAGAAGTGGCCAATGGCCATCAAAATACCGCCAACATAGACCGAACGGCGCTTACCCCAGTAGCGGTCCGCGATATATCCACCAATAAATGGTGTAAAATAAACAAGGCCCATATAGTAACCGTAGATGTGGGAAGACAAAGCTTGAGCTGAAACGGGCCCAAAGAAGGACTCGATCGCATGTTTCAGAGCTCCGTATCCCCAAACGTCTTTTCCTTTGTCAGCCTCAATAAACAGGTATTGAGCCATATAGAGCACTAGAAGCGCTCTCATCCCGTAAAACGAGAATCGCTCCCACATTTCCGTAAAGAAAAGTGTGAACAGGGGACGGGGGTGACCAAAAAATGTTTTCTCTGATGTCTGAGCCATAAGCCTCTCTGTACAAAAGGTTGACGATCGCTAATTTTTTCTAATGAGCCTTTTGATCTTGGCCTTTTTTTGGGATAAAGACACCTGAAAAATGGAGGGGCTTCGTAATGTCCTTTTCTAAATACATTTCTGTCTTCGGCGCACTGCTTTCAATAACCCTTGTAACGGGCTGTACAAACGGGTTTGAGGTGAATCCTCTCATAGAGAAAAAGCAAGCTCCGAAGCAGATCGCGAGCTCCTTCACGATCCCTGATGCAAAGTCTTCGGAACTTGCGGCTCAGTGCGAAAAAGCGACGTGCTTAACGATCAATAAATCCTCTTTGGGGAAAATCTTTCTGTTGATCGCATCAGGCAAAACCGGCGGCTCCGCTCCGCAGTGGTACGATTTAAAACCGCAAGTGGTGAGTTTTGAAAAGGCGGGCAGTCGTCTGGCAATCCTGGGACAAAACTTCAACAGCATCTATGAAGAACTCAAAACCGAAACTCTGGTGCAAACCTTCCGTATTGTGGATGAGGATGCCGATACCATTACCTTCGATTGGGGACGCGGACTCAAAACTTTGATCGCAGAAAATGCGTACGATATTGACTCGGGCCCGGGTCTGAATGGGCCTTTGACCGAGCCGGCATTGCCGTCGATTCCGGTATTGGATTCGTACACGCGCAATATCAAGATTAACGATAACAGTATTGAGCTTGAACAAGTTTCTAAAATTCAAAGCCAACAAGGCCGCGTGGCTGAAAAGAACAAGATCGCTCTGCAAAGCACAGAAGAAACTTTGGATATGAACATCCAAATTCGCGCGTACCGTTTGGAATCTAAATTCAAACCAAAACTCGCTGATGCTTCCCGCTCCGTGGGGTTCTTTGTGACTCGTGTTGCAAAGGCAGCGATGAGCAAGGACGATAACAAGTATATTGCAAAATGGGATATCTCTGAAGGTCGTGAGCCGATCACAGTGCGTATTTCTGCTGCCGTTCCTGAAGACTACGTTCAAGCAGTTAAAGAAGGCGCTCTGTACTGGAACAAAGTATTTGGTAAGGATGTGGTCGCCGTGGAAACCGGTGTTGATCCGCAAGCACCACCCAAGGATCATACGATCATGGTGCGTTGGGTGACTTGGCTGGATGCGGGCGCGGCCTATGCAATCAGTCAGTCAGATCCAATGACGGGCGAGTTGTTGCGTGCTCAGGTCTTTATGCCATCAGTCTTCACCAAGGTCGGTTCTGCCGACTTGGTCATGTTAAACGGTGGTTCGCCGGTTGCGACAGGGGCGATTGCCTGTGATTTCAGTGACACGCTTAAGGAAGTGCAGAAATTGATGCGCGAGGCCTCGGGCTCGCAAAGATTGCGTCTGGCTCAGGACAGCGTCCGAGCAACCGTCGCCCACGAGTTGGGACATGCCTTGGGTCTTCGTCATAATTTTGCGGGATCCTTTTCTGCAAAAGTGACGACCAAAGAAATCTATGATTCTGCGAAAACATACTTGAAAAACGCCGATCACCCAGGTCTTGAGACAACCACCAGTATCATGGACTACGTGAGTGGTATTGATAACGTGCTCAGTGCTGCTTATATCAAGCACGCGCCACTATCTTACGATAAGATGGCGATGGATTGGGCTTATTCTGATGACGACAGCGCCCTGGATAAGAAGATTTCCCAGTTCTGCACGGATGAAGATATTTCTTTGGCGAACAGTCAGAACATGTCGATCTATGGTTGTGAGCGTTTCGATGCGGGTAACAATCCACTTTTAAGAAAATACCTGGATGGGCGCGATGAAAAAGCCAATCTGGTTAAGGTTCTATTTGCTTCCATCATCGGTCGCACTTACCCGGGTGATCAACCTGATGTGGTGAATAATCTGGATAACGTGATCAAAGATACTTTCAAATGGGGAACCGCCGCGATTGATTATGGATTCGTGGGAGATGTTTTGTTTGAAGGCTCTCAAGTTGTTGGTAATAACACCGTGAAAGCACCAGCCTTGGTTTCTTTGGATGCGGTGAAGAGTGGAAATGTTTTGACGGCACGTACAGGACAGGATTCTGCTTTTGCAGCTTTGCGTTTGGCGCATCTGGCGGAAACGGCGATCTATTTGCAAGGTCTTGATGGTATCTCTGATAAAGTCGGTGGCTATGCCGCGATGTTAAATGGTTTACTACGCAACTCTCAGGGACAAATCGATCTTGATTGGTTTGAGAAAGAAGTCGCCGCTCTGAAAGACAGCGGTGTGTTAGCCAGTGGTAAAACATTGTCTGGCCGTGAGTATACTTTAACTGCCGAACAACAAGAGAAAGTTCTTAAATTCTTCCAAGACATCACAAGCGACAATAAAAAAGTCATTTTTAAAGTCGTGAGTGACTTGTTGCCACTGATTCAAGGTCAGGTGAAAGGCGATGACGGCACAGTTAAAGTCATGAATAAGATCCTGCCGATCGAAGTGGTTAAGCAAGCCGACGTTGATGTTCTGGGCAATCTGGCTTTGGATTTGGTTGTGGTCAGTCGCGATACTTTGGATGTTCAAGTGGGCGAGGCAGGAGCTAAAAAAGCGCAGCTTCCGGTTCCGTTCTTGAATGCGAAAGAACGTATCTCCTTGCTGACAATGGTTTCGTCTCAAGGTCTTTCGTTCGCGATGGATACAAAAAAGGCGCAAGTCCATGCCGCGTTGGCCGGACTGATCAATCAATTCTTGCAGCAGATCGATGCAACATTGAACATTGAAACTCTGGCTGCTGCCGACCAGGTGGCTCTATCTGATAAGTTGCTTAAGGCCGGTCTGGTTGAAGCGACAGGGGCTAATTGGATTGCAGCTCAAGTTAAAGTCTTGCAGGCTCTGGACGCCGTTAAATAGAGCTTTTTGTCTCTAATATAAAGAGGGACTTCCTTGGGGAGTCCCTGACCTAATATTAATCACCTGCATCCCGAAATTGTCAGTGGCACCTTCGCTGTCTCGACCTGAGACACGAATCTTGCCCCAGCTCGAATATAGCCTGGGCCCGGTTGGTCCGATGCTTGCCTCTTGTCTGTGCAGGAGGCTTTTATGAAATCGTCAATCTTTACTAAATTTGCTCTGGGTGCCGTGATGGCTTTGTCCATGGGACTTGCTGCCTGTGCAAAGAAAGGTGACTCCTCCGTTCGTGTCGCAGGCCGCGGTGGCGAAGTGACGACGAACTCCACTTGTACGACAGGGGCTTCGGCCATCGGTCGTATTTATAGCACCAGCAATGCAGCGGCTTTCGAAAAGGCTGTGAAAATCTTTGTTTCCACAACTCTGCCAGGAACCAGTTTTGGATCCATCGATGCAACGGGGCAAAGTTCAAACGGTGTTTTCGTTACCATGAATCTTCGCTTTGATGCTTCAGGAAATATCGATAAGACATCATCTAAAGTCTTGGTGCAAATCAGAGACTCTTTTGTGGGACAAATTGATCCAGAAACGAAAAAAGAAATCCCAGCTTATGAAGTTCAGTTCACATCTGCTTACGCGGGTTCCGTGAATAAATCGAACCGAACATTCACTGTGACTTTCCAGGATAATTTGGGTTGGATTGCGTTCTCTGGCTCTTATGATGCTTCGAACGCTTTTGGTACAGTTTACTTCCAAAACTACTCTTCAGTGGATAACAGTCCTTTGACTCAACAAACAATGGGGTCATTCTGGGTTCCATCTTGTGGCCTCTTTAACTAGGGCGCTGCGTCTTGCCTGAGCCTCTATCCCCAATAAGATAGAGGCAATGCCTCAACGTTTTTTATTCGATTCTTCCATACTGGGTTCAGTTGTTGGCGGTGGTTCCGCGATCGATATCCCTAAACTCAACATCCAATCTTTGGACGAAGCTTCTGCATTCTTGCTGAGCTACGGTTTTGATATCAATCAACAAAATGACGTTGAAAAACTTTGGTACTATCATCGCCGTGCTTTGGTGTTGATGGTGGAAAAGCTCGGCTTTAATGATGCCGATATTCCAGAGTTGTTCTTAGATCCTAAAAAGCTGGGAGATATTCGTCAGCTGCTGTTGTACGCAAGCTCCAGTGATCCCGATCAAGTGAATCTCCAACGCTGGGCCTGCGCGATCCTGCGTGGAATCCATGTCTTTGTTCATGCCGAGAATGACCTGTTCAGTTCCTTCTCTGAAGAAATTCAGTCGCAGATTCTGACGCCGTTTCAAGACGCTATTTTTCATGATGGCAACACTCACAGAACATTTTTGAAATGTGCAGGGGAGAATCAGGAATCTATCGAGCTTTTGGGTTTTGAAGTAAAGCCTTTTAAAACCTCTGCCAGCACCGTGATCAAACTTTTAGCTAAACCCGACGCCTTGGCGATGAAGATCTTTGATAAGCTGGGTGTGCGCTTTGTGACGCGCAATCTGTTTGATACATTTCAAGTGGTGCGTTTCCTGGTACGTGAAAACGTGATCAGCTTTCCGCATATCATGCCCGATCAAAGCTCCAATAATCTTTATCCCGTCGAAATCTTTATGCAGGTTTGCAATGAGCTGGCTCAGCGTCTGGATACGATGGATGAAAAAACCATTCAGGCGGCTTTTGATCAAAAGCTTTCTGAGATGGGGGAGAATGTTAAATTCCTGCGTAAGGAAAACTTTTTCTCGGGATCCGATTATAAGTTTATCAAGTTTATTTCCCGTAAGTTGATTCACATTAAACCGCAAGGAAGCAAAGAAGCATTCAGTTTCTTTTATCCTTTCGAAGTGCAAATCATGGATCAGTCCGCGCACGAAAAAATTCTGTCAGGTCCTTCAGAGCATGAAGCCTACAAAGAGCGCCAGCGCGTGGCCGCTCGTAAACGTTTATTTCCTGAGAGTTAAAATATGCTTCTAAAATTGCTTTCCTATCCTCGCTCTCTTTTGGCTATATTGCTGTTGCCAATTCACACAGTTATTTGTTCCGCAGCGATGATTTTGGTGACGTTTATTTATCCCAATCGCTGGTTGGAAGATCAGATTGTCTATTACTGGACTCGGGTGACGTGTTGGATGTTTGGGGTGAAGGTCGTGGTGCATGGCTTTCATAAATCTTTTAAAGGTGGCTATCTTTACGTTTTTAATCACACCAGCTTCTTTGATATTTTCGCGATGGCGGGATATTTGGGCAGCTTTCGTTTCGGTGCTAAGATCGAACTTTTTAAAATTCCTGTATTTGGGTGGGGAATGAAGCGCGCGGGAATTTTACCGATCGCACGCAATCGCCGCGAAGAAGTTTTTAAAGTTTATAAGGAAGCTGAGGCACGCATTGCCAAGGGCGAAAGATTTGCACTGGCTCCCGAGGGGACTCGTCAGCACACCGAAACTTTAGGTCCTTTTAAATCAGGTCCGTTTATTTTCGCGATCAATGCCAAAGCGCCGATCGTTCCCGTCGTGGTGAAAGGCGCCGCTGCGATCATGCCCAAGGGAAGTTTTCTTCCGAATTGGGGAGTTTGGTCTCGTACCATCACGCTCGAGGTTCTGCCACCAGTGGATACGAGCTCTTACACCATCGAGCAGCGTCCTCAACTGCAAGAACACGTGCGCAATCTAATGCTGCCGTATTTTTAAAAGGTGCCGGGTCCTATTCAAATGCTGTGTGTGTATTCTTTGTGATGGTGCTTTACGGTTCGCAGGGTTTTTTGTAAATGCTTGGTGAGGTTTGCCGCCAGCGTAGGATCGTTTAGGTGAATGTAGAGTTGGGGATGGATCTCGACATCTTCGTGCAACCAGTTCCCGGTTCCCAGCATGACTTCTTTGTTGTCCATGACCAGATATTTGGAATGAGTGAATAAGGTGCCAGGACCGTAATGCAGGTCTTTGATACCAGCATCGTTTAATCGTTCGGCTGTGCCGCGCGTGCGGCGGACATAACTTAAAGCAAAAGCATCGTGATGATGGATCAAACCGGTGATCTTTACTTTGCGCTTGTGGGCGCGAATAAAAGCTTTTTCAATTTCGGAAATGTGAAAGAAGTAAATTGAAAAATTCAAAGACTTTTCTGCGCGATCAATCATGTTGACCAAGACGTCCTTAAAAGCACCGTCGGCAATCATCGGTGCCGGTAAAATCACGCCACCATGGCCACCACCATTCCAATGAAACTCAAAATACTTGTTAAAACCCGCGATGGCTTTTTTATCGTTTAATAATAGATTGGTTTCGTGATTTTTAAGAATCGACTGTTGGGTTAAATTTGTCGATCCGAATAAAAGAAACTTATTATCAACGCAAACACCTTTGGCGTGAGTGGCGCCATAGACGACTTCGATGTTGTGTTCTTTTAAGTACTCGGCCGTAACAATATTGCGGGCAGAGGTTTCGCGGTGACCTTCAATATAAAGGCGAATGCGTATTTTGTTCCCCAGGGATTCTTTGATCTCAACGAGTTTCTCTGCGATTTCAAACGGCGCCGATTTGCGATTGAGGCGTCCCGTCGCACTTCCAATGGCAAAAGAGTACTCCATGATATCGATGGATTTTACTGCTCGATCCAGCAAGGTCAAAAGTGTCGGAAGATAATCAGCATCTGCAATAATTTGAGGTGAAGCCATGGGGATATTGTAAGACCAGGCTTTTAAAGAACCCAAAGTTGATGCTTAAATTTGTTATCAATCAGGGTATAAAAAAAGGCGCGATCTTGTCGATCAGCGCCTTTTTGTTTGCCAATTGTTCTGACTTTTTGTTCAAGCCAGAAAATTTTAAAACTACTCTTTAGATACTACGCAAGTACCTTCAACAGTTTGCTTGTTCACCAAAAGAGTTTGTTGGTAAGAACCTTTTTCGCCGCGCACAGATTTGAATGCCACAGAGTTTTTACCAGAAGTTGCCCAGAACTCGATCACTTCAAGTTCGTCGAATTTGTAGTAAGAACCAGCTGGGTAGTAGATGTAGCTGCCAGAAGCTGGAGCCTTGAAATCAACACCCGCGCCGTTAGCGTCAACAGTCCCAGTAACAGTTCTGCCTTCGATGTTAAGTTCAGCAGTAATAACAGCGTCACCAGCAGTGCAGTGAACGTCCATTTGAGAAGCTTGAGCAGCAGTTGCAGACAATGCGATCAAAGAAGCGATAACAACGGATTTCATAATCTAACCTTTCACTTTAACAGTGTCGTTGATAACGCAAGGACTATGCTCCTGAATGGGAATACGAGTCAAGATCAAAACTGGTTAGGATTTCAGACGATCTCGCAGCGTTTTCATATAAGCGCGGACTTCCGACTTTTGCTGCTCTGACATGCCACCAAAATCTTTGTTTTCGAGGGCGGTGATTATTGTATAGGCGTACATGGAGTGGTTGGTTTTAGGATGGACTTTGACCAACTTCACCATGGTTTTTTGCCAACCCAACTTCTGCATTTGCTGCGGCGTCTTAATTCCGGCGTCATGCAGCAATTCCTCTAAAACGGGGCCTATATTTTTTAGATCCGTGAGTTTTTTGGCCTTTTGCAGCACGGCGACGGGGTCATCATCGGAAAACATCCGCGGGCGGCGCGTGTCGATTTTCTCGTTGGTGACGACCTTGTCCTTTTTGGATTTTCCAGAATTTTTGGATTTGCTTTTCTCTTTGGGCAGACTGCCCCACAGACTGTGGGGTCTTAAAGCCACGCGCAAGATATCGGAAACCCATTCGTCAAACCCCTCTGTTTCGATCGGTAGGTACAACCATTTGGGCAGAATCGGATGAGGCTTTAAAATAGGAAATTGTTCCAGGGCTTTGGCTTGAAACTGATGCTCGACCGGAAACATACAGCCGTTCCAGTTTGATTTATGACCCGCTTCGAAGGTGATCAGAATGATTTTTTCGTCCAGGTAATAGGCGAAACCGCCGAACATGGATTTACGTCGATAGCCCTCTTCAGGGAGGAGATTTTCAATCCATTTCAGTTCCAGCGGTTCCTTAGCCATGCGCCATTATTTCGTACGAATGCGCCTGAAGGCAAGAAACAGTCCTTAAAATATTATTGTGAATCCGCTGGCGCGCGGTAGCCTGGCTCACGATAGCGGGGCTCCACAATGCGTTCTTCGATATATATTCTTTCGGAAGGACGATTATGGTCTCGCATGTATTCAGCAGCGCTGGCCTGGCGCGCGCGACGGGCTTCGTTTGTGGTATCAAGTTTTGAGGGGCTTGAATTTCTATCTTGAATGACTGTTTCCAAGAGAGATTTTTCAGCCTGGGCAAAACTAAAAGACATCATTGTAAGAGCGAAGAGAATAAGCTTTTTCATGAACTTCCTCCTTTATTGACTATGTCTTAAATTTTTCTCCCGAAGACGGGTTGCGAACAGTCCTGATTTGCCATTCCTTGGCAACAAGCACGTCAAAATATTTCAACAAAAGAGGCCGTGGATTTGATTTTAACGCGGGTAAACATAGGTTTGTATTGCGAGTATGTAAGGTACCCTACATCCGTCGAATAGTTCTTGAAGTGTGTCCATATGTTTCGTTACAAGGTCGGCTGGGGAAAATCGGAACGTGTTTAATTTTTGGAAGAATCTATCGGTTGTTAAGAAGCTCTACTTCGTAGTTGGCGGAATGGCATTGTTGATTGCCATTGAGCTGGGGACGTTAGTATTTGCGTTATCGACCTTGTCATCCGTCCGCGCTTTTGTGGGCGGTGAGGGCCTTTGGTCCAAGGCGCAAAAAAATGCGATTCATTCCCTGTCCTCTTATATCTTTACAAAAGAGCAGCACTACTACGAGGATTTTCATAAACATATGCAGATTCCCTTGGGGGACCGTCGTGCTCGTTTGGAATTAATGAAAGAAAATCCCGACATCGCTGCGGTCTACGCGGGCTTCACTCAAGGGCAAATTCACGCCGACGACATACCTGGCGTTATTCGCATGCTTCGTCGTTTTGGAGGAGTTTCTTATATTCAGCGGGCCGTGGCTGCCTGGACCCATGCGGATGAACTCTTAAATATTTTAATTCAAAAAGCAGAAGAATTGCGACTTCTATTCGCGCGACCGGATGTGGACTCTCAGGAAGTGAAGCGCATCTTATCTGAAATCAACGATCTGAATGTTCAGCTCACCCATTACGAGACGGAGTTTTCCAGTGTTTTGGGTGAAGGCTCGCGCTGGTTGGAAAATCTTTTGATGGTTTTGTTGATTCTTGCCGTGGCGACAATCGAGGGGACGGGTTTGCTGTTAACTTTCTCTTTTGCGAAAAATCTGAATCGCAGTCTGTTGGAACTAAATCATGCCACTCGTGAAATCGGTCGGGGAAATTTGGGTATCACAGTGCCCGTGCATTCGGCCGATGAGCTTGGCGAGCTGGCGCAGTCGATCAACAAAATGAGCCATGATCTGGATGTGAATATTTCCCAGCGCCTGTTGGCGGAAAATGCCAATCAGGTGAAGACGTTGTTCCTGGCAAACATGAGTCACGAAATTCGTACGCCTCTGGGAATCATTTTGGGGATGACGGAAATTCTTAAAGATCCTCAGGTGAGTGCTGAGGAAAAACGGAAATATCTGGATGTGATTGAAAGCACCGGGCACAATCTGGCTCGCTTGATCAACGATATTTTAGACATCACCAAGGTGGAGTCAGGACATCTCGAGGTTGAGTTCGCCGGTGTGAAGCTTGAACCATTCATTGAAGAAATTGAAAGTATGATGCATTTGAAAGCGGCGAAGGCGGGGATTGATTTGTCCTTTCATGTGCCAGCTCATTTGCGAGGCCTGGAGATCGCTACCGATCGCAATCGGTTAAAACAAATTCTGGTGAATTTGATAAATAACGCCCTTAAATTTACCGAACACGGCGAAGTTCGAGTGGATGTGGGAAGCGTCGGGGACGATCTCTATTTTGAAGTCACTGATACGGGGATTGGTATTCCTGAATCCATGCAAGGCAATCTCTTCCAAAACTTTTTTCAGGTCGATTCTTCGAGCACTCGTAAGTATGAGGGCACAGGGTTGGGGCTGGTGCTTTCGCGTAAGCTTGCCCGCTCCTTAGGTGGAGACGTGGTGCTTAAGCAAAGTGCGCCAGATCAGGGATCGGTGTTCCGCTTAACGATTCCGCAGCGTGAAATCGCAGGGACTCGTCATTCAGAATCATCGAGTGCGTCTGCCCAATTAAAAGTGGATCTTAAAGGTTTAAAAATTTTGATTGTCGATGACTCCGAAGACAATCAGGTTTTGATTAAACATTATTTGAAAAAGTATGGAGCGGTCTGCGAGTCTGCTGGAGATGGTCTTGAAGCCATAGAGCTTGCGCTGCGTGGTCAGTACGATGTGATCCTGATGGATATGCAGATGCCGCGCATGGATGGTTACACCGCCACTCGGAGCCTGCGAGAGCAGCACTATGAAGGTCCTATCGTTGCGCTAACGGCCCATGCGATGAAAGAAGATCGCGATCGTTGTTTAAGTGTGGGCTGCAATGACTATCTTTCAAAGCCCATCGTTTCCGAGCAGCTGTATACGACGATTTTGATGTTAACCGGGAAAAGTGGGAAGGTTTCATCTTCCTCGAAATTGGAATAAGCTTAATAGGTCCCCTAAGTAGAATTTCAGCTCCACTGTCTGCCATTAATTGTTCATCTGTGCCTCATTTAAACAAACCTTCGCAATCGGGTCCAAATTAACACCGATTCCTTATGGTCAGTTCTTTGCATTCCGATAAGGTGGTATCATTATTTTAGATCGTTAGGAGCGCAAAGATGAAAAAGACACTTAAAATCTTAGCAACATTGGTCGCCATCAACTTCCTAGCTGCCTGTGCAACAACGAAATCTGAACAGCCTGCAGCTCAAGACACTGCCGTTGTTTGGGAAGTCTCAGAGACGCCATTCTTACGTGCCGTTAAAAAGAATATGAACGGCGAAAAATCCCAAGATGTCACTTCGCAACCGACAGTGAAGGGCAAGGAAACTAAAACTAGATAGTCGTTCGCTATTAGATGGAAGTCTTGTCTCAAATTAAGACCAAAAAAAAGCGGGTTCCAGGAACCCGCTTTTTATTTTTAATTACCATCGTATTGAGCGTTGATCGTTTGTGATTGCGCATCCTCAATCAAGGCGTCACGCACGGATTTGTTCTGAGGCGTGTAGATCACAATGTCAGCAGGGCTATAACCCTTTTTCAGGCGCACCGTCGTTTCAGAGTGGCCTGCTAATTCAACAACCTCAGGAATATCAGAGACCGCTTGTCCCAGGTCATTGAGCGAGATCTTCGACCAAGTGTGCTCGTCACCCAGATAGTCATCATACTCCACAGCGTTATAATCATTGTGCGATGTTGAGATCTTCACGTTCAATTCTCCCGTGGGAGCGACAGCGAGCAATGAAGCATCGGCTGTGACAATCGCCAAAGTTGAATTGTCGAAGGTCTCCATTGGCAATGCATCTAGCAAAGCTGGCGTATAGTTTTCTTCAACAGGTGTCCCTGAAGCGATAGATTCCTCATAGCCTTTGCGAAGAGCGCGAGCTTGGTTGGCATCCAAAAGCATGCTCACGAATTTTTCCACCGGCAAACCTGGCAAATCAGAACCGACAGTGCCTGACAGCTCCTGGTCGGCAATGCCGTCACCATTCGAGTCAATTTGCACATTCACTTCACAACGGTTCCAAGTGGTCATGCCTTCATAAAGTTTCAAAGCCACTTGCAAATAGCGTTTGCCGTCCTCGGAAGTGATGACACGGTAACCTGCAGATTGAAGGTCGCAATTTTTATTGTGACTCAAGTCAGGTTTGGTTTCCGTTTTACGAGCGTCTTTACCAAGCAGGGTAAAGATATAAGCCTGACCTTTGTTAAGACTCTTATTCACCAATTTTAAATCAGCGACGCTGCCAGCGGAATCATCTTTAGAAGCCAGAACTTTCAAGGAACTTGCTTCGATACGTGAAATCTGGCGCGCAACGACCAAGGCTGGCATTTGCAGGACCGTTTCTTCACCTTGGGTGAAGGTCACGAAACCATCCAGCTCGTCGTTTGCTGATTTCATCAAAGAACCCACAACCTTTGCTGTCACAGTGATGACTTTGGATTGACCGGGTTCCAGTGTGATTGCAGGGACGGAGACTTGCAAGGCTGCAGAACCTTCCCATTTCGGAGTCAGCGTCACGATTTCTGATGAAATATTTTTTACTTTCACAGTCATCGGCAAAGTTTTGGAGTTTTCGATATCCGTCAAACCAAAAGACAGAGTTGATGGAGACGTGACAACTTTAGCCTTCAAGCTTTCCGCCACTTGCACGCGACCGGCTCCTTGACGGCTGACTGGGTATTGTTTTTTCTCGATGTCTGCGATCACTTTTCCGTGACCTAAAAGAACGGACTTCAATTCTGGAACCGTCAAACCTGGGAATTTTTGCTTCAAAAGACCCATTACGCCAGCAATGTGCGGACCTGCCATCGACGTTCCCGACATGGTTGCACCTTTATCACCCGTACCACGAGCGGCAGAGATAATGTTTGTTCCAGGAGCGGCGATCTCGGGTTTGATCATTCCGTCTTCCGAACGAGGACCACGCGAAGAGAACGGAGAAATCGTATCTGCCATCCAAGGTTTTTCAACTTTGTTTGGAGATTTCAAATCAACAGAAACAACACCTTTCGCAAGCAAAGCTTTGATTTTTTGACCAGCGTCTTGTTTGATCATGACGGCGGGGATTTCAAATTTGATATCACCGGCCATAACCATGGTGTCGCCCGGGGCGTTGTTCGCCACCACCACACCAATGGCGCCAGCTTCTTGAGCACGTCTGATTTTATCCGAGAAAGAAACCACACCACGGTCGATCAAGGCGATTTTACCTTGGATTTGCGCGGCTTGGGCGCTATCGAAATCTTTGTCAGCTAAGCCTGCAAAGATCACTTCGCCCTTAGCTTCTTTGATTTCAGCCAGTGGTTTAGAGGATTGGGCTTCGGTGAATTCCGCGATCAGTTTTTCCTCGCCAGCAGTGAATTCAGCGCCAGCTGCAGAAACGTTTTGAACCATGTTGTCAATGCTCGAGGCAACTGAGATCGCATCGTCAGAAACACCAGGAGCGCCGACGATAAAGGCTGCGTCTCCGGAGTTACCACCAGATGCCACCACGACAGTTCCACCGCGAACCAAATTTTTAATCGCGTGGTTGTACATGATATGGGGATTGCCATAGTTAGAACCCAATGACAGGTTCACCACGTCCAATTTTTGTTGGAAGCTTAAATCACCCGTTGGATCTGCAGCATATTCCAAAGCGGCGATAACCACTTCGTCACTTGTTCCACCTTTAGCGCCAAAGACTTTGATTGCATAAAGAGAGGCATCTGGTGCGACACCGTCATAAGTGTTCACGCCATCACCAAGGCCGGCCACGGTTCCGGCAACGTGTGTTCCGTGAGTGGCTTCATCCAAGGGATTTGGATCCGGAACTGGAATACGGTTTTTCAAATTCGGGGAGCCCGGGGCATAGTTCGTTCCCACAAGGTCGATACCACCAACAACTTTTTTATTTGGAAAGGCCGAGGAAACAGACGAAGGATCGATGGCTTTGTAAGAATCCGGATTGCCGTTACCACCCAACATTTTATGAGTGTAGTCGACGCCGGTATCGATCACACCAATGCGCATACCTTGACCACGGATATTTTGCGCATAAGCCGCTTCGGCACCGATAAACTTCACTGAAGTTTTGTCGCCGACCATACCTGTCTTATTGTATTCTTCTTCCTCGTCGTTCAGGCGAGAAAACTGACCCGGCTTTTCAGACATGATGACATTCGGAATGCCTTTGATTTTACTAATCACATTGGCAGGGGCCCAAACCACCAGGCCATTTAAGACCAGGCGGTAACGGATCAACACGCGAATATCACTGGAGATCTTAGCAAGATTGGCAATCGTTTGCTCTTGTTCTTGAGCGATGGCTTCAACTTGTTGCGCGTCGATTTGTGGTTTTCCGTCTTTTAGTTTTGCTGTTTCCAACAAAGCCGGAGTGGAAAGCTTAATAATAAAGATTTCGGGTTCTTCAACCGACGGGCGAGTGCTGTAAAGTCCATCAAGGAGGGCTGATTTAAAGATCGGGGCATCGGGTTGGGAAGGTCCACAACCGCTTAAAACCAGAAGAGAAATCATCAGAGTTGAAAAATATCTCTGTTGTGTATTCAATTTAAACATCTTCATATCAGGTCCCTCACGCGCCAGGTGCCATATAGACACCATTATCCTAAAAAATACTATTTCCGTTCTGGAGTATTCCAAGATCCGTGCCGGGGAAATGGCTGCTTTTTTGGCCCTGGGAGGGGGGATTTAAAAAAAAATGCCCCGGGGTGACGGGGCATTTTTTTTTGATGGGTTGTTTTTAATAAGTGTTTATTGCCATGGGCAATCCAGGGTTTCTTGGCCTTCAACTAAGGTGATGTTGTCGTCCTGGTTGTAGGCGGCAAGGTCGCCGTTGGCTGTGAAGACTACGCCGTAGGGGTTGTCGCCTGGGTAGGATTTTGCCTCGAAGTAGATCTTGCCGGTGGTTTTTGAGGTCATGGTGACCAGATACAGGTCGTTGTACATTTGCTCGCCTGTGGTGAAGAGGGTTTTGACCTCTTTAAAAGAGAGTGGAGTCGTTGTGTATTCTACTTGCATGAGGTGAGCGTTGATCATTCTCAGTTGTTCTGCTGTCAGGCTGTTGGCTTTGTTTACGTAGATGAAAGTTTCTGAAAAGGCTTTCTCGTAAGCATCTGGATCTTCTGAGGTTTGGAGCGCGCAGAGTTCCATCTTTTTTGAAAAGTCAGCAGCGGCAAGGGCGCTGGAAGTTGCGGTCATGATCGTAAGGGTAAGAATGATTTTTTTCATGGGGTTTTCCTTGTTGGTTATGCCAAGAGGGAATATCCCGAAGTGTTGAAAGCTAGTAGTGAATAAATAATAAGTTAATATGCGCGTATGGCATATTAGGAATTTTAATCAGCGGACTTATAGTAATAGGAGTTCAGGATTTTGTTGAGGCTGCCGTTGCGGGTGATTTTTGCGATAGCTTTGTTGACGTCTTCGATTTTGAGTTTTGATTTTTTTGAAACGGCGCATTTGGTATTCACCTCGTCCATGGCTAAGTCTGCGGAGCGAAGAGGTGGATACATGTTGTGGTAGTAGGCAAACTCCAGATTGGACATCACGATGTAATTGATGCGTCCTTTAAGAAGCTTTTTGATATTAGCGACGTTATTGGGGCCATCTTCTCTTTTCAGGGCGCCGGATTCAAAGGAGGGATCAAGGCCTTTATAGATAAAGTTCAAAACGGTACCGACTTGCTCACCATAGATTTCTTTAAGGGAAGTCAAAGGTTGCTCTTTTAAGTACACGATGATGTTGGAGCTGCGATACAGTTTATGACTCCACCACACGTCGTCTTTAATTGCTGGTTGCCAGACTTCATTGAGGTGACAAAGGATATCGATTTTTCCTGAAGAAAGACTGGGGGCCACGCGTCTTTTGGGGAGTAAGTACCAGCTGATCTCTGCGTTAAGTTCTTTTCCTAGGGCCTCACCCAGGTCTTTCAGGATTCCACCGATTAAAACATTCGTGCCGTTCTGGTCCTTCATTTGTACCAGGGGCATGGCATAGTCCATGTTGACCCCAAACACGATCGGCGTCTTGCCCTTAGCAGGGGCAGAACAGGCGAGCAGAGCCGAAAGTATGAGGACAAACAAAGATTTCATTTCTACAGCATATCGAACGATCACTGTATGTCATATAATTTCCGCGCAATAATTTGATATTGCGAGTCTGCGTGGTCTAGTTATTTACATATTATTTACATATCTATTGACGAGATGATCATCCAGTTTTATTCCTAGAATTGGGAATAGCTCACAAATGAAATTCGCTCCTATAAAGTCTATCTATAAATAGACATATAGATAATTAAAGTCTATCCAAAAATAGACGATAAGTGCTATTATGTCTATATATAGGTGGACTTTATGGCGTCAAAGACAGCGAAGCTCAGAAGAAAACAATTAGATAAGCAGTTTGCAAATAGACGATCTTTGTATGGCCCAACTCCCAAGGGAGGATGGGTTCGTGAAATCAGAACGGCCTTGGGAATGTCTATGCAAGCTCTGGGGCAAAGATTGGGAGTGATCAAGCAACGTATTGAAGCTCTTGAAAAAGCCGAGGTCGAAGGCAAGGTCACCGTCGAATCCTTGCGTAAAGCTGCTGAAGCGCTGGATTGTGAATTCGTCTATGCCTTTGTGCCTCGTAAAGGATTGCAAACCTTTTTGGAGCAGGAAGCGCGTAACGTCGCGATGAATTTAGTGAGCACCACATCTCATTCGATGAATCTGGAACTGCAAGGTACTTCAAAATCTTCGAAAGCAGATCTGGTTGCTGAGATTGCAAAGAAGCTGGTCGATCAGGAGGACCGTCGTATTTGGAGTAAATCAAAATGAAGATCAAAGAAGTGCTGGGAGCAACCCCCTTAGACGAGGAAACTCTGCAAGGATTGATTCCAGGACTGACGACACAAGGTGAACTTGACGAATTTGAGCAGGCGAATATCACGCGGGCCTTGTTGTGGGCCGAGCAAAGTCGTCGCTTAAAGAAAGATCTGCTCAGCGTTTCTGGGTTGATTCTGTTGCATAAGAAAATGTTTGAAGATGTGTGGAAATGGGCGGGCGAGTTTCGCGTGCGTCAGACGAATATTGGTGTGTCGCCAAAGGTTATTCAAAATGATCTGGCGATTCTATTAGGCGATGTGAAGTATTGGCTTGAAAACAAAACCTATTCGCTCGAGGAAATTGCGGTTCGCTTTCATCATCGTCTGGTTTGGATTCATCCTTTTCCCAATGGCAATGGGCGGTTTGCGCGCCTGGCGACAGATCTTTTTTTAAAAAATCAGGGACTGCCGCCCTTTACCTGGGGCCGAAACAATCTGACAGCGGTGGGTGAGTTGCGCCATCAATATATCAAGGCTTTGCAACAAGCCGACAAAGAAGACTCCTATGGTCCTCTTTTGGAATTTTCAAAAAACTAAACTTCGAATATTTCATTTGCTCCGATGGCGAAGACTCTTTTGCCGGTACCTGGTTTGACGGCGAAGCCTCCGGTCATACTGCCAAAGGCGGGAATGGTGAGTGCATTTTTCTCCAGCACAAAACAGGGAAGTTTCAAACGCAAGGCTCCCTGATTTATATTAACCAGCGGGTGCATATGGCCCTGAATCTGGAAAAGAGTGGTGTTGGGATTTTTGTGACCGTGGGTCATAAGAAAGGGACCTATCTGCAGTTCATGTTCGACAAAGTGAAAGGGCATGTGGCGCAGGATCTCATAAGAACCTTTTTCGTGATTGCCCAGCAGCAGGGTCCATTCGACCGATTTATGAGCGGCAAAGAAACTGTGAAAGTCCCGCACGACGATTTCACTGAGCGAAAATCGATTATGAATCCAGTCGCCCAAAATCACGACTCGATGAACGGCATAAGAGTGAATCAGATCACTGAGTCTGGTTAAGTCAGTCAGGTGTCCACCCGAGGGCAGGGGCACACCCGCCGCCTGATAACTTTCGGCTTTGCCTAAGTGCACGTCTGATAAACCTAAAAGGTTTTCCGCCCGCCACAGAAAGGCTTTCTGGGGTAAGAGTTCAATGTTTTGTTGGGCTGCTTGGATGATCATGTTTCTTTTCCCAGCTTTTCTTCAGGCGGGCAATTTTCATTTCTAAGCTTTCATTCGATAAGTTGCCGATCGCGATATTTTCCACCACCAAGGGAAAGGCCAGGGGAGAAGGTGACTCAAGGTGGATCCACTTTATTTTCATCTGACTCATGCGTTGCAGAGTTCTGCGAATCCTTCCGCTTTCCAAAGAATTTGCCAGGACCTCATCAAAGCTTTGGCGAATAAGCAGATTATTCGGCTCGTGCTTTTTAAAGACCTCATAAAGCAAGGAAGCACTGACCTGCATCTGTCTTCCAGTTTTGGGTGAACCTGGATACCCCACAAAGACCAGGCCTGCAATCTGGGCGATTTCTTTAAACTGTCGCTGGCTTAATTGTCCAATTTGCAGGGACTGTCCAATTTCACCCACCAGGTGATGATCCGAAAAGAAATCATCGTCAAACAGTCCTTCAAAATCATAGTCAATGGGACCCATGATCTCGAATCCATAGTCATTGAGAGAAAATGAAAATGTTGTCGGCGAGCGCTGAGCAAATCGATATCCCCAAAGTTGCGCCAACCCTTCGTGGACGGAGCGTCCTTCAAAAGGATAAACGAAGATGTGGGCTCCTTGCTTGGAATGCCATTTTTCAATCAATAACGTATCGGGAGTGGGGAGAATCGACATTTCACTTTGCGTACCCAGCAAAGGTTTTAAGAATCTGTCCAGACCCGGATGTTTTTCCGTGAGAACTTCGCGAAAAGCCGTTCCCAATGTTTCAGAAATGGGAAAGCGGCCCCCATCCCATGAAGGAATATTATTTGTCGGGGCTTTGCTGGCTTTTACATAAGCGGTCATATCTTTTAACAGAACGAACTCTAATTTCTTCCCGGCAAATTGAAAGACGTCGCCTTTTTTTAGCTTCGAGATAAAGTTTTCTTCCACCGAACCAATGCGCGACCGATTGGTGTAAGACACTTGGACGGATTGGCGCGATACGATGGTGCCAATACTCATGCGATGAAGCTTTTCGATGCGCGGATCTGCGGGACGATACTTTCCAGTTTCATCATCCATCACCAATTTATGAAACTGCGGGTAAGACTGCAAAGTTTCCCCTCCTTGGGTCAGAAATCGGCGACACCAGTTCAGTTCTTCGCGTGTTGTTTCTGAAAAAGAAAACGTCTCTTTCAGTGACAACCACAATTCGTCCATTCTTAAGCCCGGCCCACACGCCAAGGTCATCATATGTTGCAGCAGTACATCGATGGGCTTTTTCAAAGGTCTGCGGGCCTCGATATGTTTTTCGCTCAAGGCTTTTTTAACGGCTTCCAGTTCTAAAATCTCCCAGGAGTTGGTGGGCACAAAAAGCAGACGGCTTTTGCCTCCAGGGCGATGAGCAGAGCGGCCCGCTCTTTGAATCATGCGCGCGACCATTTTCGGGGAGCCGATCTGCACCACGCGTTCGACAGGCTGAAAGTCGACGCCTAAATCCAATGAAGATGTGCAGACGACCCACTTCAGGTCTCCATTTTTCACACCCTCCTCAACCGCCTCCCGTTCTTCTCGCTCCAGTGAGCTGTGATGCAGGGCTAAAAATGGTTGCATCTCTGGTTTTGCGGCTAAAATGGCTTCAAACCATCTTTCCGCCTGCGAGCGGGTGTTGGTGAAAATCAAAGTCGAAACTTCCGGGTCTAAAAGCTCGACTAAGGATTCTTTCAAGGCGAATCCTAAATGACCCGCCCACGGAAAACGATCGATCTTATCCGGCAGCAGGCAATCAAGATCGAGTTTGCGATCTGAACTTCCTGATATGATTGTCGGTTCCACCGCGCGACCGACGGCCACCTTTGCCGCTTCTTCTAAATTACCAATAGAGGCGGATAGGGCCCAGGTTTGTAGTTCTGGATTGATGGAGCGTAAATAAGACAAGGACAGCTCACACAGGCTCCCACGTTTGCTCGCCATGAGCTCATGCCACTCATCTAAAATAACCACTTCGAGATTCTTAAAAAAATCCTCTGCTTCGGCTTGTGAGATCATCACGGCCAGGGATTCAGGAGTGGTTAACATTAAATCGGGCGGATGGGTCAGTTGCTTTTTCTTCTGCGCATAAGCGGTGTCACCTGTGCGCGATACGACGGTGATGGGCCATTTCATGCTTTGAATAGGTTCTAAGATGGCGGCCTCAATATCGCGAGTCAGGGCTCTGAGAGGAGTCAGATATAGCGCTTTTAATCCAGGACGAGGATGCGCCATCATTTTCGCTAAGGGACCCATGATCGCAGCATAGGTTTTTCCCGAACCCGTTGGAATGTGTAAAAGTCCTGATTCTCCTTGAAGATAGGAGTTCCACGCCTTCTCCTGAAATGGAAAAGGTTTCCACTTCTTACTCGCAAAAAAAGCATGGATGGGGGTTAATTCATCTTTCGCCATGTACAGCCTTTAGTAGTTCTTGAGCTGAACTTAAAGTGTCAGCATCATCCGCCTTTTTGTCTTTGCGCCAGCGCAGAATGCGAGGGAAGCGCACGGCAATTCCTGATTTGTGGCGGGTTGAAGCTCCAATCCCTTCAAAGCCGATTTCAAAAACATGTTCTGGTTGAACAGAGCGGACGGGGCCAAACTTTTCTTTGGTGTGACGACGGATCCAAGCATCCAGTTCGTCTATTTCTTGTTGGTTCAGTCCTGAGTAGGCTTTAGCGAAGGGAATCAATTCGTGGTTCTCATTCCAAAGCGCAAAAGTATAGTCGGTGTATAAATTAGAACGTCGTCCCGTGCCAGACTGTGCGTAAAGTAAAACAGCATCCAATGTCAGAGGATCGACTTTAAACTTCCACCAGTTGCCGGTTTTTCTTCCCACTGAATAAACGCCGGCCCACCACTTGATCATCAATCCTTCGGCGTCTTTGTCTCGCGCCTGGGCGCGCAGTTCATTGAGCTCATCCAAAGAATTCGCCTGAACCAGTGGGGAGATACGGACTTGGGAGTTTTTTATTTTGTCCAAGACTTTGACGAGATGTTTTTTACGGTCGCGCAAAGTTTCCTGGCGAATGTCGTGGCCGTTGTGTTCCAGACAGTCATAGGCCATAAATCCCGCTGGGAATTCCTGAAGCATTTGCGCCGAAACTTTCTTTCGTCCCAGTCTTCTTTGTAAAGATTGAAATGAAGAAATTTTATCGCCCTTAAAAACCAGAATCTCGCCATCAATGACGGTTCCTTCCGGGAGATCTGCAAAGATTTCCGCAAGCTCTGGAAAAGTGGCGGTGATATCTTCTTCGCCTCGGGACCAGATCCAGGTTTGGCTTTCACGACGAATCACTTGCGCGCGGATGCCATCATATTTCCATTCCAAGCACCATTCGTCGGGATTAAAATCCTGATCGCTGCGCTCACTCCACGGATGAGCCAGGCAAAAGGGATAAGGCTGGCTGAAGGTCGCTGCGGTGACCTCGTGAGTGACTATTTTCTCAAAGGCCTCTTCGCCCGTTTCTAAATTTCCTGTTAATCTATGAGCAATTTGATCCGTCGGGACGTCATACACCTCTGAGAGGGCGCGAATCACCAGTTTGTCACTGACTCCGACGCGAAAGGCGCCGGTGATCAATTTGTTCAGAATATACACCTCTTGAGTTGTCAGTTTGCTCCACAGTTTTAAAAGCTGTTCACCTTGCTGGGTTTCGTCTTTGATTTTTGCAAGTGTGGGAATTTCCTTTTCCATCCATTCACTCAGGCTTTTGTTTTGTTTTCCGGAGGTTTCGCGGCACAGGTTCAGGGTGTGAGCGAGCAGACTGAGCGTCTCTGCGGTGTCGCCCACATGATCACGGCTTTCATCCCACAGCCATTCAGGATAGTGCGTGCTGCTTAAAAAAAGTCGACTCAAGGTTCGTGAGGTGATGGTCCTGCGGGAAAGTTTTCCGGTCATAAGTATCAAAGTCCACATGGAGTCTTCAGGGGATGTGTCGCGAAAGTATTTTTTTAGGGCGTCGACCTTTTCATTGGTGGATGTGGTGGAGTCTAATTCTTCATAGAGTTTGGCAAAGTCTTTCACGATGCCTCCTCTTCCGGTTCGTATTCGGTATGGAAAAGTTTAACTTTCTTTCCTTGTTCCGTCAGATAGCGCTGCAAGACATCGGTTCGACCGTGAGTTAAGTAAATTGCCGAAGCTTGGGTTTCTGAAATGGTTTGATTGAGTTCATTCCAATCGGCATGATCCGACAAGGCGAAGCCCTTTTCGTAACCTTTGCGGCGTCTTGTTCCGCGCACCAACATCCATCCTGATGCAAAAGCTGTTTGCGGATCTTTAAAGCGCTTCATCCACGGCGAGCGATGGGCCGAAGGGGGAGCCAGGATCAGATCACCTTTAAAAGCATATCCCTTTTCATGTTGTTGTATCGCAGCGGTGGGCAGCATTTTTATACCGGCATCACGATAAATTTGAGTCAAAGATTCCATGGCGCCGTGAAGATAAATTGTTCGATCGGTCAGGCGGCTGAGTTCAGCCAAAATTCTTTGGGCTTTTCCTAAAGCATAACAAAATAATAAACTCGGGCGCTCCTGATCGGATTGCCACCATTCAAATATTTTCTCTGCCGTCACTTGGCCGGTGTCCCATTTATATATTGGCAGGGCAAAGGTCGCCTCGGAAATAAAAGTGTCACAAGGAACGACCTCAAATGGATCACAAGATGGGTCGGGGGTTCGTTTGTAATCCCCGGAAGCGACCCAGACTTTGTTTTGATACTCAATGCGCACTTGCGAAGATCCTAAGATGTGACCTGCCGGATGAAAGCTCACCCATGTCTCTCCCATTTTTATTTTTTCACCAGACGCGTAAGTCTTTAAGGGAAGGTCCTGTCCCAGACGTAAATTTAGCAGCGGCGCACTTTTGATATTGGTGTGATACTCTTTAGAACCCCAGCGGGCGTGATCTGAATGGGCATGAGTGATAAGGGCGCGATGAACGGGACGCCAAGGGTCGATGTAAAAGTCTCCTTTTTCACAATACAATCCTTCATTAGTTGCCCGCACGAGCTCGCTGAATGTCGACTTCATCCACTCAATATACGTGAGGTCGGCTGGAAATTCCTCATGTGTAATTGCAGGCATGCTTATGCGCAAATTCTGGTTATCGCACTTCAACCATTTTTTTAAACAGATATATTGTGTTTATTAAGGAGGTACGCATGCAAACACATTCACAACCAAATGTCGAAACTTCAAAATCAGATATCGTCGATATTATTCTTGAGGATCATAAGCCCCTAAAGCAACTGATCAAAATAATGAAAAACTCTGATAAGTCCCAGGAGGAAAGATTTTCTGCTTTTGAGGAATTTGCACCTACTTTGATTGCCCACGCCAAGCCTGAAGAGGAAACCCTCTATGTTTTTATGAAAAATGATGAAGACCTCAAAGAGGAAGGTTATGAAGGTGATGTTGAGCATTCTCTTGCGGATCAACTCGTTGAAGAAATTAAAAGAACGACAGAACCAGATTTAAAATCTGCACGAATTAAAGTGCTGGCGGAGCTGGTCGAACATCACATCGAGGAAGAGGAAGAAGAGCTTCTGCCAGATTTTAAAAAATCCAGCGATGTACGGGATAGAAATTCCTTAGGTAGCGAATTTTTGAAGTTGAAGGTTGGCTATATGGCTGCTGGCAGTGACAACGTGATTCCCGATCCTATACCCCAGCAATCTCTTAAACATTAAGAGTCGGCGGAAGCGAATGCTTCCGCTGGCCGTAACTGTGAGAAAGGACCGACAGATCCTATTTACGAACTACAGCCCAATGAGTTGAATCTGAAAGAGACCCTGCCAATTTGATTTTTGAAGTTCCCGTGTCCACGTTGATGATGATCTGAGTGGGAGAGACAGCTTCGATTTGCGTCAGGCGCAAAGTCTTAGGATTGCGGTGAATGGACGCTTCGATGGCATCAGCCACGACTTCCCAGCGAATAAACGGCTCAAAGCTTTGCCCTTGGTTCGTGCTCTTATAAGAACCCACAAACCACTGTCCTTTGGGATGAATATAGACCGGGTAGTTTTGTTTTCCGAATTGAGGAATTTGCTTCCAGGTCAATCCGTCTTCTGTCGTGTAAACGCCTTCGGCCGAAACGATTCCCCGGACCGAGGTTTTACTTTCAAACGCAATCGAATAGATTTCGCGCTTCATAAGCTCTTCAGTCGTGATCGAGTTTTTTTCAATCACCTGGGGTGTTTCGTGAGGGACGAAATTGCGCTTCCACCAAACTTCGCCGTGACCGTCGATTTTACTCAGAGCCCAGATATTGGCTTCGGGCTTGGTGATTTCAACTCGGGAAAGCAGTTGCGGGCCGTTTACCACCGCACGAGTCACGACTCCGCGAGTGCTGCTGGTGACATACCCCAAGGCGCGTTGAATCGGGATTTGCGCGCGTTGGGCGGAGACTAAAAATTCGCCATTTCGATGAGTGATGGGAACCCATTTATTATCAACGAAAGCTAAGGTTGCAAAATCCGCGCGCGAAGCAAAGTGATTCACGTCAACAAAACCCACCACATTGTTGATGGAAATTTTCATAAAGCCTTTTTCAAAACCCAAAGGCTGCAGACGACTCAGGCGCGGGACCGTGGTGATAACGCGGGCAAAGCTATGCGGCTCGGCGCGCATATAGGTATCCATGATGTTGACGAAAACTCCCACGTCGTCGTGGCGATTTTTTAGCATGGAAAGGGGAACCCAGCCAATGACCTTGTCTTTGTAGGTTTTAACGCGCGCCCAGTAATCATCGGTTTCTAAAATTTCAACAGTGGCCCCGGCGTTTAAAACTTTGATGGCTCCGGAGTCGTTGCGGTTTAAGGATAAAAGTTGGCAAGCGGAATTGGTGTCGACCAGTTTTGCAACTTGGATGTCTTTTAAAATTTGCTTGGCTTCCAATTCGTATTCGCGACGGTCCCAACGCACACGGTAAGTGCTTTCGATCTGCGTTGAAATCAGCTTATTTTCCAGGGTCGTTCGACTCGCCTGGCCAGAAGCAAAAACGCTCTCTTTTGTACGGTAAAATGAAATGGCCGCACTGGCATCCGTGGCTAAAGCCGCATAAGCAGAGGGAGCAACGAGCAAAATAGGAAAAACCGCGGAAAAAATAGAGTGCATCAGTCTATTGTGAGGCCCGCGACCCACCGCTCTCAAGACCAGAACTTTTGACCCCAGGCCTAAAGTAAAGTACCTAATTTACGTCGGAACTGTTGAAAATGCCCCAACTGACTTCGTGTCGGAACTTTCCCTTGTTGCGGCGTACGTAAAGTACGCCTCCCTACGGAAAAGTCCCTCCGCCTTGCAGTTGGACCATTTTGAACAGTTCTGTTTTACGAAGTTATAACACGGAGTGGTATATGGATATCAAATTGATCGGTATTGTGGGCGCGGGACAAATGGGGAACGGGATTGCTCAAGTGGCAGCAAACTTTGGTTTTAATGTCGTTATGATGGACGTAAGCTCCGCTTCTCTTGAAAAAGGTATGGCAACAATTTCTGGCAGCTGTGATCGCTTGATCAAAAAAGCAACAATGACTGAAGCTGACAAAGCGGCTCTTTTGGGTCGTATTAAAACAACTCAAGAAACTGCGGGACTTAAAGACTGCGACATCGTGATCGAAGCCGCGACAGAAAACATCGACCTTAAACTTAAAATTTTCAAAGACTTGGATGCGACTGTTAAACCAGGAGCTCTTTTGGTTTCTAACACATCCTCTATCTCAATCACTAAAATTGCAGCGGTGACGAAACGTCCAGAAAAAGTTGCAGGTATGCACTTTATGAATCCGGTTCCCTTGATGAAATTGGTGGAAGGTATCCGTGGTTTGCAAACTTCTGATGAAACTTTCAAAACTGTGAAAGCTTTGGCCGAGAAAATGGACAAAGTGTTTGTTGAGTCTGTAAAAGACATGCCAGGCTTCATCGTGAATCGCATCTTGATGCCAATGATCAACGAAGCTGTTTACACTTTGCATGAAGGCATTGCTTCTGTGGAAAGCATCGACTCGGCAATGAAGTTGGGAACAAATCAGCCTATGGGTCCTTTGACTTTGGCGGACTTTATCGGATTGGACACGTGCCTTGCGATCATGAATGTCCTTCATGAAGGTCTAGGTGATTCTAAATATCGTCCATGTCCACTTCTGGTGAAATACGTTGAAGCGGGTTGGATGGGTCGTAAATCAGGTCGTGGCTTCTACGACTACTCTCAGAAATAGGTTTAAGTATTTATGGCAAGTTTTAATTATAAAACACTTCTTCTTGAGCAAAAAGCCAATGGCGTATGGGTTTTGACCATCAACCGTCCTGAAGCTTTGAATGCATTGAATTCCACAGTGTTGGAAGAAATGGCCGAAGCCCTTCGTCAAATCGGTGAAATGCCGTACGTTGATGCGCGCGCTTTAGTCATCACAGGTTCTGGCGAAAAGGCTTTCGTGGCGGGCGCTGACATCAAAGAGATCAATGCCTTGGATGAAGAAAAAGGCATGGTCTTCGCACAGCGTGGGCAGTCTATTTTCCACGAACTGACTCTTTTGAAAATCCCTGTGATCGCCGCAGTGAATGGTTTTGCATTGGGTGGTGGTTGTGAGTTGGCCCTGGGCTGTGACTTTATCTATGCCGCTGAAAATGCAAAATTCGGTTTGCCAGAGGTCAGTCTTGGCTTGATCCCAGGATTTGGCGGTACAGTTCGTATGGCTCGCGCCATCGGTCAACGTAAAGCCCGTGAACTGACTTACACTGGAAACATGATCACAGCAGCAGAAGCTCTGAATTATGGTCTAGTGAACAAGGTCGTACCACAGGCAGAGTTGATGGCGACAGTGATGAAAACTGTGGAGGCTATTTTGTCAAAAGCTCCCATCGCAGTGGGCATGGCAAAGCGTTCGATCAATCAAGCCTGGGATTTGGATGTTGAAGAAGCACAGAAAAACGAAGCGAAAATCTTCGCCGAGCTTTTCAACACCGATGACGTTAAAGAAGGCACGGGTGCTTTCATCGAAAAACGTAAAGCAGTTTTCAAAGGTCAATAGATTAGGTTTTTATGGCATATACTCCAAAGCATCCAGTTAGAATTGTCACAGCCGCGGCCTTGTTCGACGGCCATGACGCCAGCATCAACATCATGAGACGTATCCTTCAGGATATGGGCGCGGAAGTGATCCACTTGGGTCACAATCGATCCGTCAGCGATGTGGTGAAAGCCGTTTTGCAAGAAGGCGCGCAAGGCGTGTGCATCAGCTCTTATCAGGGCGGTCACATGGAATACTTCAAATACATGCGCGATCTTTTGAACGAAGCAGGTGCGGGCTACGTACAAATCTATGGCGGTGGCGGCGGAGTTATCGTTTACGACGAAAAGAAAGAATTGGAAGCCTATGGCATTTCGCAAATCTTCCATCCAGACGACGGTCGTCGTTTAGGTTTGGAAGGTATGATCGAAATGATCGTGAAAGGTTGCGACTTCAACCTTTTGGAAAAACAAAAAGAATTTAAAACTAAAAAGAATATCTTTCCCGGCGACACCGTTCCGTCTGTTGAATTGGGTGTGGCGCTGACTGCCATCGAAAACGGCAACAAAGATGTTTCTTTGGCTTCTTATGGTCTGGAAAATTTCAAGGCTAAGCAACCACCGTTGGTTTTGGGTATCACGGGTACCGGTGGTGCAGGTAAATCGTCATTGATCGATGAGTTGGTTCAACGTTACTTGAACGCATATCCAGATAAAAAAATCGCCGTTGTCTGCGTGGATCCATCGAAACGTAAAACCGGTGGTTCCTTGCTGGGTGACCGTATTCGTATGAATTCTTTGTCTCGTACAAAAGTGTTCATGCGTTCTGTGGCATCTCGTGGTTCAGGTCGTGAGATCGCATCTTCATTGCCAGAGATTTTGAAGTTCGTTCGTCAACTGGACTTTGATTTCATCATCGCTGAAACCTCGGGTATCGGTCAGGGCAATATGGCGATCACTGAAGTGAGCGACATGTCCATGTACGTGATGACGTCTGATTTCGGTGCGCAATCACAGCTTGAGAAAATCGACATGATCGACTTCGCAGATTTGATTGCTGTTAATAAAGCCGATCGTCGCGGCGCTTTGGATGCTCTTCGTGATGTGTCTAAGCAATACAAACGCTCACGTAAAATCTTTGATGATAAAGTTCAGGTTCCCGTATTCTTGACTCAAGCTTCTCAGTTCAATGACGGCGGCGTGAATAAATTGTTCTTTAAAATTGCCGACCTTTTGGAAGAAAAACAAAAGGGTCGTTGGGTGGTGGATGCTGCTTATAAAAACAACATCCTTTCCGCTGAGGAGCATGGAATCATCTCTCCGGATCGTCAAAACTATCTGGCGGAAATCGTTTCGACGGTGCACAAGTATAAAAAACGTACCGAAGACCTGGCCGAGGAAGCTTCCAAGCTTGGCAGCTTGCAAAAGCTGGCTCCGATGTTGGGCACACCGGCGGAAACTGTTTCTAAAGTTCAATCTCAATTAGAAGCCGAGTTCACGGCCGAAGAGTTGGAATCTCTTAAAAACTTCGACCAACTGGTTGAACGCTATTCCGGTGACGAATTGGTATTCCAAGTTCGTGACAAAGAGATTCGTCAAAGACTGACGCGTGAATCCCTCAGTGGCACGAAAATCAGAAAAGTCGTCGTTCCAAAAATGAAAGACTGGGGCGACAGATTCCGTTATTTAAAACTTGAAAACGTTCCTGGTGAATTCCCGTTCACGGGTGGCGTATTCCCTTTGAAACGTGCCGATGAAGATCCGAAGCGCATGTTCGCAGGGGAAGGTACGCCAGAAAGAACCAATCGTCGTTTCCATTACCTGACGAAAGGTGAAACAGCTCATCGTCTTTCCACGGCTTTTGACTCTGTGACTTTGTATGGACAAGATCCTGATCAACGCCCGGATATCTTTGGTAAAGTCGGGGAGTCGGGTGTGAGCATTTGTACTTTGGATGATATGAAAAAGCTTTTCGCGGGCTTTGATTTGATCAATCCAAACACCTCGGTTTCCATGACAATCAATGGTCCAGCACCAATGATCCTGGCTTTCTATTTCAACACGGCAATTGATCAGCAGGTTGAAAAGAAAGAAAAGGAACTGGGTCGCAAAGTCACTCCCGAGGAATACAACGACATCGCGATCTGGACTCTGCAACAAGTGCGCGGAACCGTTCAGGCAGACATCTTGAAAGAAGACCAAGGACAAAACACTTGCATCTTCTCGATCAACTTTGCGTTGAAGATGATGGGCGATATCGCGGAATACTTTGTTAAACAAAAAATCCGTAATTTCTATTCAGTTTCAATTTCTGGTTACCATATTGCCGAGGCGGGTGCGAATCCGATTTCTCAATTGGCATTTACTCTTTCAAATGGTTTCACATTCGTAGAGTACTATTTGTCCCGGGGTTTGAAGGTCGATGACTTCGCTCCGAATTTGTCGTTCTTCTTCTCAAACGGTTTGGATCCTGAGTATTCAGTTTTGGGCCGCGTGGCTCGTCGTATCTGGGCGGTAGCAATGCGTGACCTTTATAAGGCGAACGATCGTTCTCAAAAATTGAAATACCACATCCAGACATCGGGTCGTTCTTTGCACGCGCAGGAAATTGATTTCAATGACATCCGTACAACTTTGCAAGCCTTGCTAGCTATCTATGATAACTGCAACAGCTTGCACACGAATGCGTACGATGAAGCGATCACAACGCCGACAGAGGAGTCCGTTCGTCGTGCGATGGCCATTCAAATGATCATCAACCGTGAGTTCGGTATGACGATGAATGAAAACCCAATGCAGGGTTCGTACTTCATGGATGAGCTGACAGATTTGGTTGAGGAAGCCGTTCTAAACGAATTCAAAAAGATCAACGAACGTGGTGGTGTGTTGGGTGCGATGGAAACTCAATACCAACGCTCTAAGATCCAAGAAGAATCGTTGTATTATGAGCGCCTAAAACACGACGGCACCTTACCAATTATTGGTGTGAATACCTTCATCGATCCAAAAACAATGGCGGCGGACTACGTTCCACCGAAAATTGAACTGGCTCGTGCTTCTTACGAAGAAAAAAACCAACAGCTCGACAATGTTCATAAATACCAAGACTCGCACAAGTCTGACGGTGAAAAAGCATTGAAGAACTTAAAGGACACGGTTTTGAACGGTGGAAACATCTTCGCCGCTTTGATGAACGCCGCAAAATACTGCAGCCTTTATCAAATGACGACCGCCCTCTACGAAGTCGGCGGTCAATACAGAAGAAACCTGTAAAAGGTACGGCCTTACTTTCTCCAAATAAAACTAAAAAAGGGAGTTCAGACGAACTCCCTTTTTTAGTGCCCAACAGGTAGACCTTGGTCTAAATTCTTGTGTTTCGCGAGTCGAAACAAAATGTTGCCCCTCTTCGATAGACCTCGAAAATCCGATATTATTTCTGATGCTTAGGATTTTCTGTTTTCTATCATTCATACTTTTAAGCCCTTATGGATATGGATCTAAAACGGGATCTGAGGGGCTGCCATTGCCGGATGAAGAAGTGATGGGGTCCATTGCGGAAGAGTTTCCAGACTCGCCATTTCAATTTTGCACAAAGGGTGAGTTTGATTGCGTCGGCCGTCTGGATGCTTCTGTGACCGCGTCGGCTTTGGCCTGTGATATGAATCGCGTTGTTCATAAGTGCGATCAGTTTGAAAAAGATCATCCTGAGTTAAAAGGCACTGGTAAGCTTGTTGACTGTAGCTCAAGGTCCGTTTGCGATAATGCTCCAAACATCATTGATTATGGACGATCTTGCCATGAGGGAATGAAGGGCGCTTGGACGGATCTCGCGAAAGCGGCTGCTCAATTTGTCACAGGTGAAGGTGCGGCTCCTTCGGTTGAGTCATTGAGTAAGCTCCAGTTTTTCAAAGAATGCACCAGTGGCGAGTGCAAAAGAAAAATGCTGGGTCCTTTTGCAAGTTACTTTTCAAAGGAAGAAATCGAGGGTGTCGGTCCTCAAAAAGGAATTTCTTCGGATGACATCGTCAATAAGAACTACATAGAAGGATATTCTGCGGCGGTTCTATATCGCAAGCTTTTGCAAAAGCTGAAAAAAGATATTGAAACAAAGAAAATGGATCAACAATTTATCGAGCCTTGGTCTGGAGAAGTGGCCAAAATGCCAAAGTCTCTAAATCAACAGATCGATAATATTCTTTTAAAGGCTGGCTTTGGCAATACGGGCTGCCTCAATCCAGAAGTCGTCGCCAAAATGCGTTGTTATGCATTCTTCTCGATCTTTGATCCGACGCTGGCATTAGGATTGTTGCCAAAACTGGTGCGTGCTTCAGGATTGATTGTCAGGGAGACGGTCGCTCTTTCATCCAAAACGATCAAAGGTGCGATGGCTAAGGACCTGATATCGGATCAAGTTTCTATAGTGTGGTATCCCAAACCTAAATATATCAATGCCACGCATGCGGAGTTAAAGGTCGGGGATCGCGTCTACGATCTCACGGGAAATGTGAAAAACAATGCCAGTGCCAAGGCAGTAGAAAGAGCGGCCAACGGAAATGGGCGAGGTTACATTGAATTCAAATTGAAAGTGACTCAAAAGGAACTTGATAACTTGAAGAAGACCCTTGTCGAACAAGAGGGAAAGCCTGCAGGGCCAACTTGTATTGGTGGTGTTTGTAATGCGCTTCAGAACTCTACAGATATCGTAATTCCGCCTCCATTTAAGTATGTTCCTTCAATGGCGGCTGTCTATATGACCGCGGCCAAGAAGCTTGGTTATACGAGAATTTCCGATATCAAGTATGTTGGTAAAGGCAGTGCCGCGAAAGCGGTGTCGAGTGTGCAAGTTGGGGTGGAAACGTGGATGACCTACACGGCGGGTAAGTATGCTGGATACGTTATTGTTGAAGGCGTGGATTTTGCCGGCAATACGATTCGAAATATCGTCCCCATCGAAACTGATGAAACTGATAAATCCGGCAAATAGAAAAAAGGGAGTTCAATGAACTCCCTTTTTTCTATTTAGATTAATGAATGATGTCTTGGTGGATTGATTAATATTTACTTCGTCATAGTCAGGCAGCGGCTCACAGCTTCACGGTAAGACTCAGAAAGATCAGAATATTTTTTGCCCTCTTTAGCCGCCATTGATTGAGAAAAACCTTTTTCAGTTATCAATGTGAAAATATATCCTTTGGATTCCTCGCCACGGTTCATTTTCACGCTGATAGAGCAAAAGTTGTCGGAGATCTCATTCGCGAATTTCTTTGAAAATGAAATTTGGGAAACTGAAAAGCCCATCGTTGCTAAAGACGAAATATTTGCCATGGGCCCCGAAGCCGTAGCTTCTTTATTCACTTGGGTTTGATTCAGATTTTGAACCAACAGCGCATCCATTTCAACACTCGAGGATCCAATCTGACCCGGGCCCGCAAAGACGTTCATTGAAACAAGCAGCATAGTTCCAGTTAAAAGATTTCTGAATTTCATAAAATTCTCCAAAGTTCTTGAAATCCTTCATTCGTCTCGCCAGGGCGGAGATGTCAGATTCACGATTGTTATATGGAGATCTTCCAAAGCAAGAGTAGGGCCACCTGTTGACTGTCTTTAAAGCATTAAGTGCCATTAATGTGTATACAGGTTGTTCAGTAGGCGCAGTTTGCAAAGCCTTGAGTAGCTCTCGCTGCACAGGAACCTTGTTGACAGTCTCTCAGCTGTTTGATGCCATAGAGGGCAAGCGAGGGTTGAATGGATTCGACTTCAAAAGCAAAGCCAAAAGTGTACGAGTATCTAGATGTCGGTCTTTTTCTTCAAGACTACTATCAGTACCGCAAAGCCATCCGTCAGGGATTTTCCTATGAAAAATGGGCGGATGAGCTCTCATTTAAAAGTCGTTCTTTTTTAAGAATGATGGTTCTGGGTAAAAAGAAGTTAACACCCAATTTGGTTGAATCTCTGGCGCAGACACTTTTTTCGCAGAAAGAAGAACAGGAATATTTCTTTTGCCTGGTCAAATACTCCCAAGCGTCTGGTGTAAAAGAACGCCACATCTTTGGTCAAAAGATGATGCAGATTTTAAAGAATCACAATCAGCCCACGCTTATTTCAGGCGACGACAGCTTCACTTCAGACCCGATCTATGCGCGCCTGTTGTCGTTGTTCAGCTATCCGGATATCGAAAAAAGCCTCCAGGTCCTGTCGCAACTGATATCCCAAGACGAGGAAATCACTCTGCGCGCCCTCACGTCCCTCGAGTCCTGGGGGCATATTAAAAAGCTGGCAGGGGGTATCGGTCATGATGCCACAGCTGCAGCAGAATTAAGATGGGCCTCGAATGTTGGAATGTTTAAAGTGGCCGATAACAAAGGCAGCAAAAGCATTCACCAGTTCCATGAGAAAAGTTTAAAAGAAGCGATTCGAGCTTTTGAAATGCCGACGTCCGTTCGCAGTTATAAAAGTCTCCTCTTACCGATGACGAGTGAAGACTTTGTCGTCTTTAATGAAATGCTCAACGAATTTTCCAAAGAGCAAATGGCTCGTCACAACCCCAGAGAATATCGTGGCAAAAGAGTCTATCAGGTGAATTTCAACATTTATCCGGTGACCGAGGAGTTGCCTGAAATACAGGCAGAAAGTGCATTTAAGTAAAATAGAAAAAAAGGCCTGCAATCATTGTCAGGTGGGGAACAATTAACGGAACGCTATCTTGTCTCAGGATGGGATATAATGTCCGGAATCCAATAGGGTCGAGTTGGTAAATCACTGTTCCATTCTGAATGTCGGCCCTGGGTTTGCATTAGTAAACCTGTATGAAAAACAATATCTCCAAACTCAAAAAAACAGTGGTTTATGTGACTATCATTTTAGCAGGCGTCAATGTTCTTCTGACAGCGGCCCATGCGATCTCTGGGGAACAAGAAACGAAAGCTCATTCGTTCCATAATATCGCTTGGGAAAAGCGCTAATTCTTTTCACTCTTCAACCATACAATTAAATATAAAAATAAAAAACGCCGCTTCATCAGCGGCGTTTTCTTTTTCATCATTATTTCAAAATTCCACGAATTGATTTCGTACCCTGCCGAGCACAACCGAACATCGCACGGCTCAAACCTAAGCTGTCGGCAATGGTTGCCATCACGGTTTCCGGAGTGATCATCTCGCCCATCGAGAATTCGTCGCGACGAGTGGCTACACGGCCTGTAGCAAAGTCCACAGGAACCGCAACATGATAAGGCATCCCCGAGCTTGAAACGCGGCGATTGACGATGCGACTGCCACCAATGGCTGTGTTCTTTTTAAAGCCTGGACCAGATACCAAAACTGAGTTCGTTAGTGGGTTATGGTCTTTGCCCTTAGCTTCATTCAAAGCTGGCGTACGCGAGAACTCGGAGAAGGCCACAATTGTGGTTTTATCATAAATGCTTTGACCATCTGCTGTTGGAACGGATTTCAATACTTTTACAAGTGTCGCGAACTCTTCCCACACGGCGTTCTGCTTCGTGAGGTGATTTTTGGCATGCTCAGAGTGCGTGTCCAGATCACTCGAGCTAGGCGCGTAGCTCGCTGATCTAGAAACGCCTGTGGCAAAGGCCGCCACAATGGCAGCCAACTCAGCGGGTGCTTTCGTGTCGGCAACAATTTTATTACGCAGTTCTACAAACTTGCCGATTTGCCCCGATTTTCTGATCAGTTCTTGGCGCGCGCGATCCAAAGCGCCGCCACGAGAAGAACTTTGACCTAAGTCTCCCGCACCATTCATGCTCGACAAGTCAAAAAGGTCGTACTGGTTCACATTGCGATCCAATTGCACCAGGGGATTCGAGGCGATCACGCCGAAATTATCATCTTCGTCATGCATCGCTGCGAATTCAATCGCCAAGTCAGGATATTTGTTGGAACCATTTCCAGTTCTCATCATCGCTTCCGCAGCAGGATGTCCATTGTCTGATTCAGACAAGAACACGCCACGGATCACAGAAAAGTCACTTAAGACATTCTGGATGCTACCCATCGCAGGACCATAGATCACGTTATTCACGCGAACCAAATCATTCACACCGTACTCGATAAAATAATCTGTTTCTAAGGGGCGTTGTTCCGCGGTCCAAGGTTCAAGACCCAGGCTGACGTCGGCGCCGCCTCGCATGTGGAATGTAAGTAGGTATTGATCTTGTGATTGCAAAGCCCAGCTCATCGCTGGCATCAATTGCGAAAGACCACTAAGAGCAAAAAGACTGGCGCTGTTTTTTAAAAAATGGCGACGATTCATAAGTTCCTCTTTAGTAGCTTAGGAACTCATCACGACCGACGAGCTCCCTTTCAATGATTTGTAAAAATGGTTTAAGAGCCCAAGTGGTCTTACCTTTTTGTAAAAGCTCTTGGCGATAGGCCTCAAGGTCCTTGATGTAGCCATATTCCTGGATCACTTCATCGGGGCCTAAAAGGCGCAGCATGTGATAGTTGATTAAACTCATCAGCTCGCCGTCAGAAAAAGATCTGAGGTTTGTGTTATCTAAATCAATCTCGGGCTTATAGAGAGGCCCTAGGTGTTTTTTGATAAGTTCTGGTGTGAGATTGGTAAACTCATAATAAACATAGGCATTCGTACATTTTTGGTACCAAGAATAAAAAGCAGTTCCTGGCTCAAGATAGATCGAACGACCCGTTGCTGGAGTGTTGAAACCTGCAGCAGATTGATCTGTTGAACTGATCGTGCAAAGAGAGCTGTTGTTCTTGGTTGCATACGCCAAGGCATCAGGAAAAGCCAAATTAAGTTTTTCAACAACCTCAGTGCCACTCAAATAGCGCGTGTTTGTTTGGTCAAACGCCGCGTGCGCCGAAGAGCTGAATACCAATAAAATCACTAAAATGTTTTTCATGGAGTCACCATCACTTGTCCTTGGTCATCCGGAGCACCCAAATCGATCCACTGTTTGATCAATTTCAAATCACTCTTTGACGGGCGGAAGCCGTCTTCAGGAGGCATATTGCGGTTCTCTCCGCCATGTTCAAGATCTAACTCTTTGGAAATTTGACGTAGCCAAGACTTTGCACTTCCTGCATCACCAATCGGCCATTTTGCAAATGCTGGCAGATTTGGCTGTTGGCTCATATGACAAGAGTCACAACGCTGTAAGAACGTACGAACATTCGAGGCCATTGCCGCTTGAGGTGTTGCCAATTTTCTTTGGCGGAACTCAGGACGGCTGACCATATAGGCTACGAAATCATTGGTTTTGCGACCCAATTGATTGAATTTTTCAACCAGTGTCTGATTAATCTCAGCCGTTCTTGGAATGTCGGAACCGATAAACCAATTCCAGAAATAACCCACTTGACAGGATGCATATTCAGGTTGTGCGGTGATTGCTTTTGCGAGATCACCAACGCCAGCAACATGCTCGTTCACCATTTCGCCATTTGTACGGCGATACACCAGGCTGCCGCTGGAAGGGCGCTCATGCAGAACCAACGGGCTTGCACGTAACGTCGCACCCAATGGATCCAATTTATAGTGACACTTCATGCAGTCTTCTTGTGTTCCGTGTTTGCTATCTAAGATTTCACGCACTTGGCTTTCGCTGACCTGGCCATTGGCTGGAAAGATTAAATCCTTCAACTTAGATGTATCGTGAACTTCGGGAATTGCCGCGGCCATGGGATCACAAAGAAAGATACGGAAAATTGCAGCCGCGCGACGACGGTTTTTATTCAGAGCCGTCGTGGTATAGCGAGAATAGAAACGTTGAGTTGTAATGACACCCGCAATACGGGGATCGTTTTCTGCAAAATGAATATCTTCAAACTTCGGAGGTTTCCCCGACGGATTGAGATCTAGAAAGTTATAAAGCATGTCCTGCTTTGTGCCACGGGGACCATCATAGAACGCCAACTCCGCATAGTTTTCACCTTCAACATACGGGACTTTGTAGTCTTTCCCAGTCAAGATTTGATCCCAGGAAAGATTGTTTTCGGTAATGGCGCGAGTAAGATTCTGAGTTGCAGAAAGTTGTTTGAAATCCCCAAAGTTGGAAACACTTTCAGGGACGGGATTTAAAACGAAGTTCCGACCGGCCGCCTTTAAGAACAGAAGGTCATCAACTCTTAAGACCATTCTTTCGCGATAGTGCGACGTCTTCATAAAGTTGCGAATAGATTCTTGCAAAAATGCCGCTGAGCCGCCTGGAATGCTCGCAGACTTTTGCAAGTTCGCATATTCTTCCATGGAAGGTGCATAGCCACGCAATGCCATACTCAATTTATTTAAATAAGAAACATCTGACAGTTTCGTTTCTTGCGCCGATGCTACAGCGGACATTAAGAAAACCAAAGAGAGTGTGATGAGTTTATTCATTTTAACACCAATCCGCCGTTTGGTTGGCTCAACGGATAATTCAATGAAAAATAAAGATTCGGCAGATTGCGAATTCTCAGTCCTGCGGGAGCTTGATTCACAATATCTGAAGTAGGGATTTTGCCTGCGCCTTGAAGAGCACTCAAAGAACCTGCTGCGGAGATCTGGCATTCCTGGCCATTGTCGTCCATAACGATCATGGAGGTGTCAGTCAAAGCTGGAAACAGAATGATCGTATTGAGTTGTTTGATATTTTTAAGCGTTAATGTATTGCCCTGGCGTTGCCAGCTAAGGTCGCCATAAGTAAAGAACGCCTGATTTTCATTCATGTCGGATTCAGAATTTTGTGTCATGAACTCGCCAGACCACAACTTCATAATCACATTCTGAGATTTTTGCTGTCCGCGAGGCAGCCAGTCCATTTGATCACAGATAATAGTGTCCGCTGGAAGACTGTTGGGAATATTTGGACGAGCCATTTTTGAATAGTTCGTGGAAAAGACATCCTCTGGTGAGATCGGGCTTGGCTGGGAATCTCCATATTGCTGATACAAAGGTTTTCCCAAGCGGGTTGCATCAGGATTTTTCGTCCACATGAAATTTGCCACAGAACGACCCATGTTCATCGTATAGGTGCAGATCGGAGCCGGCGCGGAAGGGGCGCAGTTATTTTCGGTGATTTTAAAAGGAACTTTGAATTGTCCTGTCGCTTCGCTTGAAATCATCAACGTGGCTTCACGGCCATCACCAAACACCAGGCGGCTGGGTTGACCAGGAAGCTCGACCAGTTTTACGGAGTCATCTTTAATGGGCAACGGACGATCTGATTCCGCATGCGCCAAGACGCCAGCCAATGCTATCGCAACAGAAAAAACCCAATTCAGTTTCTGCATAGTTAAATCCTTTTGCGGGATTTAAAGCAAATGCGATACCGTCTCAATATGAGCCCATAACCTATATATGTGATCTAAATGAAAACGAACTGGCCATAGTGCCCAATTTGGGCGGCACAAGGGAGCGGGAACGGACTCATTAAGTGACCGTTCTCACAGTGAATTTCTGCTATTTTGAGAACAATTTTGCGAGAAAAAGAACCACCATCGCACCGAACACCGACGCGATAAAACCAGCGGGTTCGCCTTCAGCATACCAGCCTAAAAGTTGCCCGATATAAGTTCCAACTACGGCACCAATGATACCCAGGATGGTCGTCATAATGATGCCAAGACCTTGTTTGCCCGGCATAAAAAAGCGAGCCACGAGTCCTACCAGAAATCCAATCAACAACACGCCTAAAATATGCATTTCTAAGTCTCCTCTAAAATAAAATTATTGAGGAGACTTAGTCCATAATCAAGCGCCTTTGTTGTTTCACAGAATTAGCAAAAAGGTGCCTGTCGCATTTTGCAGAAGCGCCGCAGAACCGCATCGAAGAAATAGGACCTGGCACCTACTGAAGTTTTTCGATAATTTTTTCGGCGATCTTAATGCCATCACAAGCAGCAGAAGTGATTCCACCTGCATAGCCCGCACCTTCGCCGGCAGGGTAAAGGCCCGCGTGGGAAATACTCTCCAGCGTTTCGTTATCGCGAGTCACACGCACAGGACAGCTGGTGCGGGATTCAATTCCATACAGCTGAGCGTCTTCGACGACGAAGCCCTTCATGTTGCGGTTGAATTTCTGCAAGCCCTCTTGAATACGTTTCGTCATGTGCGCAGGTAAAATCTCATCCAAGCGAATATTGATGGCGCCAGAAGGTGAAGAACCCGCACGCAAGTTGCGCGGACCTTTTTTAGAAGTTCCGCCCAGGAAATCCAAAAGATTTTGCGCTGGCAGTTCTTTTGTTCCGCCTGCGGCGCGAACGGATTTCAAGGCTTGAGTTTCAAGTTGGCGGCGCAGTTTCATCCCGCCAAAGACGTCATTCCCAAAAAGCTTGTTATGATCGATAGAAACCACGATCGCCGCATTCGCAAACGGGGAGTTACGATTATAGTTACTCATCCCATTACAAACGATCCCATCAGCTTCTGTTCCTGCAGAAAGAACGTAACCACCAGGGCACATACAGAACGAGTAAACTCCGATGCCAGTCTTGTCGTCGTGATCAGCCAATTTATAATTGGCAGCTCCCAATTTAGGATGCTCTGAAAACTGACGATATTGAATTTTGTTGATCTCAGCTTGGGAGTGCTCGATACGCAAACCCATCGCAAATGATTTTCCATCCAAATGCACACCAATGTCATGCAAGTGATTGATCATGTCTTCGGCCGAGTGACCTGTCGCCAAGATCACATGCGGAGATTTGAATTCAGTGCCATGTTCTGTGCGCACGCCGACAGTTTGTTTGCCTTCCATCAAAATCTCAGTCACCTGAGTATCGAAATGGATTTCACAGCCGTTGGCTTTTAAATATTCACGAAGTTTCGGAATAACACGGCGAATACGATCAGAACCGACGTGAGGATTCGACAACCATTGAATTTCCGCTGGCGCCCCGAACTGTACCAAGCGATTCATCACGTAAGGAATGTGCGGGGACTTAATACGCGTGATCAGCTTACCATCAGAATAAAGACCCGCGCCACCTTCGCCATAACAGACGTTATTGCGCGTATCTAATTTTCCATGACGCCAGTATTGATTGATACCCTTCATGCGATTGCCGGAATCAGATCCACGTTCAAACAAAACGCACGGAACTCCGCGCTCCACAAAACGCAAAGCCGCAAACAGACCTGCAGGACCAGTACCCACGATCAAGGGTTTCTCTTTAGGAGTCGCGATTTTTTCTAAATTGAATTCCGGGATATTAAGGGTCTCGCCTTTTTCAGCGACCTCAATCGAATAAACGAAGTGGGGAGAGTGAGCGCGACGAGCGTCGACGCTTTGGCGAAGGATGCGGTAAGGCCCGTGCTCGGGAACTAACCATTGAAGTTTCTCTTCCAGATCCTGATCAATAGGAATCTCGATATTATTGAATATCTTCGCCATTTCAACCTCACGGGCCCCTGTTAAAGGCCAAATCGGGGTGCGCTAAAAGTGCACCAGGTGTTTTTTGATTTCAAAGCTTATAACAGATTGTTCTCGTCGTGACAAAGGGGGTGCAGTCAGTTAGATAATTTATATATGTCAGCAATCACTCGTATTTTACCTAAAAGAAGCCTCAGCCGTCTGGTTGGAAAAATAATGCACTTTGAAGGGCCTAAATGGTGGGCAAACCTGTCTGTCAGAGCCTTTGCCTGGTGGTACAACATTGCCCTGGATGAGGCTGAAAAGACATATGACCAATACCCAAGCATAGGTGAGTTCTTCATCCGTAAATTAAAGCCGGGCATCCGTCCTCTCGGGAACGCTTGGGCTGTCCACCCAGCCGACGCTGTCATCACTCAAGCTCAAACCATTGAGAAGGGAACTTTGATTCAGGCAAAAGGTCACACCTATGAACTGAAAGAGTTCACGATGGATCCCGATGCCTACAAAAAATGGGATGGTGGGTTCTTTATGACTTACTATCTTTGCCCAACCGATTATCACCGCATGCACTCTCCGGTGGACGGTGGTATCAGCGACGTTCGTTATATGCCGGGCGAGTTGTGGCCTGTGAATGAATGGTCCACGACAAATGTAAAAGACCTCTTTTCAATCAACGAGCGTGTTTTGGTAGAGATTCAAACCGACATGGGCCCGGTGGGAGTGGTGTTCGTTGGGGCCACCAACGTAGGTCACATCGTTCTAAGCTTTGATGAAACCATCCGCGGAAATCAAGCGGGTGTTCCAGAGTATCAGCACAAAAAATATTCTCCGGCTTTGACCATCAAACGTGGCGATGAGTTGGGGATGTTCCGTATGGGTTCCACAGTGGTGATGTTATATCCACCGTCATTTAATCAAAAGTTCGCTGGCCAGTTGAATCTGGGACCAGCGGTCAAAGTGAATGCATCGTTGATTAAATAAAAAAAGGGCTCTGTTGAGGAGCCCTTTTTCGTTATTTGATTCTAGTCATTGTGACGAGGTCTTTGCCTTGTTTGTCTGAAATCTTCAATTTGTCATTGCTAAGCAATTTGTAAGACATGGTGTCTTTCTTAAGGCTGATACTGCAGTTACCATCGTTGCCAATGTCAGTTTTAGCTTCGACATTTTCCAAAATTTCAACTGTGTCTTCAGTATAAACCGCTCTAGCGGTCACAGATACGATGATTGTTTTGCCATCATGGTGACACTCTCCCTTGGAGCCGACCTTGCCTTCGCCAAAGTATGTCGTTGCGGTAACTGATTGAGTGCCATCTTCAGATGTAAAAGTTCCGAGATTCCATGCGCCGAAAATAGTGCCATCAATGTTTTCAAATTGCTTCGCCATCTCTTTCGCCGCCGCTGCACCAGGAACCTCACCGTTAGATGAACCAGAACCAGCACACGCTGTAAGACCCAAAACTGCAACAGCCAAAGCTGTCGTTACAAATGACTTCATTAAGAACTCCTTATTTTTTAAACAAAATGATGGAGCTCGCATTTGCAAAGGGTCGGCCACGTCAGTTTGATTTAAAAGAGTTCAGAGTGCGAATTACTGTGAGCTTGATGAAGGACTTTCAAGCCTGTCAAATCTGCCGACACTACATTGGCGCTAAAAGCGCGAGCCCACATTTCGCGCTAAAAGCGCGACCCAACGTACAACCCGGCGGCTTGCGAGAAGAACGACATGTCCATCGTTTTCAAATCGACGTTCACTGGCTGGGTGTGCCCGATGATACTCATATACCAAGGACCCCAGTCGTATCCAATAGCCATTTTGGCTTGAACCCACCAGGTGTATTTTAAATTATCCCAACGAGTTGTGGTTGTATCGTACTGTTGTTTTTGCGGGCCCGCTTGGGCACTGCCAAACATCGCGATGTAAAAACGCGTCCATTGCCAAACATAAGAGCCACCTAAACCCATCGCCAGACTTTGATATTTTCCTTTAATCAAGGTTGCGTCTTCGCCGTAATCAGAGGGCGTACTTTGCGGCAGAAACGGTGTCGGATTTTCGATATCCACTTGGGAAAGACTTAACAGTGCATAGAAGGCCAATCCATCAACACTTGGTTTTTGCCAGTTGGGACCAAAGGCTTCCAATGCGCTCACACCGTAATAAGCCCACTCAAACTGTGCTTGAAGCATTGAAATTTTTAAATCAGGCAATGAGTACTCATCGGTCGTGATAAAACCATCATTGTTGGCATCTGATGTGGGGCTTTGATTGAAACCCTTATACCGTTGATAAATGAATTCCGCACCCAAGCGGCCACTGAAATAACGAAGCTGATAGTCCTCAGCTGAAGTCGCCACTTTATCAGCGCGTGCGCCGCCGTTAGCCACGTTCGCTTCAAGTGAAATACCCAAAGGACGATTGGAATAACCAAGGGCATAACCCGGGGGAGTGTTCGGATCTAAAGCCACATTGTGATTGTCACCGGCACCGGAAGTCGTCGCTTTCAAAGTTTTTAAAAGCATACCGACCTGCAAAGAATTTTCGTAATCCTTCTTGATGGCTTTTTTTGTTGCTTCGGTTTTTGCGGAGTCTGTTGCAGATATTCCCGAAGGAGTCGGGGATGGATGTGGCGTCGGAGGCAGAGAAGTTTTCGATGGAGTGAGTGCCGGTTGCGAGGTGATCGTGCCCGGCGTTTTTTTGTTACGTTTTGCAGGTGTGTTCGGCGCTGCCGACACCCCAAGGCTCAAAACTAAAAGGCTGAATAAAATCGATCCTTTTACAAACAAAAAACTCACTCCATCTCAGCACTTATTCTACAAGGCTGAAGGAGTGAGTTTAAAGGGAAAATCTTTCAATTGACTGTTTCCGGACCAGTCCTTATGCGGGGTAGGCACATTCGGTCAGGGGAGTTTCTGCGACAGAAACACGAGTTAAAATCGGGAGGACTTTCTTAGCGTGATCAAAGATCCATTTCGCCAATAACTCGGAAGTGGGATTCTCAAGACCCGCCACCTCATTTAGGACGCGATGATCGATCTGCTCCAAGATGGGTTTCATAGCGGCTTGAATGTCATTGTAGTCGATGACCCATCCAATTTTTTCATCCAAGGGGCCCACCAATGTCAGCACAATCTTAAAACTGTGACCGTGCATGCGTGAACAAGGGTGACTTGCTGGCAAATGGGGTAGGAAACGGGCGGATTCAATTTGAAAATGCTGCTTCAGTTCGAATTTCATGCTATGGATATAACCACTAGGGAGAGATATGTCTACGACCACCTTGCATTTGGCCAAGCAAAATTTCAAATTTTCAGCAGCGCACTTTCTGATTTTTGATGAAACGCATGCGGAAAAGCTTCATGGCCACAATTATCAGGTCAAAGTCGATATCAATGCCCCGGCAGACGAGACTCAACACTCGGATGGCTATTTTATGGATTTTAATGTCTTTAAAAAGTTCATCAAAGCCCGCCTCGATATATGGGACGAAATTGTCCTGTTGCCGCAAAATCATCCCGACATGAAATTCAAAAAAACGGAAAAGTCCCTGGAAGTGACTTTCCGTGATCGCTTCTATGTTTTCCCATTAAACGAAGTGATCCTGCTGCCAGTCACCAATACCAGTGTGGAAAATCTCTCTAAGATTTTAGCGGAAGAGTTCTATACGGAATTCAAAAAATACGGCGTTCAAAAAGTCGTGGTTTCCGTGGAAGAAACGCAAGGACAGGGTGCTTCGACTGCCGTTGGGAAATAACTTAAGGCTTCGATAAAATACCAGAGCTCACTTCGAAAGGCGTCAGCTCGCGCACCACGCGGTAGCGCCAGAAACAGATACGACCACCTTCATTTAAACGCTGTTGCAAACGTTCCTCGACCAGATCTGGATTGCCATCACAATCGATGTGCGCAAAATCCCCAAAGGCATCGACATACGTCACATTCCAGGAATAGGGTGCTTTATCGCGAGCTTGGAAATTACGATTGGCGACGGGACCTACTCCTAAAGCAATTCGTGCCACGATGATCTTTTCAAGTTCGGGGCGATGGATCTGTTCACGAGCTGTGGCGATTGTCTCTTCGTCATCCAAACCAATCACAAAGGATCCATTTTCGCTGGGAGTTTTGGTTGAGATCAGAAAGTACTTTTTAGAAATATCCGCAGGCAATCTGACCGGAGTTAATGCCAGGGGAGGACTCTGCTTGTCGTCGTCGCTATAAAATACTTCTGAGTGAAAACGATTCGGTGCAGTGATTTCAATTCGCGAGATCGCACGATTCAAGCTCCACTTTAAGTTCTGCGTTTCATAATCTTTCGTAAAGTGCAGAGTTTTTTCTTCGATCACAAGACCCGCGGAATCGAAGGCTTTTGCCGTGAGATCGTTCGAGTTCAAGTAAAGGTTTAAGAGTGAAAGTTTGATCGATGAGGTATTGGCAGGAAGATAATGAGTTACTTGAGGTGACGTCACAGAACTTAGTAAAACCTTTTGTGTGTCACAAGTTAAAGTAAAACGTAAAGTGTTGGCCGTCGCCGCTTTGACCGAGAAACCGCGTTTATCGGGAAGAAAATCAGCACCGGCCAATTTCATTTCAGATTTTGCGTCGATCTCTTGATAGCCCTCTTTGATCACGCCATTTTCATGGACCTGGCTCCACCATTTTTCAGGCTCGCTGGATTTGTTTTCGACAAAAACGGTGAGGGCTTTGGGATCACAGAATCCCGGAGCATAGAAAAGCTCCGCCGTCTGTGCAACAGAAGCTGATAAAAGGAAGCCGACAACAAGGGTGGTTTGGGCTTTAAAAAGCATCTATTTTCAGATCGGGTTTGGGAGGGGGAACTTAATCTAAGGTCGCAAAATCACGACCATTGTCTTCGAAACGGGCTCGTTTTTAGGGTCTCCACGGGGGCTGGAATGAAAGCCATTATCAACTGGTTTTCAATGCCTGGACCTGGGGGTAAAGAACTACCATTTGCGGGGGGATGATTTTAACTAGTAATTCGCTCGATCTCAGAGGGAAAAATGACTTTGTTAGACGCCAAATTAAAGCCGGGTCAAACCGTTGAAATCCTCCAAATCGCCGGGGAGCATCTCCTGCGTGAACGCCTTCATGAAATGGGGCTGCGTTCTGGTATGGAATTAACGATCTTGGGTCGCGCTCCTTTTGGTGGTCCTCTGTTGGTTCGTTTCAAAACCAGCTTTTTGGCTTTACGTAATGAGGAGGCTGCATGTGCCCAAGTGACGTTGAAACAGTAAACGTTGCAGCCGCGGGCCATGAAGAGCGAGTGATCGCTTTGGTCGGTGCACCGAACTCTGGAAAAACAACTCTCTACAATTGGCTGACAGGTTCACGTTTTAAAACGGTGAATTATCCTGGGGCGACGGTCGAGTACTCCTTGGGAAAATTGGCTCCGCATTTAGGCACGGGTATCCTGGCAATGGATACTCCCGGTACCTACAGTCTTCATCCCAAAAGTGCTGACGAAGTTGTGACGATCAAATCCATTTACGAAAATCCAGAATTCGGTGAGGCCACGGGCATCATCGTGGTATTGGATGGCACGCAGTTGTCTCGTCATTTGCAATTAGCTTTGCAGGTGAAAGAAACGGGTTTCCCGATGATCGTGGTGATCACGATGGCTGATCTTTTACGCCGCGAGGGTATTGAGATCGATATGGATTACTTGCGCAAAACTTTGGGTTGCCCTGTTTTGCAATTCGATGGCTTGCTTGCAGGTGGGCTGATTGAAATCGTGGCCGAGGCGCAAAAGATTCCGTTGGATTCGTTTCCAAAACGTCCCCGCGTCTGGGATTTCAATGAACTCGATTTGAAAATGAAAGAGTGCGATCGCATTGCGAAGGAAGCACTTTCTCATAAAACAGATCACCCCGAAGTTCGTCTTAAAAAGATCGTAGAGAAAACCGAAAAGATCGATCGCCTTCTTTTGCATCCGACTTTAGGTTTGGTGATGTTCTTAGTGATCATGAGTGCGTTGTTTTCGTCGATCTTTTGGTTGGCAGCTCCGTTCATGGATTATGTCGATCAAGGATTTAGCTTCCTCAATAAAGTCGTGGGCGAGTTGGGGCCTGGCACTTTGTGGGCGGATTTCCTGGCAAATGGTGTGGTTTCCAGTTTTGGTGCCGTGTTGGTGTTCGTTCCGCAGATTTTCATTTTGTTCTTTGGTATTGGCTTGCTGGAAAGCTCCGGGTATCTTGCACGTGCAGCAACCTTGATCGATCGTCCCTTTTCAGCGTTGGGAATGAGTGGTCGTTCTTTTGTTCCTATCTTGTCGGGTTTTGCCTGTGCGGTGCCTGCGATCATTGCGACTCGTAATATCTCTTCGGCGCGTGATCGATGGATCACATCCTTCGTTATTCCTCTAATGCAATGCTCGGCTCGTTTGCCAGTGTATGCTTTGTTGATCGCCTTCTTGTTCCATGGTGAATCGGCATTTATGGCGGGATTGGTTTTTGCGTCTTTGTATTTAGGTTCGTTGTTCGTGGGTGGTTTGGCTGCGGGGATTGTGAATAAATTCCTGCCTCATAACGACAACTCGTTCTTTATGATGGAGCTCCCAATATATCGCCGTCCAAAAATGCGTGTCCTGCTTCGTCAGTCTTTGACTCGCACGATGAATTACGTGAAACGCGCGGGTCCCGTGATCTTTGTGTTTGCCGTGATCATTTGGGTTGGGACAAACTTCCCGAACTACAATATCGAAAATCCCCATGACAAGCTCGAGCAGTCTTATGCCGGTCAGTTGGGTAAAGTGATCGAACCGGTTGTGGCTCCGATGGGAGTTGACTGGCGTGTGGGTGTGGGCTTGATTTCTGCTTTCGCTGCTCGTGAAGTATTCGTTTCCTCATTGGCAGTGACTTTCAATGTGGCTGATGACAACGAAGACACTCAACAACAGTCCTTGCTCACTCAAATGAGCGAGGCGGTGAACAAAGACGGTCAGAAAGTCTTTACCATCAGTAGTGTGATCGGCTTGATGATCTTCTTTATGATCGCCCTCCAATGTATGACCACGGTCGCCATTCAAGCCCGTGAAAGCGGCTCGATTAAAATGGCTGTCGGTCAATTGGTGGCGTTCAACGTCGTCGCATATGTGCTGGTGGTCATCGTCGTGCAAGGGCTCCGCGCTCTCGGCGTTTCCTAGTTCTTATTTGCGTTCAAAGTTGTCATTTCCATTTCCGCTGCGGTTCCGCAAGATGTCATATATGTTGTATTCTGACTAGTTCAAGAATTCAGAATGATGTTGGCCGGGTGACGTATTGAATCTATTGGCTTGCTATACAATTCCTGCAGACACTGATATGCATACCGGAAATGAACGAAGAATTTACTCCTGAAATAACCGTATCCCTGGTCAAGAGATTAATTGAAGGTCAATTTCCGCAATGGTCATCCTTAGAGATCAGACCAGTTAAGAAAAGTGGCTTCGATAACGTCACATTCCATCTCGGAGATGAATTGTCCGTTCGCCTGCCACGCCTGAAATCATTTTCCACCCAACCTCTTCGAGAACATCAATGGCTGCATAAGCTGGCCCCACACTTGTCGATTCAGATTCCCGAAGTCATTGCATTGGGAAAACCTAGCGCGGAATATCCATGGCACTGGTCTGTTTGTAGATGGATTGAAGGAACGAGTTTTAATTCCTTTACACGAAAAGAATTGCAACAACTTGCGGTTCCTTTGGCTGATTTTTTGAAAGAACTGCATGCAATAGATGGTGCCGGTGGTCTAGAGCCAGGGGAAGAAAATTTTTTCCATGGAGCCTCGCCCAAAGTAAACGATGCAAAGGTTCAAGAGGTCTTTGAAAAGATTGATAGCTATATCGATATCAATGCCGCCAAAGAAATTTGGTCGCGTGCCGTAAATTCTGACATTGTTAAAAAACCAGTATGGTTCCACGGTGACATGAACACTGGGAATTTCATTGAGAAAGACGGAAAGCTTGCTGCCGTGATAGATTTTGGAACAATGGGAGTGGGTGATCCCGCTTGTGACCTAAAGATCGCATGGACTCTTTTCGATAAACCTGCTCGAGATTTATTTAAAGACCACCTTGGCTATGATACTGGAATATGGGATCGCGCCAAAGGCTGGGCTCTCTATAACAACAGTATCTATGGCTTAGCCTTCAATAAAGATCTTACTCCCGAAGGTATTCAGATATGTCAAAAAATAGCAGAGAAGATTTTCGAAGATTGATTTTGAATAAGCCCCTTGAGTCTTAGACAAAATAAATATTAAAAGGCACTGGCTTACGAAGCGGTGCCTTTTTTCTTTGAAATTAATGACAACCATAACGTGCATCAAAACCGATCGGTTCTGCGTTGCGCATTTCGACTGTAAATTTATTTCAACATTCTCGATGTGCGAACGCGCGCGAAAGGGCTACAGCTTCTGATAAAGCTCAGTAAAATGCTTCAAAGTGTTCGGCCAGTTGTGATTGTGCAAAGCCCACTCGCGGCCTTTTTCGCCGTGCTTGTGAGCTTTTTCAGGGTGCATCAGATAATAGCGAATGCAATCAGCCAGCGATTGACCAGAACGGGGTTCCGCTAAGATCCCACGCTCAGTGCCGCCGACTTGTTCGGGTGTGCCACCAGCGTTGGTGCCGATCACAGCTTTACCCATCATCATCGCATCGATCACACTCAATGAATAAGTCTCGTTGTAAGAGGCGAGCGTAAACACATCCAAAGCATCAATGTACGGAATATAATCACGTTGAAAAGAAATATGGTAAAGGTGACCCTTTAAACGGTCAGACGCAGCTCGCGCCAGCATCCAATCATATAAAGCTTGAGATTCTGGTTCGTAAGTCGTTTCGCCCTTATCGTTATGACCCACAATTGTGCGATCGCCAATGACCCAGATCTGCACCTTTTTAAGGTCTTCATCGGGTAAGTAGTCTAAGGACTCAACCAACTCACGAACGCCTTTACCCGCATCGATACGGCACAAAGTTCCGATCACCATTTGACCGTCTTGTACTGCGAATTTCGCGCGAATTTCTTCGCGAGCCGCCGGATGTGGAACAAATTTATCGGTCTCGCGCCCGTAACGGATTAATTTTAATTTCGCGGAATCAATCGGAAAGTTCTTCTTAACATCCTTCAAGATATCTTCCGAAGAACTGCACAGGGCATCCACACGTCTAAAAAGAGCTCGGTGAATAAAGTCCTGCTTAGGCAAGGCATTCATATACAGATTATAAACGTGCTTAATATCCTTATTAAACCAACGAGCCAAACACGTCGCCCACATATCCAAACGCGTGTGAGAGTGGAGGTGAGTGATGTCGTGCTTGCGAATCGCTTCGCGGATCAAACCCGCCTCGGTAAATTTAGAAATCTTTTTGCCAGATGTTTCAATTGTTGCAACACCCGCAGCCTTTAGTTCTTTGGCAATGCGCGAGTTTGCAAAACACACGACCCATTGTTGCACCTGAGTCGCTTGCAGTTTGATAATCAGCTCTGTGGAATAAAGTTCCAGTCCGCCCCATGAAAAAGAATGGATCACATGTAGAAGTCGGACGGGTTTCATCTGATAAAAATCCTATTTGTTTTTATAGAAATCGTGAACTTTATTGATCACGAACGAAACTTCTTCTTTTTTCAGATCTTCAAACATCGGCATGCGCAACATGCGATTTGCCAAATCATCCGTGACCGCCATCGAGCCTGCGACTCGACCAAATTTCAAACCTGCCGGAGCGGAGTGAAGTGGCACGTAGTGAGTTGTCGATTGGATGTCGTTTTCTTTCAAATAAGCCCAAAGCTTTGCGCGCTCTTCTGGTGATTTGCACAAGAAGTAATAAATGTGTGCATTGGTTTGGCAATCTGCTGGAATCTGCATGCGAGTCAAATGACCTTGTTTTTCCAGATCCGCAAAGCCCTGGTGATATTGATTCCAATGCGCCAGACGGTGAGCGGTGATTTTTTCACCCTCTTCCAATTGCGCATACAAGAACGCCACGGCCAATTCAGATTGCAGGTAGGAAGAACCCTTGTCCTGCCAAGTGTATTTATCCACCTGGCCGTTTAAGAATTGCTGACGATTCGTTCCCTTGTCGCGCACGATTTCGGCGCGCTCCACGAAACGTTTGTCATTAATGATCAAAGCGCCGCCTTCACCGCACACGATATTTTTCGTTTCGTGAAAGCTGTAAGCGGCCATGTGACCCCAAGCGCCTGTTGGCTTGCCCTTATAAGAAGAGAAGATCGCTTGGGCTGCATCCGCCACCACAATAAAGCCATGCTTATCAGACAAGGCCATAATGCGATCCATTTCGCAGGCAACGCCGGCATAATGAACTGGCATAACTGCTTTGGTTTTAGGCGTGATGGCTTTTTCCATCGCATCCACATCCATGTTCAGGGTCTTAGGATCAATATCGACAAAAACGGGGATTGCACCGTAAAGGGCGATGACGTTCGCTGTGGAGGTGAATGTAAATGAAGGCAGAATCACTTCGTCGCCTGGACCGATGTTCGCAAGAACCATGGCCATTTCCAAAGCCGATGTACAGCTTGGAGTGATAACGGCCATTTCACATTTCAGATGGTTTTTGAACCACTCAACGACTTTTTTATTAAAAGCACCTTCGCCAGATAATTTACGATTGGCGATGGCTTGAGAAATATACTTCTCTTCATTGTGGCTATGCGGGGGCAGATTAAATGGAATTTTCATGCCCCGTAAAGATAGCCCGAAATTTGGATTTTCTGCAACGGATTAAAAGCCGTCCGTTGTGCCGACTTTGCCTCGTGGACCGTCTTCATCAAAAGGAATGACATCCGCTGCTGCGCCGCCGCCGTGTGCCTTTTTAGGCACGGAAGCAGAGGCTGTTTTGGTCGCCGGAACTGGCTTCGTTTTAAACTGAACAACCTTCGCCTCCGGTGTTCCTTTTTTCGGAGCGGCCGCTTTTGGGGTGTGTTCTGAGTGAACTTCGCTATCCCCAGTGACCACTTCGTTTAGGTTGGCCACGAGTTGGCGCATAAGATCTGCTTGAGCTGAGATCTCTTCAGATGACGCCGCGATTTCTTCCGAAGATGCCGCATTGCCTTGAACCCCAGCATCTAATTGGTTCATCGCTTGGGAAATCTGCGAAATACCTGTGGTTTGTTCAGTGCTTGCTGCAGAGATCTCATTATTAAGGTCTGAAACCTTTTTAACGGAAGTTACAATTGTGTTTAAAACTTCAGCAGAACGGTCGGCGACTTTTGCACCTTGTTCTACTTGTTCAACGCTGTCTTTAATAAGAGAAGAGATGTCCTTCGCAGCAACTGCGGAACGTTGCGCTAAAGTACGCACCGCCTCGGCCACCACGGCAAAGCCTTTGCCTTGTTCGCCTGCGCGAGCCGCTTCAACAGCGGCATTCAATGCCAAAAGATTGGTTTGGAATGCAATATCATCGATGACGTTAATGATTTCTTCGATTTTCTTGGAAGATTGAGAAATACCCTGCATCGATTGAATCAACGCAGCCATTTCACGCTGGCCTTCTTCCGCAGAGTCTTTAGATGACTGAGATAACGTCGCTGCTTGTTTGGCATTGTCGGAATTCATTTTAACCATGGACGACATCTCTTCCAAGGAAGCCACAGTCTCTTCAAGCGAAGCCGCGGATTCAGTTGAAGCCGTTGACAGTGTTTGGCCCGCAACTGACAGCTGAGTAATGGCAGTGGAGACTTGGTTTCCGGAATCAGTCAATTTGTCTGCAATAGAGCTGACCGTATTAGAAACGCGATAAGCGATCCACATCAAGATACCGAATAAAGCAAAGACACTCATGGCGGCGATCAACACCAACATTTCTGTCAAAGCTTTGCGGTCACTCATTTGTTGTGCGTTTTGTTCTGTGGAAAGATCCTGATAATATTTAAAGTTCTGCTCAGACATTTTTTGCACTTGCAGAGCCAATAGATGCCACTCGCCACCATTTAAAGAAGCGCGCACTTTTTCATCGACTTCCGGAGAGTCTTTTTTAAGAGCTTCGGTGAGGCCTTCCGTTACTTTATAGAAAGTCGCCTTATTGTCTTTCACTGTCTGATAGTTTTTTGCTTCAACTTCACCAAATGGAGTTTTCTCATAGTACTCTTGGGCTTCTTTAAAATCCTGCCAAGCATCTTCGGTTTTTTTGATGAATTTGGTTCTGGATTCACCATGAAGACCGACGGCAGCCCAAAAGAAATAACCGACGCGCGCCCGTTGCATCGCTAATTGTCCCAAAGCATCCATATTAGGAACGATGTCGGTGTAAGCCGTGTTAAGCATTTCGCCAAGCTTGTTTGTGCTTCTGAGGGCGACAACTGTTATCATAGTAAAAGCGATCACGGGTAAACAGGCTGAGAACAACAGCTTTCCGCGAATACCTTTAAACCAAGATTTCAAATTACTCATAAACTCGACTCTCCTCTATATATTCCTTTATCGAACCTTTACCGTTTTTCTTGACTCGCTTTTATATGAGTCGATGAAGGCTCCATGAGAGTCCGTGAAATCCACGACCTTTGACAAAACCGGTGCCGAATATTTTATTGCTATGCGACAGGACTAAAGTTTTATATTTGTAATTGTCCACGACTTAAGGGTAGCATTTTTCCAACGTCTAGACTCAAGGAGGGGAAGTAGTCATGACAAACACAACACTACGTCGTGGATTGGCTGTAGTTGCATTGATCGCAACTGTAGGTTTCACATTCAACACAGAGCGCGCACAAGAAGGTTGCCACGGGTTCGTACCAGAGAACTCTATGTATATTCCAGTAGGTTTGTTCCAAACCGGCGGGATCACACAAGAGCAGTTCAATCAGGTTATGGATCGTATGGAAAAAATCTATACTCCGGAAATCACTGCTGCGGGTGATAAATTGAAAATCAACCGTCTTTGGACAGATGGTACAGTAAATGCTTCAGCTCAACGCTCTGGCAATACACGTGTACTTAATATGTACGGTGGTTTGGCTCGTCACAAAACTATCGGTGTAGAAGGTATGGCTTTGGTTGCCTGCCACGAAATGGGTCACCACAATGGTGGCGCTCCTAAAATCGATTCTTGGTACGGTGGTGCTTGGGCATCTAACGAAGGTGCAGCAGACTATTTCGCATCTTTGAAATGTCTTCGTTTGTTCTTCGCTGAAGACGACAACGCAGCTATCGTAGCTGGTTTGACTATCGATCCAGTTGCTAAAGCAGCTTGCGAAGCTCAATACCACAACACAGCAGACCAACTTATCTGCCAAAGAATCTCTGAAGCTGGTCAGCAAGTAGCTAACCTGTTCATGGATCTTTCTAAAGATAAAGTTCCAGCTAAGTTCGACACTCCAGACAAAACTGTTGTTCGTCGCACTGATGACTCTCACCCTAAAACTCAATGCCGTTTGGATACATACTTCCAAGGTGCATTGTGCCCAGTTGCAATCAACGATCGCTTGAGCGATACAGATTACAAACAAGGTTCTTGCTACGCTCCTCGTGACGCTGTAGGTACAAGACCTCTTTGCTGGTTCTTTCCAGGCAACAACTAATTAACTCTTAGAGTAAATTAGAATAAAGAAGCCGATGTTTGTAACATCGGCTTTTTTTATTTTCACCGTTGAGTTTGTTTTGTTTGGTGCTAGCCTTTAAGCCATGAACAAAAAGAAGATCGTTCCCGTTGTTATCATCGTCGTTCTTATCATTGTCGCCTTTCTGATTCGCCAATATCTGTTTCGTAGCAGTTTCCGTTATGCCGGTACCATCGAGGTCACCAAGGTGGATGTTCCTGCGCGCGTTCAAGCGGTCATCAGCAATTTGCCGGTGAAAGAAGGCATGATTGTCGAAAAGGGACAGAGGATTTTATCCCTTTCTTGTGAAGATATTAAAATCGCCTATGAGTTAGCTAAGTCCACCTACAAGCGCAGTAACAGTCTTTATCATGGCGGAAATATTTCTGCCGAAGCCTATGACCAAGCCCGCAGCAAGAAAGATGATCTGGAAACTCGCGTTGGCTGGTGTGAGGTTTATTCGCCCCTGAAAGGCACGGTTCTTACCAAATACTTTGAAGAAGGGGAGTTGGTAAATCCTGGAGCAAAACTTGTGACCATTGGCAACTTGGAAGAAGTTTATGCCTATTTCTATCTGCCTCATGATGAAATTGCTTCGTTGAAGATCAATCAACAAGTTGAGGCGACCTTGCCAGAGATGGACGACAAGAAATTTCCGGGAGTGATCGAATTCATCAATCCCGATGCTGAATTTACTCCTAAGAATGTGCAAACCCGGGATGAACGCACGCGTTTAGTGTTCGGGGTCAAAATCCGTTTCGCGAACAAAGAAGGAATTCTGAAACCAGGAATGACTTTGGAATGGAAATAAAAGTCCAAGAGCTTCATAAAAAAATGAAGAAGGTGCCGGCCTTGAAAGGACTCAATATGGAGTTCGCCGATGGGCTGGTGCATGGAATTATTGGTCCCGAGGGCGCAGGTAAAACCACTTTGATGCGCCATCTGATGGGGTTATTAAAGGCCGATCAGGGTAAAGTCGAATACTTTAAGGATGGAAATTCAGTTCCGTTTGAAAAAATCCGCCGTCAGCTGGCCTATATGCCACAAACTCAAAGCCTTTATGGTGAGCTCAGTATTCACGAACATCTGGAATTCTTTAAAACTCTCTATGGTCTTGAAGAACAGGCGTTTCATGAGCGCAGTCAGAAATTGTTGGAGATGACTCGTCTGGAACGTTTTCAAGATCGCCTGGCTTCGCAGTTGTCGGGTGGAATGTATAAAAAATTGGGATTGATATGTGCTTTGCTCGCGTCACCAGAAGTTTTATTTCTGGATGAGCCCACCAATGGTGTGGATCCTTTAAGTCGTCGCGATTTTTGGAAGCTCCTTTATGAATTTCGCGAACAGGAACATATCACCATTCTGGTGACGACCTCCTATATGGACGAAGCCCTCAAGTGTGAGGATGTCCATTTGCTCTTTGATGGAAAAACTTTATTAGAAGGAGCGCCGGAAGAAATTCTAAAAAAAGAACACTGCAGAACTTTTGATGACGTCTTTTTACGTTATGATTCGTCACTCGAAGCCAGTGAGGTGACCCCATGAAGTCCGTGGAAGTGAAAAACCTTTCGGTCAAGTTCGGTGACTTTTATGCGGTCAAGAATGTTTCCTTCGCAGTTGAAGCCGGGGAGATCTTTGGTTTTTTGGGAGCGAATGGTGCTGGGAAGACCACAACCATTCGCGTTCTGTGTGGCCTGTTGATTCCTTCAGAAGGAGAAGCGCATGTATGTGATATCGATGTGCGCACGGATTCCATCGCCGTAAAACAGCAGGTGGGCTATATGTCGCAAAAGTTCACTCTGTATGACGATATGACCGTGGCAGAGAATTTGGCATTCACAGCCTCTTTAAGAAAACTCGATGATAAGAAGTTTAAAGAACAAAAAGAAAAACTTTTAAAATTTATCAAATTTCAACGTGATGAAAAAACCATGGTGCGCGATTTACCAGGGGGGATCAAGCAACAGGTAAGTCTAGTCGCGGCGGTCTTGCATGATCCGAAAGTTGTTTTCCTGGATGAACCCACAGCGGGCGTGAGCCCTGCGTTTCGGCAGCGCTTTTGGGGATTGATTCGCGAACTTGCGGAGACCGGAAAAACAGTTTTCGTAACGACCCATTATATGGATGAGGCAGAACAGTGTGGGCGTATCGCTTTGATGAAGGACGGGGAGTTGATTGCTCTTGATTCACCGGTGAACCTTAAAAAGCATTCCTTCCCTCATAAAAATCCCAAGTCTGTCAGTTTGGAAGATGTTTTCATAGCCCAAGTCGAAGGGATGTCCTGATGCAAGGAGCGATTTGGGCTGTTGTCAGAAAAGAAGTTTTTCAAGTGGTGCGCGATCCATTTACTTTGGCCGTGGCCATCGTGATGCCGATCGTAATGGTGTTATTCTTTGGTTTTGCCATTGAATTTAATATGGATAAAATTCCGCTGGCAATTTTTGACGGCAGTAAAACGGCGGAATCGCGTATCTTGATTGATTCTTTTGTCAGCTCAAAATATTTTGTGCCTCGTTATGTTCTGAGTCCGGCGCATGCGATTGAGGCCCTGGATGGAGGGCGTGCGAAAACGGCATTGATTATTAAACCTGAATTTGCCAGGGACCTCGCCCCGACAAAGCAATCTCAGGTACAGATTTTAATTGATGGGGCAGATAACTCTTCAGCGGCCTCGGTTATTGGTTATTTAGGCGGAGTTCAAAAGTTGGCCATCTCCAAAGAATTCCCTGAATTTCAATTGCGCCAACCGGTGGAAGTACATTCCCGGTTTTTATTTAATCCTGAACTTAACAGTCAGTGGTTCGTGGTTCCGGGACTCGCGGCAGTCATTATCGCGATTCTTTCAATTTTGCTGACAGCTTTGACGGTCGCCCGGGAATGGGAAAATGGTTCCATGGAGTTGCTGTTAGGAACACCGGTCCGACCTTTAGAAATTATTATTGGAAAACTTTTGCCCTATGCTGTGATGGGGGTTGTTTCTATTTTATTCGTATTTCTGATGTCTAAAATTGTCTTCCAAGTTCCTTTTCGGGGAAGTTTTATTTTATACATGCTTTCGGCTTTGGTATTTTTATGCACTTATTTAGCGCAAGGCTTGTTGATTTCCGTTCTGACTCGCAGCCAGCAGTTAAGTATGCAATTTGCGATGCTTTCAGGGCTTTTGCCGACGATTCTTTTGTCAGGTTTTATTTTTCCAACGGAACATATGCCGCCGTTTTTCTATTACTTCACGATGATCCTGCCAGCGCGCTGGTTTATTAAAATCAGTCGCGAACTTTTTTTGCAGGGTTCAGGCTTTCTGCAAATTCTGCCGTCCTTTGCGATGCTGTGTTTATTGCTTTTGGTAATGCTGACCTTGGCGACACGAAAATTTAAAAAGGACGTGGAGCCATGAAAATACTTTTGGGCTTTATGAAAAAAGAAATGCTGCAAACCCTGCGTGATCCGCGCATGCGCATTTTGCTTTTTCTGGCGCCGTGTATTCAGCTAACGATCTTCGCAACGGCCTTATCGACAGAGGCACGTAACATAAGGCTTAGTGTGTTTGGTGCGCCCTCTGATTCGGCGCTCATGAATTTGTATCGCGACTGCATTGCTTCAGGATGGTTTATTCCAGCCAAGGTGAGTTCGTCGGATCCATACACTCAAGTTCAAGGGGGCGAGGCCGATGCCGTCTTGGTGGCCCCACCAGGAGGTGTAGATAAGAGTCTGGGACGTCATGATGGAAAGATGCAGCTTTTAATCAATGCGACCAATGTCACGCGTGGGCAAAGTATTGAACGCTATGTGAATGCGGTCTTGATGGCCAATCAGCCTATTCCGTTTAAGGTGCCTTTGGAATTTGATGTCAGGGTTCTTTATAATCCAGCCATGCGCACGGCTTTGTTTCTGGTTCCGGGCGTGATGAGTATGCTGGTGTGTTTGATCACGATTCTTTTAACCAGCATGTCGATCACCAAAGAAAAAGAACTGGGAACTTTTGAGACTTTGATTGCAGCTCCCGTCAAACCTGAAGAAGTCATCCTGGGAAAAACTGTGCCCTATGTGATTTTAGGAATGAGCAATATTCCTTTGATCCTGGCCGTTGCAGTGTTTGTCTTTGGATTGCCGATGCGGGGAAGTTTGCTGGTTTTGATGTTTGCATCCTTTATGTTCGTTTGCTGCACAGTGGGTATTGGCTTGATGATTTCCACCTTGGCCAAAAACCAGCAACAATCAATGATGGGTGGATTTCTCTTCTTGCTTCCGGCGATGCTCTTATCCGGTTTGGCGTTTCCAATCGAAAACATGCCTTGGGCGATGCGGATGTTCTCCTACGTCAATCCCATCACTTATTACATCGATCTTTTAAGAAATATCATGCTGAAAGGCGGGGATGCGAACTTGATTCTGTTCGACGTCTCGATCTTGGCAGCGATGGCCGTAGCAGCCATCGGATTTAGCTGGCAGCGATTCAAAACAACTTTGTAAACGCAGACGTCAGGAGTTTACCTCTGGATCTTGCCGCATTTTTTTAGCCGAAGGCTGTTGTACTCCGGTTTCGATTCTATTTGGGTTCTTAGGGGACTTGTGGCTCAACCGGTACTTCCGAGAGAGTACTCTCAGAAGTTGCGTGGGGAATAGGGTTGGGATTCCGCTACGGGTGTAGAGTTGCATATGCGACCGATTTTAATCTTAATACATAGCTTTAAAAGTTATATTGAACAGTGGTTGTGATTATTTGACTTTTATTGAATGAATTTACGCTCGGTGAATATGACTCTGGTTTCGTGAGAGCGCAATTTTTCATTTGTAATAAAATTTCTCTTGCGTTGTTTTTTCAGCTTCTTCAGTAGCCTTGTGAGCTTTGATAAATATGTCTTAGTGATCGTGGTAGGTTGGTTTTTTATCGTTCAATACGGAGAGATTTCGAGAGCTTTAAAGGGGTTATAAGCGTGCCGGAAAAGAAATGGTCAGAAACTTTAACATACCTGGCGCAAAAAGAAATTCAGCGTCGAACGAAGATGAGTGTGGTTCATGCTGGATCGGTGGCAATTTCCACACCCGCAGCGGGTGCTGAGGGGCGTAAGATGGGTCGTACACCAGTTCCCGTCACTGTTAAGAAAGCGATGCTTCAAAAGCAAAGTTGCTGTCAGTTTAAAGATAAGACTACCGGAAAGATTTGTGGCAGTACTCGTTTTCTGCAGGTTGATCATCGTCATTCTGTTTGGGCGGGAGGGGGTAACGAAATTGAAAACTTGCAGATGCTCTGTGCTCAACATAACTTGCACAAATATCGCCAAGAAAGTTTTTTCACAAAGAGATTCAATCCAGTTCTGGATTGACGCGCACTTCTGAGAGCCGTTTCTCAGAAGTGCCGAACGAGATTCATCTATTGCGAGAACCGAATAAATTGAATCGGGATGATATTAAAGCGAATAAAACAGCGGAAAGATCTTTGAATAAGCCCAACCTTAGTGGTGGTGGTGCTCTTCTTTTTCTTCAGTTTTAGTTTCTTTGCTTAGACGAGTTACTACCGGGAAGTTCACGGTTTGTTCTTTGTCGTTCACAAGAAGTTTGATGGCCACTGTTTGTTTTTCTTCAACTGGTTTTGTTGCGTCGAAAAGCATGATGTGGTTGCCGCCTGGTTTAAGTTCGAAAGTTTGGCCGGCTGCGATCTTGATAGTCTCCATTTTAGACATCGTCATGCGGCCGTTCTTTTCAGAAGACTCGTGAAGTTCAACGGCTTTGAATGGAGTTGCCGAAACAACTTTGACTACGACTTCAGATTTTGTCGTGTTTTTGATCGTGCCAAAACCCGCTGTTGTGTTTGTGCCTTTCAGTGGAACAAAAACATGGGGGTTGGAAATTTCAATGTCCGCGGCCAAAGCTGCAGAGGAAATCAAAACCATTACTGCAGAAAGAATCATAGATTTCATAGGTTCTCCTTAATTTTTTGTACAATAGATTCAGCTGAACGTGGGTTCGGTAAAGTATCAAGCACAATACCGTTCTTGTTCAGAAAATAAATGCGATCCGTGTGAGAGATCGAATAGCCCAAATACGATTTAGCATCTTTTTCTTCGATATAACTGGCAGCGAAGGTTTTTACAGCCGCATCAATGTTTTCTTTGGTGCCACTGAGCCCAATAAACGAGGGATCGAATTGCTGTGCATAGATGGCTACATTAGCGGGTGTGTCGTGTTCGACATCCACGCTGACGAAGATCATGCGAATATTTTTCTTTTGCTCGTCGCTGAGGGTTTTAAAGGCCTGGCTGGTGTAAGACAGAGCCATCGGGCAGACGTCGGGGCATTTTGCATAACCGAAATACAATAAGTTCAATTTCTTTGGTTCATCAGAAAACTTCCAGGAGGAACCATTATAGTTCGCTTGAAAATCGCCGCCTAATTCAGGCTGACGATTTTGGTACCATTTTAAAGTGAAAACCAAGCTAATAGCCAAGACCGCTGAAAGTAACGATGCAAAAATAATATGCTTTTTAATAGTGCCCCCACAGATGCTAAGGAATTAACTCATAGCATCTAGGGAGTCACGAGCCAATGCAACAAAGTGCTGCTGTGCTGTTAGTTGACGTTACTAAAAGCCTCTAGATAACGCGCAGGCAGGCGACGCGAAAGCTCTGGCGTGGATTGGATATCCTTACGAACTGCTTTTCTGAACTCGGCAAAGATGTCTGGCATCGCTTTAAGGCAACGACCCAAGTCATAGCGGGCCACATGGGTGGCTTTGATCAGGGGTTGTTTTCTAAAGAATGAATTCACGAAATCCATTTCGCTCATTTGTTGATGAGCGGCAGAAAACTTCTCATAAAACGGAATGTCCTGGCTGAACGGAACCATCCAAGTTGCAGAAAAAATGCCTTTGGGCTCAAGACCATATAAAGCGGCCACCAAAACTTCTTTAACGGATTCACGAACCGCGTATTCTGGATGGAGGCGAACCGGATCCAGCGGGTTTTCATCAATTTGCAAATGACCATCACCACGAGTTTCCCATTCATCGCCATAAGCATTGGAAACTGGGAATGCTTCCTCCGCACCGGTTTTTAAATTTTTGCTTTCGTTGTCATGCAAAAGCATGGTGATCAAATCACCACGGTTCTTTTTTAGAACACCTTCAAGGTTCGCTTTGGCCCATTCAACCACCTGCACACGAGGGACGCGTACGTGACCAGAAGCAAATGCATCTGTCAGATAGTGATCCGCATAGGCATTGGCAATCATCGCTTGTTGGTAAAGCAAAAGACTTTTCTGGGGGCTGGAATCTTTCAGTTGAAAAGACTTCAGAGCTTTATCAATCGCCTGCTGATGGTACTTCACATAGTCTTTCATGTTGTACCAACCAAAGTGGTTGTAGTTCTTAGTGACGACACCCAAATATGTTGGCATTGAAAAAAAGGTGGCCACGCTGTTGCAGGATTTTGGTTTATCACCATGGATTTCGTCATGCGTGCATTTAATCACGCGCTTGATACCTTTACGACGATCAGCATAGAATTCATCTGGACTGTTGTAAAAGTCTGCCGACATCAGGATTTCGCCATAGCGGAAAGATATTTTTTTATCACCACGGGGCAGATCCGTGACCGGGCAGTCTGCTTTGCTGATACCTAATTCTTTGCAGGCTGCAAAAGCACCACTTTCACCTAAGGAAAGATGCTCACTGCCTGCCCATTTGATTTCAACGGTTTGTGCATGGGCAACTGTGGTTGCCACTGAAGATGAAAATACGAGCGCTGTCATCCAAAAGCCGATATTCATAACGTCCTACCTTTTGAAAGCTACAGGTAGGAGATCGGTAGTTTAGAGTGAATGTTCAAATTTTAAGCGGAAATTTGGACCTAGAGCTGAAAGACTTTGGAACAGCTTCGCACCATCACTTTGTTCTTTTGCGTGATGGCCGCGCGAATGATTTTTAGTCCCAAATCGTTCTCCATAAGTTCCGGATGGAACTGCGTGAGAAGACCATGACCATCTTTAAGTTCCAGGGCTTCAATCACACCATCAGGTGCAACAGCGGCTACTTCTAACGGACCACCAGGGTGAAAGATAACGGACTGGTGATGAAATGAGTTAACACGGATAGTTGCGGATCCTGTTGTCAGGACCTGACCCAAGACGTTGTTACTGGTTTTTTTAACTTCAATTTCGTGCCAGCTATCGGAGTGCTGCATTTCGGGGCCCACCTGAATAGGAAGGTCTTGAATCAGTTTGTATCCCAATGTCACCGAGGTCAGCTGAGTTCCCCGGCAGAAAGAGAAAAGAAAACCTTTTTTTTCTCTGACATAGAAATTGATGACCTTGGATTCGGAGAGATCTCGGGTGCGATTGGTGTTGCGGGAATGATAGTTTTCGCTTTTATAAAGTTCATTCGCGACGTCATCTCCGCCTAAGGGGGTCAGCATTGAAAAGCGATCAGAAATTTGTCTTAAGGCGCTGCGGGCTTCTTCTTGGCTCAGGCCCAGGTCCCAACTGACGGGTAAGATAAAAGCTTTAAGGGGAGTCTCCTGGTGGCTTAACAAGCGTATAACGTTGTTAATGCGGCCGGAGTTCATTCCATAGTCTTTTGCTTGATTGGCTAACAGAAGGGAGCTGGTTTCACGGTCGGCGATAAAAGGTTTGAAGTTTTCGATGCGCAGTTCAGGAGCGTGGCCTTGAAACAGTTCCATCATGTCGGTGTTTTTTTCAAGATTAGATAAATAGCGTTGTGCCGCTTGTTCAGGAGTCTCGCCGGCCTTAACCGGTATAATTAACGGAGCAGCGGTTTGTCCCTCAGGCGCCCATTCAAACAGGCGGATGGGTTCCCCGGCAAAAGCGCGGGGAGCACCGAGAATCAAAGTCGCTAGACACAGCAATGCACACAGAATCTTATTCATATGTAGATAAATATTCAAAAGGGATACCATAAGTGTCCGGATCAAATTCCAATAAAATCCAATTGAGGCGGGCGGGGTGTCTCAAGTTGAGACCGGAGCTGATTTTTGTCGTCGACTGTAAAAAAAAAGACCGGATGCACCCGGTCTTTTTGCGCTCATTCAATTTGCGGAACCAAGCTTAGTAATAAGCTGCTGCTCCGGATTTACCTTTTTGAATATAAGGAAAATGCCAAGGGCGTGGAGCAGTTGGTTCTTCATTGTAACTGGACGGTGAACGTGGCTCTTCATTGACTGGGGAATAAGCGCAAGCACCCATACCTAACATGGCTAATACTAATGTCATCTTTGCTGTGAACTTTAACATTCTGCACTCCTTGGTGAGGTTCCGTATGAAGGGAACGATGCTGTACCTATCGGTGTTTTTCTGGACTTAAGAAGTGAGTATTTTGAAAAAATCGATTTTTTTCTGATTAGAAACATAATCGTTTCAGTTGGAGACACTTTCCAGAAAAAGTATCGTGAATTATCGGAGGTCGTATGACGACGCTGGGACTGTACATTCATTTGGAAGCAAAGCCGGGCCGCGAGTTTGAGCTCGAAAACTTTTTAAGAGACGCCCTTCCGTTGGTGCGAGAAGAAATGCAGACCACAGCGTGGTTTGCCTGTCGTATTGGTCCTTCGAGCTTTGCGATTTTTGATGCCTTTCCGGATGAGTACGGTCGTCGCGCGCACTTGGAAGGTAAAGTCGCCTCGAATCTGATTGCGCGGGCACCGGATTTATTGGCGCGTCCACCGATTGTCGAGCGCTTCGATGTTTTAGCGGATAAACTTCCCGGCTCATTTTCTGCCAAAGAGGAAGAAGAGCAGGATCGTCCCGAAGCAGACTATCGCAGCCATCTCTAAAGTCTTGCTGCAAACATGAAAATGCAACACTTTCCCTAGAGCGAAGGTCGGGAGGGCTCACTCTCTTACCCGCATCTGGCAAGGGTTTGGTAGCCTTTTTGAAAGAGGTTGCATGAAGAATATTATTCTATTTCTGTCGCTTGGGGTGGTCTTTTTATCAGGTTGCAGTCGTTTGGATATCGCTTATCGTTGGGCGGATACTTATATCGCTTCCAAAGTGGATGATTATTTCGATATTTCCTCCGAACAAAGCAAGGCCTTGAAGAAAGATATCAAAAAAGATCTTAGTGTGATGCGATCGACGCTTCTCCCGCAATGGATGGAGCGCATTGATAAAATCCAAAATGACATCGATCAGGGAACTTTAAATGACGCCAAGGTTGCGGGATATTTTGGTTTATTCTTTAAAGATATTGAACAAATCAATGCTCATTTTGCAACGACAGCGGTGGATTTTATTGCCACCACTCAACCAAAACAAATTGAGTATTTTAAAAAGTCCTTTGCTAAAAAGAATCAGGAAGACATTGAGAAGTCTCAGAATATCGCCAAACTTCAAAAGGAATATTGCAGTAAGTACGAAGACATTTTCGAGATGTTTATTGGTTCACTAACGAAGGATCAAAAGCAAATGATCGAAGAAAGTGTGAAGGCTTCACCATATCCGGCCGAGTTGAAGGCCAAGAACAAAGCCTATATTTTTGCGGAGTTCGTCACTCATCAAAATTCGATGGAGGAGATGAAGAAGTTCGTTCGGGACTATACCACTCAGGCGGAGAAATTTGATATGCCAGAATTTCGCGTAGCAAATCAGGCGTATCAGGAAAATCTGCAAAAATTGATCACTCAAGTGATGACAAATCTGACGGATAAACAGAAGATTGCCTTAAAGAGCAACATCAACGAGAAAGCAGAGCAGTTGCGGTCTCTTTCCGCACTTTAATTTAGTGAACTTCAGTAAGCACGTTTGGATTCAGTTAGTCGCAGTTTGTGTGTTTGGTTTGGGTATCTTAGTGTTTCTTTGATTCACCGTCGCTGAGCATCCCAATTGCAATATCTCCTTTATATAGATTTACAAATGTTTAAATCGGAATAAGGGAGTTTCTATGAAAAAACTAATGACGACTTTGAGCTTGCTGGCGATTTCTTTGACAGTATCCGTATCCCAGGCTGGCATGTTGACTCAGACTCAAGCGATGAGCAAAGAACAGGCTAAAAACGTAGCCATCGTACACGCCCGCGTGATCGGCGCTGAAGCCGATATCCAGGTTTCCTCACGTATGAACTATCTTCCGAAGTATAATGTGTCATATGTCTCTCACTTGAAATACGACGGCGATGCTTCGGGTAAATACCAGGTGGTGGTAGATCGTGTTGAAATGTTCCGTTCGTGCAAAATTACGGTGAACATCAATGACATCTCCGGTGCTTTGGAAAGCAAAGAGATCGCTTGTAGATAAACAGACTGCCTAAGTCCTTTACTGTCGCTATGCTGTTTCAGTCTGGCGACAGGAGGACTTATGAATTATCACGCACTTCTTGCCTTTACCTTTTTCTCAAGCTTGGCCCTCGCCCAAGTCAAATCCGATACTCCCAAAAATACTCCTCCAGCCCGCAGTGATGAAGCGCCCGCGCGCACAGAAGCCCGTGAAATGGTTGCCAAGGATAAGGCGGATCTAAATCAAAAGATGAAAGAAAAAGCGCCCACAGCGGAAATACACGGCAAAAAAACCATGTTGCAGCGGGATCGCACCAAAGAAAACAGGGAAGACGTAAATCAAAAGATTAAAGAGGACCAAAAAGCTAAAGACGAGGCGAAAGAACCGCAACGGTACTAACTTCAGAATTCCGTATACCGTTAACCGTATACTGAATTCCGGATTTCCGAGCCTAGCGCGGTATTTGGGGTGCAGCCTGAAGTGTCGGTGGGGTGATGGGTGGCTTTTGTACGCCCTTGCCCCAAATGTAGCCCACAAAATAAGCAGAACAGCCGATTAAGGCCAAAATCATCCATTTTTTTGCACGGCTCATCAAAATTGCTTTCATTTTTTTAGTTTTAGCCGTTGACAACCAACAGTGGCAACTGTAATTTTGGTTTCTCTTTGAGCGCGGGAGTAGCTCAGTTGATAGAGCGATGCCTTGCCAAGGCATAGGTCGCGGGTTTGAGCCCCGTCTCCCGCTCCAATTTTTTTGGATTAAATATTGAAAACCCCTAGTGAGAAATTACTAGGGGTTTTGTTTTTTTAAGCCTATCAATTCCACTTCATTCAAAAATAGCCTCAGTCGACCTAAATATTTCGCTTTAATCTTCACGGATGGAATTGAATTAACTGCAAAAAACTCGTCAGTAAATGTTCGTAGAGGAATCCTTCGTCCGTCGTTATCTTGTCTCGAGGTTTTTTAAGCGGAGATTTAGCTAAATAGATATCAAGGAGAATTTATGAAGTATCTTATCGCGGCTTTGCTGATGGCATTTACCTGTGCGGCCTACGCTGACTATTCTTGGGCAACTCGTCTTATCTGCAGCTCTAACGGAGCAAACTATCAGCCAATGGATGCTAACAGCCGGCAATTTGTTGGTAAGGTGGGGTATGGTTTTACTGAACGTGCAACTTGTGAATCTGCTGTTCAAGCGGCATCTCGTTATTTGGTCTGCAATTGGAATGGCCACAATTTTCAGCCCTATGTGATTGCGAAAAATAAGCCCTTTGGAAAAGACGGGTACGGATTTGATACGATCGGATCTTGTAATTCGGCTGTTCAAAGCTCTTCTGAATATGTGTCTTGTACATGGAACGGCTCTAACTATCAGCCATTCTTTATATACAACAACTCGGCTGTTGGAACACTGGGGTATGGATTTAACTCTTTAGATAGCTGTAATGCTACGGTCGAAAACTCTCGTTATCGCCAATTGATTTGCAATTGGAATGGTAAAAACTATCAACCATACAAGTTAATAGATAACGCACCCGTGGGAATTAAAGGTTATGGATTCGACTCTCAAGATAGTTGCATGAATGTGGTCACGGCAACAGTGGGACGATTCACCTGTAACTGGAACGGACGGTTTTATTCAGTTTACAATCTTGAAACCAATCAGCCGACACAAGAAAAATTCTTGCAGTTGGATGATTGTTTGAGTGTTCTTTAGTTTTAGGTTATTAGTTACAAACTGGACCCTTTAATTGTTGTTACTTTAAATCCCGAAGATGTTTTCTTCGGGATTTTTTTATCGCGCCTTATTCCACAGCAAAAACTCATTGTGATAGAGTGCGTACGAGGCAAGATGCAAAGACAATCTTTCGGGCTTTTTCGTCGTGTTCCAGGTACGCCTAAAAAGACGGTTCACATTGGCTCTTTTCATCGCGTATGTGTGATTTAAGCTAAATAAAGGATCGAAGCCTCCGGCTTTTAGCTCTCCTTGTCCTACCACACAACCTCTTCGTCCTA
>JBCNNR010000022.1:0-75512 GCA_039594295.1 Bdellovibrio sp.
AAAGCGAACAAATACGGCAGCACCTACAGTATGGGTCCAAAAGACGTTCGACGCCTGGTCGCGCAAAACGTGATGCCGGCAGAGTACAACACCCGCGTAATGAACAACTACAAGGATTTCTACGCTGGTTTGGCTGATGCTCCCGCAATCAATACAACGATCGCGACAAACTAAGATTTCACTCGCTTAAAAACAAAAAGCCCTGGTTCACCAGGGCTTTTTTCATTTTCATTTCAACTTTATTTTATGTGACGGCCGCAAGTTCCGAACGAACACGATCCTGGCTTTCATCACGACGACTGTAATGATCCAGAATTTTAACAGCGCTGATCACTCCCACCATATTGCCATCCATGTCGTACATCGGAGACAAATAAAGTGGTTTCATCGTCAGAACTAATTTATCAAAACCAAAAATTTCATAAACTTTGTGAGTTTCGATCACACCGTCCAGATTCGTGTGTTCCAAAGTTCCATCCACAAGTTTGCTTTGATAGGACAAATATTTATCCGTAATGCTTTGATCCCGTTGGAACAGCTCAAACCATGGAATTGAAACCAATTCGTCCAAAGAATAACTGCAGCAATCCATCAAAGAAATGCTTCGAAAAGTTTGATGACCTTCAGTGTTGTAAACTTCAAAACTGGTGTTGTCGTCAACCGACGCAAAGAAATCCGGATGCGTTTTGAAACGGAAACGACTCAGGAATCTCCATAAGAATTGTTTGTCGGAGATACGGGCGTCGGCCACATGCATTTCAAAGAATTCAACCCATTCAGCCAGCATATCAGCACAGGGACCTTGAAGGTTTTCCGGAAGACGATCAAATGCAAAACCTGGGTAATTACCTTTAAGTGAGCGTGGGCTCTGCAAAAGTGAATGGAATTTCATCAAAGAATCGCGGTACGATTCTCTGGCAAGATTTTCTTTCGGCGGATTTTCGGAGTTCAAAATATTATCAAGCATATAAACCTGCCTCATTTCTACCATGAATGCTCAGCAAAGCAAACAATCTCCCTAGATGATCCCTCACGAATCAGCCTGGGGAGGGCTTCCTGCTCTCGCATTTAAGGATTTTAAACGCGTGGATGGCCCCCACAACAGCGCCAGAAGCATCATAGAGGGGGGAGAGGTACATTGGGCGAATAGTGGTCACAAGATGATCAAACCCTGAAATTTCGACAACTTCGTGCTCCCGGATCAATCCCGTAAGGTCTTTATGAGTCAAAGTCCCCGCCGTGATGGTCGCTTGCAGTTCAATATAGCTCTGAGTTATGTCCTCATCACGACGATACAGTTGCGACCACGGAACCGAGACAATTTGATCCAAGGAGTAGCTGCAAACAGCCATAAAAGACAGACTGCGAAAGGTCTGCAGTCCGGCACGATTGACCACCTCAAGACAGGTCTCATCATCAATCAGAGAGAAAAAATCCGCCTCGGGCTTTAAACGAAATGCTCCCAGGTATCTCCACAGCAACTGTTTGTCAGAGACGGTTTGCGGAGAAGAATTCATTCCAAAAAAATTCACCCACTCTTGCAAAGCCTGCAACACAGGATTTTTGTAGACTTCAGGAAGTCCTGCAAAGGCAAATCCCGGATAGTCGCCTTTTAATTTGTGGGTGTCGCCCAAAAGACGGGAAAATTCTTTTAGAGATTTCTCGTAGGCTTCGCTGATTTTCGGACTGACTTCAGGTCGTGACTTCATAGAGACAAATCGTACCTAATGGAATCAGATCTGTCGAATTTTCCGCAAAAAAAAGAGGGAGCTTGAAAAAGCTCCCTCTTTAAAATTTTAATTCTTTTAAACAAACCGATGTCGGCTTACGTATTTTTCGTCAAGAAATCTACGATCGCATCTTTCGGGTGGTTACCAACAAGTTGACCCACTTCGCTGCCACCTTTGAAAAGCAACATCGCAGGAATACCGCGAATACCGTATTTAGAAGGAGTCGCTGGATTCTCGTCCACGTTCACCTTTACGATTTTCACTTTACCTGACAACTCAGTCGCCACTTCTTCTAGCTTTGGAGCCAATGCACGGCAAGGACCGCACCATTCTGCCCAGAAATCCACAAGAACTGGAGTTGAAGAATTCAAAACTTCTGTTTCAAAAGAACCGTCTGTTACTGCTGTTGTATTTACGCCCATGGAGGCCTCCGTATTAGAACAAATTACCATACTTAATTTGAGAACGGAAAAGATATAGTCAAGGTCCCCTAAGGAGCAATCACTTTTTGAACATGGCCTTGGTGAACTGTTGGCGCAACTTATCGAGATCCTTAATGGATTCCTTGTCCCATTCTGACGCGATGTCTAGCTGGCGTTTTCGAGATTCTACACGGGTGATCGTGCTAACTGGAGAGACCTTCACATCCGCCACCAGATTTGCGTATTTTTTCATTCGTTCCGCAAGCTTAGCAGAGGCCTTTTCAAGCTCCTGACGCGCGGGAGTCATAGGAACTTCGACTTTTGCTTCGACCGGTGCGGCCCCACTTGGAGGCTCATTCTCCACTTTTTCAACTTCAGGCGCACCGCCTCCAAGCAACTCTTTTTCCAAGGCTTTCAGATCCACATCGGGAAAGGCCTCTTCTGGAGGAGTTTCTAAAGTAGGCTCCACGTCAGCGGCTTGAAACTTTGCACCGAACTTAAAGCGCGGAGTTTCTTTTTCTTGCTCATTATTTAGCGTGAACTCTGCACCTTCCCCTTGAGGTTCTGGGTCAATGTTAAAACCCACACCTGAAGGACTTTTACCACCTTCTTCAGGCGAAGTTCCTTTAACAAAGATCGCTTCATTTTCTGTGGTGAACTTACCTTGAGCTGCCGCAGGCGAAACCGGTTTTGCTCCCGGACTTTCAAGGTGACTGGCTTTATTGAGTTTTTCTAAGAGAGCGTTTTCATCCTGCCCCAAGAGTTTCGCAAGAACTTGCACAATGCGCAGCGGAGCCACCGGAGCTTCCAAAATCATATCGACGCGCAATTTAATCAAATCTTGAGGACTCGGTTTAAAACCGGCCGGGAAAATCAAAATGGCTTTTCCGCCCCAACGGCTCATCTCTTTCAAACGCTTACCGACTCCCAAAGAGGAGACCTTAGCTCCCTTTCCGGAACCCACAACCACATCAGGGTTGAAGCTAATAATTTGATCAGAGACGGCGTACTCACTCGACAAACCGATGACGTCAAATCCCACTTTTTTCAAAGTCGATTCCACACTCATGAGGTCGGCGTAGTCTTCATACACCAGAAGAACCTTACTCATATCCCTCTATTGTCAGATATGGCGAGCTTTCGGTCAAACCACAGACTGGACGATGGGCGCGATGACTTACGATTTCCGCCCGACTACAATGGAGCCTATGTTCAGTATCTTCAATGGCAGAAAAGCCGTGCAGTACATTTTTTTCGAGATGCTACCAAGTTTTGTTCTGGGTCTTTTGGTGTTCATTTCCATCATCCTGATGTTCCAGGTATTGCGTCTGACCGACTTTGCCCTGGTCCACGGTGTCGCCTTAAAAACGATTGGTGAAATCGTCGGCTATGTGGTGATTTCCTTATTACCAGTTTTATTCCCGATGGCGCTGCTATTCTCAGTCCTCCTCACTTATGGTCGTCTCAGTCAGGATTCCGAAATAGTCGCAATGAAAGCATCGGGTCTGGCAATGGGCACCTTGATTATGCCCGCTTTGCTTTTGGCTTTGGTCGTCGGCATTGTCTCTGCGCAAACATCCTTTGTTATTGCGCCTTGGGGAAATCGTCAGTTCGAAGTTATCTTCACTCGTTTGGCAAATACCAAAGCCACAGCGGTCATCAAAGAGGGAACTTTTGCGGAAGGTTTCTTTGACATGGTTGTTTATGCCAACGAAGTGGATTCCAAAAACGGAAAACTGCGCAAGGTCTTTATCTATGACGAGAAAAATGGCGACGTCCCATTGACCGTCATCGCTAAAGAAGGCAGCCTCCTGCCCGATCCTGAACGCCCTGGTCAGGAAGTTTTACTGCGTTTGCAAAATGGCGAAATCCATCGTCAGACGAAAACACATACGAAGATCAGCTTTAATACCTATGACGTTCATTTTTCCGAACCGGATCTTCACGAAGAACGCGCCAAATCTCCGCCTTCTTTGACATTGGATGAAGTGCGAGCGCGTTTAAAACAAGATTTCAAAGATCCTGAAGACCGTCGTGTCATGGAGACAGAACTTCACAAGCGTTGGGCTATTTCAATTCTTTGCGTGGTCTTTGCCTTGATTGGCGTGGGCCTGGGAACCACGACGAATCGTCGCGCAGCAAAGGCTGGCGGTATGATTCTGTGTATTGGTATCATCATTTTCTATTGGGTTCTTTACGTCGCAGCGGAAGGTGCTGCACGCAACGGTTCAATTCCTGTCGCATTAGCAATCTGGGCACCCAATATCATTTTTGGTGGCATCGCGATTCAATCATTAAGAAAAAACTGGAATTAGAAGAGATCGTCTTGGCTGGAGGTTGGGGCGGTCTTAAAATAAGAGCGATGCAGCAGCATCCTTACTACCACGGTCATCCTTGACCACATCGCCCCTCCCTTGAATCAAATGGTAAGAGCAACTCCCCGCCCCTTGCAAAAGATTTTTTTAGATGATTTCACTTTTTTCGTCCCCAATTTGTTGAATAAAACATGCCACTATCCCTAGTGGGTTTCGTTTGAAATACCCACAATACCTGCTGTTTTAAAATTGTCGGTCAATAACTCGGAGTGAAACAAGGTGGCCAAATCTTGGGCATCACGCACCATTTGCGCGCCATCCAACAGTAAATCCAAACAACCCAAAAAATGCGGATCCAAGGGATGACCCGGCACAACCCAAACTGGACGCGAAAGCTCCGCGGCCTGATGTGCGGTGATCAAAGTTCCACTGCGACGGCGAGCCTCCACCAGCAAGGTGGCGCATCCCAAAGCCGCGATCAATCGGTTGCGATGATGGAAAAGTCGTTTGTGCATCGTCTGCTGAGGTTCATATTCGCTGATAAAACAGCCGCCTTGATCCAACACCGGTGTGATCCATTCCTGCAAACTGCTGGGATATAATTCTCCCAACCCCGAGGGAAGCACCACTGCCGTCGGACAATTTTTTCGCAGTGCCAGGGAATGCGCCTTTTGATCAACTCCCCGGGCACCGCCACTCACCACCATGGGCATATGCTTTTCCAAAAACAATGCCAGCTCTTGCTCCATCCATTTCAATGAGTCCGCGCCGGGTTCGCGACTGCCGACAATAGATATTGATCGCTCGATCATCCAACAGGGCGAACCGCGATAGGAAAGCGTCAAGGGAGGCTCCGCCATCCGATAGCATTGCGCCGGAAAAAGGGGATCCCCGTAACAGACAAATTGCATGCCTTGCATTTGCCAGCGCACAGTCTCCGCACACAGGTCTTTAAAGAGTGAGTGATTCTTTTCCAACGATTCCCCCAGCAAGGGGAGATATTCGTGAATGGCCTGTCTTAAATAGAATTCGTTCAAACAACCCAACCGCGCCAGGCGCAGATAAGTCGCATGAATTTCATCACGATGAACACGATAGAGGGGATGATTTTTAATAAGCTGCGAAAGGGCATGAATTTCAGTCATAAAAAAAAGGCTCTGCAATTGGCAGAGCCTTTCGGAAACGCTTACAATTCCAAGTCGAGATCGTCTGATCCGGACTCCGGCGAAACTGGAGGCGCACCGCCCATATCCAATTCCTCGTCAATTTGCTGTTGCGACTCTGGAGCATGACTTTCATGAACATCGGACCCGGCAGAAGCCGTTTTTGCTCCCACGCCGACATAATCCCCTAACAAAATATCTTCGTTAGAGCTGGTGATATAAGCCGTGGCAAAGTTAGGTGTCACTTTAACAACCTTCAAGGAACCGATCGAACGATCATTTAATACAGCATTCGCCTGACGATTGCGAAGAGCACTGTCCGCATAAATCGTCAGATTTTGTCCCACCTGAAAACCGCGCCCCGTACCACCATCCAAAAACACCAAAGAGTTTGAACCAAACAGTCCGCGTTTTTTTCCGAACTCTCCACCCATGATTTTTGCATTGGCAGAATTGTTCACGGCACCTGGACGAGGATCGATCATCGGCACTTCACCAGGAACCAAGACCGCACCGACTTCCACAGGCTGAATCGCTTTTTTCACAATCGCGCGATAGATGTTTTTCTCGGCATTCACTTTTTCCAAAACCTCAATGCCACCTTGAATTTCCACCATGCGACCTTTACGGCCCTTCACGGCTGGATCGAAAACTTCACCCATGTTCTTTTGCACGATGTAGTTCTTCTCTTGAGTGCCATTGATTTTGACATAGATAAATTGAAACTCGTTCGCTGTTTGCGAATCAAGTTCTGTTGCAGTCACCGTTCCTGTTCCCGGAATTTCATCATCAGCGACGAAATAAGTCAGGTATTCATACGGCACCGGCATTTTGGTATTTCTGAATTCGATTTCCACAGAGGAACTGTCGTTGAATACTCCGAAGCGACCCTTAGGTAAACTGTTCGGAAGTTTTCCCAAGACTGGAGTGTGTTTGCGACGAGTGGGAGGAACCGGTGGTTCATTCACACTGGGCTCAACAATTTTTTCGCCTTCGGCTTCTGTTGTGGATTCACCGTCTTTACCAGCGACTGCCAAGGTCGGCGCGTCCATCATTGTTCCTGGATAGAATTTGATATTCATATCCGGTGTGATCTCGTGCGGATTCAAAATAGAACCGTTATTCAAGGACCACAGCTTTGGCCAAAAATTGGGATCACCAAAGAAGGTATTGGAAATATCCCACAGAGTGTTGCCCTTTTCGACTTTGTACACCTCTGACTTACGCGCACCAACGGCCTTGTCCCAAGCTTCGTCTGAAGTCGGTTGCTCGTTGTACTTTTTGTAAATATTGTGAAAACGATTTTCTTTATTAAAATCCGGATCACTGCTTCCCGCATTGGAAAAGCTCGAAGACGCATCCGCATGAGTCGGAGCTGGAGCCTCACTTGGAGTTGCGATCTCTGGTGTTGGTACATCCGGCGCTGCCGGTGGTGGCGGAGTTTCTACGCTATGGCTGTCCGAACCAGATCCTGGTTGGATTTCTTTAAACTCTGGAACGCTGGGCTCCACCGGTGTTTCTTTTTTAGGTTCTAATCCATCAAGTGGATCAGCATCCCACGTCGTGTCCGGTGGTGGTGCGTCTTGCCCGTGCGCCGTTTGGAATTGCACCAAGAGCGCACAGAAAATGATCGTCAATGAGACAGAGAACTTCTTGTTCTTCACTGTTTGCATCCTTGCAAGTGGTGATTATTCTTAGTTGAACAGTTTGAGCTCAGCGTCTGCTCTGAAAGACTCTGGGCTGCCTGGATACTTCGCTCTCACTTCTGCCAGGGAACGTTTCGCAAACTGTGGCAGATTCATTCTTTTATAAGTCATTGCTTTCGCAAATCTTGCGCTCGCAGCTTTGTCGCTGTTTGGATATTCTTTTTCGATGCGCGCGAAATAACGAATCGCTTCTGGGAAGTTGCTGTGTTCAACAGCCATTCTGCCCGCTAGAAACAGTGCATTGTCCGCATATGTACTCGTCGGAAAGCGCGTCAAAAGGCTTTGTAGACGGCTTTTCAAGCCGATCTCATCATCACGCTGAGAAGCGCTTACCATTTCAGCATACAGTGCTGTGTCAGATTGATTTCTGAAATCTTGTCCGGTCAATTCTACAAGCAATGCTTGTTGCTTCGGAGTTTGCGCCGCACCTTTAATTGTGTTTGTTGACTTTGCAGTTGCAGCCAAAGGTAAGCTTAAAAGTAGTGTTGTTGCCAATCGTCCTAGTTGCTTCATCTCTCGACACTCCTTGATCTTTTACCAGTATGACATGCAATCCAAAGTGCAAACAAGCAGACTTATCCACACAAAATGTTGAGTTATTGTAATGCTGGACCTTGGACCTGTTGAATTTCAAGGGTTTCAGCGATTTGCATGAAATTTAAGCACATCATAAACATCTGTTTTTACTAAGGTATTTTTCAAAATAGCACTGTTTTTCAGCGGCGTAATTTCAGATCTTACAATCCGTCTTACACGGACGCAGCGACCTCAAGACAGATTATTTTAGAAACGGGATCTGCGGCGGTTTTTGCTAAGTCCTCGATTTCATGATTATTCTACTTTTACTTGCCTTGAGCTTGAGCAATTGCACGCAGGACACCATGCTGAATAATGCGTCAGGCCTTTCTCAAAGTTATCAACAAAAGTGTCTTAAATTACTTCCTCGCGAGTCAGAAAATTACTCTGCACTGACCTCAATTGTCTGTGGCGAGAAACTGAACGATCAGAACCTGAAACAGAATTTAGTGAAGACCTCACTCATTCATATTTTCGTGATCTCTGGTTCTCATCTTCTTTTGCTGGACGAACTTTTTGCGCTTCTAAGAATTCCATTTTTTGTAAGATTCTTGTTTTTGAGCTTTTACTCTTTGGTCGTTGGGTGGCAACCACCCGCCGTGAGAGCCTTATCTGCCTTGGGTTTGCGAGGCGCGTTTAAATCACAAGGATGGAAATTTCCGGCCGACATGATGACATTGATTGCTGGTTGTTTCACGCTCGCCGTTTTTCCTGCATGGTGGAATTCACCCTCACTGCTGATGAGTTGGTGTGCCAGTTTGGCACTAGCATGGACATCCATTTTGAAAATTAAAAATACTTTTCATCGTCTGTTGTTCAATCAATGTGCAGTTTTTATTTTCATGTGTGCTCCGTTGTGGGGCTTGAGTTCACTGCATCCCCTGGCACTTCTCTATAATTTACTATTAGGCCCGGTGGTTTCTTATATCTTACTACCGCTAGGGTTCATCAGTGTACTTGTTCCCTCTGTCGTAGGCGCTTTTGATTTTGTGATGTCAGCATTTGCTCGAATTCTGTCATGGGCTTCAGAACCCATTCCCAACGCCACGGCAAAGCAGATTTCTTTATCCACATTGTGGATTTGGATTTTTGCGTGGCAGGTGTTCTTTCATTTCTTTCGTTTGCGGCTCCGTCAAGGAAAGGACTCCGCATGAATTGGGTCCTTCGATTTTCTTTGCTTTCATTTCTGTTGATAACTTTCAGCGCGACGCCACTGAGTGATAAATCAGTGTTCTCATGTACCGTGATATGGAACATCGGACAGGGACAATGGGTCACATCAGTTGAAGACAACACCTGCCGACATTTTGACGTGGGCGGCGAGAACTTTCCGTGGGCGAAAATTGCAAAACTCTGCCGCGAAAAAAAGAACAGGATCTATTTAAGTCACTGGGATTGGGATCACATAGGAGCTTTAGCCAAATGGCCGTCGTCGTGGGAAACTTGTATCGCAATGCGACCTCAAGGAACGTCATCGCCCGGAAAAATGCGCTTGCTTGAAAAGTTCACGGACTGTCCCGGACAGCTTGATCTTCCCAACTGGCGAGGACTGACCCTGTTAAAAAAATCACGCCATTCAAAATCAGACATCGATACCAATGCCGCCAGCCAAGTTTTGATTTATAAGAAATTTCTGTTGCCTGGAGATTCTCCGATCAAGGCTGAAAGTGTTTGGGAAAGTTTACCTTGGGTTGGTGAAACTCGCGTCTTAGTATTGGGTCACCACGGCTCGCGCACCAGCACATCCGAAGGATTGCTGGATCACCTGCCGCATTTGCAAATGGCCGTGGCTTCGGCCCGTTGGGAGCGTTACAAACATCCCCACGCAGAAGTGGTATATCGACTGAAAAAACGGCGCATTCCCCTGCTAAAAACCGAGGATTGGGGAAATATCTGGTTTGAGTAAATTTAGATTAAGGCGAGCACGAGCAGCAATATTCACTTCCGCTCCGGTAGCTGAGTGCATCATGGCAATTAAAAAGGCCTCCTTTGCTGGAGGCCTTTTTCACTGCTCAATTTTATCATCGAGTTTTAAATGTCAAACGGTGGCCAGGGCCATGCGATCTACCAGAAATAAGTCACGCGCACGCCGAATTCACGGGGTGAATTCACCTGATAAACTTTTGTGCCATAAGTTGCATTGCTGGCATCATAGGTCACGTATTTTTGATCAAGCACATTGCGGATATAGAACTCGGAGTTCAATTTCCACTGGGCCATCAAATACGCTAATGACGTATCCAAGTACCATTGCTCAGGAGCGGACTTGGTGTTCGCGGCATTCGTATAGCTTCCCGCCAAATAGCGAAGAGTATTATCCCAATTCCAAGAATCCGTTGGCTTGAATGTATAATTCAAGTTGCCTGTCCAGGGACTGGCAAATGGAAACTCGTTTCCGTCATAGTTTTGGTTCAAAGGACCTTTAAAGTCGATGAAGCGTGTGTGGTTGTAACCCACACCCAAAGTCACAAGGTTTTTTGGATTGATATTATAAGTCGTCTCCAACTCCGCACCATAAACTTCAGAACTTGCTGCATTGACGATGGCTGAGTTGTACGGGTTATTGGCTGCATATTGCACCAAAACCTGCTGATCCACCCAATGTGTGTAAAACACGTTGGCTGCAACTTTCAACTGATCCTGAACGCGTTTATAGCTTAATTCAAAGTTATGGGTCGTTTCAGGATCGTACTGGGCGACGACCGATGTCCAACGATTCACGCTGACACCCCCAGTGCGATAGCCTTGAGTGTAAGAGATCCCGTAAGAGCTGATACCTTCGGTCAGGATGTAACCAATTTTAGGAAGCAGGATACCGCCCTCTTCGTCACCATTCGCGGTTCTGGTTGAACCATAGACGATGTAAGAGTCGTATTTGTTCTTCATGTATTCATAACGAAGGCCCAGATTCATTGCATGGTTTTCGTTGAATTTATACAGAAGCGAATCAAAGATCGCATAGGTATTTTGATCTTTTTCAGTTTTTTGACGAACTGGAATCGGGCCTGGCGCCAAGACATTGAAATTGTAGTCATCTTTGATGACATAGTTGTGAAAGTGCAAACCCAAAACGTTTTTTACTTTTTCATTCTGGTATTTGTACAGATTTTCAACGCTCAAATAGCTATCCGTATGATCTTCATAGCGAACTCCTGCCGTGGCCGCGGAAGTCCCATCGGCATCAGCGGTCGCATCCTGATCACTTTGCGAGTAAGCCAGGATCGTTTCGTTAGAGGAGTTTTCGTTGATCTTTTTAGAATACCGCAGGCTGGTCTGTTGATTGTTCGTCAACTGACGGTTGTCGACGTCTTCATACACCTTATAATCAAAAGGATCAGTTGATTGAGAGTATGTCCCGCCACTTTCTGTGTTTAATACTTTGATGTTCCAACGAATCTCGTCAAAAGCATTTAATTTATAAACTAAATCCTGAGAGATATAGTTTTTATCCTGACGACCCCAACGATCATTTCCGGTTGTGACATTTTCGATAAAGCCATCGTAACGTTCGACGTTCACGGAGGTGCGACCAAAGAAATTTTCGTCCATTTTATAATTGGCAACAGCGCCGACTTCTTTGTAACCATAGCTGCCGAAACCCACTTTGGCAGCACCTTCGTTCGCATCCGTCGCTTTACGATGGAACAAAAGAATATTACCGGCCAAAGAGTTGATACCCTGAGTGGTACTTTGAGCACCACGATAGATTTCCACGTGATCCAAGTCCCAGAAATCAAATGCGCCCGCGGAAATCGCAAGATCCGTCTGAAACACATCATCGACCAGGATCGATGCCAAATTGTCTTTTTGATAGCCCGTCACACCGATATTGTTGATACCACGCAGGCTGAAGGTGTTGTCGTTTTTATTCGATTGAACGTTGGGAAGTCCATTGATGGACTTTAACGAGTCCGCCTTAACCCCTTTATCGTAAGACTCGGCCTGAATGACAGTGATAGACTCTGTGCTCTCCAGATAGGACTTATCTTCTTTATTCCCCAGGATCTGCACTTGTTGTAGCTTGTAGGTTTCGGCTGGTTTTTCGGTTGTCGTAGACTCTGCTGTCGTCTGTGATGTTTGTTCCACCGTCTGGGCCTGCGCCAAACATGCCTGCAGGGTGAACAATGCTGCGATGAAAATTCTCATGACTCTCTCTTTCTTCTTTCCCTTTTATAATCCTTTATAACTAACAAAATTAGGAACCATTTTTGATGTTTTGTAGTGCTCTTTACCCAGCATGTCGTTCAAGATGGTCGCAGATCTCCAGGCCATCAAGCTTGTTTGCGGTTCAGAGATGCCATGCCCATGACGACTGAAATTCATGGCATAGATCTTATTTTGTTCAGGGCCCTTCCATTTCACAGAAAAATTCTTCTGTAAAATAAAGCGACCGGTGCTGTCGAAATCAATCAGGTGTTGAATCGGCTCGATAATATGCGGAATGCGCGTTCTAAAGCCGGTGCTTAAGATCACGATATCCGCATGATGAGTTTCTGTTTTATTGGAGAAGGTACTGCTCACTGTAAGTTTATAACCATTTCCCGCCTCTTCCAGACGATCCATGCAGCGAGAAGGCAGGATCTCGACCACTGCTTCACTTTGATGAACATGGCGCATTTGGTAGATGTCATTGTAAAGAGCTTCCAAGTATTCTGGGGTATTGCCATCGGAAGCCATTTTTTGATGGCGAACGATAGGATCTTTTAGATTTTGATCCAAGCCAAAGAATTCTTCCACGTAGTACGGCGTGAAGTATTCATTCACGAACGGAGAATTGTCGAGTGGCTCCAAATTCGCACGGCTGGAAATCAGACGCGTGCTGTTCGGTTCGCCCCATTTTCCCTTAAAGCAGTTACGGAAAATTTCAATCCCCGTCTGACCGCCACCGATGACGACGACGTTTTTACCCGTCACATCCAAAGTTTTAAGATAAGGAGATTTTGCGTGGAAAACCTTGGGACCGATGAAACCTTTCGCAAAATCAGGAATGTTTGGAGTCAAACCCGTTCCAATACAGATATTGTCGGATTTCGCGATGCTGTTTCCGGAGCGAACATAGAACTGCCCGTCTTTGAAATCCACCTCTTCGATTTGTGCGTCAAAATTCAAACGATGATTCAATTGCTTGCTGACCCATTGGCAGTACATTTCAAATTCACGGCGAGTCACCACTTGGCGATTCGTATTCATGAAAGAGTAATACAAACCATTTTGAACCAGATAGTTCATGAAGCTGTAAGGATTGGTAGGATCAGCCCCCATCACCAGATCTTTAAGGAAAGACGTCTGCATTTCAGAATCTGCAAACATGATTTCCGAGTGCCAGTCGAAACTTGGTTTTCCGTCAAAGAAAGCACTGTGGATCCCCGCAGTTTTGTCTGCCAAGGCCGCCAGGCTTAAATTGAAAACGCCGATACCAATACCTATAAGATTGTATTTCTGTTCCATCTTACAGTGCTCCTTTATTCAATCCCAACACAATGGGATTCATAAGTTCGTCACCGACCATGGGGACCGGGCGCTCATGGGAGTCGGCATAGCCGATCTTGAAACGCACCTTATTTACCAGCACACGAGGCATTTTTTCCGCCAGAAGGTTGACGCTGTCATCCACATTCAGATTTTTCCCGGTAGTTGAAAGATAATCGCGAAGGACCTCACCCAAAATTCCGTAAAATTCGAATTCTGAGAAACCGTCGCACTCCTTCAACACTTCCGAGATAAACCGCAAAACCGTGACAAAATGTCCCGTGAACAAATCGTGAATCAAATAATTGCGAGGAAGCTGCAACAAATGGCTCGCCAAATTTGCAGACTCCTCCACCAACGGAGATCCCTTCGCCAGGCGAAGATCGCCTTGGAAGTCTTTAATAATCAAACCCACAGGGGCGTGATCTTTGAGTTTCAAGACAATATTCTGACCATGGGAAACCAGGCCGATGCCGTATTTCAATTGCAGATGATACAAAGGCACGACAACGACTTCAAAATACCGACGTAACCACTGGGACATTGTCAGGCCTGAAGCCTTCACATAAGCCCCCAACAGGGAATTTCCATCCACATCCTTATGAAAGAAACTGCCCGTCAAAACCGACGTTTCACCGGCACCCGCTTTGGATTCTGCGCACTCTCTCCAGATCGCACCCAAATACTCATGATAGCGATACGGCGCCAGGGACACCTGTTTATAAATTGGATGTTGAAAACTTACGCCTGCTTTTTCACTCAAGACTTGAACGTTTTTAAGAACGTCGTCTTGCGCACAGATATCAGTCATTTTCTGCGACAACTCACCACCCACTGGAATGTATTTCGCTGCAATACCGCGAATGCTGGAGGTATTTAAAATCGTCACGGGAAGCTTGATGTCCCACAGACCCGGGCGAGTGACATTTGAAAGGGTCCGAATGGAAATTTGCGGTTGATATTCATCACCGAAAACGCCGAGAGCTTTGATCACTCCCGTTGATAGTTCCGCCGCAAACTGCACTTGGATAAAACGATCCCATTGCCAGGGATGAACTGGAACAAAAACGTATTCAGACTTGATAATTTCAAGACCTGCCAAAACTTGATTGAATCGCTTTAATTCCGTCTCATCCATCGACTGTGCCAAAATAACATCCGTGTTCACACCGGGCATTTGGGCTGCTAAGGCAGAATTTTTTCGAACTGCCAACCACATCAAACGAATGCGCGGCTGACTTTCCGGTGCAAACTCGGAAAGATCACCCTCACTCCAGGTGATGCGACCTTTATTGAGCAAAAGCTTGGGATGACCATTTAAGATCGATTGAATTTTTAAACCTGACCACTTCGTCATTTCAGCGGACGTCTGTTCGGCCTGTTTTTGTTCAATACGCAGATCTGAAAACAAAGTGTTGTGCATCTCTTCCAGGAAGTTCCCCAGAATGATGTCATCCATGCCCGTTTCTGGTTGGCTATCGATAAAGAATTGCCCTGCGCTTTTTACGGGCATTTTAATGCCGTCAACGACACGAACGATGGAATCCGCTTCAACTTTAATGTCTGTCCAAATCCCCTGCCAACCGTGACAGTGATATTCAATGCCATTTTGCAATGCGAACACAAAGTTCTGACCATCGGTTGAGGAGGGCTTCAGAATCTGCTCATAGCTAAGCTCCTGAAGGCTTTTCGCCACCAGGTTCTGATTCACCCGCACCCAGGCAGATCCAGAATGAAGAGGGTTCGCAGTTAAATTCACAGGAAGTTCCCTAAAAAGAATTTTTCACGGCGGCATTCCAGCAACGCCGCACGCTTGTGAGGGAAATCAAATTCCTTCACTTTTCTCCACGCCGAGAAAGTCTCAACATAACGAAGGATGCGTTGATTATCCGAGCGCGGCTCCGCCATGATTTTGCGTGTGCGTGGTTCTTCCAGGAACAAATAATGAGTTGCTGATTTTAAAATTGCGTCCGTATTTTTAAATCCCAGATAATCCATGTTTCCGATTAATAGGTGGAAACCACGGTCAAAGGCTTCAGATTCATAGTAAGGACCCAAGCGGTCTTCCAGGGTCCAATACATTTCAAAATAGCCCACGGGAACGCCATCAAATTCCACGAAGGTCGGAATCGAGTGCAAATCCGTCAGACCTTTTTCAATATATTCTTTTAACTCAGCTTCAGATTTTGCCAGTTCCCAGAATTCAGCCACATAGGGTTGATTGTGCCAAAAGTGGAATGTTTTTAGATCTCGGTCCACATCCATCACCCGGAAGCTTAAGGTCTTTTCGATACTAGGGACATAACGCGAATAAAGGAGATCGCCAGGACGCGGTTGAGGACGAACAGGATGTCGAACATCGCCAGAATACATCCACTGCTCAGGAGTCAATGTTTGCGTTCCATAGGTGCACCACAAGGCGGGATTCTGATAAAAATCCGCACGGCTGATGGTCTGTTGGTTAACGGAGATGGTTTTTAGCTCTGGCTTATGAGCAAATAGATGTTCCATTGCAATCAAAGTTGCAGCCGACGAAGCCTCTTTGCCGCTGAGCTGGAGCTTCTCACCTTGGTCTTCGAGATTGAACACAGCAGTTGTCGGACCGGAAATCGTCAAAACATTGTCAGCCACTTCAGCTGTGTAGTTTTTGTTTTCTTGAACGTGCAAGTAAGTTTGTTTGTTCATCGTCTATCCTAAACCTTTGCCGTTGCCGTTTCAGTGGCGATAGGGTTTTTAATCAAATTATAAATAGCCAAAGGATTGGCCGTGGTATTTTCATTCAAGTTTTGCAAACTGCAGGTAAAGTTACCTTTGTGCCAAATTTGTGGTTGATCTAAAAGGTAGTTCAAACACGACACATCTTGCGGATTAGAAGCACGGATCGTTTGCAGGAACTGACGTAAATCTGCGACTAACTCCGCTTCAGTCACCCAGCCGTCCGCGGCGATGGCGGCGATCACGTTAAAGGTGGAATTAATCATTAAGTAATACGCAAAAAGAATATTACCCTTATCATCCAGGATATTGCCGTTTTCCATTTTAAGGCTGGCAACATCTTGACTATACAAAGAGAATCCAAAATGACTATACCCCGTCCCCTGACAGTCACGGAAATAGGCTTTTTCAGGGAAGTTCGCTTTCAAACTCAGAATCAAATTTTGCTGATGAGCTCCCAATAAAATTCCATAATTAGCCTGAGCATGAACCAAGGGCTTCACCGCCACTTCCAAATAGCGAGCAAACCACTGCTGTGAAATCTCTCGCAGGGAGCGCTGAGTTTTCTCAGCCTCTTTGCGAATGGACTTTTGGATCAAGTTTTCACCACCCAATGGATTGTCCTGCGCCAAGGTGGAAAGAACCACGGCCTCTTCATGGTTGTCCTCCGTGAACGGATTTTCACGGCAGACGACGATGGACTCCGTCAGGATTTCGCCAGCTGCATCTTTCAAAGCCATAAAGGCCGGCTCAAACACCACATGGAATTGCGGATGCTTGCGAGAAAACTCCTGAGCTTTGGCCGTCATAAAAACATCATACACTTGCAAACCACGAACAACTTCCACCGGTGTCAAATGGCGAATGGAGTTGGTCAGACGTAACGTCAAAGAAAATTTCATCATGTAAGGTGAATGCGCTCCATAAATGGAACGCAACGACGTCGTCGGATACCATTTTTTATCGGCCAAGCCTAGATCGATTAAATCTCCCCTTTGCAGGTACGCCTGTATCAACGGGTTTTTCAGCAGATGCTGCTTTTGCCACGGATGAACTGGAAAGGGAATAAAACCCGCCTTCAATTTCGCAGAAGCCTGTTCCTGAGATTCAAAATCTTTCAAGAAAGCATTCACCGTCCATTGTTCAACTGGGAACTTGGACGCTTTTTCATTAGCGACAATTTCGGGTTTCGCCAGAAACCAATTCAATGCAAAACTTCCCGCCATCTCGGGGGAATATTGTCGATAGTCTGCTTCATCAAAGCCTTCACGCATTTTGGGATAAGGATGAAAGTTGTGACCAATCATCAAGCCTTGCTCGGCCTGTTGAAAACTCATCGGCTGCGAGTAAAGGCTTTGTAAATCGGCCTCCCGATGCCCCAAAGCCAACTCAATATTTTCCACACTGGTTTTTAAGCGTTCCATAAAGACCGCATCGTTGCCCACGCTGTTGGGGAATACGCTCGTCAGATGTTTCACCAGCTCAGAGGCCACCGTCAAAAAATCTGCTTCCTTCAAGACGCCACCTTTGTGAATAAAAAATAAAGAATGATATTGATGTCGCCCCATCAATGAACTGCGGGTCAGAGGCAGGAACATCGTCGCGCCCTCCGCCAGATTGATACTCAAAGCTTGCTTGCAACCGGTCTTAACAGATATTGCCACCGGCGCTTCGATAATGGAGTAATCAAACCATTCGCGAAAAAGTGAATTAAAGAAACAAGAAGCCGAATGACGAAGTGAAAGTTCGTGCAAATTCATTTAAGCCTCCCCTGCCACGCCGGTGCGCTGGCGATAAAGAACCACAATGCTGACCATCATCAGAACCACCAAGAAGACCAACAAGGACTCCAAAGAGAATATTTTAATCTTCAAAGTCAGCGCCGCCAGCGCCCCACCCACCGCATAACCGATGGTGTTTGCGGCACTGACGATGCCGGCTTTGCGACCTAAGCCCACATGTTCTGGATCCACTGCCGTCATCAAAGTCAGATAGCAGGGTGGCACTAAAGCAATACCGACGGATAAAAACACAATCGCCGTCCAAAGTTGTGATTCCATATTCATGATTTGCAAAAGAACCGATCCAGCAAGCAACGTCAAAGCCCCCAAAGCCAAAGCACCCTGCCATGGATTCTTAAAGAACATACGACCCAGGAATTGGGTCGCAACTGCAATCACCGCACTCACCAATAATAACTTCGCCATTAAGACGCCCGAGTCCTGGCTGGAAAGGGAGAAGCTGTGCTTTAAGATCACCGCCAAAGAGGAATTCAAAATTCCAATAAAGCTTGTGAACAAAACCGCGAGCAAAAACACCCAGCGCATGCGGTTAAATGCCAAGCCCCAGGCCGACACTCCCGATTCTTTGGCTGCCGCTGTCTTCATTTGTGGAGCTGGCGATCGCAGCGCCCACACATTCACCGCTAACAACGCGACAATCCAAAATAGAAATCCAATCAAGACCCGATCCATATTCTGACCACCGCTGAGCAAAACATAAACGGGTCCCAAAGAACGCCCTATGTTCAAACTCATTGAATTTGAAATCATCGCTTTCATCGCAGACTTGGATTCAGACAAATCCACTTGCAAAGCTTGCGCAACCGGAATGACTGCTGAAGCCAAGAGTCCATAAATCACACGGCTGAGGATCAAAATCCCCAGCACCCCTGCCGCTCCGATCCGCTCTCCCCATTGAGTCAACGCCCACAAAAGCAAAGTGGAAACACCCAATCCCGTCAGGCCCGCAAGTAAAATCGGCTGACGGCCGACTTTATCACTTCTCGCTGCCCAGTAAGGAGAAGACCACAGGAATAAGAAAGACCCGGCACTGAATGTCGCCACCACAGAGGACAGACTGAGGTGCATCGTCTCTGCCAGATAGGGCAAAAGAGTGAACAACAAAATCTGCAATGCACTGAAAGTGATCGTATTAAGATTTGCCAGGACTGCCAAATTCACGAACGGTCCCTTCTGCCCCGCAGGACAATCAAGGCCGTCAAGATCAACGGAATCAAAAGAACATATCCAGAAGACAACGCAAAAGTCCCACCCCAGATAAAGGCACCAATGATCATCACTCCCGTCACCACAAACAAAATCAAAGGAATGGCATAACGGTTTTTCCACAAAGCGGATTCGGAAAATTTACGTGTTTCCATTGAAACACCTTGATCCGGAGTGGTTTTCTTACGCTTGTACCAAATCACCAAACCAAAAATCGGCAACAACAATGAGAACAAGGAAAAACCCAGCCACACGATTTTTAGAAACAGGCCACCATAGTTTCCAAAATGCAAAGGCTCCGAAGCCAAAGTGATTTTCATGTACCAAGGAAGCTCGCGCACTTCTCCTTTTGTTCCGGTCGCCGCATCCACCACCACCAGTTGAGTCAGGCGCTCTGTTTGGGGTGTCTTCCCAATCATCACCACCAAGAAATGATTCGGCGGAGAGAACTGCGTGTCCGGCATGGCGATATAGTCCACTTTCGCATTTGGCAAAGCCTGCTCTGAAGTTTTAATCACTTGATCCAAAACCGAGGCATTGTGCAGATGATCATTTTCACCGTGCACGTCTTTGTACTGCTGAGTGATTTGTTTTAATTCCTGATATTGATAAACCTTAATCAGCGTGGAACTGATTCCCAAAAAGAAACCCGTCGCACCAATAATCAAACCCCAGACAAACACCCCGATACCAATATAGCGATGCATATCAGAAAACCAATGGCGAGGAGATTTGATGCGCACTTCACCAAAAGCAACTTTCTTCGCAAAATTGCCATAGATGAAAAACCCTGAAAGCATCACGAAGAAATACAAAAGGCCGATAAAGCCCACGTACATTTTGCCGTAAGCGCCTAAGAAGAATTCACGGTGCAGTCTTAGCATCCAATCCATGAAAGAGCTTTTATTCGCTTCCCCGTTTAACTCCGCGCCGGTGAAGACATCATAGGTGAGCTTGCGAGCACCGCGGAACATTTTTGAATCATTTATTCCCAAACGGACGTTCAAGACATTTTCATGCTCATCGTCTTTGAAAACCGCCAGAGGTCGCTCCCCTGGAAATTTTTTAAGAACTTCCGTCAGCAATGCCGAATACGATTTCGGTGTTTGTTCACCGCTGACAGTGACCGCTTCATGAGCTGAACCTTCGACTTCTTCTTTGAAGAGCAATATAGATCCACTGATGCTGAGAAAAATAAAATGCACGGCCACGAAGAGACCGAGATAAATATGAGCTTTATAAAAGAATCGGAAGGCTTTTGTTTTTAGTGTCATAGCGCTGGGAGAAAGAGGTATCACACAGAGTGAAAAACCACAAAATTTTGACCTTTGTGAGGAGTTGTTGAAAACCTATTGGGAAGATATTTTCGAAATGTCAAAACACCTGACAGCGCGACATCATTGGACAAACATTTGTTAAGTTGTTTTACTTAAGAAATGAAAAAACAGAAAGCTATTAAGGCCATCGAACAAGAAGGTATTTTGTTGGTTTACCCCATCAAAAATAATCCAGAGCCGGATTCGTTATGGGCGCATCTGTGGCCTCGTTCCAAGATGGTCTGGGGATGGGATGCCGGTTCCGATCACAAGGTCTCCGACCTGTGGCTTTTGAAAGAGGAACTCTCGCGTTCGAATCAAGTCGTTTACGCTAAATGGTATCAAAACCGCGCGACTTTTTTCTCCAAAGATACGTTTGTAAATATGATGGCCTTTCAAAGAAGCGACACTCCACTCCCACATGAAAGTCAGTTGATCTTGGAGGCTTTAGAAACGGATTCGCCTCTGTCGACGAAACAACTCAAGGAAATCGCCGATCTTCAAGGACGTTATCTAGAGTCAACCTACAATCGTGCGATGAAAGCATTGTGGCAAAGACTGCTGATCGTGGCCTATGGCGAAATCGAAGACTCCAGTTTTCCCTCCACGGCCGTGGGTGCTACGAAGACCTTATTTGAACCCCTGTGGGAGGAATCGATGTCAATTTCTGCTGAAAATGCGCAGACTTACCTGACTAAAAAATTAGGGGAAGATAATAAATTTTGGAAGTTCGCTAACAAAATTCACGCTCCAAAATCCTAATGTTTACTAAATAAGCCGTGAAAGTTCTGCAAATCTGCAAATCCGAGTGAGTTTCCAGAGCCAAATCATCTGGTTCGCGCTATAAAGCGACCCTATTGGTTTTAAGACTACGGAGACTTCATGAAATCAACATTAGCGATGTTCTTACTCGTGTTGGGATCAACGACAATAACTGAAGCCTTGGCGGGCGGTCGCGACTGGCGCATCACTCAACCCGCATGGACTGACGAACACGAATATCAATTCGGTCAATTCGTCACAAAACTGGGAGCAGCGGTTGAAGCTCGTCGCTGTGCCACAGTGACTGAATGCCTTAACAGCCCCGCAAACATGTTTTACGGAACGGATCCAGGCGGACTTAAATACTTCTCTGATTGCGCAGATCTTCCCTACTATCTTCGTGCATACTTTGCTTGGAAAAGCGGTTTGCCATTTTCACAAGCCACTGGTTTCGTCGCGAATCCAGCAGGTCCCGAAGACTTCAACAAAGACATTCGTTACTCCACTAACGGCAACACGGTTAAATATCGTAAAGACGTTTTGACGAAACGAAACACTTTGCGCCGCCCGGTTTACCCAGATGCGGTCAGCTTCCTAAATTCTGACTTGATCAACACCGTTTCCACGGCGGCTTACCGCATGATTGGTGATGTTCAAGGCGCATCTTACTCTGACTTCTATCCGGCTCGCCTGGATCGTGTGGGTATTCGTCCTGGAACAGTGATCTATGATCCCAATGGTCACGTTGCGATTGTTTACCGGGTTACTGAAGCCGGTCGCATTTTGTACATCGATGCTCACCCTGACAATACTTTGACGATGGGTTTGTATACTTCAAAATTTATGCGTTCAAATCCGGGCCAGGGTGCAGGTTTCAAAAACTTCCGCCCGATGCAATTAGTGGGCGCTGATTACGACAATGGCACCTACGTCGGTGGTCGCATTGAAGCCGCAGACAACAGAAACCTGGCAGCTTATGGCACCGAACAATACTACGGCAATTCTCCAGATCCAGGTGGTGATTGGAAAAAGGGCAAGTTCATTTTCCGCGGGCAAGTCACCAATTATTTCGAATATGTGCAGTTGAATTTGACCAATGGTGAACCGGTTATCGATCCTCTTTTGGATATGAAATTTGAAGTGATCGATATTTGTTCTTCATTGAAAGACCGCGTGGCTGCTGTTGAGTTGGCTCGTCGTGATGGCATTCCATTGAAACAGCACCCAGAACGCCTGCCAGTGAATATCTTTGGTGCAACGGGCGAGTGGGAATCTTACGCAACCCCTTCCCGTGATGCTCGTTTGAAAACTTCGTTCGTGGATATTTTAAATCAGGCGCAAAAAGCGATACAAAAATATCGCGCACATGATCGCACTCTTCGTTATAACGGCAGCAATTTGGCGAAAGATCTTTTTGCGGTTTACGCGCAGGAAGCGACTTCTTGTAAGTTCTCTTATACGACTTCCAATGGCCAAAGCTTGTTGATGAATCTCGAGGCCGCTCGCCAAAGATTGTTCAACATGAGCTTTGACCCGTATCACTGCCCAGAAATGCGTTGGGGCGCACGCAAACCTCAAGAACTTCAATCATGCACAGATGATCAAAACAAACGCGCTTGGTTCGATGCGGAAAGATGGTTGCGCAATTCAATTGATCGTCGCTATGACGTGCGCATGGACTACACCGTTGATCAGTTGGGCTCTGGTCCCAAACCAGGAGTGGGCATAGACACTGCACCAGACATCGACATCGTGACTTACTTAAAATCACAAATGTAAAATCAAGAATCCCCGTAGCACTCAGCACGGGGATTTTTTTTGACGCCGATGCTTTGTTTACGATTCTGCCAGATTGCATTTGGACGTTCTGACGGGGATTTCATGGCTTGGTCTTGCGAGGGTGCAATTTAAGTCGTGGAAACTCAGAGTATTTTGCAGAATTTACTCTGCAAGGTTGATTCTTCGAAGGTTCGCTTCTATATCCTCGATTAATGCACTCAATTTGCACTCATGGAGTATCCGGGGGGATCTGTGAAAGTACAATTCGCGCTAGCTAGTATCTTATTGTCTCTGACGACGGTAACTGCGGTTGCTGCACCTTCTTCAGCGGTGATGGCTAAAATTGTTTCTCAAGGTGTTCCCGTCGATGCATTAGACCGCATGGTTCGTTTCTTGGATGAGAACCGTGGCCGTTCCTTTCAACAAAGCACATATGATTGCGCAAAATGGCCTGACAGCGTGAGACCTTGTGATGATTCTGAACGCCGCCCGACGACGACTGTGGTCACGTTGGAAAGCCCGGACTTGGTAACTATTATTGATTTCTCTCAGGCCTCCACCACGCGCCGTCTTTTTTTGATCGATCTTAAATCCGGCGATGTCACTCGTTACTATGTGGCGCATGGCAAAGGTTCAGGCAGCAGTAACTATGCAACAAAGTTTTCAAATATCAAAGATTCAAAACAGACTTCTTTAGGCTTCTACCTGACGGGCGAAATCTATTCCGGGTCGTACGGAAAAACTTTGCGAATGTACGGACTGCAAACCTCCAATGATCAAGCTTACAATCGCGATATCGTCGTGCATGGAGCGTGGTATGTGGGTGAAGACTTTATCAACTCTAAAAACCCTAAAACGGGCCAACCCTTCGGTCGTTTGGGAGTCTCATGGGGTTGCCCCGCGCTTTCACTGGCGATGGCCTCCAAAGTGATTCCGCAAATTCAAAAAGGCAGTGTGATCCTGCACTATCATAAAGACCTGATGGAAGCAGCGATGACAGGAAATGAAGTTTCCACAACAGAACCTAACGGAAGAAAGTAAGCCTGCTTAAGGACGCGGAGATACATCCTCGGAATTAATCTGCGATCGCAAATACCCTTCGATATCAACATCGGGGGGCTCGGCAATCCCCGCTCCTGGCAACGGGCCTGTGAGTTCTTCCAAAGAATAGTCCATGCGATATTCAAACTGCCGTTCCCATTGATAGCGCAACCATTTTTCCTGATTGTACCAGGATCTTTTAAGCAAACTATCATGGCACGAGGCCAGTTCCCTGGGATCCTTGGCTCCCCAGCGAAGCTCAATGCAATGATAAGGATCAAAGCTTAAATCAAACAGGCGATTGCGGGCCTCGTTCAAATTCATTTTTACTTCGAGACCATCTGTTGTCCTGTAGGAAAACTCACAGGAGTTCACGCCTTCCTGATAGATGGTCAACAGATCCCTGGGCAGATTTTTTCCTTTATAGACAATGCTTGTATCACCTTCTTTGTGACGGGCAATGTAGCTTTTAGCTTCATTTAAAAGCTCCATAAAAGTCACCTTTAAGCGCGCATCCCGAGCCGGAGTAGCATAATCCTCCCACTCGCCCATACTGCCGTAAATATTTTCGGGCAAGCGTTCGGGATGATCTTTGTTTTGAATACCGGCCTCAATCGCCGCATCCACCGCGCGAACACGGTCGCGAAGACTTTCACAAATATCTGCGACGTCCTGTTTAAGATCCAAAAGCGGATCTAACTTCAAGGCGCCCTTGGCCATTCTTAAGCGAACATAGTCATAGTAAGAAACCGTTTTGCCTTGAAAAATAAATTTGCCCTTACTCCAATCTCCGCCTGGGTCAGGGTTGGTCCCATAAAATTGCTCCGTACCATACAAAGGCAATGCTACATTTTTTGCGCCAACAATGCGACCACCGACGTAGGCACCACTGGAATCTTGAACGGCACCGATCAATGATAAGGGACGAAAATTTTTAAAGCCCGCGCCTTGATCTGGCAGACTGCGCATAAACTTCGAATTGAACAGACCGGCACTGACTGAATTATCTGGATGGCCATCGATATAGTAAATGCGACCGTCGTCGCCAATATTATAGACGATCGTGACGTGACCATTAGGATCGTAAATGACAGTCCCCGGGCGAATGGCCTCGCGACTGATTTTGACGGGATAGAAATCTGTAAACAACTCACCGTCTTCGCGTCCCATCATCCGGAAATTCGCTGTCCATGCATATTTTATTAAATCCTGATTTAGAAAAACCACGGCGTTCGGATAAAGCGATTCCACCCACGGATCTTCGACGGCATTTTGCGTGGTCAACAAATCAAAACGCGCCAGCACGATATTGCCGTAAGTCGTATAACGTAAATCCTTGCCGAGGTTGCCCGGTCCAGGCCTTGCCGTCAGTACACTTTCAAAAGACATCGGCAAACCATTTTTCCAAGCGAAATAGGAGCGCAAATAATAGGGAAAATCAGCGCAATCTGCTTTTGGTTTTAATTCAACGGGATCTGTTCCTCGGTAAGGGTTGGCACTGGAGGCGAGACATTTATCAACCGTTCCACATTTGTGTTTTGAAATTGCAAATCCCAAAGAAGTGACGAACTCACCAAATTTTATTTCATCTTGTTCTGTCCAGTAGGGCTTGGTGACTCGCCATTCAGGCGTCGGTGCGAATGCAAATGCCAGAGGTGAAATAAGCAGAATTATGAATCCCATGCCAAAATTCATACACTCCTCCCTCGCGGAATCTCATTTCCAAGATACTCCGCAAAAGGACAAGGTCCCAGGTTTTCAAAGGGACTGGGTTTGTTTATGGCGCGATTTTAATAGGTCTATTTAGTTAGCGGGCGTCCAACGTCCAGCCGGAGAAGCGTTGAACCTCTTCAGAGATATCAGCACCCAATTCGACGTGACGGTAAGATGTTGGCGAGTCCCAGATTTTTTTAACAAGCTTGTTCATAACGTCGTGGCCGGCTTTGTATAAAACCACATGACCCATCATGGGCATTTCCAATGTGACCAAGTCACCCAAGGCATCCAAGGCTTTGTGACGAACGAATTCGTCAGCCCAGCGCAAACCATCGGGATTGATCACGGCCTCACCATCAAGGACGATACAGTTATCCAGGCTGCCACCTTTGGCCAAGCCACGGGCTTGCAACGCTTCCACGTCTTTTAAAAAACCAAAAGTACGAGCGCTCGCGATATCACGACCAAAAGATTGTTCGTTGATATCCAGATCAATTGTTTGTTTCCCAATTTTAGGATGTGGGAAATCAATCGTCACGGTCACACGCAAGCCATGGTACGGAACCACATAGGCGTGCTTTTCGCCTTCGCTGAAATAGATAGGCTCTGTGATATAGCAATATTTACGAGGCTGATCTTGCTCGACGATACCCACATCCAACAAAGCTTTCAGGAATTCGCCGGCACTGCCATCGCAAATTGGAATTTCCGGACCGTCCAACTCAATAAAAAGATTATCAATACGAAGAGCCGAAAGAGCTGACAAACAGTGTTCAATGGTCGCTACTGAAAAAGCCTCGCCACCGATAGTGGTTTGATGGCTGGTTGCTTGAACGTTTTTTGCCGTCACTTTCAGTGAAGGAGAACCTGGCAAGTCCTTACGAATAAAATAAACGCCGGTATCAGGCGGAGCCGGGCGAAACGTCAACGTGCACGCGTCCCCAGAGTGGATACCAATACCGTTGACCATTGTCTTTTTACGAATCGTTTTTTGTAAGAACATGAGACTAGTTTATCACTAGCTACTGGGGCTTAGCAATGCGTAAGGTGCCGACCACATCACCCTTCCAATTTGTGATGTGAGGTTGAGTGAATTTTGAGAGGGACTTTCCTTCATCCAGATTCATACCGCCCAAATGCAATAAAACCTGCGAAGCCGCAAACTGGGCCGCACGACCCGCACCATCAGCGACTTTCAGAGCGAAAGCCACTTTCTTTTCAGGAAGGAAACCCGCAAAGACACCCTCCGCACCACCTTTGATAATGGCACGACCCTGTGTCTTTTCAATCACACTTGTGGTGAAATCGTCACTACCCGCGATATAAAAGGGATTATTACTTACCGCACGCACCAGACGTTGAGCCGAGCTTTTTCTTAACGGAGTTGCATGTTGATTGATAAACGTCGACATCCCCACCGCAATCGAGTGCAGCGGAACCACATACGTCTGAATCCCGCAGCCATCAACGGCTTGCGGAATAAGGCTGTGATCGACCTTCATCGTTTCCGTCAAAACATTGCGCAATCTTTTCTGTGCTCCGTGCTCGTACTTTTCATATCCGTGATAATCTTCGCCGACATGAAGACAGGTGGTAATTAAACCCAAATGTTTTCCAGCACAGTTATTACAAAAAGGTGTCGGCTTGCGATTGTGGCGAATGAACTCGTGAGCTGAGGCTTCGTTATACGGCAAATGCGGACCACAGACGAGGGCCGTTTCCGGTACACCAATTTTTTGTGCCCATGCAGTCAGGGCATCGAGATGTTTTTTCTCACCACGATGAGAGGCACAAGCCAGTGCCAACCATTCATCATTTAATTCAAATTTGTCTGCAGCGCCAGATTCGATCAAAGGCAATGCTTGAAGCATTTTGATCGCACTGCGAGGATAAGTGGCGTAATTGGTATTACCCCACCCATGCAAAAGATGACCAGCCTCGTTCACCACAGCCACCATGACTTGATGAACACTCTCGACAACACGTCCTCTGAGGACTTCGACGACGAGAGGCTGTCTTGTAAGCATATCAATTCTCCGTTTGAATCATTTCTAAAACTGAATTTTTAGCAAATTCTGTGATCACGCGACCGCGTTGAGTTTTTTGAATGAATCCTTCCTGGATTAGGAATGGCTCATACACTTCCTCAAGAGTGTCACGCTCTTCACTGAGCGCAGCAGCTATAGTATCAATACCTACAGGGCCACCGGAATACTTTTCTTGGATTAGGCTCAAAATACGACGGTCCATAAGATCCAAGCCGTGCTTATCAACCCCTAGCTGATCCAGAGCATATATCGCAATTTCTCGAGTGACGACGCCATTGCCCTTAACTTGTGCATAATCACGAACGCGCTTAAGCAGTCGATTCGCAATACGAGGCGTTCCGCGCGCACGGCGAGCCACTTCCTCGGCACCTTCATTGTCAATTTCCACATTCAATTTACGAGCGGATCTGATCAAGATTTTTTGAAGGGCCTCTTTGTCATAAAACTGAAGTCTTTCAACAATCCCAAAACGATCACGAAAAGGAGGATTTAATAGTCCCGCTCGGGTTGTCGCTCCCACCAAGGTAAATGGCGCAAGCTGAAACTTCATCGAGCGTGCGCCCAGACCGTCCCCGGTCACGATGTCGATATAATAATCTTCCATCGCTGTATAAAGATACTCTTCCACATGACGACTGAGACGATGAATCTCGTCGATGAACAGAACTGAATTAGGTTTGAGTGATGTCAGGATCGCTGCCAAATCACCTTTTTTATCGATCGCCGGAGCTGAGGTCATTTTGATATCAGAACCCATATCGTTGGCGATGATTTGCGCCAGAGTTGTTTTACCCAGACCCGGAGGGCCCGAAAGCAAAACGTGATCCAAAGGCTCCTGACGGAATTTTGCGGCCGCCACGAAAACCTTGATTTTGTCTTTAACAATTTCCTGACCAGAGAACTCCGTGAAATCCTGGGGACGCAATTCGTTTTCCCAGGCCTTCTCGCCACCACCACTGCTGGTTTCTGTGATATCGCTGTCTAAAATGCTGCCTTCGATAATACGACTCATGACAAGCTACCTGACAATGTTTGGAAACCTTTTCTCACACCCTCTTCAACCGAGATGGTCATTGGCAAGGTGGATACGAATTGATCGACCAATTGAGATTTGTAACCCAAATTTAACAATGCGGAAGTGATTTGCGTCAAAGATTCTGACTTCACCTTGCCGCCTTCCTCGATGGAAACCAACTTGCCTTTCAGAGTCAGGATGATTTGCTCTGCGGTTTTCTTGCCCACCTTAGGAAGACCGGAAAGGGCTTTCGCATTCCCCGCTTCAATCATCTCTTGAATTTGCGCCGGACGACCGCCCGACAAAATACTCAAAGCCATCTTGGGACCGACACCATTGACTTTCAAAAGAGACAAAAACAGATTTTTTTCTTCTTTGTCGTGAAAACCAAAAAGCGTCAAAGCGTCTTCGCGCACATGAGTGTGAATCCAAACGATGATGTCTTTGCCGAGCAAAGTGGTAAAGTCCCCCAATGTACTGGAGGAAGCCAAAACTTCGTAACCGACACCTTGAACATCAATCAGGGCTGAATCACTCAAGACTTCAATAATTTTTCCGCGCAAATAACCGATCATAAACTCACCGCTTTTTGTATAACTGCGTTCTTTTTCATTTCAAAGGCATGGTAGCAAGCCATCGCCAAGGCATCCGAGGCGTCGATGCGATTGATAGCTTTAATATTCAGCATCGCTTTCAAAACCGCTTGCACGTCTTCTTTCGAAGCGGCCCCCGTGCCGGTAATTCCTTTTTTAACCGATCGTGTGGCGTATTCCGAAACCGTGGCTTTTCCCAAACCGGCTTCGTACATCACCACTCCCCTGGCGTGCCCTAATTTAAAAGCACTGTCAGCATTTTTTCCCAGGAAAATTTTTTCGATCACCACTTGATGAGGACGATATTTCTCCATCACTTCGCGAAAGGCAGAACCTAATTCCGTCATGCGCATTGGAAAATCCATATCCCCATCCAACAAAATGACACCGTGATTGATGTGCTCAATCTTGCCATTGCTGATGCGAACCACGCCGAAACCTGTAATGCGGGAACCGGGGTCGACCCCAAGAATCGTCAAACTCATACTTTTAATTTCATTCCGAACGTATTGCTAAGTCAATGAATGTGCACTAGAATCTGAAGTATGCCGAAGATTGAAGCAAGCGCGATCGAAAAATATCAGAACATCCTCGCAAAGGATCCTACTTCTCAGGTGTTCGCCCCTCTGGCGGAAGCTTATAGAGAGATGGGACTGATGAAAGAGGCGCTGCAAGTTGTGACTGCGGGCGTTCAACGCCATCCGCAATTTGTCGGAGGATTGGTCACATACGCTAAAATTTTGCGCGACGCAGGCCAAATCAGCCGCGCCATTGAAGCCTTGAAAAAGGCCACAGGACTGGCTTCAGAGAACATTCTGGCGCATCAGCTTTTGGCTGAATTGCAACTGACGAATAAAAATCCCAAGGAAGCATTGAAAGCTTTCAAGATGGTTTTGTTCTTAAATCCTAATTCCCAATCAGCACAAAAAGCGGTGCAAAAATTAGAATCTCTCACCGCGGACGAATACGATGAAGAAGTTTTTTCGATGGAAAAACTTCCGCAAGTTAATTTGGATGCTCCCGTTATTGAGGCCACTTATCCTGGGACTAAAACCGGCGCAGCCACTGAAGTTTTCAAACCCCAACCGGTGCCTAGAAATAAGGCGTTTGAGCGCATGCTCTCTTTGATTGATGCGTTTATTGTGCGTAACGACCTGGAAAAAGCTCACGCTCTTTTAAAGGACACCCGCGTTGAATTTGGCGACCATCCTGAGATTGAACGTCGAATGAAAACGCTGCAAGTTCGTTATAACGACTCTGACGAACCTGTTCCACTCAAACCACTTCTCCCCCGCGATGAAATGATTCGCCAAAGAAAGATCGAAACCCTTCAGATGATGCTTCGCAAAATCGAAGACTACCGCTCCCTTATTTGACATTCCCCCTCCCAGTTAGGCTATATTGATCGTCTTGATTTAGCTTAACAAACGAGGACTCGAATGTACGAAACGTCGGACTTTAGAAAAAATCTTAAAATCATGGTTGAAGGCAAACCTTATGTGATCGTGGATTTCCAACACGTGAAACCAGGTAAAGGCAACCAATTCACTCGCACAAAATTGAGAAACATGCTTACGAGCCAAAATCTTGAAGTCACTTTCAAATCTGGCGAGAAATTCGAAGTTCCAAACGTCGAAAACAAAGAGATGAATTTCCTGTACAAAGACGACACAGGTTACAATTTCATGTCGAATGAAACTTACGAACAAATCGCTATGTCAGAAGAAGACCTTGGCGAATCAAAATACTACCTGACAGAAGGCCTTAAAGTTGTGGTTCTTTTCTACAATGAAAAAGCCGTTGCGGTTGACGTTCCTAAAGCGGTGAACTTGACAGTTGCTAAAACTGACCCGGGCATTAAAGGTGACCGCGTTACTGGTGCAACTAAGCCAGCTATCATGGAAACTGGTTTGTCTGTTGGTGTTCCTTTGCATATCAATGAAGGCGATGTTTTGCGCATCGATACTTCAACTGGTGATTACGTAGAGCGCGTCAGCCAAAAATAGTTCCTAACGCAATATATTAAGTCTCCGCAAACACTCGTTTTTATTACAAACTAGACGAGTAATTCTGTGAACTCCAAGGAATCTTGGAGTTTGAATCAGAGCGGAGGCTTTTTTTTGTCTATTTTTGTTGAGTTGGAAATTCAAAATTTACTCAACGAGACCAGCGATCTCGACGAAGTCGCTGTACGATTGATCTCTAGCCTAGAGTCTTCTCCTGAACAATTCTCTCTCGACAACATCAATGCTCTGGCGCGCTTTCTGAATCACAGCGGTCGCTATTTGCAACTTGCAGAGTTCGTGATCAAACATCTCGACAACGAAACCTTCCCTGTTCCTTGGCCTTACTTTATGGAAGCTTTGGGACACGCGACAATCACTCTGGATGAAAAAGTCATCACGGCGTTGATCGAAGGAATTCAAGAAAGTGCTGCAGAAAACGAAGCGGCCCGTTCGGGAGCTTTAAATAAATACTCTCCACTTTTGGGCGAATGGCGCAGCAACCGCAAGTATCACATTCACAAAGATTTCTTAAACAATAAGAAAAATCTTTTGGATCAGCTCATTACTCTGCGCACCCAACAGCTTTACGAGCAGGAAAAAGTTTTACTCGCGCGTTTGCAAAAACTTTATCCGGGCGACAGTGATGTTGCCAATGAAGTGCGTGAGCACCGCCAACGTCATGCTTTGGAAATTTTGGCTCGTCGCTCACCCCGTGCGCGCGATCCGAAACCAGAAGAACTCTCGCCCAAGGATCCAGAAGTTGAAAAAGTTCTTTTGGTCCTGCTTCAATCATTACGTGATCACGCCGAAGAAAATCCAGAGATGGCTTTTGATTTTGCAATCGCGGCCTTTATGCTTGAAGGATATGAAACGGCTTTAGACATTCTGCAATTTTGCGAACCTTCGCCAAGTCTTGACTGGTTCCGCCTGGAAGTTTTGTTACAGTGTCGTCGTTTTATCGAGCTGTTGAATGAAATCGCCCACGTCGAATTGGCGTACTCGCATGAACCTGAAACATTCTTTGCAACGGCTTACCTGCGTTCGCAAGCAATGTGGGGCATTGGACAAAAACACACGGCGGTTGAAATCATGGAAGGCTTGTTGGCTTCCCGTCCTCACTACCGTGCCGGAAGTGCCCTCTTAAGTATTTGGAGTGGTGGCCAGTGAAGCGCATCTTTTGGATCCTTATCACTCCGACACTCGTTTTTCTGATTCTTTGGGGACTCGGCAACTGGTTTATCATTCCCAAGCTTGAGATCTGGGCTTTGCAAGAGCTGCAAAGCTATTCTAAAAAATCTTTACCGATCGAGATTCAAGCGGATCGTCTGCGCATACGTGTATTGCGACCTTCATTGGCGTTGGAAAATATCCGCATTCTGCCCAAGGGTGAGTTTGCCAAAGTCACCGAAGAAGTTCGCGTGGCGCGCGCCAGTATTCATTTAGATTTCTTCTCGCTGTTGGGCGGCCGCATGAATTTATCCGGCCTGATCATCGATGCGCCAGAGGCTCGTTTGAATATTGATCCTTTGATGAAAAAGGATTCAAAGCCTGAGCCATTGCCCCTTGATGATATCTTTGCCATCACAGAAAAAATTCCGTTGCAAAAGATTTTGCTGAACAATGTGCACATTCTGGTGGTCTCTGAAAAGCTGGGCATGAATATCGAAGCCAGCAACAGTGGCTTGCTTTTGACCAATATGGGACGCAATATCACGGCCAAGCTGGATACGCCGACTTTGGCGTTCTCGCTTAAAAAAGTAGGTCAATTTTCTGGCTCCCTGGATTCGCACCTTTATCTGACTCGCCAATCTTTGCGTATTCTTCAGTTGGGTGTGCGCCTGGATGAATCTGAATTCATTGCACGCGGAGAATTGACTGACTTCAAAAATGTGACGCTAAAACCTTCGGGCGTCATTAATTTGTCAGCGAAAGTTTCGCTCGCTGATATTTACAAAGAACTTCAGGATTTAAAACCCACTGAAAATCTTCCCAAGCTTGCCGGCAAACTGGATACCGAGATTGAAACTCGCTTTAACGGCATTGACGATATCAAAGGCAAAGCGGATATCACGACTCATGGTTTGTTTGTTGGAAAATTTGAATTGGGCGATGCCCACATTGAAGGTGAATACAAAAACAAGGCTTTCACGTTTTCCGAAGTCAGCGTCAACCACCCGGCCGGCAAAGCCGTCCTGGAAAAATCCCAATTTCAACTGAATGAAAATTATGATTTTAAATCCACGGTCAAAGTGGATGCTTTGGATTTACAAAAGCTCTTTGCATCTTTGGATCTGGCAAGCATTCCGGTTGGCCTGCAAGCACAGGGTGTTTTGCCGTGCTCGGGTCGCATTCTGCCGTCCTTCCAAGTCACTTGCGAAAACGGCGAATTGAGCGGGCAAAATCTTTGGGTGAAATCTGAAAACAGCTCCAAGGGCACTGAGATCGTGAGTCTTAAGAATTTCAAAGTGACCGGGAAAACAACAGTGACGATGGACGCGGTCACTTACGATACCAACTTGGCTATCGGCAGCAGTGTTGGAACCAGCGATGGCATTATCGATTTCCATAAAGGTTTTAAGATCAATTATAAAACCAAGAAACTGGACATGAAAGATATCCAGAATCTGGCGCACCTAAAAATGATCGGCAATGCGAGTATTGAAGGTTCGACTCAAGGTGACTCGCACACGGCCACCATGGATATGAATCTGAATGTCCGCGATTTTATCTTTGAAGACTTCAACCTGGGCAATGCGATCACCAACGTAAAATTGGTAAAGGGCCACCTGCTCTTTGAAAACATCGCTGGCGCCCAAAACCGAACTCAGTACATTGGGGATCTGGATATTGATTTAAGCCACGATCATTTGGTCGGAACTTTCAGTGCGCCCACGGCCGAACTGGAAGATATCGCGACAATTCTGGATGGTATTTATCGCTTTCCACTGGCGGTCTCTGGAACTGGAGCGGCGAAGGCGACTGTCGAAGGTCCGCTGAATTTCTGGAGACTTAATTACTCGTTGGATTCCGCATTTAAAAATGTTGCCGCCAGCGGTGAAACTTTTGATCAGTTGCATTTCAATGTGGATGCGACAAACGGCAATATCAAAGCCCGCAAAGTTCAGCTTTTGAAAAACAATTCCGTTGCGACCATGACCGGCACTATCAGCAATGACAAGATTTTGAACTTGATGGTCGATGCGAAAAATTGGCGCTTGGAAGAATCGGAAATGATCAACCATGTGACAACCAGCATGTATGGCGCGTTGAACGCTTCGGCAGAGATCAAGAATTCTTTCAAAGATGCCCGTGTGAACATTAAAGGCGCCTTGACTGAAACGGTGCTGGAAGATCAAGAGCTGGAAAATTCGGCCTTCCAAATGCACATCGACCAAAAAAGTTTGGGCGGCCAACTGAGCATGTTCGGAGACAAAGTTCAGGGCGAATTCCAGATTCCTTTTGAAAATGCGACGCCTTTGAAAATCCAAATGAAGACCAACCAATGGACCTTCTCTTCCCTGCTTGCTTTGGTGGGCGGTGCGAATCTGGCCAACGAGTATGAATCTTCATTAACCTCGACGATTGATTTGCGCTCTGAATCCGGTGATCTGTTTAAATCCACGGGTAAAGTTCTGGTTCAGAATTTTTATCTAAAGCGCGGCGGCTCAAGTGTTTCAAATACGGGCCCGATCGAGATCGTTGTAGACAACGGCAATACCTCATTTAAAAACTTCTTGCTACGCGGTCCCCATAATACAATTCAAGTCAAAGGCACGAACTTTACCGCAGATCGCCTGAATATGAGTGTTGAGGCGAAAGCCGATTTGCGCCTGCTGCAAATCTTTACTCCGTTCCTGGATGATTTAGGTGGACCGCTGCGGGTTTCAGCCAATGTCACTGGGAAAATCACCAAACCGGAAATCTTAGGGACCGCAAATTTGACCAATGCCTTTGTGAAACTGAAAGGCTTCCCTCACCCTTTGGAAAGACTGCAGGCCAGCGTTTCCTTCTCGCAAACTCGTATCATTATCAATGAAATCAAAGGCCAATTGGCCGGCGGTTCCGTGACCGGCGATGGCAGTATCATCATCAATGGCATCAGAGATTTGCCAACTTCAGTCCGTGCACACCTTGAAAATGTAACAATGAACGTTCCAGACCGCGTGCACACCACAGGGGATGCGGATCTTTTATTCTCAGGAAAATGGTTCCCGTTTGTCTTATCGGGAACTTACCGCGTGAATGGCGGAATTTTCGAAAAGGAATTTATTGAAGGCGGAGCCGGTGTTTCCAGTATTCAACAAAGCGCTTACTTGCCGAAAGTTTTGCGTGAAACGCAATTTGAACCGGTCTTACTGGATCTGCAAATCAATTTAGAAAAACCGCTCCCGGTGAAAAACTCCATGTTCGATGGAACTGTGACCGGCCACGTGGCGGTGAAAGGTCCTCCGACAAATCCGATTCTTTTGGGTAAGATCACGACGGAAAAACGTTCAAAGCTGATGTTTAAAGACCGTCAGTTTGATATCGTGACGGCCAACGTGGACTTCACTGACACAACTCAAATCAATCCGATTTTATATGTTTCAGCGACTTCACGTATTAATGAATACGACGTCAGTATTTTTGCACAGGGGCCCGCCAAGAATCCCACAATCAAATTAACCAGTATCCCTCCTTTGTCGGATCAAGACATTGTTTCCCTGATCGCTTTAGGCGTGACTTCGCAAAGCATGGCGACCACGGGTCAATCCAAAGCCTTGGCCGACCAGGCAGGTTTGGAAGTTGCTGGCGGAATTTTGGCAGGTGAAATCAACAAGCCCCTGGAAAGCACTTTGGGATTAAAATTGGGAGTCACATCTCAATATGACTCCACTCGCAATATCAGTGTTCCTAAAATTACTTTGACTCGTCGTTTGACGGATAAAATGAAAGTGTCTGGAAGCCGTCAAGTGGGTGACGTTTCTGGTTACGATGTGAAGCTTGAATATCTTTTGAATCCGAACTGGACAGCAGTGGGTTCATTCGAAAATAAAAACATGTACGACAATAATACTTTGCAAAATACTCCATCTGAAACAGAGAGTATTTTCGGACTTGATCTTGAATTTAAACGGGAGTTCAAATGATCCGGACTCTCGTGATGGCTTTGAGCTTTTTACTGTTTATCCAGTCTTCGCCAGCGTGGGCAAAAAAGGCTTTGGATATTTCCAGTTTGCCACAAGATATTCAAGCCGATCTTTTGCATCGCTATCCGCAAATCAATAAAGAATTCATTCCCCTTGATGTGGTGGATGATATTCTACGTTATCTGCAACCGAAACCGCAGTTTGACCGTTTGCTTGTCACCGAAGGTGCCGCCGGATCTTATAAACTGGAATACATCCATGCAAAACGCATTGGTGAAGTGAATTTTCAAGGCAACAGTTTTTACTCCAACTCGGAAGCCTCAAGCATTTTTGCCGTCAAATCCGGTGACGTCTATGACCAGCAAAGCTTGGCCGAACAAGGCGAAAAGCTGCGTTTGTCTTATCGTGAACAGGGTTATTTAAATACGGTTGTCGATATTGAAATGCCTCCGGGCAAAGACGACACAGTCGACGTCAATTTGAAGATCACGGAAAACAAGCGCACTTTGATTCACAATCTGATTGTGCAGAGCCCGAATGCAAAGCTGAACAAAGAACTGGTCAATAAACTGGACTCCAAACTGGATGATCCTTTGACAGAAAAAACTTTGGCCGAGATCAACAAAGCCGCGCGCAGCTTCTTGAATAAAGAGCGTTATGTTCGTGCCGATTTTATCGGCCCCAAGATCGCCTATAACTCTGATGATTCCGAAGCGACACTGAACTACCGCGTGGACCGCCCGGAAGCGTATGTGTTTGATTTCAAAGGTGCGCAGATCTTTGGTGCAAGAAAACTTCGAAATGCCCTGGATTTGGACAATTACTACTCTGCCAACCCGAATATCGGGACAGAACTCGCGGCCAAGCTTCGCAATCATTATCTTTCCGAGGGTTATGCCCGCGCCGAAGTGACCGCAACGGAAGAAGAAAATGGCAATCAGTTTTTGCGTAAAATCACCTTCAACATTGAAGAGGGACCACGCGTAAAAATTCAAAACATCAACGTCAGTGGTAAATTCAGTCGCAAGCCACAACACTATGCGGATATCATTCGCAACTATAGTTCAGTGATTGTTTCTGACGGTTATTACAACAAGGACGACGTCGATACCGGCCTCAGAAACCTGGTGCTAGCTTTGCAAAACGAAGGTTACCTACAATCGAAAGTGATTTCGACTCGTCTGACCTATAATAAAGAAAAAGATCAGGTCACGCTGTACGTGAATTTGGATGAAGGCCCTTTGACTTTGATTCAAACGGTTTCCTTCCTGGGGAACCAGGCCTATAAAAACGAAGAGCTTTTGAAAGTCACGGGTTTGCAGCCGGGGCCTTTGAAATTGAGCCAGATCGAAGCCGCAGTGAAGAACATCAAAGATTTCTATCACAACAATGGTTACATCGAGATGATGTTGCTGAACGAGCATGAAGATCTGGTGACTTATGACGAGACCAACACCAAAGCGATTTTAAATTTTAAAATTTTCGAAGGTCCACAAGTTCGCGCTGCCAGCATTATCTTGGAAGGCAATACCTTCACTCGTGATTACGTCCTGAACCAAGAGTTGGAAGTTAAAAAAGGTGAATTGATCACTCCTAAAAAGTTAGAAGACTCGATCTCTCACCTGCAAAGAACCGGCTTCTTTAACACTGTCGAAGTCAGAACCTTGGAAGAGAAAACCAATATTGCGGATCGCACCGTGATCGTTCGCGTGACAGAGCGTGAACCGGGAACATTTAATATCGGTGCCGGTGCAACCAATGAACGTCAGCTGACGTTGCGCGGTTATACTGGTATCGCTTATCGCAATTTGCTGGGGACGGGTCGCGGGATTTCTTTACGTTTGGAAGGTAACTACAATATCGCCGACGTAAAGTACCTTGAGCACAAGGTTGTGGCAGGCTACTTGGAACCTTATTTGTTTGGCTCGCACATCCGGGGACGCATCAATATCACATTGTCGAGCCAGATCACCGATTTCAATATTAAACAGGTCACTGATTTGAATCAGTACACTTATACCATTGAAAAAGATCTGACTTCGAAAATCCTGGGAACTTGGGATATTTATTCGTTGGCGCAAGTCCGAGACTCCGGTTTGGATGCCTCCTACCCGTACGCTCCCACTCAACAAGATATCGTGACGACCGGTCCAAATATTGACTTCGACTTCCGTGACAATCCCTTCAATCCGACGGCCGGGACCTTTACTCGCGTGAATGCAGAGTATTCGGATCCGGTGTTTGGCGGAACTGAAACGATTAAATACTGGCGTGCCGTTGCAGGGATTACTTTTTATTCCAAGCTGGGCACTGCTCAAAAGCAGCCTGTCGTTTGGGCCAACAATTTCCGTGGTGGTTATCTTAAGAACTTAAGCCATTTACCAGATACAGCAGACCGCCAAAACGGTGTGCCTTGGGATAAAAAAGGTTTCAGTCTGGGAGGGATCTCCACCGTGCGTGGTTACGAGGCTGGGACTGAGTACTTCCCGAACAACAATGACTTGGGAATTGCCGGCGGAAATAAGAAGTACTATCTGACAACCGATTCAACCATGGGCCTGATCAAGTCAGAACTTCGCTTCCCTATTGTGGGTTCTTTAGGCGGAGCCGTGTTTTACGACGGCGGTATCGTTGAAATCCAAGGACTTGATATCAACGAACCTTACCGTGCTGCGACCGGCGCGGGCATCCGTTATAACACGCCGGTGGGACCACTCAGCGTGGATATGGCTTGGAAACTGAACATGCAACCGGGTGAATCACCATGGCGTCTGCATATTTCGATCGGTACCTTCTAACTCGAGAGATCCGAACGTAAAAAAGCCCGGTATGACCGGGCTTTTTTTGTTTTTTACGTTTTAAATTTTGCGATTAGCGAGCTTTGGAGCTTGCGAATTTGCGGCGTAGATCCTGAGTGACCTCTTGGATCGTCGCATTCAATGTGACTTCGAAAAGGTCTTCAGCGGAAACTTTGTAAAGCTCGCCCAGTTTTTTCAAAGCGTTGATTGGTGGATGAGACACACCGCGCTCCCAATTGGAAATGAACTGAGGCGTTGAATAACCTAGTTTGTCAGAAACGTCTCTTTGGGATAGCCCCGCAGCGACGCGTTTTGTTTTAAGAAAGTCTGCCAACATATTTTTTTGTCTCATATACCCGCCTGAAGATAATAAAGCATAAACAACTTTTCAGAATGTGACAAATTGATTTGATGAAAGATTCAAACCATACACTAGAAACAGTATACATCACTTGTGATAAATTCCTTCCTGTTTTTTCGCATAAGTCGTGTAAAATAACAAAGTAAACCCTTTAAAAAAGGGAGGATGCCTCAAGTATGAACTCAAGAACCTGGGACGAAGTATTTAAAATCTCGAGCCAATCCGTCAATGCCCGCGGTGCTTTGGGGCTGTTTGGGCTCCTCAACCTGATTCAAGAGACCGCGTGGTTGCATGCCTCCAGAATAGGCTTTGGCGCCGACCAAATGGCGCAGGATAAAATGTATTGGGTTATGACCCGCCAACACACGCAAATGACCCGCTGGCCAATGTTTGGTGAAACCATTCGCATCCAAACCTGGCTCCGTCCCCCTGAAGGCGCCTTCGTCCTGCGTGGGTTTAAAATTTTTGATGCCCAAGACAAGTGCATCGGCCATTGCACCACGAGCTTTCTGGCCTTGGAGCAAGGCAGTGGCAAGATCCTGTCGGTCGAAAACCTGCGTCCTTGGGCCGATTTGATTGCTGATGAAGCCTTAACCTTGGAAACTGAGAAAATTCCGGTTCGCGGCGAATATCAAAAGCTCGCCCAGTTCGCCGTTAGGAATTCGGACCTGGACATCAACCAACACGTCAATAATGCGAAGTATGCCCAGTGGATTTTGGATTCTATTCCGTTTGAGCTTCACAAAGCCTTGAAACTCAATTCGTACTCGGTAAACTTTTTGGCAGAGACTTATCTGGGTGATACCGTAGGAGTTGAGAAAAGTCTGAGTGATTCCTCACAATCCGAAACCCAGGGCTCCACGGTTTACCGCGGGGTTCGCACCTCTGATGGGAAGAATCTTTTTACGGCTCGCTTGAACTGGGAGAAACGTTAGTGCTTCATCTGCAACCTTATTCTGAGACTGATTTCACCAAATTATTTAAAGTTGAAGCAGAAGTTTATGTGACTTCAGATGATGAAGTAATTCTTGAATATTTCCTAATAGGTCCTACTCGTCACTTGCACTTCCCGCCATCCCACGAGGGTGAAGATTCTGTTCGTCGCGACGAGCTTTGGAAAACAACTTGCCTGGAAGCCTTCTTAAGTTTTGACCAAGCCACCGAATCTCCTTACTTGGAAGTGAACTGCTCACCCAATGGAGATTGGAATGCTTACGCCTTTACGGGTTATCGCCAAGGCATGAGACCCGACGGAACGGCCTCGGTCAGTTTAAGTCATCGAGCCTTGGAAGCCCATGAAGCGATCTTTCGAGTTAAGATCCAATCGCCAGCTTTGAAGCATTTTAAACAACTCGGTGTCACTGCCGTGATTGAGTTTTCAGATGGTTCAAAAGCCTATTATGCCCTGACTCACCCGGGTCCCCAGGCCGATTTTCATAATAAAGCTGCTTTCATTCACAATCTCTAGAGGGAGCATCGCAGAAACGCACGCTTTCCGCCGCCTGTTCCTTGATTCTTTCTAGGGGTCAAGTTAGCCTTGCTTGCTTTCATTTAATCATTAAATAACGCGTTAAGTCTTTAAGACTTAACCGCAGCAAGAGTCTTGAAAGGATTCCCATGAAGAAACACACAGTGCGTGTTTATCCATCTAAAGAAAAATTGGATCGTAAAGATCAACTGGCTTGGAAGATTGCAGAGATCGCTTCTGACAATGCTCCGATCAAAGCGGACGTTGTCGATATGGTTATCAACCGTATCATCGACAATGCCTCTGTTGCTATCGCAGCAGCAAACCGTCGTCCTGTAGCTTCGGCTCGTGCAATGGCGATTGCTCACCCTCGCAATGGTGGTGCAACTGTTTTCGGTATGCCGAACGATCAAAAATTTGACTGTGAATGGGCGACTTGGGCGAACGGCACGGCTGTTCGTGAATTGGATTTCCATGACACTTACTTGGCCGCTGACTACTCTCACCCTGGCGACAACATCCCAGCTATCTTGGCGGTTGCTCAACAAATGGGTAAAAACGGTAAAGAACTTTTGAAAGGTATCGTGACTGGTTACGAAGTTCACGTGGACCTAGTGAAAGCAATCTGCTTGCACGAGTACAAAAAAGACCATATCGCTCACTTGTGCCCTGCCCAAGCTGCCGGTATCGGTACATTGTTGAACCTTCCAACTGAAACTATTTTCCAAGCGGTTCAGCAAGCGGTTCACGTGTCTTTCACGACTCGTCAATCTCGTAAAGGTGAAATCTCTTCTTGGAAAGCTTACGCTCCAGCGCACGCGGGTAAACTAGCTGTTGAAGCTGTGGACCGTGTTATGCGTGGCGAAGGCGCTCCATCTCCAATTTATGAAGGTGAAGACTCTGTTATCGCTTACATGCTTTCCGGCAAAAACGGAAAATACGAAGTTCCACTTCCAGAAGTTGGCGAAGAAAAACGCGCGATCCTTGAGACGTACACAAAAGAACACTCTGCTGAGTACCAATCTCAAGCATTGATCGACTTGGCTCGCAAAATGAAGCCAATGATCAAAAACTTCGACGATATCAAAGATATCGTGATCCACACTTCTCACCATACTCACTATGTTATCGGTACCGGTGCGAACGATCCTCAAAAAATGGATCCAAATGCATCTCGCGAAACTCTTGATCACTCGATCATGTACATCTTCGCAGTGGCTCTTCAAGACGGAACTTGGCACCACGTTAACTCGTACGCTCCAGAGCGCGCGAAACGTGCTGACACTGTGGCTTTGTGGCACAAAATTTCTACTGTTGAAGACAAACAATGGACTGCTTGGTACCACGAGACAGATCCAGATAAAAAACGCTTCGGCGGCCGCGTAGAAATCACGATGAAAGATGGTTCTAAAATCGTTGATGAACTAGGTGTGGCTGATGCGCATCCAGCGGGTGCTCGTCCATTCAAACGTGCGGACTACATCCGTAAGTTCGACACATTGACTGAAGGAATCATCACTAAAGCTGAACGTGATCGTTTCATCGGTTTGGTTGAGAATTTGGAAAACTTGACTGCTGAACAAGTTCAACAGTTGAACGTTCAGATTCCAATCGAGAAGTTGACTAACAACAAGCGTGACACAAAAGGTATCTTCTAATCGAAGATCGCCGGCGGTGTGCCTAGGGCTGGTCTTTACGAGACCCGACCCTCCTGGCCTCACCGCTTCGCCTTCGGCGAGGGCCATCCAGGCCCCGCGGAGGTCTCTACAAGACCATCCCTAGTCACACCACCGGCTATTTGGTTTTTAAGATATTTTGCTCTCCGATTGTTGAGAGTAATTATGATTTGGAAGTGGTAAGTTAAAGTATTGATCTGGTTCAGGTGCCTTCTTTTCAAATTTCATAAAGCCTTGAATCGTAGATTTTGATTTTATTTTTTAATTCCGTTGCCCCTGGTTCAACTTAGGATTTTCGTTGAGATGGCCAGAGGTTTTTTTGGAGGTTCGTTATGTTGTTTCCTGAAATTACTCCGGCTCAGAAGCGTAAGAATTTTAGAGATGCTTTGAAGACTGGTAAGCTTTTGCAGATGCCGGGGTCTTGGTCGCCGCTGGCTTCTATGGCTATTGAGAAGGCTGGGTTTGATGGGGTTTATATTTCTGGGTCGGTTTTGTCGAACGATCTTGGTTACCCAGACATCGGTTTGACTTCATTGACTGAGGTTGCTCAACGTGGGCGTCAGATTGCTCGTACGACTTCTTTGCCGACTATTATTGATATTGATACTGGATTTGGTGAGCCTATGAGTGCGACTCGTACGGTTCAAGAGATGATCGAGATGGGGCTTGCTGGTTGTCACATTGAAGACCAGGTAAATCCTAAGCGTTGTGGTCACCTTGATGGTAAATCACTGGTTACTCGTGACGAGGCTTCTCGCAAAGTGGCGGCAGCGGCTCGTGGTAAAAAGCTTGATGAAAATTTCCTTTTGATCGCTCGTACGGATGCTCGTGCTTCTGAAGGTTTGGATGCGGCGATTGATCGTGCGAAGGCTTACATCGATGCCGGTGCGGACTGTATCTTTACTGAAGCGCTTGAGAACGAGAAAGAGTTTGAAAAATTCCGTAAAGCAGTATCTGTTCCTTTGCTTGCGAACATGACTGAGTTTGGTAAAGGTCGTCTGTTCACTTATACTGAGCTTTCTAACCTTGGTTACAACATCGTGATCTATCCTGTGACGACTTTCCGTCTGGCGATGGGTGCGACTGTGGCGGGCTTGGCTGAAATCAAAGCAAAAGGTACGCAAGAAGGTTTGCTTGAAAAAATGCAAACTCGTAAAGATCTTTATGCGTTGACTCGTTATGATGAGTACAACAGCTTTGATCAGAACATCTTTAACTTCACTTTGAAGTAGTTTTTGATTTTACATTTTGTATAAATGAAAAGAGCAGGTTTATCGCCTGCTCTTTTTTTGCCCGCTTTTTGTCCCCATATCGCCATTGTCCGAAATCCTAGAAATAGAACTTCTGCTTCGGACTCGATTCCTGATTTTGTCCGTTAAAACGAATTAAACCCACTTTCACCATCAAATATCCCCCTTAAAGGCACGGCACACCCGTTGCTTTTACACCTCCTATAACAATCCTTACTAATAAGAGGTTCATGTGAACAACATCTCCAATTTAAGAATTAATAATGAATTCATCCGTAGAAATTCAGACTTTTCGTTCTTTGATCCATCCAGCTTTCAACTTTTAAAAATGAATGCCGATGCCTTTGAGCTTTTAGATCTCATCGACCAAGGCTCCATTTCAGAAATCGACATCGAAGATCCAGACATCAATGCATTCTTAAAAACCTGCCTTGAGAATAAAGTTCTGCTTAATCAAAAACCAAATGAAGAAAGGAGTGCACATGAAAAAGAATCTTAAACCAAGTATCCAAATTATTAACGTACGTGGCTGCCTCACATCTTTGACGGCTATGTAATTAAGGGAAGTAACAATGGCACAGCGTCTTTTACATTTAGATTTTCCAGTAACGGTAAAATGGTACATCACGGGCCGATGCAATCTACGCTGTCGCCATTGTTACCTCACCGACTATACAAAAGAGGTTTCCCTAGATAAGATTTTAGAAATTATCGACTATTTGGCAACGGCCGGAACACGCCATCTTTATTTTTTAGGCGGAGAACCACTTTTTCGAAAAGATTTTCCACAGATTGTAAAATACAGCACTGAGCGTGGCTTCAACATTCTTGCCGCTACCAACGCCATTCTTCTGACTGAAGAAAAAGCTATTGAACTTAAAGATGCGGGCCTCAAAGCTATTCAAATTAGCTTGGACTCTCCATTTTCCCAAACCCACGAATCTCTACGTGGAAAAGGAACTTTTCAAAAAACAATTAACGGCATTAAAAATGCGAAGAGAAATGGCCTGATGGTCAATTTGGCATTCGTAGCAAATCGCCAAAACCACAGCGAGGTGTTTGCTTTGCTCAAATTAGCCAACGAACTGCAAGTTGATACCGTTCGTATTATGCCACTCATCCCAATTGGCACCGCAGCTCTGGATACAACCTTGAAGCTCGATGAAGAATCAGTGGCAAGCATTCAGTCTCAAGTAGAAAAAGGCACATCTGAATTCCCAAACCTTAAAGTAGCCGACGGCCTTTCAAAATCACTTCCCCAAACGGCTCCATCATTGATGGGATGTGGAGCCGGTACCACTCATATGATCATTAATTCTGATTTGACTCTCTCGGCATGCGATCTAGGGGTTGAAACGGAAAGGACCGAAACTCCAATTAACACACCGGAACAAATCAAAGAACTATGGACTCATCATTCAATATTCAACAATTGGCGAAACGAAGAACCCGGTCATTGCCCTCTTGGAAAAAAACAGTACCCCAACCTTCCATACTTTTGAGATTAAATTTATGAATCAAATTAAATTCCTTATTCTCCATCGCTCACTATTTGGCACAGAATCCATTTCTGCGGCAGTCCTTATTTTCTTTTTCACGCGCTATATGGGATTAAGCCTCAGTGAGTATATCCAGGCCTCGTCGTTGATTTTTATAATTGCAGCAGCAACTCAAGTTCCGGCTGGTGTGATCAGTGATTGGCTCGGAAGAAAAAGAGTTCTCGTTATCAGCGAATTCGCGTACGCTTTGATGCAAATCTCCTTAATACTTTATCCCACAAAAACTACCTTCTACATATCCATCATCATATTTCCGATTGCTTCTTCACTAGCCGCAGGAACTTTCGACAGTTTGCTTTTTGAAACACAAAACAATGAAAGCAACTTCAAAGAATGGATGAAATGGTCAGCAAAAATTTCGATCGTCAGTGGGTCGGTCCTGGCAATTATCGGCGGCTACCTTGCGAAGGTGCATTTAGCTCTACCGCTTGCTATTGATGCTTCACTAATTTTGGCCGGAGCTTGTGCCACTTGGTGGATCATTCCCGAAGTGGACAGCGCAAAAAAACGCGATTTCATTGATGTAAAAAGAGTCATTTCTTCAGCGATCGAATTCTCAACGCAAGAACAACCTCAATTCCTAATAAAGTCTCTCTTCGCAGCTTTGATCTTTGCGGCAGTAAGATGCCTTTTTAACGTGTACGCTCCATTCCTGGAGTTTAATTCGTTTGAGATTACTGAAGTGGGTTGGATTATTGGCGGACTGGGTCTGAGCTCCTCGCTATTGATTCAGCTCTTTTCACGCGTAAAGCGCGAATCGGATTTTTTTGAAAGTCTGGAAATAAAAATGATATCTTTAATTGCGATTTCTGGTGTTCTTGCCTGTTGGACCTCGGCAGCTGTTTTTGCCTTGTTAGTACAGCAAGTATTAAGAACTTTTTCACTTTATTATTCCAGATATCACCTTCACTCATTGATTCCAGCTAATCATCCCAGCCGTGTCACTCTAGTTTCTTTCGGATTCTTTTTGAACATGGCCTTGTGTGCTTTGATCAATGGGATCCAAGGATACCTGGTTTCAACAATTCCGATTAATTTCGTTTTTTCTAGCATCTGTTTTTTGACCGGCCTATTCGGTGTCATTTTTTACGTTTACTATGTAAAGGAGAAATCCCATGTTGCAGCAGCCTTTGGCAAATAAAACCGTTGAACTGCCGGCTGCAGTAACGATTTACCCTACAAATCATTGCTTCAAATCGTGCACTCACTGCGTCTTCGTGATGGATGGAACTTTGAATTCAAAGCATCTCGACATTCAACTCCTAAAGAATGTGATTCGTGATTTGGCAAAATCCAAAGTCCTACTAATCGGAGTCGCCGGAGGTGATCCGATTCTTTACCCTCATTTCGACGAATTAATTCAAGAAATCGTGGCAAACAGAATGTTCCCAATTCTAACTTTGAGCGGAGCTGGGTTGAGCGCAGCTAAGATCAAAAATCTGTATGCCCTGGGAATCAGATCAGTACAATTGAGTCTAGATGGCAGCAATGCCGATACACATGACAAGATCAGAGGAAGCGGCAGTTTTACAGAAACAATCGAGGCCATTCAAAGCCTTCGCCAGAAAAATATTGCAGTGAGTTTAGCAACCTGTATTCATCAAGAAAACCGAACGGAGTTCAATAGTCTTCTTAGATTGGCGCATAAATTAGGAGCTGACAAAATCAAGGTACAACGATGGCGTCCTGTTCAGACCTCAAAGGGTTTAAGCATCAAAGAACTTTCTTGGAATGAGTTTAGCGACCTGCAAAACCAAACCATATCCCTCGATTTAGAAGTAGTCTTTGAAAGACAAAGCAATGGAAGATTAAATCCAAATCAAAGTCTTGCCATTTTAGCCTCTGGCGATTTGGTTAGGAGTGAATTTGATGAACCCTTCGGAAATATTCACTCACATCTGCCCTCTTACTATTTCAAGGAATCTCTCCATGTCACGAATTAAAGAACTTTGCAAAAGTCTTAATGTCGTCTCTGTCTCACTTGCACCTCTCAAAGCAGGAGCCCTCGTTTATGAAGATTGCAATTCGTTTCATATCGTGTTGAGCAGTCAGTTATCAGAACCTAAGCGCCTATTCGCTCTCCTCCATGAACTCGGCCACTTAGCTTTGGGAATTATTCATAAGGATCCAGCGGACAATCACAATATTGATGAAGAACTCAAGGTCAACCTGTGGGCGATCAATGTCTTTAATGAGCTATACCCTGAAACCAATAAGAACCAGCTTCGACAAGCGTTCCGAATTAGCGAACACGCAGGATATGAATCGGTTGAAAAGTCCTTCACACATTTAAATATCGAAATCGAGGAATTAATATGAAAACAATTGAAAATAGTCTTTATTCCGACGGAGAAATCTACGATGCAATCCATGGCCAGTTTATGGCCGACATTGCATTTTATGAAAAAGCGTTGCCCGTTAACAGCCGCATTCTGGAAATCGGCGTTGGGACAGGGCGAATAGCAATACCCTTAATTGAAAAAGGTTTTAACGTAGAAGGACTTGATCCATCAAAAGAGATGTTGGAAAAAGCCACACATAACCTAACAATCAAGGGCCTGAAAATGCCTCTACACGTTGGTGACGCAAGAAGCTTTCAGTCTGAACAAAAATTTGATGCCTTATTCTTTGGCGGAAATGGCTTACTTCACCTTTCCACACCAGAAGATTTCGATGAATTCTTTGCGAATGCAAAAAACCTTCTGAAAGAAGATGGCTTCTTACTGATTGATATTTTCAATCCAGATTTCCGATTTTTAAAAGTCATGTCCGAAGGCGAATACTCCATTGGCAAAATCACGCATCAAGGTGAAACATTCGAAATCAAAGAGCAAAGTCTTTACAATCGTACCACGCAAACTAACAGTGTTATCTGGACCTTTTATTCTGCATCCAATGAAAAAGTCGGAGAACGCCATTTCACTCAAAGAATTTTGTTCCCGCAGGAAATCCAATACATTCTAAAAGCAAACGGATTCGTTGCTGAAGCAGTTTGGGGTAATTTGTCTTTCGGCGCTTTTGAACAAGAAAGTCCTCGCCAGATTTATAAATGCAGACCGAGGTAAATAGCTCTCTTTACCAAAAGAAATGTTGAGCCCGTGGTTTGAATTCCACTTCGAGACTGAGCTCTTCGGTGAGAGCTTCGACGAGTGGCTCTTTCTTGCCCACATCCAAAGTTTCGCCAGGCCGGTAGATCAAATCTTCAGAGCATTTGAAGGTCACCCAGCCGATGCCGCTTGCGACTTTCACAGATATATCTGTCACGCCTTCTTTGAGAAGATCGGGACGCCATAACTCACCTTTTTGAAGCTTAATCATATAAACCATATGTCTTATTTTACCGAATAGTGTTAGGCTCAGATAGTGAAAAACTAGGGTTCTATAAATATCGAATGGCATTCAGCCAAAACCGGGAGAGACCATGTTACTCGATGAAACTGACAGAAAAATATTAAGCTTGCTGAAAGAAGACTCGCGTATGCAGTTCGCGGAGATCGGAAAGAAGGTCAACCTTTCGGCCCCCGCAGTACATGCGCGCGTGAAGAAGATGGAAAATGCCAAGATCATTCAAGGTTATTCGATCGCGATTGATCCGGTGGCCGTGAATTCGGGGTTGTGTGCTTTCGTTCGTATCGCCATCAGCAAAGGAACTTCGTCGGGGTTGGCTAAGGAGCTTAAGAAGTTTAAACAGATCGAAGAATGTCACGGTGTCGCGGGTGAAGACTGTGTGATGGTGAAGTTACGAGTCGGCTCGACGTTAGAATTGTCGAAGTTGATTGATCAGATTCGTGGGATTGAGAATATTGAAAGAACTTTGACGGTGGTGGTTTTAGAAACTCACTTCGAACGTGGATTACAACCTTCTTGATTTCACACCCGCAACTTTATTTCCGCTGCGGAAATAAAGTTGCAACGCTGAAAAATCACTTCACTAAATAACTGTCGGGATCATCATTATCACTTGAGTTCCGACATCCAATTTGGAGATAATTTTCAAATTTCCCGAAACCTCTTTAAGAGCTTTGATTGCCCCAGAAATTCCAAGTCCATAACCCGCAGCAGAACTTTCTTTCCCATATGAAATGGGGCCATTCAATATTTTCTCCAAAATATGATCAGGAATTCCTTTCCCAAAATCCGTTATTATTATTGAAGCTACATTCTCTCGCGCATCAACTTCGATAAAAATATCTCCGTTGTCGACGATTGCATCGACTGAATTATTGATCACATTGGAGATGCATCGAGCAAGAGTGTCTTCAGAAATCTCAACTCTGACGCCACCCACCGATTCGTTATACTTAAGTTCAATATTAATTTTAGAATTATATTGAAGCTCGATTTTTTTTTGATTTATTATAGATTTGACAGACCTAAGTAATTCACAGCTTTTTTTGCTATTACTAATGTTAGTTTTAGCATAAGAAACTTCCTTGCTCTGTTTTAACAAGTCATCGGCTATCCCGTTTATTCTCGACACTACGGATTTAATAGTCTCAATCTCTTCTTCTCTTAAAGACGAAACATTTTGAGAAATCATATTCAAAGCCGTGAGAGGAGATCTGATATCATGAGCCACCTGCTTGGCGATATTGTTTACACGAATTGTGCTTTGATTTCTGATATCTTCAATTCTAAAAACCATAAACAAATTGAAATTCACTGCAAGTATTGCGAATAAAAACACACTAAATAAGTAGATATAAAATTGCTTGGATAGACCGTATTCGAACTCCAGAACTATTGCTTTATTCTTGCCGGTTATCTCAACTGTTTTGACGATATAGGATCTACGGCATTGCGCCGATGACTCAAAAAAAGTGCTTAGGTTATTTTTTCCAACCACACAATAAATGCTGTCTTGATTCAAAATACTATTCAACTGAGGAATTAGAGCAAATGCGTTGCCGGACTCAATATTTTGGTAGTTTTGAGAATAAAACTCTTTGGAAAAACGCTCACTGTTTTGATTAATGGTGAGAAATAGCACGAAAGCAAATGTCCCTAACACCGCCAAAGATAGAGTCAGGTACAAATAAAATCGTCTAGCGCTCATAATCGTTGGCCTTGTGTTAACTTTTTAGACAGTTATCGCAAAAATTATATCGTACGTTGGTGTAATTTGAAAGTGGGTTGTGAATATTCTACTGTGTCCGCCGGAGGGTTCATGAATAAGCTATTAGCTATATTTTCAATACTTTTGGGGGCGTTCGGCTTACATTCAACTGCTGAAGCCATTGACATCACTGCAAATAAAATCGTCGCCGATCTTTACAGATCAGGACTCTCACAGGATGAAATTTTGAAACTCGATAGTCTTCTTACATCCAATCCTGAGCAATTTAAAATTGCAATCGAGCAAGACGTACGGATTAAAGGAAAGTTGAAAATTGAACTGATGGCGACAGCAAACAAAGGTGGTGGCCCATGCATCGTCAAGGGCCCAGAATAATACTTTTCTGTGCAATTCTAATTACTTTTGCCTTTGGAGTTTTTTTAAAAATCTCAAACATGAATAGCTCAAATAAAACATTAGACATTTGGGGTTGGCAGTATGACCCCTACAGCACAGATCCAATGGAATTTGACGATGCAGTTCATCACGTGGCGTGGACATCCGTATATGGGACATTAGTGTCCGATTATCGGGTTGGTCAAATCTCAGCCCAAATTGCATCCTCTTGGCAAAGTAACACTGACTTAACTGAATGGACTTTTGAAATAAAGCCCAATTGTTATTTTGAAAACAAAGACAAGATCACGGCAGCAACAGTTGCTCAGTCTTTGAAACGGATTTCAATGCTGCAACACCAAAAAGGTTCCGAATCAGGCTTTACTGAAGATTTAATCGGGATCTCGACAGTTCAAAGTATGACCGATTCCTTTCAAGGAATATCTGCCACCGGTGATCGCGTTATTCTAAAATTTAATAGTCCAAAACCTGACCTGCTAACAAAAATTGGCTTTGGACTCTATTCGATTGTTCACCCCAGTCAGTATGACAATCAGGGAAAATGGTTGAACAAAAAATCTATCATTGGTTCCGGTCCTTACCGCGTCAAATCATGGAGTAAAGGCCAATTACAATTAACTTTAAATGAGCCTCAAACCCAGTGTTTTGATTTACCAAAAAAACCACTTAAAGAATTCAATCTGATTTTTGGAAACCAGCTACTGGATACTAAGCAACAAGCTATCATATCGGGATCTTCAAAAAGTCTGATGGTTGATGATACATTTGAGTTCTTAGGGCCTGCGGATTCAGACATTTTATATGTTCGTGTATATAAGAAACTTCCTGGCAATCTTAATTCTGCACTACGTGATCTCGTTGTCAGTGAGATGTCCGCATTGAAAAATATCAATTTTTCTTTGAATCGATCATTTCTACCACTGACAATTCAAAATATGCAAGGCGGTCAAATTGGAACTCTTGATAGTGACAGCTTAAATTCATTGAGAGCAATCCAAATCAAAGTTCCAAAATATGAACCATCAAAAAAGTCTGAAAAGTATAAAAATATTTTGTCTTACACAGAGGCTTTCTCGCAGACAATGGCAATCTTAAGACAGAAATACGATCTAAAAATTGTCGAAATTCCAATGGATTACACATCCTTTGGAGACGTTTCAAAAAGAGCAGCCCTATACGATCTAGAAATGCTACTCACTGGAGTCGTCGTCACCAATCCTTATGACGACGTTAAGTTTATGTTTAAGTCTAAGGAAGGAATACAACTTCCAGACCTTGATGGAAGCATTACCCAGCTTCTAGAAAAAGGAAGTACAAATATTGCGAAGATTAATGACAAGATCTGGGAGCAAAGCCTCATCATTCCTATCACTCACTATTCAAGCGGACTTTGGATCAAAAAGGACATATTTGATGTCAGCAACTTAAATCATACCCTACCGGCGACTAATTTCCAGTTCATCGGCTATAAATAGGATACCACGATGAGCATCTCATTGGCGGCGCTGAAATATGATCAGTCGATGTTTGAAAAATTCTTCGAGACGATCTCAATCCGCCGCCATTCGTTACTTGACGGGACAATGGTTTACACCGCCAATAGCTATCTAAAACCTGAGCTGCAGCCCGAGTGGAAAGAATCGAATCGACTGTATTCAACGTGTGATGGCTCTGGTACCTCGGTATTACAGAACCAAGCAATTTATAAAGCGATATCTGAAGGCCTTGAACGACTTGTATTTTATCAACACTTCGATAGTACTGACTATGGCTTTAATTTGGATTGCTCAACAAACGGATTAGCCGCCTTTCCAGGTATCTTCAAATCATCAGCTAGAAAATTAGCTTATAATGAAGCTGTTGAACGATGGAGTATCTCGGAGTTCTGGAAAGGCAATCTTGCCGTTGAAAGCATTGAGGAAAAAGGCAAGATAACTCATGTCGTTTTAAAAACGCCTTTTCCCGGAGTTTTCACAAGTATTTGTTTCTTTGATTTTATATATCAAGATCTATCGCTACGGGCTTATGGTTTTGCATCCAGCCAGAACAAAAGAACCGCTTTCTTTCGCGCACTTATTGAACTAAGCCGCAATCACGAAGTGCTTACTCAAGATACTGAGGAAAAGTCCTCAATGGAGTTGAATTTAACAGAAAGGCGACTTCTATACTTTTCAAAAGAAAAAGGTATAAAAAGATTTGAAGAAACCCTGAGCAGAGCTATGAAAAATTCGCAAAATACTGAAGCACCGAAGATCATCGTCGACTCCTCCATTGTTGGAAGCTGGAGTCCCTATTGCTTCGTTCACAGAGTTCTATTCGATGGAATGAACACATCGGACCTACACGAAGATACATTTGCCTTTTAAAAAGAATACGAAAGTTTAATCGGTGCAATTTCCACCTCCGCTGCGGGAGGTAGAAATTGCGACGTTGAAATTATTTAGGGAAATGTTTGTAGTAAAGATCCCAAGAATCAACCATGGAATTGTCGTCGAAGACGCAAAAGTCGTATTGATCTCCGTTTTGCGCTTTTAGAATTCTGTTTTTTGCACCTACATCCCAGCAATAAAGAGCTGCTGGATTTCCAGCCAGCGGAGTTGGGTTCTTAGTCGGCGTTTTTGCTTTAGCATTGAAGGTCGTCCAAGCTTTGCAGTTTGGCTTGCCCCCTTTAAAACAGGACTCTGTCAAATTCGCTTTTTCGTAGGTTTTAATTTTTACGTCGCTGTACTTGTCGTTGTTAAAGTACTTGAGCGTTTGGTCTGCGTGGGCAGATGAAACTGAAAAAACAAGAATGCATCCTAATACCATCGACTTAATCATTTATCTTCCTCTACCCATGTCATTGATGAAGCTTCGTAAAATGAGGTATCCAACAGTGCTTTCGCATCAATCCAGCCACCATCATTGTTATCCTGCCAACCCTGCCCGTAACTGTTTTGAACCTTAACTGAGTAAGAACACTTATTACCAGAGTCACAATATTTTCGGTATCCGACAATCGCTAAAGCATGCCCTTCAGTTGCCTCGTACTTCTTACCATCGGCAGCGGTAACAACTGAATTACATCCTTTTGCTGGCTTTTCAGAAGCACAAAAAGAAAGCACTATCGGTTGTGGATTTTTTCCACCAACGACTTCCTCGATCTTTTTTATGCAACTCTGAAAACCTGATTTTGCATCAAGATCTTTAGGAGGAAACGTTTGAACTTTATATGACTTTTCTAACTTCAATGTTCTAGAAGAGTCACCGCAACTTGTCGGATACATTAGCTCATTTAATGCCTTTTCGTATGTATCCTTGGCAAAAGCATTTAAAACGCGATTGCCATTTTCATCGGTTGGAATATTAAATTCATCGCGAATCTTCTTTTCCTCTCCCGCAGCATAAGCTTCAGATAGACATTTCGGGCATTTTTTTATTTTCGCCTGCATCCCGGTGATTCTGTCATGCAACTTTATCAAAATTGCTTCTTGAGCTTTTGTATATCCTTCTTTTGTGCCACCGACATTAGCCAAAAACTTGTCTAAAGAAGCACACTCTTCAGTAGCCGCTTCACCCAAATATTCGGTCATCTTCCGAAGAACATTCTCTGGTGATCCACTCATAGCCAAGGACTCATAATCAGAATCCCTCGTACCCAGTTTCTTCCCGGGGTCATTATACCTAGACAATGCGATTGGAGAAAACCTCTCGGACTCTTTCATGTTGGAGCACTGATAGTTAGGATTGTTGGCCTTTTTTTCTTGGCAGATTTGATAATTCAAAACAACAGCGGCGGAAAATCCATAGCACATCCCAAAGGAATCCTGGGATAAAATGGGAGGCAAATCCTTGATCTCTGATTCAGTCTGTAGTTTTGCTTGATTAGCTATTTGCGGCTTTTTTAAATAGGGTGCAGCCTGAGTTTGTTGAGCCAGAAAAATTAAGGGCAATAGCTTGAAGATCATAGGAAAATTGTCGCATTTATTCCAAATTTCTCAAAATGAAACGAAATTTGGAATAAACAAGATCTTTAGATTACTAGACCAACGTCCGATATATATTTGGGATGAAATCTATCGTACGTATTCTTATAGGCATCAGCTTCTTTATGTCAGAGATGGCAAGTGCTTTTAATTTTGCAAAAGCAACTCCACTTCATTCCTCTTCAATCAGCAAAAATTCATATGAAGATATTAGAATCGATGAAAACGCTGACGGCGCCATAGACTTTTGGTATTTGAAAAATAGTGACACCATTATTTATATCACCTTCAAAGGGCATGAAATAAGCGAACTCTCGATTCAAAAATTTCAAAATAGCTCCACAACTGTTGCCAATTTCGTTCGGCAAAAAGACAAAATGGTACTCAAAACAGGCTTCAATAGACCCATTGAAATATATAACGGTGAACCGGTATGTGTAGAGGCCGGAATCAAGGCGGCGGCCACAGAACTTAAAAAAACTGTCAGTCTGCGCCAACAAAAGGATGCTGCCATGGCCGCAATATCCTGTTCTGATGAACCAACAAAAGCCGCGATCTCAGAAGGCCTGTTTGGTTTATTTAGATCCAAAAAACTAACCAACTGTTTCAATGACGAAAAGTTAGCCTCTGTTATGTCCGACTCCAAAGTGGACTTAGCATTTTTGGCAGAAAAAATTAAATTGGACATAAATAAAATTGAAAATCAAAGTCCAGATACAGCTGGATTAATTCAATGCACACCTTCGAAAGGCAGCAAAATTTCTGGAACATATACTGAAAACGGAAAAATTAGCATCGCAATCCCAAAATCTGTGAAAGAAGATGACATTCGTTCCCAGTCGACATCACTATTATTTCACGAATTAATTCATCGCGCCGGAATAAAAGATGATGCGAAAATCAACACTATCGTCAAATACTGTGAATCAGGCGTGCTCTCTAATAAAGGTGACGGCGGTCTCAATCTCAACAAACAGATAGTTAGCAATTCAGCAAACAATTCTGCTAACCATGCAACAACAGATATTGCGAAAGAGACCAAATCCGCAAAAGCACAAGCTCAGAGTCGCAATATCGCCAGCACCGCGGCTGAAAGAGGTGGTGGCGGAGATGGTGTTAATATCGCTAAGGAAGTTTCCGTAGCCGAAGTTAAACAAGCTATTCCTTCCGCAGATAAACTCGCGATCAATTCCGTGAACATGACCGACGAAGGCAAGGTGCAGGCTGTTGCGGCTAGTGAGCGCCAAAGTGCGCCGGTGTTTGCAATGGCGGATCGTGCGATGGGAGTCATGAATACACCGGCACTTGCTAGCAGTGATGATTCTTCCTCTTCTCGCTCGAGCACTAGTTCGGGCACGGGCGACCGATACCAGGCTCGACACGAGCGTTATGAAAGCAAAAATGTTGCTGACACTAATAATGAGTACGATGCGAAAAAAGGCATTTATGTTCCTAACAATCGCAACGGCATGAAGGTCACTGAAGAAATTGATTTGACTCAGAACTCTGCGACATCCACTGGCGCTACTCGCACGACGAATGCGGAAGCTTCGGCAAAATCTCGTATGATGGCATCCGCTGGTAAAGCGATTCCCGCAAATCAGGATGGCCAGCCGGGAGAGACAGCAGCTGGAGCCAACCCAGGCGTAAGCGATAGCTCGGGCGCATCCACCGCTTCTGGTGCAAATACTGGTGGGAGTGGTACCTATTATGCAAATGGTAGCAACTCCAAAACTCGTAAAACCAATGCCCAAACAAGATCGACGGCCTCAATTCCTTCAACTCCCCTGCCTGAACAGTATGGCAGTCGCGATCTCGTGATCGATCAATTCAGTGGCTCCAGTTATCGCCAAGTCAAAAACCTTATGAGAAATGATTCTGACTTTAAGCGCGCCTTGGAAACATACAAAATCAAAGTCGTCGATACGAACGGGGGAGTCTTCGGCTCCGCTGAAGGTGTCACAGTGTATTCGGATACTGGCAGCGGCTTTTTAATGATCAAACGAAAATAGTCCCCGCACTTCCAGCAAGTCATCACACAACGCCATTCGATTCCCGTCTACAACAGTGAACACTCCCCTTCACAAATTCCCACTTCGAAACATTCCCAAAGCGCTCTCGAAATCGATGTCGATTAGGGTTCACTCACTGTCTAAATTTTATTAGACAGGACCCCACCTTCTGGAATTTCAGTGTCAAACAGTTTGCAACTGGTGCTGTTTTTGGCTGGGCACGTTTTTGCATTACGAACTATTGTCTCTTATAACTCTGGGGAGGGTTGATGAGAAATCTTCGTGGGATTCTTTCTAAGGCGTTAATCGTGGTCGGTGCAGGCGTCACGGTTGTCTCATTTCAAAACTGTTCAAAAGCATCCTTTGCCATCGATCCAAAAGCCAAACAGTCGGCCCTAGATAATGGGACCGTGTTTGGGGCGACTGACAGTGCAGAGTACCCAAATGAAGGCTCTAACACTCCTGATAATGGCTCTGAAGACGGTACCAACGTACCTGATGATTCCAGTTATTCAAAAATCAGTGTGACGCCAAACCCAGTTTGCGGTCCTAAAGTGGGACAGGACAAGGTTTCCATCCTTTCCACAACCAGCAAAATTGTTGCAGTTCTATATAAATCGAAAATGGGATCGCTCGTTGCAGACTCTCAGGTTGTCCAAGTTTACGATTCTGAAGCCTATTCAAAAATGTTCAAAGACCAATTGGCCTCTTCAAAAAATATTGAACTGCCAATCAGCGCGGCTCTGACTGAAGGCGTGTACTCCGTCGTTTTCTGGGATGCATCCAAAGCTTCGTCTCCTTATAAATATTCAATGGATGCCGGAGCTAAAGCTGTGGCACCTATTGCTGACTCCGTGGCACAATTCATTGATCCCAACTCCTCATTCAGAATTGGGAAAGATGGCAAGCTTCAAGGTAAAGCTCAAGTGGCGAATGTCCTTGTCGGTTTTGAAGGCGACGCTGCCTGTGCAAATGCTGACAGAATTGACCCATTGTTATTGCAACTGAACACTCAATCTCCAAAACCAATTGCTTTGACCGCTCCAGAGCAAGGCGTGATGTTTGATCTCCTCGGCGCTTTGAACAACCACAAACCAGTTAAAACTGCTTGGTTCGCGTCTGCTGACACAGAGAACTACTTCCTGGTACTTCCGAATGGCCAAGGTAAAGTTTTAGGTATCAACGAATTATTCGGTGATGCGACTTTGGGTCCTGATCAAAAGTTTGCAAAACAAGGTTTCGCGGCTCTGGCTAAATATGATGATAACAAAGATAAAATCATCACTCCGGAAGACGCCGTGTTCACTTCCCTGAAACTTTGGAAAGACGACAATCTGGATGGTATTGCTCAAGCTTCTGAGCTGCATTCTCTGGATGAAAAAGGTGTGATGGCCATCGACTTAAGATACGACCGCCGTTACAAAGAAGTCGACCAACACGGCAATATGGTTCGCTACAAATCAGTCGTGGTCATGAAAGATAACAGCTACGGCTTGGTTTACGACTTGTACTTAAGATTTATTAAATAAAAATAGAAAGAGAGAAGGACGGTTCACTACCAACTTAATTAACCCTTAAAGCAAAAAGCCCGGCGATGAACCGGGCTTTTTCTTTTTTTCTGCGGTGTACACGTAAACGGGACCTGGCACCTAATGGGAGGAGGCTAGGTCTACGACCATGTTGAAGACGAGGCTTTCTGGTTTGGAGTCTTTGTTGTCCAAGCAGAAATAGCCGACGCGTTCGAATTGGTAGCGGTTTTCTAAAGTGGCCTTCGCCAGGCTCTTTTCTAGTTTTGCGTTTTTAATGATCTTTAAAGAGTCAGGGTTCAAGTTGGATTTGAAATCTTGCCCCGCTGGAACGTCTTCAGGGTGCGCTGTTTTAAACAGACGACCGTACAGACGTACTTCGGCATCGACGCAATCAGCAGCAGAAACCCAGTGAACAATCCCCTTCACTTTACGACCGTCAGCCAAAGGCTTACCACCCAAAGTTTCCACGAAGTATTCACAACGCAATTCTTTGATTTGCCCTGAAGCATCTTTGATCACTTCATTGCATTTGATCACGTAAGCGTTTCGCAAACGCACTTCTTTACCTGGACCTAAGCGGAAGAAATCCTCCGTTGGATTTTCCATAAAGTCTGAAGCATCGATATAAACTTCTTTTGTGAAAGACAATTCACGCTTGCCCAGATCCGCATTCTTCGGATGCACAGAGGACAAGATCGTCTCTTTGTGGCCTTCTGGTAAATTCGTGATCACAACTTTGACGGGATTCAAAACAGCCATCGCGCGATGAGAAATCTCATCCAGGTGATCGCGCACGCAGGCTTCCAAAATATCAAATTCAATCAAGCTTTCAGCCTTAGAGACGCCGATACGTTTTGCAAAACGACGAATTGATTCAGGAGTATAACCACGTCTGCGAGCGGCAGAGATGGTTGGCATACGAGGGTCATCCCACCCGTTCACCAAACCTTCTTTCACCAATTGCAAAAGCTTGCGCTTACTCATCACGAAGTAAGTCATGTTCATACGAGCGAATTCGTACTGGTGCGGTTCACCTGGAACATCCACATTTTCCACACACCAATCATAGAACGGACGGTGATCCTGGAATTCCAAAGTACAAATCGAGTGCGTGATCATCTCTTTCGCATCAGACAGCGGATGAGCATAGTCGTACATTGGGTAAATGCACCACTTATCACCGGTTCTGTGATGGTGTGCTTTGCGGATGCGATACATCAGTGGGTCACGCATGTTCATGTTGGGAGAAGCCATATCGATTTTGGCACGAAGGATGTGTTGGCCTTCTGCGAACTCTCCCGCACGCATGCGACGGAACAAGTCCAAGTTTTCTTCAACCGAGCGCTCACGGAAAGGAGAGTTCTTACCTGGGTGAGTGAAATCACCGCGATTCAAACGCACTTCCTCTTCATTTTGAGAGTCAACATAGGCCTTGCCGTCTTTGATCAATTGCTCAGCCCACTGATAAATTTCTTCAAAGTAGTCAGAGGCATAGAAAAGATTTTTGCCCCAATCATAGCCCAACCATTTAACGTCGTTCATGATCGATTCAACGTACTCGGTGTCTTCTGTTTCTGGATTCGTATCATCGAAACGCAGGTGACAACGGCCGCCGTATTCCTGAGCCAAACCAAAATTCAAACAAATCGATTTCGCATGACCCAAATGAAGGTAACCATTTGGTTCAGGAGGAAAGCGTGTCACCACTTCTTTCACTTTGCCTGATTCAAGGTCTTTTTCGATGATTTGTTTCAGGAAGTTCGCGCCTTCGGCAGGGGCTTTTTCGTTGGTCTTTGGAGCGGCTTTATTATTGGAATTATTGGGCTTATTCATGATCCAATAAGTACACTCCCCGCCCCCTTTACTGTCAAGTCCAGCACTTCAACCTCACAGTGTCCCAACTTGGATTTTAATTGAATACAGACTGACAACTGACTCTGGCCGACTGTTTAGCCGCCGGAGGTAACGGTTTGGTAAGAAATGCTCTGCGTCCCGATTCAAGAAGTTGGAGATGAGAAAGGCGATCTTTCCCGACCAGTTTACCATAGACCTGGAGTGGCTTTTTAAGCGCCACTTTAGACATGATTTGCGTCATATCTTTTTCGTTGCCGCTGTCTTCCAAAAGCTTCTTTAGAATCGTCAAACCGCGATTGATATTAATGAAATCATAGGGTACGCGCAGGCCGTGGTTGAGCGCCCACTTAGTCCATTCTTCAGCTGAAACATCTTCTTTGGTTTTAAAACCCCGTTTCACTTTTTCAGCCACTAACGCTTTAAACTTTTCTTCGCTGACAACATTTGCCGACTTGTTACTAATATTCCACAGGGCCTGAGCAATGAACTTTGCATTCTTTAATGTCAGAGCAGTTTCAAGAAGTAAAAGGTTTCTCTGCATTTCCGCAGTAACTTGTCCCCCCATACCGAAATCCAGCAAGTTGACACGAATTTTGTCGTCGCCAAAATTGACCAGGAAATTCCCTTGATGCAAATCAGAATGATAAAAACCATCACCGAACATGGCCTCGGTCCCCCACAGTCGCACCAAAGCTTCAATCACGCCCTTTTTCAATTCCGGAGCAACGTCCTTCCATTGTTTGACTTCTTTGTCGAGCTTCTGCCCCAAGACCATTTCTTGAACCATCAATTTTGAACTAACGCCAAGGGGAGGATATATTTCGGGCACATGAAACTCGATCACGTTTTTGTGTCCCTGAGTTTCCATAAACACTTCTTGATTATATCGAGTTGCCGCGAGCTTCTGGCGAGCCACAGTCTCTTCCTGACTGAGCTCCGCCGTCACGGTTGCGGTAATATCAGCAACTAATGGAGCGATCTTAGGCATTCCAGATTGTGCCAACTCTGGATTTGCATCCAGGATCTCGGCCACTTCCTTAAGAATGCGGGCATCTTCCTGCACACGCAGTTCTATATCAGGTTTGATAAAGCGAACGACAACATCTTGACGGTGTCCATTGAGCAAAATCTTAGCACGATGAACTTGCGCCATGGTTCCGACACCCAAAGGTTTTTGTTCGAAATAGATAAAGTCGTAATTGCGTCTTTCATTTTGCAGGATTTGTTCAACCTGATGGTACGGAACCGCACGAACGGCGTCTTCAAGACGCTTAAAGATGACGGTCATTTCCGGGCTCAAGTCACCTTGGCGCGCCACTACTTGTAAAAGCTTTTGCAATTGCGGTCCCGAGTTCTGAACCATCACTTCAAACTTTTCCATGTCACCCGTCTTGAGGTTTCCCCCAAGGAACGAAGACACAATGAGTTTTTTCGATTTCAAAGAAAGTCTGGCGAAATATTCAGAAAGCATCGTCTGCATCACGATCTTCGTGACTTTATCTTGAGTCGCCGCAAGCCCCGAGGTCGCAATCTTTTCGCCAATGCGATCAAATTCTTTAAGATGCCCTTGAAAGAACTTATCATTGCTCTGCAAAAACATCTGTTTCATTAGCTTTTGACTTTGAGGCGACAGAGACATCATCTGCATCGCTTGAGTCAGCAGTTGTGGATTGAGCAGAGTGCCCTTACTAACCGAAGAACTTTCTGCCAGAGTCTTAAGCTGCTCTAGCTGCCACTCGATATAGTCATCAATTTGCTTTTGCACACGAGTACTTTTCGCCTTAAAAATACGCAGTCCTCGAGGCCCCTCTTTTTCGATCAGATCCAAATCCAGACTGACACTTTGAGTGTCTGGCCACTGCCCCCGATAAGACGTCAAAAACTCACGAAAGCTTTTAACTTCGATTTCTTGAACAGGTTTTTGGCCAGTGGTTTGAAAATATTTAATTCCGCGCTCGAGATACTTTTCCTGAAGCTCTGCACTCTCCCCGGAAGCAATCAACGCATACGTCACCGCTAATCTTTGCTCGAAAGAAAGATACAACCCAACATCTTGAGGAGTCGCTTGGGAGATCCCGCTGATCAGGATGATCGCTAAGAAAGTAGTGGTTTTTAGAAACTTGCTCAACATACGTCTGCTTTCAACAAAAGCGAAATTAAGGAAAGATCTTGTTTGCTAAGTGCATAATTCACGCCTCTTTCATTCATATCTATAGAGGCATTTGTCTGTTTATTTACTTTGCAACAGACGACGATTGTCACAGGAAACAGGGCCCTTGAGTGCTTAAGAACCCTAAGGTCATGTTCTTGCAAACGAGCAATCCTTGGAATCGTTTCTATTAAAGGAGTTCGGAAAATGAAGACTGTCCTTCGATATATTACATTTGGAGTGGTGGCACTCCAGGTAAATGCTGCCTCCGCGGGCAATTTTTCGTCTTTGGCTAAAACTACGACAGGGGCTCATTCCGGCTCCCAACCGGCCGCCATTGATTGGAATAAAAGCTCAGTCGATTATCTGACTCAAGGGAACACCCCCAAAAATTCCGTGGAAGACCTCATGAATCGTCGCAAGTACTATACTCAAGACGACATTGAACGAGTCACCCGTGCGAAAATGCAAGACGATCAAAAACGCATGATGCTAAAGGGCCAAGTCATCAGAATCGACACTCGCGATCAGGAAGCTTGCTTAGCTATCCAGCAAGAGCTTTTAAAAAATAAGTCATTAAAAGCCATGAACGACGTGAGCGGCCTGTGCGTGCAGGATAACCAAAAGCCGATCGCCACGGTCACTGTTCTGAGTGAGTCGAATGAAGTGCAATGGCAACGTGAATTGAACATTAAAAAGTATACTTCGACTGATAAAAATATCATCACATCCACTCGTAACGTTGCCTTGGCGGCGTTGGGTGTTGCCGGTGTTTTGTATTTGATGCCGGAAAGCGTTTCCAAGTGGGACAAATCGAAAATGAAAAACCTTCCTAAGAATTGGGAAGAAAACGTGAAAGCCGGTCCGCACATGGATAAAGACGACTGGATGATCAACTATATTGGACATCCTTACTCGGGCGCGGCCTATTACCAAGTGGCGCGCAACGAGGGTCTGAGCATGATGCAGTCTTTTGGATACTCTGTTTTAATGTCGACGTTTTTCTGGGAATTTGGCGTGGAGGCATTTGCCGAGCAACCGTCGATTCAAGACTTATTCGCAACACCGATCGTAGGCTCTATCCTGGGTGAAATTTTCTATCGTGCAGAACAAAAAATCAAAGCGAACAATGGCGAGCTTTTAGGCTCCAAACGTCTGGGTGCATTTGCGATGATCGTGATGAATCCGATGGGAGTTGTCGCTGATAAGATCAACGACTTGATCGGTACCGATGTCGTTCAAGATGCCAAAGCTCACTTGACAGTGCGTAAAGCGCCAACGACGAATGCAGAAATCGAACGCGGCAATGTCTGGGGTATCGAGATGCAGTTTAGATTTTAAGAATGAGTTTGAATTAAAACTAAAAAGCCCGGCGTCATCAAAACCGGGCTTTTTTTTTATTTCCTAGTAGTTCTCTGCGTAAGGATCCATGTTCACGATGAACTGGATCGCGCTCAAGTGGCAATATGCCGTCGATGAAATAGCCATTGTCCCACCATTTTGATTATGATACGCCTGACAACGGTCTGTCATTGCGTTCAACAAAGCGGTGTCTTCTTTTTTTGGACCACGTTGGGCAAGGACTTTTTCACAAACTGCATACGCTTCAGAAACCGTGCGCACATCCAAGCTGGAACCGTATGCACAAGCTCTTGCAAGCTCAGCTGCTTCCCAGCAGTTCGTTTTTTTAGAGATCAAATCTTGGAATACGGCCGGATTGTTAGAGATATCTTTGCCGTTTGCATCTGTGCATTGACCAGCCATTGCCATTGGAGCTGCTGCCAAAACGATTCCTGCGATAAGTGTTTTTACTGTGTTCATATATTTTCCTTTTTTATATTTAGTTAGTTGTTAAAGTTATTCGTTTGTTCTTTCGAAAGCAGATATGCCCCAAAAACCATGACGCTGTAAATTAGAACGATTCGAATAGATCCGTCTAAATATTAGAATTATCATTTTGAGAAGGATCCACAGTCATTCAACACTCGCCTCCTATGATATCTTCAGAGCGAGGTAATCCTATGTGTGATCAAGCACCCAAGTTCAATGGAATGCAAAGACGACAACTCTTAAAGGCCCTTTTAGGAACTGGCGCCACGATGATGCTGGCAAGCTGCAGTCAGACGGGATTTAGCCCTGTAACTTCTTCATTGGATAGTTCTGATTCCAGTGATGGCAGTGGCACTACGGGTGGTGCCTGCGTGCAAAGTGCCACGGAAACCAATGGACCTTTTCCCGCTGATGGAACGAACACAGCCGGAGATGGAACTTCCACTCGGCTGGATAAAGTTTACACCGGCTCCCCTATCATCCGTCGCGACATTGCGGAAAGCATTGCGGGAGTTCCACTGACTTTGAATATTTCATTGCAGAATGTGCGCAGCAGCTGCGCCATAATTCCGAATTATTATATTTATATCTGGCACTGCACGCCGACGGGACAATACTCGGCCTACACGGCCTCTAATAATGGCGGCTCGCACTCGAGTTCAGAAACATATTTCCGTGGAATCCAACAAACAGACTCCAATGGTGAGGTGACCTTCACCACGATTTATCCAGGTTGGTACACGGGCCGCGCCATTCATATTCATGCGGAAGTGTATGCGGGGCTTGATGATGCTTCACCGATTAAGATCACTCAGTTTGCATTTCCGATGAGTATTAATAAGCTCGTCGCCGCGCAAACGACCTACGGATACAAAGGAACATCGGGAATGATGGACAATTCCGCCGACGGAATTTTCAGCGATGGGACCAGCACAGAAATGCTGACGGTTACTTCCAACTCGTCAACTGGTGGTTATACTGCCTCAATTGCAGTCAGAGTTTCGGTTTAATCGACTTTTCCCTACCAAACGCATCGCAAAATCCCACCTGCCACACTGCCTCCTCCCCTCCTCCTCTTGACCGAGGGGGAGGCACAGTCTAGCCTCGAGCCATTACTTTACTTTAACTTAATGCGGTGCACACCCAGAACATGGCAGGCACCTTTTCGGAGGAAAAATGGCTGAATATATCAATCCAGATTACGTTCCAGAACCAGAGAAAATGAACGTAAAAAAAGGTCTTGAAGGCGTAGTAATGGATACATCTTCTGTATCTAAAGTGAATCCACACACGAACTCTTTGATCTACCGTGGTTACCCAGTTCAAGACTTGGCTGAAAACTGCTCTTTCGAAGAAGTCGCGTACTTGATGTACAATGGCGAATTGCCAAATAAATCTCAACTAGCTGAGTTCACTAAAAAAGAACGTTCTAGCCGTGATATCTCTGCAACTTTGTTGAACGTGATCAAATCACTTCCACAAAAATGCCACCCAATGGATTCAATCCGTACTGCGGTATCTTTCTTGGGCGCTGAAGATGCTCGTATCTGGGATGCTTCTCCGGCAACGAACTTGGACAAAGCCATGATGTTGTTGGCTAAAATCCCAACAATGGTTGCTGCTGACTACCGTTTCAAAAAAGGTTTGGACTTTATTGCGCCAAAAGCTGATTTGTCATTGGCAGAAAACTTCTTCCACATGTGCTTTGGTAAAGTACCACAAAAAGAAGTTGTTAAAGCTTTCGACGTTTCTTTGATCCTTTACGCTGAACACAGCTTCAATGCTTCCACTTTCACAGCACGTGTTGTGACTTCAACTCAATCTGATATCTACTCTGCAACTGTTGCGGGTATCGGTGCGTTGAAAGGTCCTTTGCACGGTGGTGCGAATGAAATGGTTATGCACATGATGAAAGAGATCGCTGATCCAGCTAAAGCTGAACAGTGGATGATCGATGCTTTGGCTCAAAAGAAAAAAGTTATGGGCTTCGGTCACCGCGTTTACCGCTCTGGCGACTCTCGCGTTCCAACAATGAAAAAATATGCGCAAGTGATGGCTGACGTCACTGGCGAGCAAAAATGGATGCAAATGTACACGGCTTTGGAAAAAGTTATGGTTGAAAAGAAAAAAATCTACCCTAACTTGGATTTCCCAGCAGGTCCTGCTTACTACATGATGGGCTTCGAGATCGATTTCTTCACTCCGATCTTCGTTATGGCTCGTACAACGGGTTGGTCTGCTCACATCATGGAACAAGCTAAAGACAACCGCATCATCCGTCCTCTATCTGAGTACGTGGGTGCAGAACAACGTAAAGTTGTGCCTTTGTCTGAAAGAAACTAGTTCAGCAAATTCTTTTTCAAGAATCGAAAAGCCCACTCAATCGAGTGGGCTTTTTTTTTATGTTGTGAGGTCTCAAAGCGTTTGAAGAAAAATTCACACTGAAATTGTTGCGAAGTTTTTTAGAGAGGTTCAGCATTGCTTTTAGATAACTGCATTTGAATTTTGTTTAATTTGTTTGGAGGTATTTAATGAAAGTATTGAACGCAACTGTAGTACTAGCATCTGTATTGGCATTCTCTTCTGCATTCGCGGCGGAAGTTGCCCCTTCTCAACCTGCTGCCGAAGGCACTATGAACAGTCAAACTGTTCAGCAACACTCTGAAATTAAAAAAGATAGCAAAGGTGTTATCAAGAAAAAGAAATCCACTGTAGAAGAGAAGAACATGCAACAGCCTGTTATTCCGGAATCTCCAGAACCAGCTGGCAAATAGTTGATTCGGTTGGAGTCTCGCTTTGCAGTTATCGCGGGACTCCGGCATTTCTATTCCTGGGAGTAGAAAAGAATTTCTCCTTCGCGGATGATCTTACCAAGCTCTCCCGCTTCATCGTTGCTGCGACAGCCTTGGACTTCGCTGACCTGTCCATTTTTTATCATGCGAATATTAAAGGGAGCTTTGCACTCAGGGACGGCGGCTTGGGTCTTTTTATACTTTTCGGCAAAATCATAAATACGATTGGCGATCGAGATGTATTTATCGCGCGGGATCTTTCGATCCTCGATAATCTTCTCGTTGACTGCACTTTTCGCCGTAAAATCGGTCTCGTTCACTGATTGCAATTCAAACAAATAGGCATTGTGCCGCAACGAATAGTTGATACTGATGGTGTTCTTCGGCACCTCTTGGATTCCCGGAGAAATAAAGCTGCTTTCTTGGGTTGGCGTGGATGCACAGGCAGCGACGAACGCTACCGACACACAGAGCAGAGATTTTGCTAACCATTGTGCTTTGATCATCGTTGTGGCCCTTTCGACTTGGGTGGTTCGAACCGGCAATAGGGTTTCACGGTTCCAGAATTTGCACACTGCAGCTCTTTTCGCAGCAACGTGTTCTTGGAGAAAATGCTTTTTACACGGATAATATCCGTTGGATAGTAATCCAGGTTCACTTTTTCAAAGCCAGAGGAATCATCACACAGGTCCCGAACGGCGTTGATGGCGGCGCGGGTTTTTTCTTCGATGCTGTATTTCGTTTGCTTGCGCAAAAGGCGGGCTAAAATTTCTGAGCCCAACCAGTCGGCGAAAACCTCTGAAGTTTTATCTTTGTTGCCACATTGGGATTCTTCTTTTTTAATCCACTGACTGTCGACGAAACACTGAACCAGGTCGTTATAAACAGCCTGATTTATACTCTCCCCTTGAATTCCACAGGGATCAATCGAATGCGCCAACTCATGAGCCATGGTGAAAATGATGCTGTATTCTGACGACGTATTTAAAACATAGGCGCCGCCGACGCGGACGCGATGGATATCACCATCGTGACTGCGTTCGTAATAAATTTCACTTTTCGTATAAAGATCCGTGGCATCAGAATAAGTTGTTCGATCTTCAGGAAGTTCCAATTTTACTTTATTGATTCGCTCAATCAACGTGGCTTTGTCCACATCCGAAAAGACTTTATTAGTGTGCTGCTTGATGTATTCAATCATCTGCGCACGCACGAGTTCAAAGATACGGTGAAGTTTTTCTTTGCGATCTTTGGTGTAAATACGCGTGACCAGTTCGTCTTCGATTTGTTCGGTGGTCCAACCAGGATTGGTGCGCACTATGCGGCGGAGCACGCGCAAGGCGCGAATCTCTCCGCGATAGTCTAATGACGTCTCCCCTGTGGGATCCGCCACCGCATTGCCTTTGCAAATCGCATCGTAGCTTTTTTCGCAGAATAATTCGGTGGTTTTAACGACGGGCGTATTTTCTGAAGCCGGTTTTTTATCGACAGGAGTTGAGAACTTTTCAGCTATCGGAGCCGCTGACAACATCGGGCCTTGCCTCAGAAAAAATCCTAAAGCGGCGGTGCCCAATACGATTCCAATAGGAAGGAGATACCGTCTCATCCTCATATAAAAATGGTAGCAAAAAGAGCCATTTCTGCCTATGAGAAAGGACTCCTTTCCGTCGGATCTGGATTAAACTGATATTAAGTCCCACTATGAAGCTTTTACCAGAATCGGATTATTCACTACTTTGCAGCCAGGCGAATCGACTTAGAGTCAAAATGTTGGCGTTCTTTATTATACGATGCCAATACCATCTTAAAATCCGCGGCAAACTTACTCACGCTCATGCTTTCTTGAATGGCGTTATTGGATACCGGCAAAGAAAGAATATAATCACTGCGACGAACAAGGTTCTGAAATTCAAACTCACTCACACGATCGAACTTTCCGTATTGAGCATGTTTTTCAAAGAGTCCCGCCATAACTTGAAGATGACTTTTGAGGTCCTTTGAAAATTTTCTTTGCAATGAGACTTCATCAATATTGCGTTTCCATTTTTGCCAGAAACTAAATCCTGAAGCATTCATCAAGGGTTCTAATTGTGCGTCGAGATTTTCAGCGGAGGCCGTGGCTCCGTACAAATCACTGATAACTTCGTGTTGCCAGCTTTTGCTTACAGGGGAGACTTTTTGCGGCTGTCTCATTCTGATAAGAGCCTTCTTATTTGCAGCCTGAGCCGAGGAAAGCCCCAATAAAAGCGTCATAACCAGCATTAGAACAACTTTGTACTTCGATGACATCACAAGCAAACCCTTTCGTTCGATCAACACGAGTAACGACATGTTAACAATTCAAGGGTTGTGCCGAATCTCATAATGAGACGTGAGTTATTCCTCGATATGATCCCAATGTTTAAACTCCCGAGTTCCGAAGGGGTGAGGTAAATTGAATAAAGCATCGGCCCAGATCACAGCATCTCGGGCTGCATTCTCGTAATCGGGATTGGATATTTGGGTTGTTGGGACATCGACTCGGGCCGCAAAGTCTGGAAGCTCCTGAATTTTATCATCCATCACGATAAAGCCGCGGCACAGATTGGTATTTTCCAGGGCTTTCACCATATATTCCGCCCCCACACTGATTCCCAATGCCACTATTTTGTCGGGATTGACGATACTATGATCTTTTAAAAAATATAGAGCCGAAACAATGTCAGCCACCCGTTTGCTGGGCGACTCCCAAGACTGAGGTGACACTTGATCATCCGTATAAAAGGCGTGATCCAGCACCATACAGACAACGCCCTCATCACACATCGCCCGTGCCACAGCGTCGGAGATCTGCTTTCCGGCTCCAGTCATCGCGCCTTCGATAAGAACGGCCGCCCGGGGTTCTTCTTGAGTGTTGTTTTCAGGAATAAAGAGACCCGCTTCAAGGAGACGGTCCTGGGCACTGAAGGTGACTGTGACTTTCATAACAAACCTCCCTCACCTGATACTAAACTTCAGAAATTGAGGGAGTAAGTCCTATGTGATTTTACATGGCTCTATTTTGCTTGGAGGCGGTTCTGATGGAGTCTTTTTAAAATGAACTCGCACAAAGTGTTAAGACTATTGGTCATGCGATCTGTTTCATCAAAGAACAAACCATAGCGCTCTTGTTCGGCGCGCATTTTTTCCAGTTCAATAAAGGCCGCCCGCAAATCTGGATATTCGTTGTTAGGCACATCTTGCCCATGCAAGGCACGGGACAAGTTGTCCAAGGTGGCTTCAACTTTCTCCGCATAGCTCTTAAAAATCTTTTGTTGTTCAGAATTCAGTGTAAAGGGCGAAGCCGATTCCAAAGCCACCAGCGCGTGAGCAAAACGATTTCCTGCTGCGGTCACCCCTGCCAGAAATTCACGATCCACGGCTGTAGAACCGCGTTCACGCAAATAGCGATCTTGAGATGCCATATAGTTGGCACGTGCGACACGAGATTGTTGACGAAGTTGATCGCGCTCACTGACGCTTGCCGGAGTTTCCCCGGTACTTAAAGTCGCAATGGCGTGAAAGGAGCGTCGATAAGTTTCAAGCATCTTGGCCACCACATCAGATAGCTGTGTTTTTTCCCAGGTCGGCCAAAGCATATAGGCCAACATCGCTAAGACACCGCCCAAGCACGTATTCACACCCCGCGCCCAGATCACATCTTTGGGCGGCACACCGGTCAAAGCAACCAAGATCACGACCAAGGCACTCACGGACACAGCAAAAATTCCGTAATTTGCCTGCCCCACCCATCTCATTAAAAACCCAAAGACCACCATCAAAGCAATGGCCCAGTAAGGCCCTTCAGGCATGATGTGAAACAAAGCCGTCGCAAGGAGCAAGCCCAAAATCGTTCCGCCAATACGGAGCAATCCGCGATTAAATGTCGATGCATAATCTGATTTCAAAACAATCGCCACTGTCATCGGCACCCAGTAACTACGATCCACAGAAATCATGTTACCAATAATTTCCCCGACCGCGATGCAAATGGAGAGACGAAGAGCATGGCGGAAGCCTGGCGACTGGAATGTAAAATTCGCTCTTAAAGTCGCCCATACCCCACGGAAACGAAATCTCCAGGGGCGCGCATTTTCACTGCGTTGCGATTCAATCATTCCGGCCTCGGTGGTTCTGGTCGCGAGTTCAATCACCGCCCGGGACTGGCCGACGATAGATTCCATCTGGCGAAGAGCATCGCTCAAAACCGCTTTCATAAACATCGACTGATTGCTGTAATCGTTGTCGCGCACTTTGGCGGTATCAACTTCCAACGCTTTCAGTTGCTCGCGTGCCTCTTGAATTTTCGCTTCGTCACGAATGATCACGGAAACGCTTTGTAAAAGATTTTTTTCAATGGCCAGGAAATCAGCGATGATGGCTACGGATGGATTTCCAGGATTCTCTCTTTCGATGCGATTTTTCAGTCGACCTAAAGATAAAACGCCCAGACGCAATCGCTCCCCTTGAGTCAGAAGCGAACGATAACGTCGTCCCTCAGGTCGCGAGTCTTGAGAAATCGCACCGAGATTAATTTGGGTATGAATACTCTGCGCACTGCCACCAGGAACTTCTTCTGGTTTAAATTGCAAATCACACAAGGTTGAAAGATCGACAAAGAAAGTTGCCAAAGCCCGACGCTCCGGACGATAACGACGGAACGGCCACAGCATCAATGCCAACAGTGCTTGAATCCCCGCTCCCAAAAGTGCAAACAAACTGAGATGAAAAGCTTGCGCGGGATCCATGGGATGGGCGCCAAAAACTACAAACGTGGCAATCGCCACCGTGCCTAAATCCGCAAGGACCGTATCCAAAACAATCAGATAACCGGAAGCAAACGCCAACAGGGTCACCAGCACCAGGGAAAGCAAAAAATTTCCTGCAGATATCGATGCTAAAAAAACCAAGAGAACAGTGACGATCGCTGCCCGGGCCATGCGCTTAGCACGAAAGGCATAGGCGTCAGAGTTATCAGAAAAACACGCATTCAGTGCACCAAGAACGACAATCATGCCAATAGTGTTGGAATTCAGCCACACTCCCACCAACATCGACAGGCCAATTGCAATGGCGCCACGCGCCGCAACCCAGATATCCAAGCGTGAACGATCAAAACTAAAAAGGGGTCCCCAAAATGAGGAAGAAGAAGATCTTAGTGCCATAGTCCCCATGCTACTCCCTTAAGAGAGCGAGACAAGCACTGAAACAATGAAAAATGTGAAGCTTATTTCTGACAAAGTTCGATAGAATGACCATCGGGATCCAAAATAATGGCCTTCTTCCCGTCTGGCATCTCAGTTGGATCCAAAATTAGTAAACTGCCCGGCACTTTTGCCAACTCAGAGACGGTATTTTCCAACTCTGTAATTTGAAATCCCAGTTGAAGACTGGGAATCTGAGCCTTCTGTGCGGATGGCAAAGAATAAAGAGAGAACTCCACCCCATCGTGCACAGCGCGATAAACTTCACTCCCTTTATCCACCCGCACCATCTGGAATTTAAAGCCCACACGGCGATAAAATTCCAGCATGTTCTGTAGCTGGCCAGTGTTAATTGTGATAGAAGAGATTACCAAACTCATTGTTCTATTATCAGAAGCGAGGACTCATGAAACAAGAGAAAATTTACCTTAAGGACTATAAAGCCCCGGCTTTTTCTGTGGAGTCCGTCCACCTCGACTTCATTTTGAATGAGGACTTTTGTCGAGTTATCGCCAAATCTAAAATCAAAACTCTGACAAACGGTGTTCCCCTTCAACTGAATGGTGAAGAACTGAAACTTGTCAGTGTGAAAATCAACGACAAGGTTCTTTCCACAAGTGAGTATCAACTGACTGACGAAGAGATGATCATCCCTTCTGTTCCGGCAGAATTTACTTTGGAAATTGAAACGCAACTAGAGCCTCAGAATAATACTTCGCTTGAAGGTCTTTACAAATCCAATGGCATCTTCTGTACTCAGTGTGAAGCCCAAGGGTTCCGTAAGATCACTTGGTTCTTAGATCGTCCCGATGTGATGACGTCGTACACTGTGACGATCGAAGCTGATAAAGCAAAATACCCGGTTCTTCTTTCAAACGGTGACCGCATGAAAGTGGAAGACCTCGGCAATGGTCGTCACAAAGCTTACTGGCGCGACCCACACAAAAAACCTTGCTACTTGTTTGCATTGGTTGCAGGTGACTTGGGTGTGATCCGCGACACCTTCACGACCTCCTCTGGTCGCAAAGTGAATTTGGAAGTGTATGCCGCTCATGGAAAACAAGAACGCTGCTGGCATGCGATGGTGTCTTTGCAAAAGTCCATGAAATGGGATGAAGAAGTTTTCGGTCGTGAGTATGACCTTAACGAATACATGATCGTCGCCATCGATGATTTCAACGCCGGTGCGATGGAGAATAAGGGCTTAAATATCTTTAACTCGCGCTTGGTTTTGGCGGACACAGACTCCGCAACCGATGCAGACTTCCACGCGATTGAATCCGTGGTTGCTCACGAATACTTCCATAACTGGACAGGCAATCGCGTGACTTTGCGTGACTGGTTCCAACTTTCTTTGAAAGAAGGTTTGACGGTTTTCCGTGATCAGGAATTCTCGGCTGATATGACAGACCGTGGAGTGCAACGTATTGAAGACGTAGACTCTTTGCGTGCCGGTCAGTTTGCAGAAGATGCGGGCCCGAATGCTCACCCGGTTCGTCCAGAATCTTGTATGGCGGTTGATAACTTCTTTACAATGACGATCTATGAAAAAGGCTCTGAGCTGATTCGCATGATGCAAACGATTGTGGGCCGTAAAGGTTTCCGCAAAGGCATGGACGAGTATTTCAAACGTCATGATGGCCAAGCCGTCACAACCGAAGACTTCGCCGCTGCGATTTCTGAACCGAACGGCAAAGACTTTACTCAATTCAAACGCTGGTACAACCAATCCGGAACTCCGGTGGTGGCAATCCAGGAGCACTTTGATGACAAAACAGGTGAATTCCACTTGAGTCTTGAACAATCCTGCCCACCAACACCGAATCAACCGACGAAAGATCCATTCCACATCCCGTTGATGATGGGTCTTTTGGATAAGTCTGGTAAAGAGTTGGCCTTGAACTGCGACAAGATCGAGAAAAACTCTGATGGTCAGCATCTGATTGAACTTAAAAACCACAAAGAAACTTATGTGTTCAAGGGTTTGAAAGAACGTCCTGTTCTTTCCATCTTGCGTGAGTTCTCGGCTCCGGTGAATTTGAACTGGGAAGCGTCTGAAGAAGATCTTTATTTCTTGATGGAAAAAGACACGGATTCATTCAATCGTCGCGAGATCACCCAGAAACTGGCTATGCGCGTGATGTCTGATTTGATCAAACAAGCTCGTCAAGGCAAAGAACTGAAAGTCGATACACGCTTTATCAATGCGATGAAGACTGTGATGAATGATCCAAACATGGATTCGGCCTTCAAAGCTAAAATGTTGCAGATGCCAAGTCTGGCGGTTTTGGCGCAAATGGAGCCGGTATTGGATCCTGTGGCGTTCGATAAAGCTCGCGTGGCTTTACGTACTGAAATTGCCAAGGCCAACAAGGAAACTTTGCTGGCGACTTACAACAAATACCACGGTGTCGAAGCGAAAAGCCGCAGCACCAAAGTTTTTGGCCAACGCTTGTTGAAAAATCAGGCGTTGCACTACTTGGCGGAATTGCATGAACCGGCAATTTACGACATCGTGAACAAGCAATACTGGGAAGCACAAAACATGACAGACCGTATGACGGCGTTGATGATTTTGGCTGATTCAGAAAGCACTCATCGTGAAAAAGTCTTGAATGATTTCTATTCCAAGTGGAAAGACGACTCGGTTGTCATCAACAAGTGGTTCACGGTTCAGGCCCTGGCTCACCGTCCGCAGATTTTGGACGAGATCAAAGCTTTGACGAAAAATCCAAGCTTTAACATCAACAATCCAAACAATGTGTACTCGCTTCTTCGCGCGTTCTCTACCAACCTTGTCAGCTTCAACAATGAAAAAGCTTACGAGTTTATGGCTGATAAAATCATTGAGATCGATCCAAAAAATCCGCAAGTGGCGGCACGCTTATGCTCGGCTTTCAATTTTGTGGCGAAACTAGAGCCGCAATTGAAGGACTTAGCAATGAAGCAAATCCGCCGTATGGTGGATGTTCCTGGCTTGTCTAAAAACTCCCGCGAGCTTTTGCAGTCTGCATTGCAGTAACTGCAATTTCCAAAAGAGTCTCAACTCCAAACAAAAGCCCTGC
>JBCNNR010000023.1:0-75009 GCA_039594295.1 Bdellovibrio sp.
GTATAAGAAGAAATATTCAAGGACTTCAAAAGAGTCTCTACAGTCGCCTTCAATTCAAACACGATTGGATAATCCAAAGATTTATTCCAAAGGTTTTCATTGCGGCCCCACAAAGCAAATCCCAATCGTGGATTTTCGCCGTAAGAACCATCATCACCGGTAAAGAATGTCGAACCGATTTCAAACAAACGACCCATCATGTTGCCATAATGGAAGTTCGTCGTAAGATTTCTGAACAGACCAAAGCTCAAAGACGATCTCATCACATCCATCTCTTCATTGAGTGGGTTCATGATGCGGATTTCTTTCGCCGTGGCATTTAATCCAGCCGCTTTCATAGTCGAAACATCACCCAAGAAAGCTTTTTCAGCCTTAGAGCCAACAAACGCAAAGTTAAATGCCTGCTGGAAACCATCGGCACGCACCAGTTCACTTACTGATTTATTCAGCAAGAAACCTTTATCGTGATGAGCCGGTGGATTTGTGAAGACTGGCAACGCTTCAGGAATATGGTCGTAACCATTCAAACGTGCATACTCTTCAACCAAGTCCATGTCTTGTTCTAGGTCGAAACGGAATGTTGGAGGCAATACTTTGAAAGTCTCGCCATTTTTTTCAATTCCGCAGCCCAGGCGCTTCATGTAATCCACGAACTGCGCTTCAACTGCGGTGTAACCCAAACGGTCAGAAACAGTTTTCACTGTGATAGAGATTGGATTTTTCTTAACTGGATTTGGATAGAAGTCATGGTGATCAGCAAAAGCTTCACCACCCGCCACTTCCAGGATCAAAGCTGTTGCACGGTTCAAACCACGCAAAGCCCCGTCTGGATCCACACCGCGAGAAAAGCGGTAAGCAGAATCTGTATCCACACCATGAGTGCGCGATGTTTTACGTGCACTCATTGGAACAAAGTAAGCTGATTCCAAGAATACTTCCGTCGTTACTTCAGAAACGCCAGAATTCTTACCGCCGATCACACCGGCCAAACACATTGGGTGAGTGGCATCACGGATCGTCAGTTCATCACCGGTCAAAGTTTTCTCTGTGCCATCGAGCGTAGTGAACTTCTCGCCCGCTGTGGCGCGATCCACGATCACTTTTTTGCCGCCGATGAATTTGGCATCAAAGGCATGTAAAGGTTGACCCAACTCCATCATCACGAAGTTTGTCACGTCGACGATGTTATTGATGGAGTTCATGCCCACGGATTCCAAACGATGTTTTAACCACGCAGGAGATGGACCGACTTTAACCCCTTTGATCACACGAGCCGTGTAACGAGGGCAAAGATCAAAAGCTTTTACTTCCAAAGCGATTTCGCTTTTGGAAGATTTAGTTCCCAACTTAGGTTCCACTTTTGGAGCTTTCAATTCTTTGGATAGCAAACATGCTACTTCACGCGCCAAACCAAAGTGACTCAAGCAGTCTGCACGGTTCGGTGTCACCTTCAATTCGAAAGTGATATCATCATAACCGCCGTACTCCGCATAGGATTTACCAATCGGTGCATCCGCTGGAAGAATCGCGATACCATCAGATTCCTTGGCCAAACCCAACTCTTTCAAAGAGCAAAGCATACCGGCAGAATCCACACCGCGAACCGCAGATTTTTTAATGGCAAAATTGCCTGGCAAAACAGCGCCCGGCAAAGCCACGATCACACGATCACCCGCTTTGTGATTTTGCGCACCACACACGATCTGGTGAACCACATCGCCCGTAGAAACACGGCACACAGAAAGTTTATCCGCGTTTGGATGTTTGTCTTTCTCAAGGATGTGACCAATCACCACGTGATTGAAATCTTTCGCCAGGTTTGTGATCTCTTCAACCTCAAGACCCGCACGAGTCAACGTCTCGGCAAGTTCCTCGGGTTTAGAGAAAAACTCTTTCACATCCACATATTCTTGGAGCCATTTTAAACTGATCTTCATTTTACAAACTGCCTTAAGAAACGAACGTCATTTTCAGGGAATAAACGGATGTCTTCGATGCCGTACTTGATGATGGCCATACGCTCAACACCAAATCCGAAAGCGAAACCTTGATATTTTGGATATTCAATTTTCGCCATTTGGAAAACTTTTGGATTTACCAATCCACAACCGCCAATCTCAATCCAACCGGTTTGCTTACAAAGACTGCAACCTTTGCCTTTACAAATTGGACAAGAGCAGTCCACTTCCGCAGAAGGTTCAGTGAATGGGAAAAAGCTTGGACGGAAACGAGTTTTCAAACCCGGACCGAAGTATTCACGAACGAAGAAACTGATCGTACCCTTCAAATCTGCCATGGAAACTTTCTCATCCACACACAAAGCTTCAATCTGATGGAAGTTCGGCAAATGCGAAATATCACTGTCGCAACGGAACACCGGCCCCGTACCGATTACACGCAAAGGCAACTTTTCCGTTTCCATTGTGTGAATTTGAATCGGCGACGTGTGAGTTCTAAGCACATGAGTCTTATCGATAAAGAAAGTATCTTGCATATCACGTGCAGGGTGATCCGCAGGGATATTCAACGCCTCAAAGTTGTAGTAATCTTTTTCGATCACAGGTCCCGTGCGCACAGAGTATCCCAAGCGCGACATGATCGTGAAGATCTCTTCGATCACCATGTTCACAGGATGCTGCGAACCTTTAGCGCGAGAAGCACTTGGCAAAGTCAGATCCAGCTCTTCCGCTGCCATCTTTGCACCGATCTCAGATTTTTTAAGTTGTTCTTCAGCTTCTGTGTAAGCCGCTTCAAGAACTGCTTTCACTTCATTGACCTTCTTACCAAACAGAGGTTTTTCCTCTTTCGGCAACGAAGCCATTTCTTTCATGATTTCAGTCAATGAACCACTTTTCCCAAGGTATTGAACCTTCAGATCGTAAAGTTCCTTCGAGCCTGGTGCTGCCTTGAAGGCCGCCAGTGCTGCTTCTTTAATGGAGTCGAGTTTGCTTGTGCTCATAGGGACCAAATATCCCGCCAAAACCCACTAAATTCAAGGATTTGGCCCAAGTTAGCCCATGGCAGCAAAGGCATCTTGCCAAGGATTTAAGCAAATCCCCCGTTTTTCCTCCGCAATAGGCCGGTCGAGTCCTGTATCAGGGTGAGATTTTCCCTCGGAAAAAGAGCATTTGTACCATGAGAAACAGTCCTGTGGCCGTTCAGTCGTACCCTTGCGTCGCCGATATTAAACATATGGGAGTTCATATGAAGTATTTGTTAATCGCTCTGGCGATGATGACATATTCACACCAAAGTTTTGCACAGCTCGATGCAGATATCGAAGCCGAAATGTCCATGGGACAATCGGAAGAAGCTAAGATCGACGCCCAAGAACAAAAAAATTTCTTGGCTCGCGAAAAAATCCGCAAAGAACAAATGAAACAACAAGCCATGAAGTCAGCCCAAGAAGCAAAAAACATGGAAGCAGCCGCGGCTCGTGAAGCCCAACGCACTCGGGTTGAAAAAGAACAACTGACAGTGCAAGTGAAAGAATACCAACGCCAAATCAAGATGAATGAAGAGCGTAAAGCCAAAGCGCAAAAAGCGATGGAGTTCTCGAAAGCAGAAGCTGAACACTACAAAAAGGTGGCTGGCGAATACAAAGCAAAAAGAGACGCTTCTTTGAAAGAGTTGGATCGCCTCAACGAAGAGGGCAACAACATCGCCAAGTGGACTCGCGAAGCGAAAGAGCAAGCTTTGAAAGCGCAAAGAGACGCCGCTTACTCTGCCGCGAAGACGAAACAAAAAGAGGCTTATAACGAAAGAGCCCGCGCTGACGGAAGCCGCATTCACCGCAGCATCAGCTCCGAAGGCGGAGCAACCAGCTACGGAAAATAAAAAAAGGCAGCCTCTGAGCTGCCTTTTTTCTTTTTTACGGAATGACCGGTGGATGATAGGTCAAGGTCTCCCCGAGCGCCCACAACATGAAAATCACCAGCGGTGCATGCACCACCAATTGAGTCACAGTGTATCCCACGATATCCCGCGCCTTCAATCCCAAGACTCCCAACAAAGCCATCATAAAAAACGGATTGATCAAGTTCGGCAAAGCCTCGGCCGCATTGTAAACCATCACGGTCCAACCCAAATGCACTTTAAGCTCATTCGCGGCCTGCATAAGATAAGGAGCTTCAATGATCCACTTACCACCACCCGATGGCACAAAGAATCCCAGAATCGCTGAATACACCCCCATCAGAGCAGAGAAAGTGTCCTTGGTTGAAATCGACACAAAGAAATTCGAAATATGATGCGACAACGTCTGTCCATCTGCACCGGGGGCCTTGGTCAGAATATACGCAATACTTCCGTACAACGGAAACTGAATCAAAATACCCGCGACCGACGGCACTGATTTAGCCACTGAATGCAAAAATCGTTTGGGTCTCCAGGTCAGCAACATCCCCATCATTAGGAATAAAAAATTATACGTATTCAAATTGGAGATCGCCAAAATCACATCTTTATTGGCGAACTCCATGGCCAGCCACCAAAAACCCAGCACCACAACCAGGATGGTCAGAACAGGAGAATACTCCAACCACTCGCCCGGCTGCTTGGGAGGCTCAATGGATTTTTCGACATCGTCTTGAACGTCAATTCCCAAATCCTGAGCCGTCACCGCCCGTTCTCGAGTCGGTGCTGATAAATAAGCAATCACCACAGACACGATTAACAAAACCGCCAGCATCACCATGGATTGCGGCAGGAAAATTGTTTCTGCAAAGGGAATCACTCCCGTGATCGGCAATAATGATTTCGGAATACTGTCGACATTGGCTTGCAATTGCGCAGCCGAGGAACTAAGTCCCAAGGCCCAGGTTGCTCCCAATCCCAAATACCCTGCAGCACCGGCGGCGCGATAATCAACTCGCAAATCGGTACGGCGAGCGATCGCTCGCACATAAAGTCCACCAAACACCAAACTGAAGGCCCAATTTAACAACGAGGCAAGAATCGTAAAGAAAGCAACGTAGGCCACCGCCTGACGTTCTGTTTTCGGCAATTTTGCGAGCCAATTGATCAAACGCCCGGCCGGAGGAGACGACGCCACAATATATCCCGAAATCGTGACGATCGCCATTTGCATGGTGAAGGGAATCAAACTCCAATAACCATCCCCAAAGGAGGTCGCAACCGCTTTAGGAGAGACCCCCGCCAGGAAAGCCCCCAGACTGACCACGATGATAGCGAGAACCGCGAAAATATACGAATCAGGAAACCATTTCTCGGCCCAATTTGTGACCGAAGAAGCCAATTTTTCCAGGTGACTGGTTTTTGAGCTGTCCTGGTGGTTGCTTGTTTTGCTGGTTGGTGATTTTGCCATGCTGATTCCCCTCAAATATGAGTTCATCATGAACCTCATCTTTACCTCGGGCTAGCTTTAATTTATAAGGCAGTAAAAGCATTGCCAGACCTCAAGGCTGTCTAATTTGCCGACAAAAACTCACCGGCCGGGGGCTTTTTACAGGGGGATTTTCCCTTCCCCGGCGAATTAACTTAAAAACCCGCTAAGTCCTTCATTCTTAACAGAAAAAGAGCTATAACTACGACCCTCATGGCACATAAGAATAAAACCAATTACAGTCCCTATAAAGCCCGCCAGGAAGCCCGTGCAAAAGCCATCGGCGCCACATTTGCGGCGGCGGCTCCATCTGAACAAAAGGGACGCCATAAAAAGCCAGAATCCATTTTTGAAGTGAACGAAGCCAACGACCGTTTGGCAGATATTTTCCGCAACCACGATTTTGATTTAGTCAGCCACCAACAGCGCATGCAACTGGCGCAATTTTATCGCCTGTTGATGCTGAATCAGGAAAAAGAAAACTTCACCCGTCTTTTGAAATTGAAAGACATCGCCATCAAGCACTTCATCGACTCCATCATCATCATGAAGCACACCAAGCTTCAGTTTCCTTTATTGGATGTCGGCACCGGCCCGGGTTTTCCTGGTATTCCCTTAAAAATCATGTACCCGAACGAACAAATTCTTTTGGGCGAGGGCGTGCAACGTCGTGTGGAATTCTTAAAACACGTGCGCACCGAAATGAAATTGCCGAAACTGGATATCCTGGGTCGCAATATCAATAAGCACTGCGTGTACCCAGTGAATGGAGCCATCACCCGTGCCGTTGAAGACATCGGCAACACCTTAGGCAATGTCATCAACTGTCTGAATATCGGTGGTCGAGTGTATTTCATGAAGGGCCCGGGAGTAGATCCTGAAATCAAAATGGCCAAAGAAAATTGGTCGGAGTATTTCAAACTGGTTGAAGACACCGCTTACTCTTTGCCGCAAACACCGCATGAGCGCCGCATGGTGGTTTATGAAAAGATCAAGCACATGGCTTTGCCGGATTACGACGAAGGCGAAGAAATGCTTTTCGAGGAACTTTCTCCCGAAGAGAAAAAACGTTGGGCGGCTTACAAATGATCGAGATTTCTTCTAAAACCAACGAACACTTTCGTCGCTGGACGGATCTGGCTTCCTCTCGTGGGATAAAAAAACATAACGAATTTATTCTGATGGGCGAAAAGCTGATTCAGGAATTTCTGCAAAATCCCAATTACAAAATCAAAGCTGAAATCGTGCACGAAGATTTGAAATCCGTGACATTGACTCACCCGATTTCCAAAACTCAGCGCATCCCCGTTTATAAACTTCCGAAAGCGATGTTTAATGAAGTGGATGTGGTGGGAACACATTTCAATCTTTTGGTTTTAGAACCCAAAGCCTTGGAACCATTGAATGCAACGGCAAAAGTGGAAGGCTTGGAAGTGATTGCCCCCCTGGGAGATCCTTCGAATCTGGGTGCTTTAGCCCGATCTGCGGTAGCGTTTAAAGTCGGTAAGATTATTCTCACCGAAGAAAGCTCCTCCCCGTATCATCCAAAGGCGATTAAAGCCTCGGCAGGAGCATTGCTAAAACTGCCACTTTTCAAAACTGGTAAATTTTTGGAATTCATTCAGACGACTGAAGATATCTATGCACTGGATATGAAGGGCGAGAATGTAGCGAAGTTCAATTGGCCAAAAAACCTGCGCTTGGTGATTGGCGAGGAAGGCCCCGGCTTTAGCGGCATCAAGGGCCTTAATCGTTTGTCGGTACCGACCGATGGAGTTGAGTCTCTCAACGCCACCGTCGCTGCTTCTATTGCGCTATTTAGCTACGCACAGAAACATTCCTAAAAAAGTTATCCGCGACCTGGGTTGCTGCCGTGGTTGTGGCCGCCGCCTGGGTTACCGCATTTGTAATCGCCGTGGGGACCCCATTGGCAGTTTTGCAATTTGTTACAAGCATAACCGCAGTGATAGAATCCGCGTTTCCAACCACCCCAGCAGTATTTTCTAGAATGAGTGTAACCTTCAGGGCAAGTTTTGCCTTGGGGTTGGCAGGAGCTCGGTGGATTCTGTTGATTGCCGATATCTGGAGTACATTGAGCAACCAAGGGTTTTACGATAACAGAACCATCCGCAGCAAAGTGCATAGTACCTTCATAAGCGTGAGCCGCAGAACCAAGGAATGCGATCATTAGAATAAGTGTCGACAAGAATTTCAAAGTGACCTCCGTTTTTTTTGATTTCACAGAGCATACGGTCTGACACGGCGCTCTTGTCACTGATAAAATGAATCCGAATTCATTTTTTTAATTAGCCGGAGAGCACTTCGTCTCTCCGGGCCCTATTTGGAAATTTTCGACCGTTACGTTCTAAAAATTAGCCGCGACCTGCATTGCTACCGTGGTTACCACTTCCTGGGTTGCCGCACTTAGGATTTTTATAAGGTCCGTATGTGCAATCTGGTTTTTTATCGCAAGCATAACCACAGTGATAGAAACCATGGCTCCAACCACCCCAGCAGTATTTTCTCGTGCTAGTATAGCCCTCTGGACAGGAATGCCCCGCAGAATCGCAAGTTGCCGGTGCGTTCTCAAGACTGGCCACATCCGGAGCACATTTCGCCGTTAGAGGTTTAATTACAAACGATCCGTCTTTAGAGAACTGCAAAGTTCCTTGGTAAGCATGCGCCGCTGAGCCCAGGAATGCGATCATTAAAACAAGTGTCGACAAGAATTTCATATTGACTCCTTTTTGTTGTTTGAAGTTCGCAGAGCATAAGTTCTGACGCAGTATTCTTGTCACTGAACAACTCTGTAATGACTAATTCTTAAAAGTACTCATCTAGGAACGGACGTAAAGAATAATACCAAACATGATGGCATCAGCCACGGCATGAGTGATCCAAGAAAGCGAAATCGACTTAAAGACATGATATTGAATGGCGATGGCCGCGCCCCAGACCGCGGTCATCCCAACACCAAGCCAGCCCTGAGGAAAGGCGCCAGCAAAATGCAAGAAACCGAACAGTATCGCTTGGAGTCCAATCACGAACCAAACGGGTGAGTTTTTCGAAGACGCTGGTTGCAATAACCCACGATAAAATATCTCCTCGCGCAAACCATTCAATGCCGCAATCAATAAAATCACGAACGGCATCGACCACCACGGCAGATAAAGCTTCGGCCACATTGCTGCCACTTCCGGATGAGTTTGGTAGTACCAAATCAAAATAGCCACAGAGGGAACATTGATCAGTAAAATCGAAAGCCATTCCCTTTTTGAAAAGGAAAAGGACCATCTTAGTTTTTCAGCCGGTCTACGGAAACCAAATCGCAAACTCAGGAAACCAACAAGGGCCGCCAAATAGAAATCTAATGGCCAGCTAACCCACGGAACAAAGCGGTGAATCAGATTCACTATGCCAAAACAGGTTCCCACCAAAAATAAAAGAACGCCATGTTCACGCAAGGGCTTTAACGTCATGACTAAAACCATCAATACAAGCCAAGTGTATAAAGCCGTTTTGTAATCGCCTTCTACGAAGAAAGAATAAGAAAGCGCGACATAGGCGATCAACCAAAAGCCATAAATAATGTTTTTCATAATCATTTCATACCTAAACTAAGAACGTGGTTTAGAGAATCTTCATTTGAAACCTGGATATCAGGAGTGATTCCTGTTCTTTCAAAAAACTGACCATCGGTCAGTTCATTGATTTTCATACACAAGTTAATAACCAAACCACTGTGGGGCAATTGAAGCAATCCCGAGTTTCCAAAGTGAATCATGCCATGGGTGTTTTCGCCGACGATCACCACGTTAGGATGACGTTTCAAATAAAGCGCAGTCCACTCTCCGCTCGAAGCCGTGGCTGCATCGACCAGCACGAAAATCTTATTATTGAAGGCCAGTGAACCTTTGGCATCGACCCTCGGCGCCTGCTCAACAACTACCTTTCCATTGCCTGCAGGATTCTGGGCGAGTGTACGTGCTTTGCATTTTAATGATTCAAGATGATCTGTGAGTTCAACTGGAGGAAGCAGATTTTTTGCAACATAGCGGTTCCAAATAATCAGCTCATAAGTATTTATCTGAAGAGCGAAGGACTCTGCTGTCTCGCACACGACTTCTTGAACCCAACCCATCTCAAGCTCACGCCCTAAAAAGAGCGAAGCCATCTCAAAACCTTTGGCGTCGTCACCACCGATATTTCCACGCAAATCCACAATAATAGCTGCTGAATCCAAGACTTTACGAACAGCTTCAGTAAAGCCAAACCACTGAGAATCCGAAGACGGAGGAAAATAAGAAATCGCAAGAACTGACACGGGTCCCGTGCCGTTCTGTCTCGTTTCCATTTTCCAGGCCTGACCTTCAGAGGATACTGCCAGATTACGACCAGTCGCAGGCTGTCTGATTTGCCGGTGAAACTCTTTACCCAATATTTTACCATCAAGCTTGACCGTTAAGTGGCCATCAGGAATTTGCCATAAGATATCCGCCACAACAGAACCAAAGATTTCATTCGAAATATTTTCTGCAAACCTAACAGCTTTAATTTTTTGCAAAACCTCGGTCCACTTCTGCGAGTCCATCACCCATTTGGCCGGGTACGCCCTCTCCAGGGCCAGAACCAAAAGCTCAAGGTCCTGCGCAACCTCGGTCGCTGCAAGGACCCGGTGTCCGACCTCAAGCCGGCGCGGATTTAAAAGAAGTTTCTGGTAGTCAGTATCGGTCATTAAATCTTTTTTAAAAATTCCAAAACCAGATCTTTACGCTTTAATTCATCAGCCCGATCAAAAGCATGTCCTTCGTTCGGGAAATAATGAATTTCAGGTTTTTTTCCAGCCTTCAATAAAGTCTGTTCGATTCGGTGAGTCTGCTCGACCGGCCAGACTTCATCTTTCTCGCCCACCGTAATCAAAATGGGTCCGTCGTATTTTTCAATTTCAATGCGCTTGTTAGCGGGAATAGCCACACCATTTAAAAGCCACGCACTGTTTGCTTCAGAGAAAAGATGAATATCATCTTCACCGCACAAAGGATTCCAGGCGACACCCGTGTACGGGGGTTCGAAACTGCATTTGTTATCTGCAAGAGTGCAGACCCAACAAAGGGGATTTTTCCAACTCCAGTTAAAAGGAAGGTTATAAGTATCACTTGGAGTATGAGCAATGACGCCATCGATGGTTACATTCATCTCTTTGGCCAAACTTCCCAAAATCAAAGCCAGTTCAGCGCCACGGGAGACACCATAGACCACAACCTTACCATTACTGGTTGGCAGCGAGCGCAGCCATTGAATCGCTTCAAATAATTTTGCCAGCTCGACATTCTTCAGCGTTTTTCGGGGTTCAACGATACCGCGGTTGCAGTCAAAATAACAATAGGTCATAACGGTATAACCCAACGTCGCGATCGTCGAAGCCTCGATATTCCCGTAATATTCAGATCCACCTTCACTGCCGTGAAGTTTTAAAATCGCTGTTTTTTTATCGCCGTTGTTAGCAGTATAAACGCCTGAGCCCGAAAACGGATTATCTAAAGTAACAACCGGATAGGCAAACGCCGCAGACGAAACAAGGGAAACTAAACATAGAAAGAATATTGTTTTCATGCCCCATCTGATAGCACCACTGCCGCCCCGTTGACAGATTATTTTGCAGTTTTAAGAGGATAATTGCAGAAAATAACTATTATAACAGACCATATATCCATTAGGTTCGAATAGAGCGCAGAAATTGCCTTATATGATCAACAAAGAGCTCGTAATCTTGAGAACTTGGCGAATGGGCCGAGTTCTTTAGCCTGACCACTTGCACTCCTGGAATCTCCAGGAGCTCACTCACCTCGGCCTCATCTAAATGACTTCCCTCAAGCTCCCCTTTAAAGAAAAGGGTCGGCAGCCTTAGACGCTTTAAATCCTCCATGAGGTCCTCGGCTTGGGAGGCCGCGTGAATTTTCCTAGCAACGGCAACTGAAGATGTGGGTGGTGGATTTTCTTGAACAAAAGTCAGCCATTTGTCAGAAATTTTATTCGCCCTCATTCCCTTATCGACAAGAATGAGTCCTTTAACATTTTCCAATTCAACTGCCGAGGCCACCGCCAGCTGACACCCATAGGAATGAGCACAAAGGATCAGGTTTTTAGAATTGAGAGATTTCCCAACGGCAACAACGTCGCTAACATGATCTTGGAAAGTATAACCATTTTCGGGTGCGGTACTTTTACCACGACCTCGGACACTCATTGCGACAAGAGAATATTCTTTCAGATGCTTAAACTCATCAGCCCAGTGTTCGGCCACACCAAACATGCCCGGAATCATTAACAGTGTGACAGCTTCAGAACCTATCTGCTTAAGAGTGTGAATATTCACTTCTCTATTATTAACAAACTTCTCTTCCATAACCTTCCTCGCTTCACTAGATTCTAGACACTCGCTCTCTAAGTCAAATTTTTTGGGACAAACGCCGGTTTTGGATCTGCTAGCAACCAGTCTTTTTCGTCTGCCTTAAACAGCGCTCAAGATAAAAGACAAGACGAGCCCGATAATTTATAACAACGAACGACCTCAAGTAGGTTTAAAAAAAATGCCTCCGGTGGAATTCCGAAGGCATCTATTATCTTAGCCAGGCTTTTTTTACTTGTCCCACAAACGGGGTACAGATCATTTCAACAGGCTTTTTCATAAGGCTCCGCGAACGGAGCCTTTTTCATTCTAAAATCAAACGATCTTAGTTTTGAGTTGGTTCGCGAGGAACCGAGCAAACGATACCGCATTTGTACAATGGACGTTTCCAACCACCGAAGCAGTATTTAGCCATGCGCTTATACGGAGCGTGGCAAGTTGTGCCGTCCGCTGGAGTACAAGTGTTGCCTTGGTAAGCTTGGCTTGGATCCAAATCTTCACAAACTTTTTTAGCAGCTTGGATTTTGATGTCGCCGTTAGCAGATAATTGCATTACGCCAGAAATATTTGCTGAGTAGTTGTGACCTCTGTGACCACAAGTCCAGTCACCGTGTGGGTTCCAACCGCACTGCTCTTTAGGTTTGCAAGAGATGCCACATTTGTAGAAGCCCTTTTTCAAACCACCCCAGCAAAGTTTTGCGAATTGATCGTAACCTGCACCACAAGAAGCACCTGCTGGTTTGCAATAGCCACCATTTGGAACTGGATTCGCAGGACAAACTTCTCTGCCTTTCAGTGCGTGAACTTCAGCACCACCGTCCTGAGTCGGAACAAAAGCGCCTTCAAAAGCCATTGCCGTTGTGCCAACGAAGCCCAAAGACAAGATCATCATCATCATTTTTTTCATTGTATTCTCCTGAAAACAAAAAGGCTCCCACATCAGGAGCCTTTAATTATTTAGTTAATGCCGCCACCATTGCCATCGTCGTTAGCATTGCGTGATTTTTCGCAAACATAACCACAACGGTACAAAGGTTTTTTCCAGTTGCCAATGCAGTATCTGTTCATGCGTTGGTAACCTGGAGCGCAGTTGACACCGTCAGCAGGACGGCAAACTGTCCAATGGTCGTTATCACCGTGAACAGAACCTTGAACTTCACAGATGTTTTTAGCAACTTTCAATTCAACAGCACCTTCTTCATTCAATTTCAAAGCACCAGAGATTGCAGAGAAGTGATGGCCTGGGTTTGGACCGTAACCTGGGTTGCCGCAACGATAGTCACCGTGTGGATTCCAACCGCATTGTTCTTTAGGCTTACAAGAGATACCACATTTGTAGAAACCTTTTTTCCAACCGCCCCAGCAAAGTTTGGCGAATTGGTCATAGCCAGCTGGGCAAGAGTTGCCAACCGGTTTACAGTAACCACCATTTGGAACTGGCTTTGCTGAGCAAGTGCCTTTCAATGGTTGAACTGTCGCGCCGCCATCTTCATTAGGAACGAAGGCACCTTCAAAGGCCATTGCCGTAGTCCCAACAAAGCTCAAAGACAAAAGCATCATCATAAACTTTTTCATTTTGTTCTCCTGTTTTTTAGTATTCAATTTCTTGCAAATAGAGGCGCATCCTAATGAAGACACATCGCCCAATCAAGCGTTGTTCCTTTACAAAATGCTATCGACGCAGCTGATTAAAATGGAATATGATCAAATCATGACAATCCAAAAAGAAATTAAGAAATTGCAAAGCAAATCAAGGGCTCCCACCTTGCAAAGATTCTTTAAAACCGGCCCAGGCGAGTACGCAGAAGGCGACATTTTTTACGGACTCACCGTGGGTCAAAGCCGCGCTCTTGCTAAGACTTTCAAGGACTTACCTTACCCAGAGTTGGCCCAGCTGCTAAAATCCCCGATTCACGAGGAGCGCCTCATTTCCTTAATAATTCTGTCACAGCGGTTCCGTAAAGAAAGCGCACCCGAACAAAAGCGCATTTTCGAGTTTTTAATTAAGTATCGGAAGGGCATCAACAATTGGGACCTGGTGGACACCATTGCCCCTGCTGTTTTGGGCCCTTACCTGTTTGAAAAGGACCGCGCGATTCTGTTCAAATACGCCAAATCCAAGAACCTGTGGGAGCGAAGAATTTCGATCATGTCGACCTTCTATTTTCTGCGTCAGGGTGATTTCTCAGACACTTTCAAAATTGCTAAAATTCTTTTGCACGACAAGCATGATCTTATTCACAAAGCGGTCGGCTGGATGCTGCGAGAAATCGGCAAACGGGATCCTCAAGCCGAGAAAACATTTTTGAACAAGCACGCCACACAAATGCCGCGCACAATGCTTCGCTATGCTATCGAAAAATTCCCAGAAAAAGAACGTAAGTATTATTTGAACTTGCAGTAAGCCACGCATAGCATAGTTCTATGGAACTTCGCCTTCAGAATATCATCACGCCTTTTTTTAAGATGCCGGAACTGACTATTTCCAGCAAAGAGCGCATTTTGATCAAAGGACCGAGTGGCACTGGCAAGACCACCCTTTTGCATCTGCTGGCGGGTCTGTATACGCCCCAATCTGGAGAAATTCTTTGGGCTGGAAACTCCATCACAGCTCTTTCTGAAAACCAGGTCAGCCATCTTCGTAAAAAGAACATGTCCTTGATTTTTCAAAACCTCAATCTGCTCCCTTATCTGACGGCGGCGGAAAACCTGGAATTAGTGGGATTGAAGTCCAACGAAGCCCTCGAAATGCTGACTGCTGTGGGTCTAAAAGAAAAATCCAACAGCCGCACGCAAAGCATGAGCTTAGGTGAACAGCAAAGAACGGCTGTGGCCCGCGCTCTGGGACAAAAGCCTGCGGTGATTTTAGCCGATGAACCCACATCCAGCCTGGATGACCAAAATGCGGAACAAGTGATGAAGCTTTTAGTCGAAAGCTCTCACACGCCGACCGTCGTCATGGTAAGCCATGACCATCGCGTGGAAAAATACTTTACACGCATTTTAGATATGAAGGAGATCGCACGATGAGTTTGCTGCGCCTTTCATATCTTTATCTCAAACGTCATCTGCTGACGACGGTGATCACGGTTTTATCATTGGCCATTGCGATCGCTGCCGTGACAGTTTTATTAAAACTGGAAGTCCTCTCGCACTCACGCTTTGATACTTTGGCGGATCAAGGTGATGCCATTGTCGGTGCAAAATCAGGTGGTATTGATATTCTTTTGGGAGCACTTAATTTCGAAGGTGATATCCCAAATTACATTCCCCAGAATCTGTACGAAACACTCAAAGCAAAAAAAGATATCGCCTTTGAAGACCAATCCAAATTTCAAAATGGCTTTACAGTCTCGCACATCACGCCACTGTTATTTTTTGGCAGATACAAAGACTTTAAACTCGTCGGCACAGATGAATCTTTATTATCAATGATTCCGACGGATTCGGCTCCGCAAATCCAAGAAGGAGCCTTCCCACAAAATCCGGGAGAAGCTTTGCTGGGCTCTCAGGTAGCCCAGGCAGATTCAGTGAAAATCGGCCAAAATATCTACACTCATGCTGAAATTCACGATTCCAAAATTGCCAGCGCTGCATTTCCTTTAAAAGTGACTGGGATCTTAAAGCCCACCGGCAAATCCTGGGATAAAGGTATTTATACGAATCTAACGACAGCGCAGACAGCGGTCGCTGCCACTCCGGGTTACCAGACCATCTGGGGCCCGAAAGTTTTAAGCTATTTCATTTTGAACATTCAGCCTGACGGTCATAATTCCTTGGCAAGTCTTATCAACCAAAGAACCGTGTCTCAAATTGCCTTTGTTGATAAGGAAAAAGCTCGCCTTCAGGAACTGACGGGATCGAATCAAACCTTACAACTTCTGATCGTGGGCATCTTGCTTCTATTAAGCACGCTGACGGTGCTGGCGGTGTTTTATACTCGTATCGAAGGTCGAACTGTGGAGCTGGCTGTCCTGCGGGCCCTGGGCCGTTCTCGCACAGATTTAACGGGTCTTTTGATTCTCGAAGGACTTATGATGGGAGTGGTCTCTGTTCTGCTTGCGGCCGCCTTGGAGCTCCTATTAGATCCCGTTATTCTCGCAACCGCGGGAAGCACTCTGCCTGCAGCGACGGCGAGCAACTGGCCGTGGTGGATGATTCTGATCACTGGTGCTTTTGCTCTGCTGGCAGTTATGCTCGCAAGCCTGCCACCGGTTTGGAAACTTTTCCGCCAGGACATCCATACGACTCTCAGAAATATTCACTAGGGAGATGAGAGTCTCGCACTGGTTTCGTTCGGCAAACATCCACGACTAGTGTCTATTTTTCAGTCTCAAAAACCCCACATTGCTATTCATATTTTAGACAGTTTCCGCAACTGTAAAGGTTTTCCTGGCCACGACCGATCCGCTAGTCATGGCAAGATTCAAACTAAAAACAACACTTTTTATTTTGATCTCGGGATTTCTGGTTGCCTGCGGAAACAACGGTTCCCTCAGCTCCAGTCAACTTTCTAGTACGACCGGCGATGATAATTCATCTTCCGGAATTTCGACCCCTGATCCAACACCAACCCCTTCACCGTCACCGTCTCCAACGGTAACGCCGACTCCGTCTCCAGGTGCTTTGGCTGTCGCTCCAATTTGGGAAGCGGCAAAAACAGATGGCAAGCTGTGGACTGCTCACGTGATGACTCAACTTGATGTATTGGGCGACGATCTTTTGGATGTCATTCCTGCGGATGGCACGACTTTCTGTCCGAAATACAACAGCCTGACTCGCGATCAGCGCAAAAACTTCTGGGTGTACTTGATGTCGCAAATGACCAAGTACGAAAGCAGTTTCAATACGAATCTGAACTATACGGAAAACTTCAGCGACAGTTCAGGAAACTCTGTGATCAGCGCAGGTCTTTTACAAATCTCTGTTGAAAGTGGCAATGCTTATGGTTGCGGCTTAAAATCAACTTCCGATTTGCACGACCCTTACAAAAATTTGAGCTGCGGCATTCGCATCTTAAATCGTTGGATGGGCAAAGACGCCCGCATCGCAGGTCAAGTCAGCGGCTCTTGGCGCGGCGGCGCTCGCTACTGGGCTGTGCTTCGTTCGACAAATTCACCTTACGCAAAAATAGTTGCCGCAACGAAAGCCATTTCGATCTGTAAATAACCAACAACTCATTCCCCGTTAAAACTAAAAGCCTCTCGTTCTGCGAGAGGCTTTTTTTATTAACAAGGAATCAGTTCTTTTAAGGCTTCCGCGGTTGGTTCTTTATCCCATAAAGAAATCACGTAGCCACCGCCGCCAGATCCTGTTGGCTTCACGGCGATCGCGCCTTGATTGCGCAGCCACTCGATATGACTCGCAGGAGCACCGTCATTGAGTCCCCATTTTTCAAAGCACTCAGCGCCCATTTCGATGGCTTGAACCAGGACTTGAAGTCCTTGCTCTTCATCCATCATCAACGCTTGTTGTGCAGTCTCGACGGCTTTGGCCATATTCAAATCAATTTGCTGACCGGTCGGAGGTTGTTTCGCCAAAAGATCTTTGACCTTATTGACAGCATCCACAGTCACACCGCGCTTACCAGAATAAGAGATATACCAGCGAGGTTTCCATTTCGGCGTGATTTGCTTGCGTTCGCCGTTGCGAACAAAGCGCAATCCCTCGCCCGACAAAGCGACGGCGATGTCGATTCCACTGCTTTCACCGTGAAATAGATCTTCCAGGTTTCTGGCGAAATCAAAATACTCTGATTCCTGCACATAACCCAAATGACCCAACCAACGAGTCAAGGCCACGCACAAAGCAGCCGAAGCACCCATCCCTGCACCCACAGGCAACGAGGAATCCATAGACAAAGTGCCCGTCAAATTTTGCCGAGCAATACCCTTCAATTGGAACGCTCTTTCCAGCACTCCCCAAATCAACAATTGCAATTCCTGGCCGTGATCTCCACGCAGTTCTAATTGCAAAGCATGATCGCCCGCTTTGTACTCCAGCTCCAACGTTCTTGAAGGAATGGGAAAGACCAATGAAGGATAACCACGAATCACCGAGTGTTCGCCGGCCAAAATCCATTTACCATAAGCGGTGCACTGAAAATTAGTGGACATCTGGCTTTACACCTTCAAAGGCCAGAATTTTAAATTCTTTGCCGAAATGTTCGCGGTATTCTTTAAAGCGTTTCAATTGATCGTGACGGAACAACATATGAACATTGGCCCCGGCATCCATTGTCACCAACGGACCATCTTGCCAGCGATTCCACAACTGTTGGCACTCTTCCAAAACTTTTTTAGAAGCCTCCGTCATATAGCTAAAGGCCGGCTGACTTGTCTCAAACAAACGATGCATATCAATAAACTCGTCCCATACGATCTGACGAGCCATGTGCCAATCTTCCCATTGCAAGGCCTGACTAAGATCCGCCAGACGAAGCTCTGCACGCTCCACTCGGCCTTCAAATCGAGGACTCGTGGTCACAAGTTTATGAGCTTCAGACGAAGACACTTCTTTTTTGGAAGCCTCTACCACCACACAGATATGGTGCATGTTTTTAAGAGGCAAATTCATAGGCTGAGCATATTCATGCTTCCACAATGCCCATGGGGAAAATAACGAACGACAAGAAGAACCCGAACCCTGACGAGAAAGCTCCGACAAAACTTTCATGTCAGTGCCCCAAGGCTGAGGATTCAATTTTTGAAACATTTCTGCGGCCGCCAACGTCAAAGCCGCAAAGCTGGAAGCAGAGCTCGCCAAACCACAGTCGGAGGGAAAGTTATTCGCAGACTCCACCAAGAAATTTTTAGTGACGCCCCACTTGGTTTTCAAATTCGCCAGGTGTTTTAAAAAACGCTGTTGGCCTTTTTCAGAAAGATCGATTTTTTCAAGGTCTTCACGAATCAAAGGCTTCCATTGATCCACACCACCGTCAATCTCGGTCAAACGCACAAACGTGCGTAAGTTATCCAAGGTATAAGACAACGAAGCGTTCGTCGGCTGATTCCCGGAACCTTCGATTTTACCCATGTACTTGATCAACGCGATATTAGAGGGAGCAGAGACTAAAACTTGATTCATGACTAACTTTCCTTCTCAGCGATCTGAAGACCCACGGAAATACTTCGGTGAGAAGCGACAACTTTCACATTCACCGTCTGGCAATATTGTTCCAAAGCGGCAGATTGATTTTTTTCAGTAAATACAAACAAAACATCAGCACCCAGGGCGCCACAGCCTTTAGCCGCTTTCACTCCAGGCAATGCACGAATACCCTCCAAAAGTTTCAGCGTCGGCTCGCAAGTGAAACCCAGATTTTGCAAAGCCTGAGCATAGGATTTAACCCCCGCAAGAAATTCCACAGAGTTTGCCGTCGCAAAAGCATCTTGAACTTGATAAGCGGCTTTTTCCAAAGCACTGGAATCAAACTCTTTTAAACCCTTCAAATGCTCGTGAGTCGCCACTTTATGACCCGTATGGATCAGATAAAATTCCAAATCCTCAAACGGCCAACTTGCAATCGACACCAGGCCTTTGCGCTTTTCAAAGAAGCACATACTCCCCTTCATTTGCGCAATCAGGTCCGCCCCACTGGGCGGAGTCCCCTGACCATTCCATGCATATTTCTGATACACGGAAAGCAAATGCTTGAAATCAAACGGTGCTTCCATTCCCACATGATGAGACTCTTGATGCATCCAAAGAGCATAGGCTCCCAAAAACTGAGCTGTTGATGCGCCAAAGCCGCCCATTCCTTGATAAGGATCGGAGAACTCAAGGTCGAATTTTTTAAAATAATCAGAATGATCTAAAATGAATTTTCCTGCGGGAGATTCTGGATGAATGCTCCCCAAAGATCCGCTGCCTTTGCGCGCAATCAATTCAAAGCAAGGCTTGGTCAGGGCTGACAAAGTCGGCCCCCCATGAAGGGCTAAATATTCGCCCACCAAAAAAGTCTTACCGGGAATTGTGCACGACAGAGCCAAGGGACTCCTCCTCTAGTGAGGGTGCTGAGTCGAGCTTGTCGCCTGACCCGCACGAAGTTCTTTAAGAACTTCAATCGCATTGCTAAGAGAAATACGTTTACGAATCGTCAAAATCTCTTCCAGTTTTTTCTGAACAGCTGGGATCTCGCGTTCTTCAGCGCCTGCACCCAAAGCCAGATTTTTCGTATGAAGCTTCATGTGACCTTCGATGATTCCAACAGTTGTCAGAGCCTTCAAAGCACCCAAGTTTTGCACCAAGCCCACTGCCGCAATCACACGTGAAAGTTCATTTGCAGACTGAGTGCCGAGCATCTTCATACACATCATCGCCGTGGGGTGAAGAGTCGTCACCCCACCCACAGTGCCGACAACCAACGGAGCTTCAAAGACGCCCGTTAGGCCTCCGTTTTCACGGAACCATTTTGTGATCGAACGGTATTGACCGTCACGGCAGGCGTAAGCATGAATGCCCGCTTCCACCGCACGCCAGTCATTACCGGTTGCCACCAACACCGGATCGATCCCATTCAGAACGCCCTTATTGTTCGTTGCCGCACGGTACGGATCCATTTGCGCGAACAAAGAGGCTTCTTCAATTTTTTCTGCCAAAGCAGGATCAATGTCTTTGATATGAACCACAGCGCGTGTGATTTTAGTGTCTACCAAATTGGATAGGATACACATCGTCACTTTTTCGCCTGTGAATTGTTCAATCGGCTCTTTCAAGTATTCGCACACTTGATTCATGATGTTCGCGCCCATGGCATCACAAGGATCCATCAAGACGTGAACCACTGCCATGTCAGCGCCATCCCCACGAGGGACGCGGCGAACTTGAATATCACGAACACCACCACCGCGACGAACCAGGCCGAAAGCCACTTCGCGGTTAGAGATTTCGATCATGTAGTTTTTTTGAGCCAATAATTGCTTTTCGAATATCGCAAAGTCTTTCACTTTTGCGATTTGAATTTGACCGATGATTTCAGCACCCACAACTTCTGTTGTGATCGAACCCGATTCACGGATCCATTTAGCGGATTTACAAACAGCTGCGACGATAGAAGTTTCCTCCACCGCCATCGGAATAACAAAGTCTTTGCCATCGATGCGGAAGTTGGTGGCAACTCCCAAAGGCATTTGGAAATAACCGATCACATTTTCAATGAACTTCTCACCCAAAGTCGTATCACGCAAACCACCTTTAGAGATGTAGTCCACGTCTGCTTGTTGTAAAGCACCAACTTCAACCAAAGAATCTAAACGTTCCTGGCGAGTGAGTTTTGAGAAACCTTTGAAGATCTCTTGCAGTTGTTTTTTCATCGAATCACCTTCTTCGTTGCCAGCTCAGCGATTGTCTTGCTGCCTGTACAAAATAGCGCGATCTTAAGTTCAGTTTCCAAACGGTTGAGCAAAGTCTCAAGAGCCATGTCGGCATCTTGCGCGTCTGTCAAAGCCGCTTCTAAAAACGGTTTTGCGATGCCGACCTTTTTCGCACCCAACGCACACAGTTTAGCGACATCAAGGCCCGTACGCACGCCGCCCGATGCCCAAACTTCAAAACTTACTCTGGCTGCCTCAGCATTAAGTAAAGACTCTACTGTGCTGATGCCCCAGTTCGCGTAAGTTTGAGCTACGTGATAAAGCATCTCGCTCTCTTCCGAGCGATAGCCCTCCACACGCCCCCAGTGAGTTCCACCTTTGCCAGCGACATCGACAGCGGCAATGCCCGTGCCTTCTAAGCGCTTCAAAGTATTTACGGAAAATCCACACCCAACTTCCTTCACTATCACAGGAACCTCGGCGAATTTCACGAGGTTTTCAATCGCTTGTAAGGAGTTCTTGAAGTCAGAAGTTCCCTCGGGCTGAAGGACTTCTTGCAGCGGGTTCACATGGACAAAAAGAGCGACCGCTTGAGTCGCATCCACCAGGCGGCGAATGCCATCCAACGGTGTTTTGATTAATTGTGCAATACCAATATTTCCCAGCAAACGGGCTTTGGGAGCGACTTTACGCACCTGAGTCCATTCCTCGGCGGCATTGGTATCGTTCAATTCACGACGTTGTGATCCGACACCCATTAAAATCTGACGACGATCGCTCAAACGAGCCAAAGCCATATTGATTTCACGACCATGTTCATGGCCAGCGGTCATGGATGAGATGAAAATTGGAGAAGAAAGCTTGAAGTTTTCAGCTTTAGAAAAAGAAAAAGAGGTCGAAATATCGACCTCTTTAAAATTCAAATCAGGCAAAGCCTCATGAATTAATTCGATCGAATCCAATCCGGTTTGTCCCTCAGTCTGGGACCTTGGGTCCAGCGCGATCCTGATATGATCGCGCTTTCTGTTTTCAAACTGCGTATTGGATTCGTTCATTGCGCCGGTGCTCCTTATGAGCTTTACGGCTTACGCCAAAGCGTGTTTGCAAAGAGCTGTGAAGCCTGCTGCATCAGTGATAGCCAAGTTAGCCAAAACTTTACGGTCAACTTGGATGCCAGCTTTGATCAAGCCACCAATCAAACGAGAGTATGTAGTGCCGTTTGCACGAGCAGCTGCATTGATACGTTGATTCCACAAAGTGCGGAAGTTGCGTTTTTTAACTTTACGATCGCGGTAAGCGAAAGCCATACCACGGTCATTTTTTTCTACCGCGTGGATGTATGCGCGAGAACCAGCGCTGTAGTAACCTTTTGCTCTTTTAAGAACTTTTTTGTGACGAGCACGATTTGTTTTACCAGATTTTACACGAGCCATTTTGAACCTCTATTTGTCTACAGCCAGTTTTTCTAATTACGGCGTAGGAGAAAAATTTAATTAACTTAAAAACGAATTAGAATACTAGGCAGCGACGTGCTTGAAGCAAGTTCGCGTCTTCTACGTAAGATGTTTTACCAAGTTGTCTTTTTGTTTTTGAGCTCATGTGAGAGTTCAAGTGACGCATGCGAGTGCTTTTTTTCTTAACTTTGCCTGAAGCAGTCAACTTCATGCGTTTTTTAGCGCCTGAGTGTGTGCGCATTTTCATAGTATTTCCTTGTCTCCGATAAGGCGTCCCTCCCGATGGGGAAGACTCTTAGTAGTGCCCTAGTCAGTCATAAATACGGACTCATGGTTTTAGGTCGAATACTGATGAAAAGCAAGCATTTTAAGGGCTCTGTAAAACGAAAAAAGGACGCCGAGGCGTCCTTTTAATTGGCTTATGATTTCAAGCACTTAGAATGCCCAGAACGGTCCCGCCACAGTTCCGCCGTTGATCGTAGACGAGGTTCCCTTGATACCGACATAGACCGATCGGCCCAAGAAAAATGGTAATCCCCAGTCAAAGGGGATGTCGGATAAATCCGTGCCCATACCTGAGGTATCAAAGGCGATATTATTAAAAACCTTACTTTGCGGGTCCGCGGACGCCAGGGTGATCATGTTACCCACCTTCATGGAGACCGTTTGAGTCACCGAACCGGATTTCATCTGGGCATACACCGTCAACTCGGTGGCCGGGCAATAAAACCCCGACCCCCCAGAGCAAAGCGCGGGCGAGCCCCCTAAACGCGGGAACCCGTTAAAGTTCGTTCCACTATCAATAAAGGCATATTCATAACTGGAGCCGGAACTAGGAGTCGATGTGCCATTGTATTTGGTAACAAAGGTCGCATCGTTTTCCACTGGGAAAACTGTCGCCCCAGTGACCGTATTATAAGTATCGGTCCCAATACCTAATACCAAGTAGCCATAGGCAGCCCCTGCCCCCGTCGAACTCACAGAAGGAAGCTTTAATACCAAGCCCGTGTTGTAAGGTGCTGGCATGAAGGCCACAGGATTTGCGATCTGATCCGCCAACGGCACTGTCACCGGCTGGTCATCCGTAGGATCGATGTTGGTGGTATCGCCGTAATTTTTTTTGCAGACAGAGCCAATACAAGACCAATAGATTCCCGTAGCCTTCGTCACACAGGGATTCGTGCCCAATGCGTTGACGCTGCAATCTTGAACGAAAGAGCCCACACCAATAATCCCATTAAAGCCAGCGACTTTAGGAGATGAATCTGGATCGTCAGAGCAAACACTTGGTTGAGCATAAGTTGAATCAAGGAGAGCGATGGAAATACTTTGCGTTGTCTTCAGCGATCCCAATTGGACATCCGCTTTCACAACAGGCCCCCAGTGACCAGATCCGTCCAAGTATCCTGTGCAGCTGGCAAGCTTTCCGGTCCCATCACTCGCAGTGACTTGGGTCAGAGGAATCGTTACTAAGGATTTAAACACTTTCAAACCATAACTGCCGGTATCAACGAGAATATTATCAATGGTTTGACAAGTGGAAGTCCCCGGCGTGCACAGAGTGACACTGATGCAGGGTTCGTTTTCGTAGCCATTCACTCCACAAGCACCCACTGACATCGGAACCACATTCGTTCCCGATAGAGTGGTTGGGAAATAAACCGAAGCAGCAAGAGTACGGGAACTGCTGCCGCTGGCTGAGCAAGCCACTTGGTTCATACTCACAAGAAGAGCGCCTATAAGAATAAGAACTGCTTTGATGTTATTCATTGAAGTTAATTTCCTTTAGGTCAAAACCTTCTGGTAAGTTTGCAGGAATATAAGCGCGACCGCGCTGATCAGTTTGCCGACTCGAGCCCTCAACGACGATATTGTCGGTGGAAATTTTTAATGAACGACGACCAAATTGACGGCCGCGAGCTTTCACTTCTTTTTTATACTCAGGCAGATAAGTACCCAAAAGATCCCGCAGAGGCGGAAGCGATGCTCCCTTCCAGGAAATACCAAAAACTTTGCCTTGTGAATCGGCGTATTGACGAACCATCACACCATCCGCCGTTGTAGATTGTGAAACCGAATAGCCGGATCCCGAAGAAGTGGCTTTACGCGCGTTAGTGGAAGAAGTTGAGGATGTCGTGACAAGTTGGTCACCCAAAGCTGCGTGAACAGTCATTGCTACAAACGGAATTAACGCCCCCAGAAGAAGGCCGCAGAACTGAAGTTTCATTGGTGCTCCGATATTATATTTTCGGATTTTTTAGAGGGTTTTGTAAGGGCCAAAACGAAGATTTGCCCTTAAGTCCCACAACATGACGCCCCTTTCTTAAATCGAGATTGTTGCCTTCACTTTAAAAGTCCTGATAGCATTCTCAATATGAAACACTTCGAAACACTCACTAATTATCGCGCCTATGAAGTTCACAATTTCCACATCGAGACTCTGCAAATTCGCAGTCAGTGTTTAAAAGACAATCCTCTGAACGACTCCGCTGTGCGCTTTAATCCTGTGCTTTTGCCAAAGCACAAAGGGCCTTGGCCCGTGGTTTTGGTCCTGGGCGGCTTCAGTGGCAATGCGCCTTTTTATTTCAATGCAAAATTCAATGAGCAAAATACGATTCAAGTGATCGATCAGGCTTGCTCTCGAGGTGAGGCGCCTGAAGCTTTGTATGTTTTCGTGGATGCCTTAACCACTTGGGGTGGCTCGCAATTCTTGAACTCCTCTGCTATTGGAAATTATCAAGACTACATCATGAGGGAAATAGTCCCCGCACTTGCCCACTATCCGATTTCAAAAGATCCGAATGAGTGGTGCGTGATGGGAGGCTCCAGCGGTGGTTACGGCGCTTTGCAATTAGCGAGTCTTTTTCCAGAGACCTTTGGTTTATGTGCCGCGATTGCACCCGATTCATTTTTTGATGCGAGCATCATCAATGATCTGTATCAGGCCCTTCCGGTTTGGGAAAAATACGGCCAATCGGGATTGCGCGTATTGGAAGAACTGCGCAGCGGAAAACTTACCAAGTTTCGCAATTGGCATTCATTGCTAAATGCCTTTGGTATGTCGGCCTGTTATTCACCGAAAGGTTCCTCAGGTGATTTTCATTTTCCGCTGGATCCGCGCACAGGAAATAAGATTGTTGAAATTTGGCAGCAATGGTTGGAAAAAGATCCAGTCCACTTTTTACCAAAACGTGCCGAGGCCTTACGCCAACTTCACGCCTTGTATCTGGATGTCGGCACCAAGGACAATTTCCATTTACAATATGGGGCTCGTCAAATCACGACGTTGCTAACAGGAATGGGCATTGCCCATGACTATGTGGAATTTGACGGGAATCACTTCGACATCGGCGACCGTCGCCCTGAAGTTTGGAAGTGGCTCACGACTTACTGGAGAAAATAGCTCATCGGATTCGAGGACATCATGACTCAAGATCGCATTGCTGAAAGATTTCGTTCTAAAATCATTTCCGCCGAACAAGCAGCTGAAAAAATCAAAGATGGCATGGTGGTGGGCGCGAGCGGCTTCACTAAAGCCGGTGATGCGAAAGCGACCTTGAAGGCCTTGGCTGAAAAGGCCAAGAAGACGCCTCTGAAAATCAATTTAATGACAGGAGCTTCTTTAGGTCACAATCTGGATGGTCTGCTGGCCGAAGCTGGCGCCCTGTCTCGGCGCATGCCTTTTCAATCCGATGCAACTTTGCGCAAGAAAATCAATAATGGCGAGGTCATGTTCACGGACCCTCACTTAGGGGAAACCGCGGAACTTTTGGCGTACGGATTTCTGCCGTCTTTAGATATCGCTGTCATTGAAGTCGCAGCTATTTATGACGATGGCTCCGTGCTACCGACAACCTCGGTGGGCAATAACTTAACCTACGCCCGTCACGCCAAAGAAATTATTTTGGAAGTAAACACGACCATCCCCTTAGAGATTCGTGGGTTTCACGATATTTTTGCCACGGGAATTTCACCTCAGCGCTCGATCATTCCGGTGACGGAAGCAAGCACGCGTATTGGCACGGAAACAATGCTGATTGATCCATTGAAAATTGTGGGCGTGGTTTTATCGGATCTGAAAGACAGTCCCATTGAATTAAGTTCCGTAGATGACAAGACCGAAGCCATTTCAAATCACCTAATGGATTTTTTCAAATCGGAAGTTAAAAAGGGCCGCTTGTCAGAGAATCTGCCTCCCCTTCAAACCGGGATTGGGAATATCGCCAATGCGGTTTTCAGTGGCTTTCAAAAAGGACCCTTTGAAAATCTCCAAATGTACTCTGAGGTTTTGCAAGACAGCACCTTTGATCTGCTGGATTCGGGAAAAATGAAATTCGCCTCGGCCTGCTCTTTCGCCGTCACGGAAAATTGTTATGAACGGTTTTTTGCAAACTTAGATCGCTACCGAGGAAAGATTTTACTTCGTCCTGAAAAAATCAGCAATTCCCCTGAAGTCATTCGCCGCCTGGGAGTGATCGCCATCAACACCGCGATCGAGTTCGATCTTTATGGCAACGTCAACAGCACCCACATCGGTGGCAACAAGATGATGAATGGAATCGGCGGATCTGGCGACTTTGCCCGCAATTCTTATTTAAGTATTTTTGTGACTCAATCGGCTTCTAAAAACAACAGCATCTCCCACGTGGTACCGATGGTGACTCACGTGGATAGCAACGAACATGATGTGGATATTCTTGTCACAGATCAGGGCTTGGCAGATTTGCGAGGCCTCGCTCCCCGCGAACGAGCTTTGCGTGTGATTGAAAATTGCTGTCATGTGGACTATCGCGATCAATTGAAGGCGTATTACAAAGAGGCCGTCGCGCGTGGTGGACATACTCCACATATCCTTGAAAAAGCCTTTTCATGGCATCAAAGTTTCAATGAACGCGGCACCATGAAGCTTTAAGCCTTTAAATCCCGCAGAGTTCATCCCGGATTTTATAAAACAATTCGGGATAGTCTGTGATGATGCCGTTGGCGCCGGACTCGATGACTTGGCGAATTTCTTCTTCAAGATTCGGTGTCCACACGATCACTTTGATTCCTTTTTTCTGCATGCTGAATACGATTTCGGGATTTACATGCCAGAAGCCCGGAGTGACCTTCTTGGCACCCAAATCAAGAGCGATTTTTTCTGCGGCTCTCGCGTCGCCTACCAAGGGAACGACTTCGATATCCGGAGCTTTGGCTTTAAAATGCTTTAAGAAATCCACATTGAAAGACTGCACAAAAAAGCGATCCGTGCTCCAGCCGCTGTCGCGAATGACTTTCAGAATGAGTTCAATATACTCTGCCTCTGGCGGGTAATACTGTATTTGATCCTGGAAATACTTTACTTCGATATTTAAGCGTGCCGGTTTCCCCGCCTTGGTCTTGCGATCTTTGAACTCGGCAAAAACCTGCTTCATCTCTGGAATCGGCTCAAGCTTTTCTTCATCAAATCTTTTAATTCCGCAGCGGACTTTCTGCTCGGTTTTGAAATCAAGATCGCGTAAAGCCGTTTTCTGCAAGGACTTGTGATCCATCCCGCATCTTTCAGTGCCTACATTGGGAATCGCATCATGGGCGACCAGCAGATGGTTGTCGGCGGTGACCTGCAGATCCAACTCCACCACATCCACACCCGCATCGAAGCCCGCATTAAAAGATGCCAGAGTATTATCAGGGTAACCGTTCTTACCGCGGTGACCGTGAACTTCCATTCTCTGTGCTGTCAAACATTGAACTGCGCTGGTACCGATACTGGCGATACCGCGGGGAATTTTTAACGGCATTGTTGCAAACGCAGAGCTACCTAAGAAAAGTGTCGAGATGAAAATGGGGCTTAAACGCATTCTTTAAGAATGACGTGACTTAAGCCTGATTTCCAATGATTTCCCCGACGGAGCCTATTCTACGAACTTAAGGCCAAGTATGCCCGCAATGATCATCCCCAAAAACAGGAGTTTCATCAGCGAGAGAGGTTCTTTGAATAGCAAAGTACCCACCACCACGGCTCCCACGGCGCCAATACCCGTCCATACGGTATAGGAAACCCCGACCGGCAAAACGCGCATACTTAACGACAAAAGATAGAAACTCACGCCCATGGTTGCCAAAGTAAAAACCGACGGCACCAGCTTCGTAAAGCCTTCGGAATATTTAAGTCCCGTGGCCCAGATAAACTCCAAAACCCCTGCAATAACCAATAAAATCCAAGCTGTTGTAGTTGTCATAACCCAGCCTCTTTCTGCTTTAGTCTTTTAGACCTATTCAATTTTTTATTAAGTCGTTACTGGCGGGAGACTTTTATATCCCAGATAAGCGCAAAAGATCAGCGCCAAGATGAGCTTAGCATCTCACAAACTGTCATTTGAGAAAAGTCTAAAATCTCTTGCGACTCAAAACACAAAAGATAAAACTGTCGATATGAAAAACACCCTCCTCGTGCCATACCTTGCTCCTCAAAACGTAGCGACTCTCGCAAAACAGAAATTCGACGCCGTTGTTGCAGACCGCGAAATGACGACGGATGAAATCATTCAACTGGCCATTGAAAAGAAAGCGAGCGGCCTGATTGTTGTTCCCAAACAAAAGATGACCCAAGATGTGATCGCGAAACTTCCCGACAGCATCAAAGTCATTGCCACCTCCAGTGTGGGTTTTGACCACTTGGATATTGCCGCCGCGAAAGCGCGTGGCATCGAACTGACTAACACCCCCGAGGTCTTAACGGAATGCACAGCAGATATTGCCATGCTTTTATTGTTAAATGCTTGTCGCCGCGGGCGCGAGTACATGGAGATCATGGAAGCGGGCTGGAGAAAACCCTTTAGTCAGTCCGAGATGTTAGGAATTAAAGTCAGCGGTAAAACACTGGGAATCTATGGCATGGGACGTATCGGTCAAGCTGTCGCAGACCGCGCCCGAGGTTTTGGAATGAAGATCGTGTATTGCAATCGCCGTCGCCTGACTCCAGATCTTGAAAAAGGCGCAACTTACTTTGCGAAACTGGAAGACATGCTTCCTCACTGTCAGATTCTTTCTTTAAATGCCCCTGGAACAGAAGAAACAAAGCATATCATCAATGATCAGACCCTGGGGCTTCTGCCTGACGACGCCGTTTTGGTGAATGTTGCTCGTGGGAGTTTGGTTGACGAAAGCGCCCTTATTCGCGCCTTGCAAACAGGAAAACTATTTGCCGCGGGTTTGGATGTTTTTGAAAACGAACCCGCTTACGATCTGCGCCTGAAAGAATTCCACAATGTCTTTATGACTCCCCACATGGGCAGCGCCACCCGGGAGACTCGAGACGCCATGGGCTTCCGCGCGCTTGAAAATATTGAGCAAGCACTCCAAGGAAAAAAACCACAAGACAGCCTTTGGTAGTCTTGGCTTCCCCGTTACTTTCTTCATATGGAGTCTCTATTTCTAGATTTGGAGACTCTAAAATCGCTGTAAATCAATTTAATTGGATTTGACGCCTATATCGTCCGAAAATCGGCTGGCACCGCCGTTGCTTTATCGACTCCTCGAATACCAAACACGAGGAAAAAAAATGAAATCTTTCAAAAGTCTCTTGATCACGTCCCTTCTATTAACGTTCTCCTTTGCAAAGGCTGCTGATGAAACATCCATCGGCGTAACCAAGGCAAGCCTTCCGTCAGCACTTCAATCTTCTCAAAGAGCTTTCCGCATCGAAGCCTCAGGCAACAGCTCGACGACGGGTTCCGGAGAAGCCATCTATCTTTCTTACGGCGGCAATTTTGGTTTCAAAACTGGCCTTCGTAAACAGAACTTTGAACGAAATTATAACTACTTTTCCTACACAGACTATTCGACAAATTTCGAAACAAAAAAGTTAGCAGTCACATATCTTGAAATTCCCTTCTATGTGAATATGGAATCCGCAGACAGTCTTTTCTATTCTAACATGGGATTCTTTTACGCCATTCCCCAAGATGCAAAATTTGGTAGTAGCGATGCTCAATCTATCGTTCAAAGCAATTTCAATTTCCAAGTTGAAATTGGCCTTCGCTGGCAATTCAAACCGCTCGCTTTAAAAGTGGGCTTTTCTACTACTTCGGGCCTTGACAGCGTTACATCCAATAAAAGTATTGAAAATACTTATCGATCTGATTCAGCTGTCACGGCCGGGATCTCTTTCACTCTTTAAGACCCTTTTCATGTCTTTCAACATTTCAAATTATCAGCTCTGCATGAGGACGGTAATTCACGGCAACCTCACTCATGGGGGTTGCTATGAAACGCGTGATCATCATTGGAGCTGGCGCTGCGGGATTGGCCTGCGCCAAATCCCTTAAAGCCGCTGGTATCAAATGCACTCTGATTGAAGCCCGAAACCACATCGGCGGCCGAGCCATAAGCGTGGAAAATACATTTCCAGCAATTGAATTAGGAGCTGAATTTATTCACGGCGCCTACTCGCCGATGTTAGATTTAATAAAAGAACGAAATCTTTCCTTCACCGATCTTTGTGACAACCATCTCTATTTCGAGCGCGATAAACTTCACGAAACCCGGGACTTCTGGGAAAAAATTGAGCACATCAGCTCGCAATTGGATGGCAAAAGAAAAAAAGATCGCTCCCTCAACGAGTTCTTGCAAGCTCACCAAAAAAGCATTCCCCGCCACGATGTTGGAATTTACAAATCTTTTATCGAGGGTTTTGACGCCGCAGATTTGAACATGATTGGCGAGCGAGGTTTAGCGGCCACCGAAAAAGTGGAAGAACCCGAACTAAATGGTCAGAGTCAATTTCGTCCAGGACTTGGCTATTCTCATTTTATCAACGAGCTCTATCAAGCAACAGGTCTTAAGAAATCAGACATTTTTCTGCAACATGAGGTGACGCAAATTGCCTGGTCAGAAAAATCTGTTCAAGTGCATTGCAAAAATCGGCGCAAGATATTTCAGGGCGACGCCGTTGTCGTGACCCTTCCCATGGGAGTTTTAAAATCAAAAAACTTTTTTACCCCGGAAATTCCAAAATTGGATACGGCCCTGTCCTCGGTGCACATGGGACATGCCTTGCGCATTTCTTTCGAATTTTCCCATCGTTTCTGGGAAAGCCTTTCCAAAAGACCGGTGGCATTTTTGCATGCCGGTCCTGAACTGTACTTTCCCACTTGGTGGAGCCAAGCACCCCACCGCACAAACTATTTAACCGCCTGGCAAGGGGGCCCTAAAGCTTATGAGATTTCTTTTTGGACAAACGAGGAAAGAACTCACGCAGCTCTGAAAACTTTAAGCATTCTCACAAGTCGAAGTCTCAGCTACTTAAAAAAGAACTGCTTGCGATCCCACTTCCATAACTGGAGCAAAGATCCCTATTCTTTAGGGGCTTATACCTATATTGGCATTCGGTCAGACGGAGAAAACGCGGACCTTCGCAAAGTGTTTCACCGTAAGATCGTCCTGGCCGGAGAGGGCATCACGACCGGCGCTCTAATGGGCACTGTTCATGGGGCCATGGCCTCTGGTTACAGGGCGGCCGGACAAATTCTCAAGCTTTAACTCCTGACACGGTGTATTTATTTCGATGCTTATCGAATTATTTAACATTGACTCCATATTTTTGATTCGATATTCATCAAATCAGAAGTGGAGTGCCTTATGTATAACAAGGACGTATTTAAAGAAAGAGTTCAGAGAACTCAAAACGAAATGAAAGCCGCTTCCCGTGGCAAGCTGACACCATTGGTGGAAAATAAGATTATTGATGAACTTTCAAAAATCTATCTGACGATGGCAGACAGATTCGACCAAGCCGCACAGGCCGGCACCAACCTCCCCGCTCTGGAGCAGTTTTCAGATCACCCTTCCGAACAACGGGCCTTCTATGCGATGGCAGATCTGATCGACCGCATGGAATTGGACTTTACGCAAAAGTTTGCATTGAATGTAAAGCATGATCTGGAAAAAGAAATTGAAATCAGTAAAATTCAGATTTCCTTCCTGGACAGTGTCCGCAGACACCTTAACGGAGCGCGAATTCAATAAATGAAAAGTTTGGTTTTGTTAAAAGCACTGTCAGATGAGTCTCGCATCAATATTTTTCGACTGCTGCTCGAAAGAGATGCCTACATTGAAGTGATCTCGGAACGCTTAAAACTCGCCCCCTCCACTGTGTCTTTTCACTTGAAAAAACTGGTGGAAGCGGGACTGGTTTCCTCCAGAAAAGATCAATACTATACGATCTATTCTGCGGTTTCTGATTTTGCGGAAATGACTCTTAAGGATCTGGTGCTGGAAGCTGGCGTAAAACTCAAAGAACAGGACAAAGTCGAAGAACAATACAAAGACAAAGTCCTTAAATCGTTTTTCAAGTACGGGAAACTGACAAAAATTCCGTCGCAAAAAATGAAACGGGAATGGGTCTTAGCCCGAGTGGCGGAAAGCCTTTCAGAGAAAAAATCCTATGCCCTCCCCGAACTCAAAGAATTGCTGGCGGAGATTTACTCGGATCCGGGACTTTTGATCACAGAAATGACAGGAGCGGGACTGATTGTTTCCCACCACGGAAAATATCAGCGGGCTTCAACGAACTAAGACCTCACACCCGCGATAAAATCCAGCTCATGTTGGTTTCTAAAACGTCTTTTGGCAGCTCCTTCATCAATTGATCGGCCAAATCCTGCAAACTGACGCTGCGAAGTTCGCGGCGCCAAGCCTCGTCAGCCTTCCACATCACGCGGGCCACCTGACACGGCTTTTTGAAAACGCTTTTTTCAAGCTTACAGGGATTGTTCTGACGAATTTCTGAACATTCAAAGGTGGAGGTCTTTCCCTCCACCGCCTCGACGATGTCTAAAAAAGTGATCTTATCTGCGGCTCGCGCCAAGCGATAACCACCACGCGGCCCCAGGGTCGCCTCCACCAAGCCGGCATTGGAAAGTGCCTGCAAAGCCTTGGAAAGATATTCCTTGGGGACGCCATGAAACTCCGCCAGATCTTTGGTTGCAAGATACGTCCCCTCCGGCAACGCCGCAAGAATACTGGCACAATGCAAAGCCCACTCGACCTGGTTTCGTAAAATCATGTTAATTCAATCCTGCCTTATCAAGGCCGAAAAATTTATCCGCAGATCCTGGAACTGCACGGAAGGCAATGCTTAAGCGGTTCCACTGATTGATCAAACCAATTGCCAACGTTAAATCGGACATTTGTTTTTCAGAGAAATGCTCTTTCACCCGGTTATAGATCTCATCGGAGATCCCATGCTCTGTCAACTTCGTGACCGCCTCGGTCCATTCGAGGGCCGCACGTTCTTGCGGATTGAATAAAGTCGATTCACGCCAAACCTGCACATGATGCACACGCAGGTCGCGCTCCCCGTGAATACGGGCTTCTTTGACGTGCATGTCGATGCAAAAGGCACAGCCATTCATTTGTGAGGCGCGGATGTTAACCATATCACGCAGGGTTTGGCTGATTTCACTTTTCGAAAGCTGTTTGGAGATTTCCATTAAACTGTGAACGATTTCGGGAGATTGCTGATTGTAGTTTACTCTTTGGCTCATGAGTGAGGCCTCCTATTAAGGATATAGTACATCCTTAATTAGACATATTCCAGATAAATTATATCCTTAATTAAACCAACAGAAGAACAACTGTTGATTCAATAGCTTAGACCGGCAACGCGACCGTTCTAAAATGAAAAAAGCAGCCTTTAGGGCTGCTTTTCAACATCCATGACCGATACCTTTCGATCTTTCCACTTCCTGACTAAGGCAGGAATTGCCACCATCAACACCATGATAATCACCGCAGCCCAGGTTCCATCCCCCAAAATATTATTGAGAAATAGCGTCGACGCCATCACCACCCAGAAAAACAACATGTCTCCAGCAATCGCGATCGCCCATCCTGCCAAAAAGCCGTGCCCTTGAGACAAAGCCGCCGCTCTCCCCGTCATCGGGTCCACACCAAAGGCAATCATGATTAAAACAATCGGCCCGGGTTTGGCTCCATAGCGCGCGATTGTTTTAGCAGTGATATCTCGAGATATCTGAATGGTATTGGCAATGAACGAGACATGGCGAGCTAACCACAGGATCACTTTCATCATCGGTTCAAAAACAATCGCCAGCAAAATGTCTGAAACAAAATACAGAACACTCATCGCCAGCCAACCAATGCCACGACTCTTCGCCAGAACCACACCCGCAGGAATTCCCCCACCAATCGGAACTGCGAAAAGCATAAAAACATCCCAAGAATTTTGAATCGAATTAAAAGAAAGCGCTGGAGCCATAATTCACTTCCGCTATAACTTTTTGCACTGCACACCCCAAAAGAGGAACTCACTTTTTTGCAGGCACCATTTTGAGAATTACAATTTCAATATCGCAATAAAATTTCCGCTACGGTTCCGCACTGCATCTCCAGAAACGCGCGAGTCCGGTGGTTTCACAATCATCACACGAAGTTCAACAGTCGTAAAAAACAAAAAGGCAGCCCAAGGCTACCTTTCAAAGTGGTCAAAATGGTTCGGATACAAGGCGGAGGGTTATCCCCGCAGCGCAGGCGTGCCCCAGGCACGTCGGAGCGAGGAGATGACCTGATTGGAATCGCAGGATGCGATTCCAGCGCGCTAGCCCGAAGGGTTTGGGACAGGACGTCCCAAACACAACGCAGTAGCCGGGCCATTTTCACCGCTTTGGCGACTAGTCTTCGTCGTCTTCTTCGACCTCTTTAAGCTCATCCAACTGCTTGGAGTCTTGCTTAGACTTGTTCGGGTGGGCTTTTTGATACTCTTTGATTTTCAAAGGATCTGGAGCCAGCATCAGGAACATTTGCTTACCTTCCATTTTTGGTTGAGATTCAACCAAAGCCAGGTCGTCAACAAATGCGATCGCTTTTTTCAAAACATCCATACCGATTTCTTGATGGGCCAACTCACGACCCATGAAACGCAAAGACACTTTCACTTTATCGCCATCCAAAAGGAAGCGACGGGCGTGGTTCATTTTAGTTTCAAAGTCATGTTGATCTGTACGAGGGCGCATTTGCACCTCTTTGATCGTCACAACAGTTTGCTTTTTACGAGCGGCTGTTGCTTGTTTCTTTTTCTCGTACTTCCACTTGCCGTAATCCATGATTTTACAAGTAGGAGGAGTTGCTGTTGGAGCAATCTCAAGTAGATCCAATCCACGTTCTTCAGCAATACGTACCGCTTCAGGTACAGTCATAACACCCAACATGTTACCTTCATCATCGATAACACGGATTTGCTGGGCGCGAATCTCGCGATTCACTCTCAAAGAGTCTTTAGAGTCTTTCTTGTTGCGATCAAAGCGACCGCCACCACCGCCTCCAAAATTTCCTGAAAACTTGCTAATGGTAAACCTCCAAGGTTTAGTTAAATACCAGCGTCACGAAAGTGCGACGACTAGTTTGTGCTTGCAGACTTCGCAAGAGAGCTCTGCAAACTTCTTGTGTTAATATCTGTCGTAATCAAATTCATCACCTGATCCACAGTCAGACCTTTGTGCTCTGAACCGTCTCTCAAACGCAATGAAACCGTACGGCTTTCTGCCTCTTTATCCCCCACGATAATCATGTATGGGATTTTTTGAAGCTGAGCCTCACGGATTTTATAATTCAATTTTTCGTTGCGGCGGTCAAACTCCACGCGCACCTTTTGATCTTTGAGGGATTTCATCAATTCCTCGCAGAACGTGTTCACACGATCAGTGACGTTCAAGATCGCCACCTGGACTGGCATCATCCACGGAGGCAAATGCCCTGCCGTGTGCTCCAGATAAACACCAATAAAACGCTCTAATGAGCCCAGGATCGCACGATGAAGCATCACTGGACGGTGTTCCTTGTTGTCTTCGCCTGTGTACTTCAAATCGAACGCTGTTGGCAGGTTCGGATCCACTTGCAAAGTCCCCAATTGCCATGGACGGTTCAAAGCATCCACGAACATGATATCTAACTTTGGTCCATAGAAAGCCCCGTCGCCCGGGTTCAATTCAAATGGCAAATTCAAAGATTTCAAGGCTTCCGCCAAAGCACCTTCGGCCATATCCCAGTACTCTTCACTGCCCATACGGTTGTCTGGACGAGTGGAAAGGAAGATCTTGTAGTTGCTCATACCCAATTTGTCGTACACACGGTTCAACAAATTCATGAATTTTGCGATCTCTTCCTGCAACTGATCCATACGGCAGAAGATGTGCGCATCGTCCTGACAGAACGTACGAACACGTGTCAAACCGTGCATCGCGCCTGACTTCTCATAGCGATGCAAGCGACCGAAGTCCGCCATTTTGATTGGCAGATCACGGTAAGAATATTTCTCAGAGTTATAAAGCAAACAGTGAGAAGGACAGTTCATTGGTTTAGATGCAAAATCACGCTCGTCCACTTTCGTGAAGAACATGTTTTCTTTGTAGTTCTGATAGTGACCCGAAGTATGGAACAAGTTCACGTCGAAGATTTGCGGCGTGATCACTTCCTGGTACCCAGTTTCGAAATACAACTCACGCAGGTAAGTTTGCAAAGAGTTGTAAACCGTTGCGCCCTTACCAGTAAAGAATGGAGAACCTGGAGCCAGTTCGTTGAAATAGAACATGCCCAATTCTTTACCCAACTTACGGTGGTCGCGTTTTTTCGCTTCCTCGATATTGTGAAGGTAAAGATCCAAGTCTTTTTTGTCATTGAATGCTGTCGCGTACACACGTTGAAGTTGCGCGTTTTTCTCGTCGCCTCTCCAGTATGCTCCCGCCACGCTCAAAAGTTTGAACGCTTTGATTTGCCCTGTCGACTGAATGTGTGGACCACGGCAAAGGTCAAACCAGTTTGTTCCATTGAAGTAGATACCAACTGTTGTCTCGCCTTTTTTCGCAAGGTCTTCGATCAATTCAACTTTAAAGCGCTCGCCCATTCCTTTGAATGTTTCAATCGCTTTAGCAATGGGCCAGTCTTCACGGTGAATGGGAAGATCTTTAGAAACGATCTCGGTCATTTTCTTTTCGATTTTTTCGAAATGCTCTTCAGTGAAAGCAAACGGAGAATCGAAGTCGTAATAGAAACCATTATCGATCACAGGACCGATCGTCACTTTGACTTCGGGCCAGATATCTTGAATCGCTTGCGCCATGATATGCGCGCAGGAATGACGAACCACTTCCACTGATTCAGGAGATTTGGTCGTGACAAGAGCCACTTTCGTTTGATCTTTCAAAACAGTGCGAAGATCAGAAATTTCAGTTGATCCATTCAGTTTTGCACCAAGAGTTTCTTTAGCCAAGCGAGGGCCAATAGACTGCGCCACTTCCAGCGCTGTCGGTTCATGGTCAAAAACCTTCGTCGAGTTATCCGGCAGAATAATTGTAATTTGTGACATTATGATTGCGTGCTCGTGAACGAGCGATTTTTAAGAGAGATAAGTAATGAATTGGACAGCATTTTTTGCATCAGAATATTAGTAATCCCGGGCATCTTAGGGGTCAAGTATTGCACCTTAAAGTCTCGTAACGCATTGCAACAACTGAGGGTTTACGAGAGTGACGTCAATTGCCAGTCAGCTGTCTAGAATTGAGACAGTTTTCAGACACTCCCTTTTGCTAAAAAATGACCCCAACTCGAAATATCCTTAAGAGTTCTCATCAGTTCCCATCAAATTCCACCAATCCTTCCAAACTTTTTGTGTCCGGGCATATGTCTCGCAATGGGACGCCACGTGCATAAATAACTATGTATAAACAATAAGTTAACGATCTATCAGATCGAAAGGATTGAACATGAAGAAGCAATCATTGCTTTCTCTTGCTCTTATTTTGGGAGCAACAATGGCTCACGCGACTCCGTGGGTACAAACTAAAGGAACTGAAGTCTGCGCAAACCTACAATCAGGTTCTGCAATGTCTCAGTGTTTATCAATCGTCCGTTCAGCCAAGATCAACCCTTGGGCAGCGGCAGCTTGTAACTCCATCACAGAATCCAGCGAAGCTTTGACTCTTCGTTGCTTGGAAACTGTAGCGGGTCACGAGTACCACGCCACAGCGGCTCGCGTTTGCGACAAAATGCAAAGCAAAGCCTATACAATTGCTTGCCTAAAAGAGACAGCTGACAAGCGCTACAAAAAAGCGGACTTGGACTATGCAGATGCGAAAGCCAATGACCTTTACACTTTGAGCGCAATCAAAGAATTGCCGTCAGTGGCACTTGTTGGTGAAGACGACGAGCAACCAGCGAAACCGGCTCCAATCGAGTCCTCTCCTTACAAATGGGACTACTATGACGGTAAAGACCGTGTTGCCAATGCACGCGAAGGCTTTATCCAGTTGAGTTCTGAACCAAACTACTGCGGTGGTCGCGTGAAACTGTCTTCTTTGTCGTACACGACTTACCGTCTGACAATCGAAGGCAGCTGGTGTAAATCAGTTCGCTTTGGTTTTATCAAACAAGGCGATCGCCTGGTTAAAACTGAAAACGCAAAAACTTTCAATTTGTCTAAATCCGATGGTTCTGATGGCAGTTGGAAAGGTTATGGTATCAAAATCGATATCTCTCTTGCCGACCTTCTTGCTTACAGCAACAACGAGTACCGTGTGAACAACCAAATCAGCTTCGTGTTGATGACGGATTCACGTGATGACTCTCACAAACCAGCTTACGAAAAACTTTCTATCAATTTGAACTAATGAACCAAGAACGAAATTTTAAATAATAAATACAAAGGAGTATTTTTATGAATAAACTATTAATGATCGCGGCGCTTTTATTGGGCGCGGCCAACGCTCACGCTCTTTCACGTGTTTCTGGTGCAGAAACTTGCGCAAGACTTAGTACAAATTATTCGACAATTGCCTGTATGGAAGTGATCAGCGGCCAATACGTTGACACTTTGGCTTCCGGTGTTTGTAACAACCTTACGACCAACTCGAGCACTATTGAATGTATGCAGTCCATCGTAGGCCATTGGTATAACGATAACGCACTTGTTGCCTGCAATAACTTAACTACGAATTCATCGACGGTATCCTGCCTTCAGGTCATTGCTGACAAAGGTTACACGCCTGAGGAAGCAAGCATCTGTAATTCTCTATCAACAAATTCAGCAACTATTGATTGTTTGGCAAGACTTGGCACACCTGGCGGTCGCCCGGCTCCAGCTCCGAAACCAGCACCAAAGCCAGCTCCGGGCGCTCCTATCTCTTCTAGCCCTTATGGTTGGACATACTATGATGGCCAAGACCGCGTAGTAAATGCTGGTGATGGCTTTATCCAATTGAGCGAAGGCAAAAACTATTGCAACGGTCGCGTGAAATTGACTCGTACAAGCTATACGACTTTCAACCTTCGTATCGAAGGCAGCTGGTGTAAAGCGGTTCGTTTCGGTTTCGATAAGCAAGGCAGCCGTCTAGTACAAAACAGCGCCGTGACAACAATCCGTTTGGACTACTCTAATGGTTCTGATGGTCGTTGGGTTGGTTATGGTAAAGACATCCAATTATCCATCGCAGATTTGCTTCTTTACAGCAACAACGCGTTCTACGTGAACAACCAAATCAGCTTCGTGTTGATGACAGATTCACGTGACGATTCCCACACTCCGGCTTACGAAAAACTATCTGTTAACTTGAACCTATAGTTCCAAGCCTCTTCAGGATTTTCCCTCTTTCTCGAGGGAAAATCCTGCTTCTTTTTGTGCCCTGTCTAAGCACTTTACAAAGGACCGCAAAGGTCACTTTCTCCCCGGTAACATTTAGATCAAATCAAGCATATACATTATAACCAGGCACTCTCTTTGCTTCGTGCTCCGTCATGCGCTTTACTTCACGTCTTCACTTAGCGAGATCATTGTCTTTATGGATTGTTGTTTCCATTTTGACGCCTTTTTGGGGTATGGCCTATGGGGCTGCATCACCCCTGACACGGTCACAAGAGATTCAACTTATAGAAAGCGGTAATCCTGAAATGCTGGAAATCCTGGGGCAGCGCCTGATCGATCCCCCGCATTGGCAAGCAGGAGTGACCAAAGGTATCTGGCCCGCTTCAGACAGCTGGGAGACAGAACAGCCCACAGTCACCGACAAGCGCCCTCATTACCTGGGTTATGGTCAACCAACTTTTGAACACTGGAAAGACACCACCCTTTATGTTTTGCGCGAATCAACCCGTTTCCCGACGATTGATGACTATCGCAAGCTTCACTCTTTAGTCTTTTACAACAGTCCTGGTGACATGTTCTGGGGATACTATAGCCAGCAAATTTGGGATTCCGAAAAAAACAAAATTAAACAGTATGAGCTGTATAAAACTTTGAATCGCGCACAAACTTCCCAAGAGGCCTTGCAAAAACTTTTTTCGCTGGGAATTAAAAATGGCCGCGGCGAATTGCGCAACTATGCGGACACGTCGTGGTCAGGCAAACCTTGGGATAAGAAAAACAATCGTGCGGAACTATATTCCCCTGAGGAATTCGAAAGATTTTCCAAACAGCCTTATCTGCGCCCTTCTATAAAAGCGACCTTCCCGGAAGGGATCGAAGGCTCCTTTGGCCATCCTAAAGGTGAAGAAGTGCCCCGTCTTTTGAAGGAGCTTTTTGATTCAACAGAAAAGAAAGCCACTGCGCTCAAGAATCAGCGCACCCTAATAAGTGAGGAAAAATATCGTACGGCTGTTATCGAGCTTGGCGCCGACTTTTACATTCGTTTGTTACTCATTCACGGTTTCTGGGATGGTGTGGGTCGCACTTCGAAACAAATGCGTGACTGGTATTTGCGCTATATGGATGTGCAAGTTCCTGCTGATACTCCCGTTGATGACATGGAATATCCTAAAGAAGTTTACGCAAAGCAACTCACCGAATCTATTCGCCGCACGGAGCTGGCACTTAAAAAGATTCAGGATAAATACGTCCCGAATCCGGGTTTGACAGATAAAACACCCGTTCTCCGCGGATCTTGTCAAAAAGTTTTTAACTAGAACGTCTGATTGCCAGAAGTGCCGTTTTTACTAGCGGCACAATTCCGTCACTCTTCTCATGTCATTCATGTCGTCGCATTCAAAACGCCCCAACTGGGAACAAATCCGATCAATACAACGGGCATCCGCGACACCACGACACATTTTGGTGATGGCAAAAAGCTCACGCTTTTCATCACAATCAAAACGATCCAACTGGTTGCAAACCGCTGTGACACATTCCCCGTTCACTCCGTCACACTGACAGGCGATGTCTTTGACTTTTTCATCGGAACTGCAATTCATATTGGGCAGTTGATCACAGACCGCGCGAATGCATCCGGCATTTTGTTGGGGACTGCAATAAGAAGGTGGCTTCGGCGGCTTTGGATGTTGCGGTGGATGAGGCGCAGGATGGGGCTGAGGATCTTCGGGGCCATCTCCCGGATCATCGGGCAATGGTAACGGCGGCGGAAGTTCACCTCTCATCAGTTGCTCATATAATTGCAGCTTTTGATAATTCGCAAGAATCGGCCTGCTATCCGCATCAGAGGCCTTTGCTAATTGCCATGTAAATACAACCGTGAGAACTAAAACTCTTGCCAGTGTCATCAGATCCCCCTGGCATTTCATTTCAGCAGAGACTGAATGGACTCACAAATCAGACATGAAAGTTGTGGTAAAAACCAATCTTATTTTGATTCCGTCGCAGTGACAGTCGGAGAAGCTTCTGGCGCTGCAGCCTGAGGAATATTTGCGTTTGTGAACAGATCTTTCAGAACACGCGGATTTCCCGCGGCATCAAAGTCGTATACTTTATTTCCATCGTATCCGCGCAGGTGGTTACATTCATAACTTAAAGCATAGTCGTAAGTTTTTCCGGCCTTGGTCACACGAATTCCATAACGAGGATTGAAACACCCTGGCAACGCCAAACCATCCTTAAAAGATTCCGCCGCATCTTTAAACTCTAACGCCGCCTCTGTCACGTCCTCGGGATTGAGCTTGATTTCGCCCAGAACTTTAAAGCCGTGGAAGTCTGTCGCGCCCTCGCCTTTTTGGGCGGGATCCAAAGAGTAAACTGTTGCCGTTTGTGGCTCTTGAAGATTGTTTAAGAAGGCCATTTCGGCCTTCACCGCTTTGACTTCTTTGGTGGCTTCCAAAGAATCAAATTTAAAGTCACAGCCGACAAGTGTGACAGCTGCTGCCAAAGTTCCCAATAGAAATCTCATAAGACTCCCCAACTCACCCATCGCTTGAATGGATGAAAGATCTAATCATAGTCTAAACGACAAAAGCCACCTTTGGGGTGGCTTTTGTTAAGAGTCCAGCGTTATTGACGCGATGTCACTCGCTGAATTCAAAAATTCCGTTCGGAATTAGTACGCAACGTGGTGGTTCAGAGCCTCATGCATACGAGGATCTTTCACTGGCACCAAGTTGTTTTTGCTCCAGAAGTTCATGATGCAAAGAAGGAACAAACCAGCGAAACCTGCGAAGATACCGATTTCCCAGAAACCGAATACAACCGCACCATCGTTAAAGTTTGGATACACCATCCAATAGATATCTACGTACTGCATGATCAATACAAGAGTCGAGATCAACAACACGTTCGTATCGCTTCTTTTCGCATCACGAGGAAGCAATGCCAAGAATGGAACAACGAAACGGAAGACCAACAGAGCTACGGAAATCTGCATCCAGCCGCCCAATGATCTCATGATGTAGTATTCAGTTTCCTCTGGCAAATTCGCGTACCACATCAACATGAATTGAGAGAATGCGATATAGGCCCAGAAAATCGAGAAGCCTTTCAGGTACTTTACAACGTCATGTTGGTGTTCAACAGTGACATAGCCTTTTACAAGACCAGAACGTCTCATGAACACGATCGTGATTGCCAAGAATGCAAGACCTGCCTGGAACAATCCCGAGAAGCAATAGATCCCGAAGATTGTAGAGTACCAAGTAGGAAGCAAGGACATGATCAAATCCACAGAGAAGAAAGAGAACATCAAAGCGAAGAACGCGATGAAGCCAACTGCCGGGCCCACGTTTTTGTGAGTCAGGCTTTCGTCGCCTGTTTTATCTTGCTTCAAAGAGTTACCAACCATCACCCATCTGAAGATCACGCAACCCACAACGAAGAACAACAAACGAATCACGAAGAATGTCGGATTCAAATAAGCTGTTTTCGCAGCGATCACTGGATTTTCAGCGATGATTTTTGGATCAGCCCAGATGAAAAGCTTTTTGAAACCGAACAACAAGATCAAACCAAACACCAAGATGAATGGAATAAATGAAGTCGTCGCTTCTGCAAAACGGCGGATAGAAACGGACCAACCTGCTTTCGCAACGTTGTTAATAGCTACCCAGAAAAGACCGCTCAAGCCCAAGCAAGAGAAGAAAAAGAAAGAAACCAGGTAAGAGGTCCACAAGCGGTCTTGATTTTTGATCAAGCCCACTGCGAATGTGATCAAACCGATCGCCATCAAAACGAAGCTCATTGTTTTCATCCACTGAGGAGCTTCGAACTTACCCAAATGTAGATCTACGTGTTTATGTTCGCCCATATCTATTTACCATCCCGTTTCTCAAGGAAACGAATGTAGTTAACAACCTGCCAACGGTATTTTTGCGGAATGTGAGAAGCGTAAGGGCCCATCACACCTTGTCCCATCGTGATCACGTGGTACAAGTGACCATCTGGCCAGCCTTTAACTTTGTCAGTCAAAAGTGCAGGTGGTTTCAATGCCATTTTAGCAGAGACTACGGAACCAGACTTCTCGCCGCCTTCACCTTTATAACCGTGGCAAACTGCGCAGTTTGTTTCGTAGTATTTTTGACCCGTCAAAAGAGTCTCATCATCCATTTTACCAGCAAGAGGATTTTTAAGGTTCTTTGCAGCCCCTTCAACATCCGTCGCGTAACGGTACGGCTCAAAACCTTGCGGAACTGTGTGTTCCGGAGGTACGCGCATACCGCTGTGGTGAGGAGAAGTTTCATCATACTCCTGAGCTTTGATCGCCGGAGACTCCATCATATCTTGAATGATCTCAACGTTAGGTTTGTTGCCGCGAGGACCACAGCTTGTTAGCGCGGACGCTACCAAACCTGCTGCTGCTACACCTAGAGTAATTTTCACAAGATGCTTCATTTCTAGTACTCCGTCTTCTTCACTTCAACTGCGCCAAGTTCTTTGAACAAGTTCGTCAGTTTCGTCTCATCATAAGTTTTGTCATTGTGAGGAACGAAGATTGCGAACTTATGGCAGCTCAAATCTGGATCAATAACTGGTGGATCAATACGTGGCATTTTGCACGCATAGAACAACGCACCCACAGATGAAAGCGCCGCAAACAAGACAGTCAATTCGAACATAATAGGTACGAACGCTGGAAGTGAGAAGAAAGGTTTACCACCCACGTTCACAGCCCAGTTCACTGCTGAAGTCCAATAAGTCAGTGCCAAACCGCCAGACAAACCGACAAGGCCTGCCACGAAAGTCACATAAGGAATCCAAGAGCGTTTGATACCGCAAGCTTCTTCCATCCCATGAATTGGGTAGGCAGAAATAGCTTCAAATTTATCAGAACCAGATTCACGCATTTTTGTAGCGGCTTTCAGAATTTTTGATTCTTCAAGCCAGATACCAGCAATACCTTTAGTATATTGAGCAGCCATTAGTGGTGCCCTCCTTCAGTGTCATAACCAACGTGCAGAACCGGCTTCACTTCCGCGATAGAAACCGCAGGGAACAAGCGCAAGTACAACAAGAACAGAGTCAGGAACATACCGAACGAGCCGACCAAAACGCCCGTATCGAACCATGACCATTGGTACATACCCCAGTTGGCTGGCAAGAAGTCACGGTGAAGAGATGTCACAGTGATCACGAAACGCTCGAACCACATACCGATGTTAACGAAGATAGAGACAACGAACATCACTGGGATTGAACGGCGAAGTTTCTTGAACCAGAAAACTTGCGGAGACAATACGTTACAAGAAACCATGATCCAGTATGACCAAGCGTAAGGACCGAATGCACGGTTTACGAAGGCAAAACGCTCATACGGGTTACCAGAGTACCAAGCAATAAAGAACTCGGATGCGTACGCGTAACCAACTAGCATACCCGTTGTCATGATGATTTTATTCATCACTTCCATATGATCTAGAGTTACGTAGTTTTTGAACTCAGGGAAACCGATACGAACCAAAGTCATCAACGTCACAACCATCGCGAAACCGGAGAAGATCGCACCGGCAACGAAGTATGGAGGGAAGATCGTTGTATGCCAACCTGGCAAGTTAGAAACCGCGAAGTCGAAGGATACGATTGTATGTACGGAAAGAACCAGTGGAGTCGAAAGACCCGCTAGCAACAAGTACAACATTTCGTAGTGTGACCAGTTTTTCGCAGTCCCTCTCCAACCTAGAGACAACGCACCGTAAACCGCGCGGCGCAATTTGTTCTTCGCACGGTCTTTGATAGTTGCAAAGTCAGGAACCAAACCAATATACCAGAACACCATGGAAACCGTCGCGTATGTAGATACGGCGAAAACGTCCCAAAGAAGTGGCGAACGGAAGTTCACCCACAATGGACCACGTTGATTCGGATACGGGAACAACCAGTAATCCAACCAAGGACGACCTGTATGTAGCAACGGGAAAAGACCCGCTGTCATAACGGCGAAAACCGTCATCGCCTCAGCTGTACGAGCAACTGATGTTCTCCATTTTTGGCGGAACAAGAAAAGAACCGCGGAGATCAACGTACCGGCGTGACCGATACCGATCCAGAATACGAACGTAACGATCATCGTGCCCCAGAATACTGGATGAGTTACACCCAGCAAACCGATACCGATACCTACTACGCACGCAAGGATAACGATGTAAAATAGAAGCAATGTTTTGGCGCCAAGGAACATCCCGATCCAACCTTTGGATGGGAATCTTTCCACTGGAGCACAGATGTCATCGCTGACATCTTTCAAAGTCTTGTTACCAAGGACTAATGGGCTACGCTTAATCATGAGTGCTCACCTTGTTTTGCAGTACCGTGACCATCGTGGCCACCAGTTGATTCTTTATCATTGTTACGGATTTTGGATAGGTAGCGAACAGATGGTTTTGCATGCCATTCTTCAAGCAATGCGTAACCACGCTCTTTCTCTTCCGCTTTCCAAATTTTAGCTACTTCACTGTTTGGATCGTTCAAATCACCAAACACGATACCGCCTGCTGGGCATGATGTTTGGCAAGCCACTTTAACGTCGCCGTCTTTCAACTGACGTTTTTCGTTACGAGCCACAGTTTTCGCATCCTGGATTCTTTGTACGCAGAACGTACATTTTTCCATCACCCCGCGAGTACGAACACCGACAGATGGATTCAAAGCCATGTGCATTGGTTTTTCGATCAGCTTCGCGTAGTTGAACCAGTTGAAACGACGTACTTTGTAAGGGCAGTTATTCGCGCAGTAACGAGTCCCCACGCAACGGTTGTAAACCATGTCATTCAGACCTTCATCTGAGTGAGTCGTTGCCAATACCGGACAAACTGTCTCACAAGGAGCGTTGTCACAGTGTTGACACATAACCGGTTGGAAAACCGCTTCTGCATTAGCGATATCACCTTGATAGTAACGGTCGATACGCAACCAGTGCATGATACGACCTTCAAGAACGTACTTCTTACCAACAACTGGAATGTTGTTTTCAGATTGGCACGCAATCACGCAAGCTGAACAGCCTGTGCAAGTGTGAAGATCAACAGCCATACCCCATTTGTGACCAGAGTATTCGTGACCTGACCAGATCGACCAAGTTTCGTGTCTGTGGATGCCTGCAGATTTATTTTTGTTGTAGTCTTTCAAAGTCGCTTCCGCAGCGATTTGACGGCCTTCCATAGAGAAGTTACCAGACGTACCAGCTAGAGGATAAGATTTACCAAGTTTTGTGAATGTCGCAGTTTGACCGGCAAAGATCACTTTACCCGCTTTATCTACGGACACGAACTCAGTCATGTTTTTACCAACACCGTTCGCAACTTTACCACCACGTGTGCGGCCGTAACCAACAGCGACAGCGATAACATCGTCATGAAGACCTGGTTGGATATAAACTGGAAGCTCAACAGTCTGCTCACCTACTTTAAGGTTGATCACAGAGCCTGATTTCAAATGATTCTTTTCAGCAGTGCCGATAGAGATCATTGCGTAGTTATCCCAAGTCAATTTAGTCACTGGATCTGGAAGTTCTTGCATCCAAGCGACGTTCGCAAGGGACCCATCCATGATCGCCACTTTAGGGTAAAGAACAAGTTCCATACCTTCTTGGGCTTTCGCTGGTTTGATATTTGCGAAGGCATCTACTTTGAATGAACGAGCCGAAGATCCGCGGCTCAATTCGCCCACGTAACCTTTTTGAAGTGCTTCCAACCAGAAATCTTCAAAGGCTGCGCCTTTACCGTATTTCGGGTGGATGTCTGATTTCCAGTAAACTCTCAAGTAGTCATAGAATGTTTCGTAATCACGAAGACGTGCTGGACCTTGTTTCGCCATGAACGCCCAAGTCATCAAAGACAACTGGAACGAACGAGTGTCGTACATAGGACGGATCGCTGGTTGGCAGATAGAAATCACGCCTTTTCCAACTTCCAAATCATTCCAAGATTCCAACGCGTGGTTATCTGGAGTGATGAAATCAGCAAAAACACCTGTTTCGTCAACACGGTCACCTGTGTAGATAACCATTTTAACTTTTTTAACCGCTTCCGCAAAACCCATCGCTGCTGGCAAAGAGTAACCTGGGTTCACTTTGTGCATGATAAGAGTTTGTACTTTGCCGTCTTTCATATCCTGGATCAATTGCGCCATATCAGCGTATGAAGCAGTCAATGCAGAGTTACCCGCTTTGGCATCAACAGTTTTACCGTCATTTTCCAAAACAGAGTTCAACATATTTACAGCGATTTGTAGCTCAGTCGCTTTGTTCGTCAAAGTCGTGATACCACCGGCAACAACCAATGATGTCCCTTTGTTTGCCCAAAGATCTGAAGCCACTTTCGCGAACATTTCCGCATCAACACCCAATTTCGCAGCTGTGTTTGCGAATGGCTCCAAAGCCGCTTTCACAGCACCGTTGCCAGCGTAAGAAGATTGACCTTTTTTCACGATGATTTCGTGAAGAAGACCCATCACCACATCAAGTTGTTGGGACGGTTTGATTTTGAAACGGATATCCGCATTACCACCAGTCAATGAGTAGTTGGAGTCAAACGACACCATACGGCTCATGTTTTTGATGTCTTTACGACCTTGCGTGAACTGGTGAGTGTAAGCAGTTGGGTTCATCCAAGTGCCCAAGAAGTCGGCATCGATAGAAACGATCATTTTCGCTTTATCGAACCAGTACTGAGGAACAACTTCTTCACCGTAAGACGCTTTTTGACCGTCGCGGATTTCCTCGTGAGCGAAAGCATCCCAAACCACTGTCTTAGCTTTGAAGCCTTGAGCGAAGTCAGAGATCACCGCACGAGTTGAAGGAGAAGCGATTGGTGCAGAAAGGACAACAACGCCGCCTTTAACCAATTGCTCAGATACTTTTTTATCCAGGTCTTCCCATTTAACGTCGATCAATTGAGAGTTTGATTTTTTCTCATTGAACAAGTTGCGTTTTGGTCCTTGCAATCTTTCAGGATCGTACATGGACATCAAAATCGCTTGAGAACGAACGCTCAAACCACCCGCACTGAACGGATGAGAAGGATTTGATTCGATATGGATAGGACGACCTTCGCGAGTTTTAACCAGCAAGCCCATCGCATCGTTACCGTCAAAGTACGCAGAAGAATAGTAGTTCGCCTGACCAAGAGTCACCTCTTCAGGCATCTTGTTGTACGGAACGATCTTTTGCACCGGACGACGTACGCAAGAAGCTGTCGCCATAGCCAAAGACGCACCCATAAGTTTCAAGAACTCACGACGTGCCCAACCGTCTTCACCGTCGCTTTCGCGAAGTGGAGAAGATTTGAACTCAGTCTCCGCCATTTTTTGAAATTCAGCATCACCGATCTTTTCTTCGATCGTTTCCCAGAATTTCGTGTCGCGCACGATGTTCTTCGGGCGCAACGCTTTTTTCATCTCTAATTCATTATCAGTATGCATTTCAGACATAATACCTTCCGAAACCCTTAGTAGTGACAAGTTGAGCAGTTAAGTGGAGCTTTGTTCTCTGGTTGGCGGTGACAGTTCACACACCAGCCCATGGAAAGGTCAGAGAATTGCTCCACACGCTTCATCGTTTCGATAGGACCGTGACACGTTTGACAGTTCACGCCTTTCGCAATGTGAGCGTTGTGGTTGAAGTGAACAAAATCTGGAAGCATGTGAACGCGAACCCACTCAATGGAGCCACCGTTGTCATATGCATCACGCAGTTTTTGAATATCTGGTTTATCTGTCGCTACTTGCAAGTGGCAGTTCATGCAAGTTGAGAGAGCCGGAATGTTCGAGTGTTTCGTTCTTTCCACCTGATTGTGGCAGTATTGACACTGAATCTTGTTGGTTCCCGCATGCAGTTGGTGATCAAAGGCAATTGGTTGCTCTGGAGCATAGCCTTTATTGTAACCCCAACCTGGTTGAAATTTACAACCTGTGAGAAGTGTTGAAAAAATCATGAGCGCGCTCAAACAAGCTAACACGCCCGCCGTCGTACTTCTAAATACCCGATGCATAATCATCCTTTTGTCGAAACTCGTATCCTCTTAAAGAGATTGAGGATTGAGGCCAACAACGCTGTCCTATATTTATTTTGCCCTTATTTAATGACTTAAAAGTCCAGTTGTCCATATTCTTTTTGCAAGCATATTGAAAAAGCGAAAGAGTTTTAACCCTTTCGCTTACTTTTTGTGCAAAAACTATTTCGCAGCGAGCGAGAGTTTTGCTACGATTTTGCCGGTTTTTTATTGCGGCCCTGACGGATAACCCACACGTAGAGCACCATCAACAAATGTGCAGCCACAAAAGCAGACACGTATTCAATACCTCCGGCACCGAATCCGTAAGAATGAAGCCCCGCACCAAGAACGAAGTTTACACCGTACCAAGCCATGATAACCAAGGAGAAAGTGATAATCGCTGTCACTACCATGCCGAAATTTTTAATCATTCCCGCATATCTTGCATGGAGAACCGCCAAGTAACCAAGAAGCGCGATCAACGCCCACGTTTCCTTTGGATCCCAACCCCAGAAACGGCCCCAGGAATAGTCTGCCCAGATACCGCCCAAGATAATTCCCGGCGCAAGGAATGCCACCCCGATTTGCATCGATCTGTAAATAGCTGTCACGATCGCGCGAATCTTCTCGTGGTTTTTTTCTTCACCTTTTAAATAGTAGAACAGACCAAGGTCACCCAAACCGAACGCCAAGAAAAAGGCCGCGTAACTGATAGTGATTGTCATCACATGAATCGTCAGCCAGTAGTTGCTGCGCAGCACAGGCTCCAGTGGTTGAAGAGTCGGATCCAAAACTGCCGGCGCAAAGTCAGCGATGACCAGTGCGAAGGCCGAAACCAATGTTCCTGCAAACAAGATCATGCGGAATTTATAGATAAGCTCCAAGATCGACGCGAACAAGATCACGCCCCAGGAAACCCAAATCACCGTCTCATACATATTGGATACGGGTGCTCTCTCCATAATATACATACGAAGTCCAAAGCCATAGGTATGCAGAATAAAGCCGAAGCCCAATAGCACCCACGATACTTTCATCAAAGATTCTTTGGACAGCGCCCACACCAACAACAACACCATCGCTGCCAAAATGTAAAACACATAGGCCCAACGGAAAGGATGGAAGTCATTATAATGAACTTCCGATTTGATTTTTGTATCGTGATCGTAAGCCGCCGGATTTTCCGCACGAGCGGCCGTTTCAAACGCGACAATCGCTTCATCCAATTTCGCTGCTGACGCTTCGATATCGGCGGCATTTGCACCACTCGCCACTTGACCAATATAAGTCACAAAAGCCGTCGTAATACCGACGAATTTTTGCTGAAACGCCTCTGGCAAATCCGCAACTGCAATCCAATTATTGCCTTCCTTAGCTGGGAGCACTTTCATCATGCGGCCCGCAGCCACTTCCTGGAAAACGAAGAATTGATTTTCCAGGCGCTGCAAGGCTTGGAAGTAAGGATTTAGTTTTTCTTTGGTTTCACGTTTTGATTGCAACTCTTGACGAAGCAATGTGAAACGATCGCTGCCGAAAAGCTCCTGGCCGTTGAAATATCTTTGATCTTTGGGAAGTTTCAACGCCTCCAACACCTGGTGATTGCGCACTTCAAAGATCTTTTTATCAGCCCAGGCTTGCGGAGAAAGCATCCACGTCAGAATGATTTCCGTCGCTTTACGACCCTCATAAGTGCTTTTTCCGTAAACGATTTCCAACATCTCGCGGGAGAAGCTGTCGTAAGGCTTGATACGACCACCGTCTTGCACCGGAAGGTACTTCAGTTGATCACCGGGTTTTGCAACCGCCACGACTGTGGAAAATGAGAGCAAAACTGTCGTCAAAACTAGCAAAAGTTTTTTCATCTATTCTTTCCCGTCTTCTTTCTTTTTAGCTATTTTGAAATCCAAATGTTTAAACCACATCAATAAAACCACACCCACTGTTAAAATCAGCGATCCCATGTATTTCCACATGCGACCAGGGTCCGCATTCACCGAAAAGATCGATGCTACAGGATGGCCGTTTTCCTCTTGGAAGCTCGCTTGATAAACCGTCAATCCTTTGTGCTTGAAGGGTTCATTCATCGAAATCTCGCGCTCGCCCACTTCTGGGACGTCCACGATACTTTTATAAGCTGACGCCCTCATGGTGCCTTGATAACGATCCACCGCGAAGGACTTCAGCGCAATTGGGAAACCAATGTCGATACGGCGATTGCCGTAAGTGAAAAGGTAAACCGCATCTTGAGTGAACAGCTTCACCATGTCGTTCAAAAGAACCCAGTGAGGCTTGCCTTCAAAGATGATTTGAATCGCTGAAGTTGTTAACGGCGTTGGCGCTGACATGTCTTGCAAATCCCAATCTTCCAAAGCGGAAGGCAGGAATCTGAGGATACGGAAATCCATGGCCATTTTAAATCCAGGATTAAAAACATCGCCCTCTTTAACGAAACCGGTTTTTCCGGCTTTTTCAGACTCTTTATAAAAAACGGCGTAACGAAGTCCGCCCTTTTCCTTATCCGGTTGCAAATAGATTTCATTGCGACCTTGGCCTTTGTCAGGAATCGGTCCGATATGAACTTGTGCGGGACCAAAATCATGAGTTTGAATCGAGCCTGGCTTTTTTTGCACCAACCACTCGATCACATTCACATTGGGATTTTGAATTTGGAAACGCAAAGCGGAGCCTGCTTTGCCGCTTTCATCCGCGACCACTTTACGCGATGGCAGAACGTATTTTTTATAGTCGACGACTTTGATTTCGCCCACATAAACCGGAACTGTTGTCGGCTTGCTTTCAGTCGGTGGATACTTAAAGAAATCCACTTCCTGCTCGAAAGTTTTGGAATAACGATCGCCATCAAAAGAGCTGTACACCACAAGATCTGTTTCTGCGGTTTGCACCAAGTTGTTTTTCTGACCGATCTCGATACGCATGGAACCATCCAAACCGTATTTCATCGTCAGCAAACCACCGAAGAGCAAAATGATGATACCAATGTGCGCCAACACGAAAGAGGCGTGGCGTTTTTTCCAAGGCAGACGATCCACCATCACGGCGACCAGATTGACGACGAGCATGCCCATGATCGTGTACATATACCAAGTATCGTAAACGAGCTTTTTTGCGGCATAAGCGTCGTACTTAGCCTCGACAAAAGTTCCCACAGCGGTCAGGGTTGCAATTGCAAGAATAATGAAAACTGCAAGTTTCAAACTCGCGAGTGGTTTATTAATGCGTTTCAGAAAAGATTTTTTCGAAGATTCTGCCATAGAACGGATATCATTAGATGAAACCCTGCTCTATGACTATGGATTTCAGGGTTCGACGCCCTATGCTAGCTGCTGCAAATTGTTGCGGATATAGCTCAAAGCAAAGGCGATTTTTTCTTGAACCTTCTTCGCTTCTTCCGGCTTTAACTTCTTAGTCTTCTCGTCCATGTAAAGTTCGCGGTTCATTTCAACCTGCAAAGTATGCATTTCACGAGATGGATCTCCGTACTGCTCTGTGACGCGACCGCCAAAATACGGCCAGTTGTATCCAACTTTGAATCCTGCTGTCACATAGGCCGCGATCACCAGGTCTTTAAAACGTGGATCACAGCTTTTACCTTTACTATCGCTGACCACGATATCAGCTCTGCGCTCACCTGGATCACGGTGCTCACTGGTACCCACAGATGGCATGCTGTGCGCATCAATGTGAAAAGTTTTTTTATAACCTTTCGCATGAAGTTTCGCGTAAAGGTCGCGGATATCATTATGAAAAGGCTCATAGATGAGTTTCACCAACTCGTCATGCGCCTGTTGAGTCATGGGCTCCTTCATCAACTGATGTTTGTAGGTGGTGATGACCCAATGGAACCCGCGATTGTGCATACCTGCGGGATTCTTGTTACCAATCACAGAGGTTGAATCCACATCTTCTGGAACACGGTTCATATCGGCGGCATAACGATGCCACTCGGTCTTAACAAATGGGATTTGCAGTTTGTGAAGTGTCGGCTCGTACAAGAAGTCTACGTAACGGTCCACATCGCACATCACAATTTCTTCGGGCAAAGAATTCAACCAGGGCGTTTGCGGCGGGATTTTTTCACCCGAATGCGGAATTGTGACCATTAACGGAGCTGTGATTTCCATAGGAACCTCTCTTGACCCCATCAGAGTAAAACGCGACACTTAAATTGAAAAGGGCAAAAGTTATGACGACACCTCCCAAAGCAAAGATCTACACACGCACTGGCGATAAAGGAACCACCCGTTTGGTCGATGGTTCTTGTGTTGAAAAATTCAATCCGCGCGTTGAGGCCTATGGGACCGTGGATGAGCTGAATAGCTATATCGGTGTTTGTCGGTCTTCTTTGTATGCCTATCCAACGCTGCTCGCTTTGGATGAAATTCTTGAGAAAATACAAAATGAGCTGTTTAACATTGGCAGCTTGCTCGCCACCGAAAAAGACGAAGTCTTTCAAATGTTGCCACCCATCACACCAGAACAAATTCGCGTGGTGGAAATTAAAATTGATGAATTGACGGCAGAGTTACCGGAGCTACGCAATTTCATTTTGCCAGCGGGACATATTGTGGCTTCACACTTACATGTGGCACGCACTTGCTGCCGTCGCAGCGAACGCAGATCTGCTGAAATCGCCGTCAAAGACGAGCGCTATGCGATGTGCTTGCAGTACTTAAATCGTCTGAGTGACTTTTTGTTCGTTGCTGCTCGTTGGGCCAACCTTAAAATGGGACAATCTGAGGTCCTTTGGAAAAAGACTTAATGAAACTTGAGATTGCCTCGCCTGATGATTCGGCAGCGTTAGTTGAATTTTATAAAAGTTTTCCCCTGGATGGTCCGTTGCAGATCAAAATTGATCGCGACGGCAATTTCTTTCAGCCCTATGAAATTCACGGCGAAAAGTCTTTAACGTACATGCTTAAGGACGACAATAAGCTCGAAGGCATGGCAAGCTTCGTGGTTCGCGATGTTTTACTGGACAATCAAGTTCGTACGGTGGCCTTTGGCCGTGACTTGCGTATTTCCTCAAATCGTAAAGCTATTTTGGAATGGGGCCAGCACTTTTTGCCGGTGATGAATGAAGTTTCCTCCGTATTGGATGCAAAATACTTTTTCACGGTGATGAGTTTGAATGAGGCAAAATCCATGAATGCCTTCGTTCGCCAAAGATCCTTGAAGCGTCCTTTACCTCGTTATTACCTGTTCCGTCGTTTGAACATGGTTTCTGTTCATGGCCGATTCCCATGGGCTAAAAATCCATTGCCTCACCTGCGCATGCGCCACGGAAGCCCCCAGAACGTCGATGCTTTAATTTATTATATCTCGCAAAAATCCCGTTCTAAAGATCTGGCGACAGTGTGGGATGCCCAAAGTTTCCACGATAAGTTAGATCGCTGGGAAGGTTTGAAGTTGGAAGATTTTATTATCGCGATTGACAAGAACGACAATATCGTCGGTTGTTGTGCGCCGTGGTCTGCCGAAGGCATGCAAGACTTTATTCCCATGTCTTACAACCTGAAGGCCCACAACTTCCGTCAATTTTTGAAATTTGGAAAAATGCTCGGCTGGACACGCACCATGACAAAGCCTTTTTCTCGTCTGAAAATCGAAGCGAGTTTGAATTTCAAATATCTAAATTTCCTGCATGCAGATAACGGCGATATTTTCGAGGCTTTACTGTGGAAAGCTTTTGACGATGCTCGCGAGAATGAATTCTTGGTGTACAATCAAATGCGCTCTGAATTCGTGTACCGCAGACCAATGAATTGGGTTTCCGCCAAGATTCCATTCGGAGTGTATCTGATGATGCCACCAGATACTGAGCCACCAGAATTCATGCACCCGGTAAATGAGCGCCCGATTGAGATGGAGCCGTTCTTTACTCTCTAAAGGTACGGACACACTTTTGGTAACAACACGGTGTCAATCTTAACGCAGCTTTTCTTGGCAGCGCGAAATTAAGGCGCTGACTTGTCTTCGAAAGTTACATACACCATCGTCTGATTTAAGAGCATGTACGCGATTTCTCCGAACGTCATCGGACCCAATATATTCGAAGTCCTTTTGCCCTCAAGCTTTGCATACAGATAGTTCAACACGCAGTTACACGATAGTGTGGGCTTTATCAGATTCATGCGGGAAACATGTTTTTCAAATTCGCCTTCGTAACTTTCAACTGCCGCGGCAATTTTATAATCCAACCCCGGAAACACCGGCGCATACAAGCTCACGGTTCTTTTGTCTTCGTTAAGAGCCATAATACTCACGTTGACTGCGGCACCCGAATAATTCGCGACCAATGGCAGCTGAGTGTTGATATTTTTGGATTTGATATAATCGAAAAAATTCATTTCAACACCATTCACCAAACAGGACGACACTTCAAAACCGGTTTCCTTGAATGAAATTGCATCGCCAGATCCCTGATCAAAAATATTAATAATATTAACTTTTCCGAATTTATCGTCGCGAAGATTTAAATGCATAACCAGAGCGCCGTCCTCGGAAAATTCACCTGTGAAGCCATTAAAGGTTTTGGGTTTAGTGATAACCGTCTGTCCCAATTGATAGCCTGTGATCCACCCCAAAAGAGGACGATCAAAAATTCCCTGGTAACTTGAACAGTTTTTTGCAAACTCAGAGTGGGCATTTGAAAAAGCAGGTATCATGATAAAGGACAAACCGTTCTGCTCGTAATCTGAAGGTATTTGATAAAGCTTCTCGGCACCATAATGAATAACTGTGCAACTTTCTATAAAATCCGGCAGGATGCCAACTTGAATCAGCTCCGTGGTTTCTATGCCACCATCTTCAGACATAAAGTATGGAATAGTTCCGCCAATCCACGAACCTTTTGGCAAGGACATGAGCAACTTCTCGTCGCCCGCTAAGACAAGTTTTTTCCCGGATTTAATTAATTCTGCCACTTCCGCTACTTTCAATAGACTTTTCATCTTCCGGAATCCTCACCAAATAAAGTTTTAATATCATCTGCCACTGCGAATTCATTCTTCTTAAAAAAGTCAAAAGCAATAGTAATGGCTTCCTGAACTTTTTCTTCAGTGGGGTTTGTACCTAAGACGGTTCTCACACGTGTCATGACCATCTTTGTTGATAGAGCGTGCAAAGAAAGGTTGCCGTCGTGTGCAACTATCTCTCTCCAGCGTGGATGCTCCTTGGGCGGAATCATACATCTCCCATTTGATGTCTGGGTTTAAGGACCCTCAACTTATCGGCGTCTTCTTTCGAAGTTATATAGAATATACTCACAAATACCCTGACGTTCAGGCCAAGATTTCTTGAGATCTGTTTAGCTGAAACTTTTCAGTTCCGAATTAACCGACATGGAAAGCAACTCACCCGAGACGGAAAAAATCCAGGAGACCTATACGACCGAAGTCATTCCGTATGCGGCCTTGGTGTTATTTGCCGTATGTGTTGCGGGCATTATGATTACGTTTGCCAGTGTCTCCATACACAAAGAAAAACTTCCTGCAAATGCAGTGTTCGATTTAGTCGTTTTACTGATCATTCTTTTCTCCGCCATGATCCTACTGTGCACGATGGTTGTTTTAAAAATGCGGGAAAACATTCAAGCCTCCATCCTCAAGATGTCCACGGCTGCGGATATAGAACTCAATGAACAAAAAAATATCGCGTTACAAGCTGCAAAAATGTCAGCATTAGGCGAAATGGTCGGGGGTATTGCCCATGAAATCAACACTCCCCTGGCGGCAATCAAGATGTTCCTCAATGAAGCCATTTCCGAGCTCGAAAGAGGTGAGCAATCTGACAAGGATGCTCTCGCTGACTATATTCACAAGTCAGATGCAACAATCGATCGAATTGCGAAAATTATTAAAGGGCTAAAAACATTTGCTCGTGCGGGGGAGCTCGATCCTTTTACTGATTTTTCAGTCCAAGAGTGTATCGAGGACGCTGTCATTCTGTGTGAAGACCGGTTTAAAAGTGATTCGGTAGATCTTCGCTGGGAAATTCCAGCATCAACTATCATGATCGAATGCCGCCCTATTGAGATTACTCAGGTGTTATTAAATCTAATGAACAACGCGCTCGATGCGGTGTCGAAACTCCCAGAAAAATGGGTGACCGTCCAGGTCGATGACACTCCCGATTTCGTTCAATTCAGAGTGACTGATAGCGGTGCGGGAATTCCACCGGAGCACCTGGAAAAAATCTTTCAACCCTTTTTCACCACCAAGGAAATCGGTAAAGGCACTGGAATCGGTCTTAGTATTTCGGTGGGAATTATAAAAAGTCATAACGGAAGACTTTTTATTGATCCTGGTCATTTAAACACCAGTTTTGTTATTGAAATACCAAAAAAGCAGAATCTCGAAATGGACCTCTCAGAATTACAAGGGAGTATCGCATGAAAAAAACCATTCTTTTAGTCGAGGACGACGAGTTCTTTCGCTCAGCTGTAAAAGATTTTCTCAAGAAATCTTATGAAGTCCTGGAGGCCGAGCACGGCAATCAGGCAAAACAAATCTTGAGCGAAAAAACTCCGGATCTCATTATTTCCGACATCAAAATGCCTGAATGTACAGGCATCGACCTGCTCAAATGGGTCACTCAATACCGCTCCAATATTCCCGTGATGCTGATGACTGGATTTTCTGAAATCCTTGAAACCACAAGTGCCCATGAACTGGGAGCCAAAGGGTTTATACCAAAGCCTTTTAAATCTTCTGATTTGCTTGAAAAAGTCAGCGACCTTCTTCAGCACCAAAGCGCCGCCCCCTCGTTTGTCGCCGATACAGGAAAAGACGAGGATTTCTGTTCTCTTCCCGTCGAAGATTTCCTGACAGAACGTGATACAGAATTTGGCATTTTTGTGAAAGTTGCCAAGAACAAGTACATTAAAATTGCCCATAAAGGCGGAAAGATACCTGAAGGAAAAATCAAAATCTTCAAAGAAAAAGGTGTCCACGATCTTTATGTTAAACAAGCGGACTTTTCTCGTATCGTGGGGTTTACCGTCAATCTCTCTAAAGCGGTTAATAATAGCACCCTCGTTGCCGACCCCAAGAAATTGCGCTTCATGCAATACACTGGCGGATTGATCGTCCAACAAGCCTTTGTCCAAGGCACAGATAAATCCGTATTCAACAATGCCAAGGATTTCTTAAGCTCCTGCGTCTCCGTCATAACAGAATCCGATGATGCTCTGACGGTTTTAGATCAGCTGAACGAAAATAGCGATTCACTGTATGCTCACAGTCTAGGAGTCAGCATGTACTCAGTTATGATCGCTAAAAAGATGGGCATCAATTCACCACAGAATTTATTTAAAATCGCGATGGCGGGAATTTTTCACAATATTGGATTTAAGGAACTGCCCGCAGATCTCCTTAAGAAAAGTCGCTTTAAACTCTCCAAGCAAGAACGACTGATGATTGAGTCACACCCGATACGAGGAAAAGAGATTTTGGAATCCATCAAAGGCATTCCGACGGATGTGATTCAAATCACGTATGAACATCACGAGGATTTGATGGGAACAGGATATCCCCGGGGCATAGACAGAAAGAAAATCCATCCCCTGACGCGGATTATTTCCACGGCAGATCACTTTTGCTGTTTAACTTTGAAAAATCCAGAAATGGAAGAACCTATGGATGGCTATAGTGCAAACAAAATCCTCATGGAAACGAAACAAGGGCTTTTGGATGCAAACTGCCTTAAAGCCCTCAATGAACTTTTTGGTGCAAACAAAAGCCAACAAAGTGCATAAGCTCACGATGATTTTGGACGAGACATATTAAGTCTTGCTTGAGCATTTTCGAATTCCTCAGCTTGCCCCAGAGACGACGATAACATTCTCGACACCATGGAAAGTGCGTAAAACACTTCTTCACTATAATAATTCGGCTGTTCTGAATAGTTTTTCAGGACCCCCAAAAGGCGGTCCCCATAGTACAGAGGAACGACAATCATCGATCTGAGATGCACGCGCCGACAAGCCTCTTTATCGACTCGTTCATCAATTTCAGAATCCTGACACATCAAGGGACGCTCCTCGCGCACGCACAACCCTGAAAAACTATTTCTCGCCTTCACACGCATACCCAGATATGAAACTGCCGCACCCGCAGCGTATCGATAGACCAGGTCTCCACTTTCCAGATCGAGTTCCTCGACGATCGCGCCATCGGACTTCGTTAAATGCATGGAGAGATTAACGATCTTATCTAACATCGAGTGCGCGTCGAGCATAGAGCCCGCGAGATCGTTCTGGATAGCTATAACTTCGGAATAAATTTCCTCTTTTTTCCGTAGGGTTTCCACTAAATCAACTAATGACCCCTGAGTGAGCGACCTTGCCCGGATACTGTTGCGAAAGAAAAAAATCAGGATGAGCAGGCATACGACGACAATAGCACCCCCAATGAAATTTATTTTCTTACTTTTACGAATGGCCTGTGTAATTGCCCCGGTCAAAATGGGAATCTGAGCCTCTTGAAAAGTTTCCATTTCATCAAAAATAAGTCGTAACGACTCCATCGCCTCTTGGCCTTTGTTAGAGTTCACGATCTCCATGGCCTCTTGACCTTGCCCCCGACGTTTCAAATCCACCGTCTGCTTAAGTTCAGCCAACTTCTTTTCCGTGAATTCCCGAGCGCGGAGAAGCTGATCAAGTTGTGGCCTATCGCGATTTAACAAAACATCCAGCTCTTGGAATTTTTCGTGAATCTCCTCCTCCACCATATTGTAAGGGCGAAGGTAACGCTTATTTCCGGTCAATAAGAATCCACGTTGTCCCGTTTCGGCATCGACAATCAAGGATTTCAGAACTCTTATATTAAAAGCAATTTTTCGAATTTGTGTGCGCTGAGCACTGGCCTCTGCAATGTATTCCAGTTTCAAATGCAGATAAATTCCCATCACAACCAAGCAGAGAAGCGCAAGAACCATTCCCCACAACACTCTTTTTTCCATCTTAGAAACTTTCGTGTAGTTCGTCAAAATCACTCCCTGGCGTGTAAACAAATCCAGCCTGACTAAACAAACTATAACATGTCTACTTGAGAGAATGAGCGCCGGTTCAAGTTCTCAAGAAAACTTGAAAAACAAAGACACTTTTTTTGTTAAGTATCAAGAAATGGAATTTAGTAAACTTTCTCGAAGAGCGTGAATGTGGGACCACCCGGGACGCGGGATGGAAATTTCTCCCCGGTATTTTTAAAACCGCATTTCAGATAAAATCCTTCGGCCGATGGATCTGGGAAGACTTTTAGTTTTTTCCAGCCGTTCGCCACCGCTGTTTCATCGATAAATTTTGCAGCGGCATTTCCGATTCCTTGTTTAAGGCGGGACTTTTTAATCCACAGATGCTCCAGAAATATATCGTCGTCATGATTCTCAAAGGCCAGAAAGCCGACGAACTCTGAATCGTGAATTTCATAGGCGATTTGAGAATTAAGAAATGCCTCGTCAATTGTGATCAACGGAAGAGAAGCTCTCGCATAGTCTTCTGGATAATTCCAAACAGACCGTGATTCAAAGATTAATTCGTTGATCGCTTTGAGGTTATCTAATTTAGCTTTCTTAAATTCCATCATCTTATTTTTGACAACCTGACACTACTGATGAACATACACACTTCCCTAGACTAAAGATGATTACTGCACCTCAGAGAAAGGGAGTCAAACAGCGTCAGTTGACGCAGCTCTTCTTGGTAGCGCGGAAATAAAAAAGGCTCCGTAGGGAGCCCTTTCATTAGGAAGGAACGTTGATTTGCCCTGTTCCCTTTTTGATGTAGCCAATTTCCCAGAACTTTTCGTCTTGGGATTTTAGATCATCCTTGATGGTTTCGACAAAAGCCTTTTTGACCAAAAGAACCAAACCAATACCCATATTGAATGTTTCAAAAAGTTTTTCATTGGAAAGTTTGGATCTTTCCGCAAGGGTTTTAATCACCGGGGCCGTTTCATTCAATGAAGGCCAACCATTCAAAACGTAATCAAATTTTTCACTCATGCGTGGAATATTGTGAATCCCGCCACCTGTGATATGCGCCATCGCCAACAACGCAGAAGGTGCATTATTACGAATAGAACTCACCGTTTTGACATAGATTTTAGTTGGCACCAAAAGTTGATTGATCAAATCTGTTTCATCCTCTTTCACTAACTTTCTTAGCAAAGAATATCCATTGGAATGAAAACCACTGGAAGCGATACCAAGGAGAACATCCCCCTCCTCCATATTTTCTTCCTTGAACATATCTTTGGGATGAACATCTCCAACACTGAATCCTGCAACATCGTATTCATCGTTTTGGTACATTCCTGGCATCTCAGCAGTCTCACCGCCGATGAGGGCCATGCCAGATTGTTTGCATCCATCCACCATCCCGGCAATCAATTCTTCACTGACACGAGTGTCGAGTTTTCCAAAGGCCATGTAATCCAAAAAGAACAACGGCTTTGCGCCCACACATAAAAGGTCATTCACACACATCGCAACTAGATCAATACCGACCCCATAATGCTTGTTCGCAGCTTGTGCGAGCTTTAATTTTGTTCCCACACCGTCTGTGCTACTTGCGATAATGCGATCCTCGCTGACTTTGTAAAGAGCGGCGAACCCACCGATCCCTTGCAGAACTTGATCGTTATGAGTGGTTGGCACCAACATTTTGATGCGCTCAACGAAAGCGTCACCTTTTTGGATGTCTACACCAGATTTTGCGTAATCAATTACTTCTGACATTCTGAACTCCTAGTGTAAAAAGTGGCGTCGGCCGGTGAAAATCATAGAGATGTTGCGGCTATTCGCTTCGGCGATCACGTCGTTATCTTTGATCGAGCCCCCCGGCTGTACGATGTATTTCACCCCGACTTTCGAGGCGACTTCGATGGAATCCGGGAACGGGAAAAATGCATCTGATGCGAGAACCATTTCAGAGGCATCTTTCACACCTTTTTCCTGCAAGCGCGGAATGACCAATTTTTCGATGCAATCCACGCGATTCGTTTGACCCGATCCCAAAGTGACCATTTCAAATTCAGATCCCCGTTGAGCGCAGATGGCGATCGCATTGCTCTTTAAGTTTTTCACGCACAAGAACGCAAAAGCTGCGAGCTTTTGTTTTTCTGTGGGAAAAGTATTCGTCGTGACGTTTTTAAAATTTTCAGTCGAGAAATGGTCTTTTTCTTGAACCAAGGCTCCACCTTCGATGGATCTGATTTGCCAGCTGGATTTCTTTTGCAAAGTGATTGGAACCAGACGGCAGTTCTTTTTCAGCGTCGCTTGAGCGTCAGGTGTAAACTCTGGCGCCATGATCACTTCGACAAATTTATCGGCAAAGAACGCGGCCACTTCCGCATTCACCGTGAAACTTAAAGCCAAGACACCACCAAAGGAACTTTTCTCGTCACCCTTCCAAGCCAATTCCAAAGCACGCAGCGGTGTTTCAGCAATGGCCAACCCACAAGGAGTGTTATGTTTCACAACCACAGCTGACGGATGAGCATAATCACCCTGCCACGCCCACAGATCTTTCAAAGACTGAGCCGCAAAGTCAGCATCAAGGAAGTTATTGTAGGACATCTCTTTGCCTTGCAAAGATTCTTTGTGCGCCAATCCCTCAGAGAAGGGATCTTTCAATAGCACTGCTTTTTGGTGAGGATTTTCACCATAACGAAGTTGCTGACCTGTGCTTTGAGTTAAATATCCTGCAATCGCCATATCATAGAAAGCAGTCATGGTGTAAACCTTAGCCGCGCACTGTTTGCGATAGTCTAAAGAAGTATTACCACCATTTTCCAGCATATTTGCGACGAAGCTTTGATACTGCGAAGGCTCACACAAAACCGTCACAGCTTCGTGGTTTTTAGCCCCCGCTCTGAGCATGGTCGGTCCACCAATATCGATGTTTTCAACACACTCTGCAAACTCGCTGCCCTTTTCCACCGTTTGATGGAACGGATACAGATTCACCACGACCAAATCGATTGGTTTGATTTTCAACTCTTGTGCTTTAGCGACGTCAGCTTCATCGTTACGGCGGAATAAAAGAGAAGAGGAAATCTCAAAGCTTAAAGTTTTCATACGCCCTTGGAAGGCCTCAGGATTGCCGCTGATCTCTTCCACGGCCGTCACAGGTAAACCCACTTGCTCGAGGGATTTGGCAGTCCCCCCACTCGCGATCAATTCCACGTTGTGCTTATGCAAAGTTTGCGCAAGTTCGATCAAACCGGTTTTATCTGAAACACTTAGCAGAGCTCTTTTAATTTTCATGACGACCTTTCAAGTATTGCAAAGCACTTTTAAAAAATTCCAAGCCCCAGGCCTGACCCGCGAAAGGCAAATGCCAGTCGTGGATCGCCGCTTCTGGATGGGGCATCAAAGCAAAAACCAATCCCGAAGAATCACAAACGCCTGCGATACGATCCACGGCGCCGTTAAAGTTTTCCTTATAACGAAGAACGATCTGCTGATTTTTTTGCAAGTTCTTTAGAGCTTCGTCGCTTTCGCAAAGAAAGCGTCCTTCTCCGTGACGAGCCGGTAAAGTGAAATTCTCAGGAAGATTTTTAGTCCAGACACAAGGAGACTTGGCGTTGCGCTCAAGCTCCACCCACTCATTTTGAAAATGGCCCTGTTCATTTTTAACCAGGGAACACGATTTTTGAAAATTCGCATCCGGCAATAGCCCCAAGCGCACCAGAGTTTGAAAGCCATTGCAAATCCCCATCACCGGGAACTTCTTCACGAATACTTCCAATTCTTTTTTTACAAAGCGCTCCAGTTTCAGGGCCAGAATTTGTCCACTGCCCAAGTGATCTCCGAATGAAAAGCCACCGGGAATCACCAGCCCTTGAAAATCACGCAGCATCTCGGGTTTTTCCACCAGATCATTGATATGAACCTTTTCGGCCTGACCACCGGCCAACTCCACCGCTCGCGCTGTTTCGTTTTCGCAGTTAATGCCATCACCCCAAAGAATCATAAAGTTAGGCGTTGTAGACATTTAAAACTCCTTCAGACCAAAGGGATTGAAGCTCGGAAACTTTCAAAGAGTTGGTTTCGCCATTAAAGCTCCACTTGAACTCGTCTTTATCCGTCACCTGTCCAAGTTTCATCGAGCAACGATCAAAATATCTTTCAAAGAGTGGAACTTTATCCGCGGGAACACTCACCACAAACTGCGAGCCCATTTCCGACCAGATGTTTTCCCACGAAAGATCACGCAGGTTTACTTCCAGACCCAATTGATTTCCAAAGCAACATTCCGCCAAGGCAGACATCAAGCCGCCCTCGGAAATATCGTGGCAGGAGTTCAAAAGATCGTGTTGAATGGCGCCGAAGACCAAGCGATATAAATCGCGATTCTTTCCAAGATCTGGATACTCTGGGTAAGAGGAAATCGTATCGTATTCCTGAGCAAACACAGAACCAATCAAAGACTTGGTTGGTTGACCCAACAGATAAATGTGATCTCCACTGTTGGCAAAGAAACCATTCACCGTCTTACGCGCATCTGGTACTTGACCAATGGCAGTCATCAATAATGTTGGCGGCACAGAAATCTTAACGGTCTCTCCCGATTTCACTTTGCCAATGAAATCATTCTTCATGCTGTCTTTACCACTCACCAAAGGGGCCCGGTAAGCCAAGGCCGCATCATAGATCCCTGCACAGGCACGAACCAATTGGGCCATTTTGTGTTCTGCATCTGGATTTGATTTTTTTGGAGTGGGATCTGGCCAGCAGAAATTATCTACCAAGGCCATTTTGTCAGGATCTGCTCCCGTGGCAACCAAGTTACGAACAGATTCATCGACTGCACGTTGGGCCATCAGGTAGGTGTCATAATAAGAAAGCTGCGGGCACAGACCATTCGATACCGCGACGGCGTTATTCTCTGTCCCTCCGTGAACTGATAAATCAATGACGCCGGAGTTATTGGCACCCTGCTGCGTTTTTCCACCATACGGCTTAACACGAGTGGCTCCTTGAACTTCATGGTCATAATAACGCACCAATGGTTCGCGAGAAGCAACGTTGGGATTTGCTAAAACAGTTTTTAAAACTTCTGAGATATTTGCCGAAGTCGGAGAAACTTTCTTTTTAGGAGTCGCACGGAAGTACTCGGTGTATTCTTTAGGTCCTTCAAAAAGGGCTTTCAATTCCATTTTGCTTAAGCCATCGTGCAGGAACTCAAGCTCCAGTTTGGCCAGGGCTTTATCAGCGTAATACACTTCAAAAGTTCCTGAATTGGTGAATTCTCCCAGACAAGAAGCTTCCACACCCATTTTTGCTGCCAGATTCAAAAAGGCTTGCAGATTTTCAGGAGCTACCGCAAAAGACATGCGCTCCTGGGATTCACTGACCAGCATCTCCCAAAATTCCAAACCGTGGTATTTCACTGGATGCTTGGAAAGATCCATACGTGCGCCACCCGACAGTGTCGCCATCTCGCCGATCGAGGAACTGACTCCACCTGCACCATTATCGGTGATGGCTTGAATCAGATTTTTGTCGCGAGCAAGGATTGTGAAATCCAAAAGTCGTTTTTGCGTGATGCTGTCACCGATTTGCACAACGTTTGATGCGACTTTGTCATTGAGCTCCAAAGAACTGAAGGTTGCTCCATGCACACCGTCTTTACCCAATCGTCCACCGGCCACGACGATAAGATCGCCCGAACGAATTTCTTTCAGCTCACTGTTTTTACCATGAACCTGTTTAGGCATCACACCCAATGAGCCAACAAAAATAAGCGGCTTTGCCGCGAATTCACTCGCAAAGCAGAAGGAACCATTCACTGTGGGGATACCACTTTGATTGCCACCCTCTTCAACACCTTGATGCACACCCCGGAAGATCACACCTGGATCTTTCAACAGTTCAGGACGTTTGGGATCATCGGCTTTCGGGAACAAGTCAGATTTCGAAAGACAAAACACATCCATGTTCGCAATGGGCTTAGCTCCCACACCGCAACCTAAGATATCGCGATTCACTCCCAAGATACCTGTGATGGCACCTCCAAATGGATCCAGAGCCGAAGGACTGTTGTGAGTTTCCACTTTCACACAGACATTCACATTTTTATCAAAATCAACGATGCCAGCGTTATCTTTAAAAACAGAAACCAGGTATCCGCAATCTTGCAGTTTATTCGTTGCCGCCTGAATATAGGATTTATAAAGACTTTTGATAGTTTGCGTTCCCAACATCGGAACACCCTTGATATTGGCTTCCGAGTATTCAACATTGGCGGCGAAAATTTTGTGTTTACAGTGCTCGCTCCAAGTTTGCGCCAGGCACTCGACTTCCACTTCCGTCACAAATCCGGCCCAGCCCAAGGGGGCACGAGCTTTCATTTGCTCTGGAGAAGAAAAGTGCTCGATGATCGTTTGGATTTCAACAGTGGAAAGGGCCAAGCCTCTTTCTTGGTTCAGAGTTTCAAGGGCATCTGCGGTGAGCGGGAAAAGTTTCAATTCCGGTTTATGTTCCGTTTCAACTTTCCAATATTCGTGGAAGTCCGCAAAGGAATTAGCACCTTTGAGTTCTCCCCCACGTTTTACTTGAACCTTTTGAAGCAATGGATTTGCCAGGGATTGGAAAAGAACTTTTTCAACTTGTGATTGCGAAAGGTCTTCGCTCATTTCAATCTGCCAGCCACTGTGAACTTCGAAATCAAAGTCCTGCCATGATTTCGTCGCCCCACCGGAAACCAATGAAAGAGCTTCTGTTGCCGAGCGAGCCCAATTATCTGTCACGCCCGCCAAATAACGAACTTCGACATAAATTTTGTCATCATGGTATTCGGGAAAGCCAAAATCCATGTCCTCTGTAATCGCATCACAAAACACCTTGTGCAGATCTTTTTTAAGATCCCACTGTTTAAAAGCTCCCGGCGTTTTTTCCATCAACCAAAAGACTCTGGAGAGTTTCAAATCCTGCGAAGGCTTTGCAGGATTAAAGAGCTTTTTTAGATGCTCCTCTTGAGAATTTTCAATGCGACTGCGAATGGCAACTCGTTGCTTTAACATTCTATAATTTCCTTAAAAGAGTGAGTGGCAATCTGGCCCTGCACAATTTGTTCTAAAAATTCAGTATAAACTTGATGTTCCAAACGGTGGATATGAGCCTTAAAATCACCAAAGGCGTGAAAACCCTTTAACGACAAAGCCGCTTGTTTTAAAATAGCGCCGGTATCCATGCCTTCATCGACCAAATGCAAGGTCACGCCACTTTGTTCGACTTTGTCAGCAAAAGCGCGTTCCAAGGAATCTTTTCCAGGATAGGCGGGCAAAAGGCTGGGATGAATATTCACGACTTGAGCATGTCCATGATGTCGATCCGCCAGGGATTGCAGAAACTCCGCAGATAATAATCGCATGTAACCTGCAAGTAGAACCCAATCAACCTCGTGCTTCACCAAAAGTTGCAAGATTTCTTGTTCGTGCTGTTGACGATCTTGTGATTTTTCAATCACATAGGTCTTTGTATTAAGAGCTTGAGCTTTTGCCAAAACACCAGCTGCGGGTTTGTCGGTAAAAACAAACTCGATCGTGCCCCCCAAAGACTGCATCTTTTTAATTAATGCTTCTGCATTTGAGCCAGTCCCCGAGGCAAAAATGGCAACACGAACAGGTTTCATCATTGCGCGATGTCCTCGCGGAAGTATAAACCTTGGAAATCGATCTTGCGCAACTCTTGATAAGCCAAGGTGCGTGCTTCATCACGCGTTTTTGCCAGGGCCGTCACTCCCAAAACTCTGCCGCCGGTATTTACCAGGGCTTCATTTTTTGCGGAAACACCGGCAAAATAAATACGCGTGCCCTCTGCCGTCTTGGCTGGAACCTGGATTGTGTGACCCAAATCCATGGCGTTCCCCGGATAACCCGCACTCACTGCCACCACATGCACCGAACGGAAATCATGAAATTCAGTTTTAATTTTTTGCAATCGCCCTTGGACAGCCCTTACGGACAAATCTAAAAGGTCACTTTTAATTCGTGGAAGCAAAGCTTGAGTCTCTGGATCTCCCAAGCGCACGTTAAATTCCAAGACATAAAGTCCTTTGTCGGTCTTCATCAGTCCTGCAAACAGGAACCCAACGAAAGGTTTTCCTTTTTGCTTAAGCGCCTTCAAAGATTTTTTAAAGATGTTATCGATGGCCGCTTCATCTTCCTTGGTAATAAAATCACAAGGACTGAAGGCACCCATGCCACCCGTGTTGGCACTGAATGGATCCGGCGTGATGCGCTTATAATCACAGGCTGTTCCTAAAACCACAAAGTCTTCGCCATCACATAATGCAAACGCCGAAAGCTCACGACCCACCAAACACTCTTCAACCAGAATGGGAAAGCCATATGCCGCCGATAAATCTTTGATCGCGGCAACTGCTGTTTCTGCTGATTCGCAGACAGCGACGCCTTTTCCTTGGGCAAGGCCATCCGCCTTCACCACAATTGGATTTTTGAAATCATGCCGAGCAATAAACGATTCAGCTTCACTCACCGAGTTTGCTAATTTATAGGCCGCCGTCAAAAGTCCTGCGTCTTGCAGAACTTCTTTGCAGAAATACTTGGAAGCTTCTAAATGACCTGCCTCGCGAGACGGTGCTAAACAAGCGATGTCGTTTTTTTCAAGGACTTCCTTGAGATCCGACAAAATCGCCGCCTCAGGACCCAGAATCACAAGGTCGATAAGATTGATTTTACAAAATGCCAGAATATCCGGCGTTTTTTCGACGCTGGCACATTTCAATCCTGCCTGGCTCATACCTGGGTTGCCCGGTGCAACCCAAAGTGTGTCGAGCATTTTAGATTCAGAAATTTTCTGTGCAATCGCATGTTCGCGACCGCCCTTGCCTATAACCAGGACGCGCATTGCTGTCTCCAGTTTTTAAGACTTGCTTCCTTTTCAAATGGCGCTGTTTTACCCAAAGCCCAAGCCATTTCATTAGCCAAAGATGTGTAAAGCATTGTTGCGACTTTAACTTGTTCGTCATTTAGAACTTGCGGTTTTTCACCCAGTTCATTGGCACAGATTTCTTTCCAGTTATTGGTGCCACGTTCTTTGGCGATATCTTTTGCCTTCCCTACGGCTTGATACCATGAAGTCGGCGCATAGATCTGACGCAAAAATTCTTTCGACAAAGGAGCATTTTCATAAGTCAACCGCAGCTCGTCCGGCCCAATGGAGTCCACCAGGAAAAGGGAACGACCTTGTGGCGTTTGCGAGCCGAAAGCATACTCAAATTTCCCGTCCCAAAGCTTTACACCAAAAGATGCAAAAAGTTTTTGTAGGTGATCGGCAATATCTGCTGTCAACTGGCGAACTTGCTCTAACTCTTCTGAATCAATCACATTCAGATCTTTGATTTCTTGACGAGTTAAATAGCGATCCGTGGTTTCAAGTTTTGTCGAGAACTCGACGATGGGTGGAATGAATGACTGGGTTGAATCCGGAATTTGTGTGAGCCCCAACTCCGCCATGTACGCAGGGTTCTTTTTTAAACGACCTTCCAGGGAATTACCTTTCCCCAACAAGATGCGAAAGATCACTTCCAAAGGAACCAGGCAGTTGGTGGGCTTGTCTGAATAAACTGAATAATCGTAAACACCGTTTTCCCACGCGGGGCGAATAACAGCCACTTCGTTCACTAAAATCGAATCTTCGTTGTGAGGCTTCATATAATGAGACTTGATGCCTTTGTCTTGCAAATGATCAAAGAACATTCCAGCCATGGCCGCCAATGCCGCCCCTTTGCGAGGGATTTCGTTCGGCATTTCTCCCCAGTCAAAAACTGAATAGCGATTGCTGTACTTAAAAAGCAAACCCTCGTTAGTTTTATAAATATCTTTTACGGAGCCGCGATAAAGCAGGTTCATGCCAAAGCCTCTTTCATCTTTTTGATTTGCAATAGGAAATTCACAATATTATTCACGCCGACCCAAGCCCCTCCGGATTTTGCCACTGCGAAAAACTCATTCGCCAGGTTCGAGTTTTTCAACTCTTCCTTGTCACAGACATACATGCAGACATTTTTACCTTGAGGCTTTTCGCCCACCATGACGATCTCGCCCTGACATTGAGGACTGTTCGGATCAACCCAAGTGATTTCCACTCCCGCTTTTTCACGCAGGTCCTGCAAGGTTTTTGCAAGAACTGGTACTTCACTGCGATAAGGATTCCAAGAAAGCTCCAGCTTATCTTGATTGAAGCCCTTGGCCTTTTTCAAAAGCTCGGGAAGGATTTCAATTTGATTTTCCATCACGGCCGCCACCGGAATATCTTTAGGCATCTGTGCAATCGACAAGAATGCATCCATCCCGCCAAAGGCACCATTGATTGCCACTCCAAAAACCGGCTTTTTTGTAAGAGAAGCGACTACACCTGGAAGATGTGCTGCCAAGCCTGCTCCGGCAACAAAGGCATTTGCCTCACAAGTTGTAACCACTTCGCGTACACGTTCTGGATGACGATGGGCCGAGGCCACTTCCATTTTCACGTTGCCGACGCTTTCCAGGGATTGACATAAAGGAGCGTAAACACGCTCGTCACTTTGACTGCCGAAAAGAACTTGAATTCTCATGGGTTCACCTCATTTTTTCCACCGCCACCGATATTGTGGCTGCGAGTGTTGATGAAATCTGCTTTAGAAACTGAAACGGGATAATCACCATCTAAACAGGCGCTGCACATACTGGGCACGCCGATGGCTTCTTTAAGTTCGGAAAGTGGCAAATAGATCAAGCCATCCACTCCCAAAAGTTCTGCCACTTGATCCTCGGTTCTTTGATGCGCGACCAAAGCTTCCCCTTCGGGGAAATCGATACCGTAAAAACAAGGATTACGAATTGGCGGACAGGTGCTCGCCAAATAGACTTTATTGGCGCCGGACTCTTTTAATAATTGAATAATGCGCGCGGAAGTTGTCCCACGCACGATGCTGTCATCAACCAGTAAAATATTTTTACCGCGAATTTCGCTTTCCACCGGCAAAAGCTTTAAGTTCACCATGGCTTTGCGAACCGCGGGTTCATTGACGATAAAGCTTCTTTGCACATAGCGATTTTTAATTAAAACTTCACGGTAAGGAGTTTTTAAAACTTCGGCCAGGCGCAGGGCTGCTGCGCGCGCGGTATCTGGCACAGGTGCCACAACATCAATTTCAATACCTTGCTCTTGCATCTTGCGCCGAGTTTCATTGGCCAAGACCTCTCCCAAACGCAAGCGAACATCATACACCGGTCGGCCATGCCATTCTGTCTCGGCCCCGGCGAAATAAATCCACTCAAACATACAGGGACGTGCTTGTTTTTCAGAAAGTGGGAACGAATGAAAGTTTTGGTCTTTGTCGACGAAAACAAATTCTCCGGGCTTCAGATCACGGAAGTACTCGAAGCCCAGAGCGAAAAACACCTGCTTTTCAGAGGCAAAACAATAGCTATATTTATTATTATCAAATTTTCGGCCAATTAAGAGAGGACGAATTCCCTGAGGGTCATTAAAGGCAAACATACCTTCGTCCGCCATCATTCCGACGACACTGTAAGCACCTTGGACTTTTTCCACAACCTGCTGTGCCGCTTTGGCCATGACTTCGGCGGAAAGTTTTTTTCCAGCCTCCAGTTGATCGGAAACTCCGATCGACATCATATGTAAAAGTAATTCCAAATCATTGCGTGTGAAGGTCCAGCGACTGCGACGCTTGCGAACGTACTCGACGATCTCATTATAATTAGTCACATTCCCGTTATGGGCCATGCCGATGCCGTTGGGGTAACTTACAATCAACGGTTGAAGATCGGTTTTTTCGACCGTTCCGATCGTTGAATAGCGCGTGTGCCCCAAAGCCATGCTGCCTTTGATTCTTTCGAGCTTTTCCATCGGAAAGACTTGAGACACAAGTCCCAGATCCTTTTCCAGATGAAACTCTCCTCGGGAGAAATCGAAACTTAAAATACCCGCGGCATCCTGACCACGGTGCTGAAGGGCGAATAAGGCCGGGAACAATTTCTCGCCCGCTTTATCCTCTCCAATCAACCCGACAACTCCACACATCGACAGCTCCTAAAGCTGTGGCATCGTCAATGATGCCACTTTAAAAATAAAAAAGGCGCCTACACGGACGCCTTTATAGATACAGATATTAAGTTTTGATTGATGGTTTTTTGGTGACACGAAGGGAGTACGGCCCAAATTTTGGTGGCAGCACGGGTATGAGCCCCCCGATTCCCACTTCTTCAGTCGGAAACGCGACGAGAAAAATATTCTTTTGAATCTTTCCAGCAGCATTCAATTGTCCCTTGAAATGCTGTCGAGGCTATCGACTTTGACAAAGTTTGGTCAATACCCCTAACACAATCCTAACAATTCAACGCAATGTTTCTTGGTTGAGCGACAATCACAGATCATTCGCTCAACCGGTGACTTCATTATTATGATTCGGGTCATTCGTTCACAAATACCGAGCACCGCCCGTTCGTGCCAACAAAACACTAATTGGAGTTAAAAAGAAGAATTCAAATTTAAAGCCGGCTTTGAAGTATTTTAAACATAGAGATTTCATCGGCAAAGCCACCCTCTAAAAGTTTAAAGGCGTTGGGCTTTCTGCCACATTCCACGAAACCCATTTTTTTATAGAGTTCGATCGCTGGAACATTCACATGCATCACACTGAGTTCAAGTTGCGTCACCCCATCAATGCGAGCGACTTCGTTTAATAGCTTTTTAAGCATCTGTTCGCCAATACCTTCGCCACGCAGATGGGGGTGAACCGACATTCCCAAATGACCACGATGAAAAACTTTATCGCGAGTACCGGAGCTATAATCCATAAACCCGGCAACCTGGCCTTGATACTCGACGAACATCAACAAGTCCCGGGGATTGGAAACATACTTCTCAATCCATTTTAATTCGGCATCTTCAGGACGATTGCGAAAGTCCTCGGGAGTACTCATAATATAAGGAGAGGTGGCTGCTATCTCGATCAGTACATTTCGCAAATAAGGTGCATCTTGAACTTGCGCCGAACGCAAGATCACGGTTTTGTTCTTTTTGGTTTGAAAAACTTCTGTCGAAATTTCCACGAACACTCCTAAAGAGGCAATATCATCATGATTTCATCGTTGAATGTACCATCAGGCATTCGATACGCATTGGGCCTGCGGCCGATCTCTTTAAATCCCACTTTTTTATAGAGGTGATATGCGGTGTGGTTCTCGCTCATCAGACTTAACTCCACCTGGGTGAGGCCTTCGATATTTTTAACTTCTGCCAAAAGCTTTTTGAATAAAAGCTGACCAAGGCCTTCCCCGCGGAGGTCGGAGTGAAGCGAAATGCCCAAAGCGCCCCGATGTTGAGTCTTATTTCTTTGCCCGCCCATGAAATCCAGCACGCCGATGATTTTTCCATTGTATTCGGCGAGGATCGTAAATCCGCGGGGATTGTCGTTGTATTTTTGAATCCACGCCTGCTCGTCCTGCACCGTCTTTGCCTGAAAATCAGCTCCCGACATAATAATGTGCGGAGAGGTTGCTGCCACCTCGACCATTGCATCAATCAAATTCTGTGCGTCTTCGATTTGCGGAGCCCGCAAGGTGATGGTCTTGTTTTTCTTGGTTACTACTGTCTCTGATGAAATTCTCATGGTGACTCCTCAAACTAGGATTTCTGATTTGAGCGCGAAAGTCAGGTGAATTATTTTTATGGATGGCATAAGGGATTCTCGGTCCATCCATCCATCCATCCATCCATCCATCCATCCATCCATCCATCCATCCA